>NZ_SDDX01000013.1 GCF_004115925.1 Lelliottia nimipressuralis
CTGGAAGAGCGCTAATTTTATTTTTCCTCTCTTTTGGCATCTTTGCCACACTGGTAAACTAAACCACTTTTTTTGTGTCAGTCTGACGTTTCAGCCTGGTCCAATCGTCGAAATGGAACCGTAACAACATGCGTACTAGCCAATATCTGCTCTCCACACTGAAGGAGACACCTGCCGACGCTGAAGTCATCAGCCACCAGCTGATGCTGCGCGCCGGGATGATCCGCAAGCTGGCCTCCGGGTTGTACACCTGGTTGCCGACCGGCCTGCGCGTCCTGAAAAAAGTCGAAAACATCGTGCGTGAAGAGATGAACAACGCCGGTGCTATCGAGGTGTCCATGCCTGTGGTTCAGCCCGCTGACCTGTGGATGGAAAGTGGTCGCTGGGAGCAGTACGGCCCGGAACTGCTGCGCTTTGTTGATCGCGGCGAGCGTCCGTTTGTGCTCGGCCCAACGCATGAAGAAGTGATCACTGACCTGATCCGTAACGAGCTGAACTCGTACAAACAGCTGCCGCTGAACTTCTTCCAAATCCAGACCAAGTTCCGTGACGAAGTTCGCCCGCGTTTCGGCGTGATGCGTTCCCGCGAATTCCTGATGAAAGATGCCTACTCTTTCCATACCTCACAGGAATCCCTGCAGGAAACTTACGACGTGATGTACGGTGCCTACAGCAAAATCTTCTCCCGTATGGGTCTGGATTTCCGCGCTGTACAGGCTGATACCGGTTCAATCGGCGGTAGCGCCTCTCACGAATTCCAGGTGCTGGCTCAGAGCGGCGAAGATGATGTGATCTTCTCCGATACCTCTGACTACGCGGCGAACATCGAATTTGCTGAAGCGCTGGCACCTGCCACTCCGCGCGCAGCGGCGACCGAAGAGATGAAACTGGTCGACACGCCAAACGCGAAAACCATCGCCGAGCTGGTTGAGCAGTTCAATCTGCCGATTGAGAAAACGGTGAAAACGCTGCTGGTGAAATCCGTTGAAGGTAGCGCGTATCCGCTGGTTGCCCTGCTGGTTCGTGGCGATCACGAGCTGAACGAAGTGAAAGCCGAAAAACTGCCGCAGGTCGCAAGCCCGCTGACATTTGCTACCGAAGCGGAAATCCGTGCGGTGGTTAACGCAGGTCCAGGTTCACTGGGTCCGGTTAATCTGCCGGTTCCAGTCGTTATCGACCGTACCGTTGCCGCCATGAGCGATTTCTCTGCTGGCGCTAACATCGACGGTAAGCACTACTTTGGCATCAACTGGGATCGCGACACTGCGACGCCAGAAGTGGCGGATATCCGTAACGTGGTTGCCGGCGATCCAAGCCCGGACGGCCAGGGTCATCTTCAGATCAAACGCGGTATCGAAGTAGGCCACATCTTCCAGCTGGGGACGAAGTACTCTCAGGCGCTGAACGCAGCCGTTCAGGGTGAAGACGGTCGTAACCAGATCCTGACCATGGGTTGCTACGGTATCGGTGTGACACGCGTTGTGGCTGCTGCCATTGAGCAGAACCACGATGAGCGCGGCATCGTCTGGCCAGACAATATCGCGCCGTTCCAGGTAGCAATTTTGCCAATGAACATGCATAAGTCTTATCGTGTTCAGGAACTGGCTGAGAAACTGTACAGCGAACTGCGCGCGCAGGGCATCGAAGTGCTGATGGACGACCGTAAAGAGCGTCCGGGCGTGATGTTTGCGGATATGGAACTGATCGGTATCCCACACACAGTCGTCATCGGCGACCGTAACCTCGATAGCGACGAGATTGAATATAAATACCGTCGCAGCGGCGAGAAGCAGATGATCAAGACTGGCGACATTCTTGATTACCTGGTGAAAGCCATCAAAGGTTAAGACATAAAAAACCCCGCCTCGGCGGGGTTTTCTTTTACGTCTGATTCAGTCTTACTTGCTGTCGCAGTCTTTACCCGCCACAAACTTTGCATTCTTATCCGTTACCAGCGTTTTGACCATCTCACCGCTGTCCGGGTTCGGCTCCAGCGTGAAGTGACCGTCCACCGTCAACAGTACCGGCTTGCTGTCATTCCCGCGCGCCACGGCATAATCACGTTCCAGCTGGGCATTATTCGCGACACTCACTTTTTTGCCCGTGGCACAGTCGGTGAAGACCGCTGCATCCGCCATGTAGAAATACATGCCGCGCATTGCCATTGGAGTGGACGGCAGCGCTGCTTTAACTGGTGCAAGGGTGTAATTAAACTGGGACTCGATTGGATTCCCTTCTCGATCCAGCATCTCCATGCCTTCGCCTTTGGCACGGAAATAGGTTTTCTCGCCTTCAGCATCCGTCAGCACCAACTTCTCAGCCGTGCGTGCCCATTTACCATAAGACGCAAAGGAAGAGGGCTCTTTCGCGCCCTGATAGCGCTGGTTCATCACCCATGAACCGTCCTTTTCCAGGAACAGAGTCGTTTCAATACCTTCACAGTCTGCGCACGGCAGAACGCCGCGCCAGCTCTGCTGCATCGGCTTCAACTCTTCGGAGTGCGTCGGTTGCAGAGTCTGCATCTCGGCGCGGTTGTTACACCCTATTAATGCAAACAGTGTGGACGCGGCCAACACTGACAATATCGCTTTATTCACGATGAATTCCTTATAACAATGTAATCCTGGTACGTTATTCCTGGGGCCGACGTACTTTTCCACGCAGTGATTTTACGGTGGATTTCTGCGCTTTTGATGACAATCGGCGCTCTTTCGACGCCCGCGTCGGTCGCGTGGCCCGGCGGCTTTTTTGCACCGCCGTAAGCTCCTGTATGACCGCCACCAGCCGGGAAAGTGCGGCTTCGCGATTCAAATCCTGGCTGCGGTACTCTTGCGCCTTAATAATGATGACGCCATCGCTGGTAATCAGATGATGGCTGGCAGCCAGCAGGGCTTCTTTATAGGACTCTGGCAGGCTGGAGGCCCGAATGTCAAAGCGCAGATGAATCGCCGTTGAGGCTTTATTTACATGCTGGCCACCCGCACCCTGAGCCCGGATCGCGGTAATTTCCAGCTCATTATCAGGAATGGTAACGGTTCGGGACACCACAATCATGACGGGGATTGCCACGCAGTCAGATGAATTTCCAGATTATTCTGAGCATCAGACAGCCAGATTGCCCCATCCTGAATCGTCGCCTGCAGTGCCATCGTACGGGTGGCAAATGCGGTCAGTTGCGCCAGCTGTTCGTCATCCAGATACCATACCGACAGGTGCGAATACTGCGCGCATTTACGCTGGTTTTGCTGCCACCAAATCTCCGCAGCACGTTGATTATAGGCGAAAATCGCGACTTCAGCCGCCTGAGTGCAGGCCTTTTTGATACGACGCTCGTCCGGCAGACCCAGTTCGATCCACAAATCGATACCCATATGATCGTTACGCAGCCAGGCTTCCGGCTCTTCTTCAGCGCTCAAACCACGCGTAAATTGCAGGCGTTCATTGGCGTACTTAATCCACGCCAGCAGGCGCAGCATCATGCGCTCCTGCGTTTCGGACGGGTGACGGGCCAGCGTTAACGACGCATCGAGAAACTGGTTGCGGTCAAGGTCAGCTACGTTGACTACCGCTTTATAAATTGTCGCTTTCAGCGCCATGAGAGAACTCCATTCGAATCAGGTGCCCATTGTAGCGAAATTCCGGCCAAAAGGCTGTTACGCAGCGGCGAATCTCAGCAATATCAAGGCGCTGATATTGCTTGAATGAGTATGGTATAGTCACCTTGCTAAACCGAGTTTATCTTCGTAGGCTTAAGTGTATCTCACAGTAACGTCAGTGCGCTGGCAGGAGGGGATGTGGAAAATTATTGTGAGTTAATTCGCAAAAGGTATGCGGAAATTGCCAGCGGAGATCTGGGGTATATCCCGGATGCGTTGGGCTGTGTATTGAAAGTGCTGAATGAAGTGGCGTCGGACGCCAGCCTTTCAGAATCGGTCAGGGAAAAAGCGGCGTATGCTGCTGCGAATTTACTGGTGAGCGATTATGTCAATGAATGATACCTATCAACCCATCAACTGTGATGACTACGATAACCTCGAGCTTGCCTGCCAGAATCACCTGATCCTGGCGCTGGCCTTAAAAGACGGCGAGGAGCTGAAAGCAAAAGCGAGTGACCTTGTATCACGTAAGAACGTTGAATATCTGGTCGTCGAAGACGCAGGTGCAACGCGTGAACTTCGTCTCGATAAAATTGCCAGCTTTAGTCATCCGGATATCGGCACCGTCGTGGTGAGCGAATCCTAATTCCTTTTAACGGGCAGCTCACTGCCCGTTACGCTTTCCGCTCGAAACTCACACCCTGTTCCGCCCAGCCTTCCTGCGTGATAAACACGCCCGCCGCCGCAATTAAGTTTTCGCCATAAAAAAGCAGAGGCGTGGAATCACGTAGCCAGGGCGGGATATGGCACTCCTGCCAGATTTTTTTCAGCTTGCGCCCGCCGTTACGATCCACAATGTGTAAATTCCCGCTGGCCTTAAAACGGATCGTTACCTTTTCACCCGCCTCCGGCAGTCGTACATTCCCGGCACCTTCAAGACAAACCTGGCCCGCCCCCTGCGGCAGTTCCAGTGGCTTACGGATATTACCCCACGGAAGGATTTCATCGGCCAGTGACGGCTGATGCTTGATCCACCAGAGCTGCTCTTTGTAACGTCTCAGTTCAAAATCGTTAAAGCGTAAGCACGGATTGGCATCTTCGCGCGCCTGCGCGACCTCTTCCCAGATGCGGTTGAGCATGTCGCGCGAGGGCATCTGGGCATCATGACCGGCCAGCCAGCGTCGCAGCAGCGCTCCACGGCGCACGGCACTCATCGCCAGCAGCGGCGCAATGCGCAGCGCTCGCTCTTGCGACATCAGGCTCTCCAGCTCCTCGCTGAGGAGTTCATCCAGCAAGCTCTCCTGCTCTGCGCATAATTTCGCACTCCTCGCCGTCGCCTCGGCAAAGTGCGGCCAACGCTGAGAAAGTTCGGGCAAAATGCGCAGGCGAAGGAAGTTCCGGTCGTAGGCGTCATCCTGATTGCTTTCATCTTCAATCCAGCAAAGATAATGTTCCTGCGCCCAGCGCTCCAGTGAAGCGCGGGTTTCCCTCAGCAGTGGGCGTAATAAGTGCGTACCGGCAAATTCACTTCGCTCAGCCATTGCGGATAATCCTGCCGGGCCGCTGCCGCGTTTGAGCGCTAATAAGAAGGTTTCACACTGATCGTCGAGATGCTGCGCCGTGACAATCGCTTCGCCGGGCAGAAGTGATTTCTCAAAGGCAGCATAGCGCGCTTTCCGTGCCTGAGCTTCAGTCCCGAGACCTTCATCCAACAGCGTCACGCGTTCAATCAAAAGCGGGATATTCCAGGCCAGGCAAAGCGACTCGCAGTGAGCGACCCACTCATCGGCAAAGGGACTCAGCCCGTGATGAATATGAATCGCGCGGATTTGCACGTCCGCTTCCTGTTCGCGCCATAGCATCAGTCGGTGCAGCAGGACGGTTGAATCCAGGCCGCCGCTAAAGCCCACCAGCAGCTGGCGGTAAGGAGAAACTGACTGGGCAATCGCAGGTTGGGTCATAGCGGAATTCACAGAGAGACAATGCCCGGAAAATTACCGAGCATTGTCATGGATGGCAAGCATTACTGCTGATAAAGCTCCAGCGGCAAACCGTCCGGATCGTTGAAGAACGTAAAGCGCTTGTCGGTAAAGGGATCGATGCGAATGGCTTCGCACTTCACGCCATGCGCGTCAAGATGCTGCACCGCCTGCTCGATATCCCCTACGCTGAAGGCCAGATGGCGAAGCCCACAGGCTTCAGGCCGCGACGGGCGTGCTGGCGGGAAAGGAAAAGAGAACAGCTCAATCACATATTGCCCGTTCAACGCCAGGTCACCTTTCCACGAATCACGCTCGGCGCGATACGCTTCGCTCATCAGCGTGAACCCGAGAATGTCGCAATAAAATGCCTTACTTTTGGCATAGTCAGTCGCAATGATCGCAATATGGTGAACCTGTTTTAAACCCAGCATAGCCTCTCCTTTTTATGAGGAGTAAACGTTACAACCGAGCCCCCTGGCACGCAAGGGCTCAGCTATTTTTTAAGACTCGCACCCAGTAGCCGCCGTTTTCATCGCGTTTCGCCCCGTGAATGTCGGTCTCAAACCCGGGATAGTGCCGCCCCACCGAGCACAGCATCAGCAGGAAATCGAGCACTGCCCGGCTTTGTTCGGTAATCATCTCCCCCGGCATCAACAGCGGAACGCCTGGCGGATAAGGCAGGATCATATTCGCCGATATGCGCCCCACCAGATTTTCCAGCTCGATAGTTTCCACTTCCCCTTTCACCTGACGTTGCCAGGCTTTGTGCGGCGTCAGTTTCATTTCAGGTAAAACGTCAAACGCCTGCAGCATCAGCCGGGGCAGATCGTGCTGACGGATCAGCTTGTGGATCCCCTGAGCCAGATCCTGGATCCGCATGTTGCGGTAGAAATCTGGATCTTCGGCATACAGATCCGGCAGCATATTTTTTACCCGCAGATTGAGATCGTAGGCGCGTTTGAACTCCATCAGTCCTCGCAGCAGCCCCATTGCGCGGGTTTTATCGATGCCGATACTGAACAAAAACAGCAGATTGTACGGCCCGGTTTTCTCCACCACCACGCCTCGCTCATCGAGGAATTTCGCCACCAGCGCCGCGGGAATGCCGTCATCGCTCATCGTCCCCTGCTCATCCATTCCCGGCGTCAGAATGGTGACTTTTACCGGATCGAGGAACATATGATCCGCATCAGCATCGCGGAATCCATGCCAGCTCTCGCCTGGCGCGACGGACCAGCACTCCGCTTCATCAATCTCCTCCGGCTGCCAGATATCAAAGAACCAGCCGTCGGCTTCGTCTTTGAGTCGCTGGACCTCTTTGCGGAAATGGAGCGCTCGCTCCACCGAACGATTGATCAAGCGTTTGCCCGGATTCCCCCTCAGCATCGCGGCTGCCGTTTCAATCGAGGCCACCAGCGGATAGCTCGGCGATGTGGTGGTGTGCATCATAAAGGCTTCGTTGAAGGTCTCTTCGTCGTATTCGCCCTTAATGTGGATCAACGATGCCTGCGAAAACGCCGCCAGCATTTTGTGCGTCGACTGGGTTTCGAAGAACACTTTACCCGGCACCCGCTCACCGCTCATTCCGCTTTTGCCCGCATAGATCGGGTGGAAATTCGTGTAAGGAACCCAGGCGGAATCAAAGTGGATCGAGGGGACATCCAGCGTCTGCTTTATCCAGTTGGTGTTGTATAGCAGCCCGTCGTAAGTCGAGTTGGTGATCACGGCGTGAATGGGCCAGCTCGCTCCTTCAACAGATGCGACTTTTTGTTCAATGGCGGCGTAGGAAAACTCCCTGCGTGGAATACCCCCCAGGATGCCTAACGCATTTCGCGTCGGCGACAGCCAGAGCGGGACGACATCGCTCATCATCAGCAGATGGGCCAGCGATTTGTGGCAGTTGCGATCAATCAGCAGCGTACTTCCGGCCGGGGCGGCGTACATCCCGACAATCTTATTGGAAGTCGACGTGCCGTTCGTCACCATATAACTCTGTTCGGCGCCGAAGGTGCGGGCAATATACTCTTCCGCCTCCAGATGCGGGCCGGTGTGATCCAGCAGCGATCCCAGCTCTGTGACCGAAATCGAGACATCCGCTTTCAACGTGTTGCCGCCAAAGAAATCGTAGAACAGGCAGCCAACGGGGCTTTTCTGATACGCCGTACCCGCCATATGGCCCGGCGTGCAGAAGGTGTATTTGCCCTCTTTTACGTAATTGAACAGCGCACGGGTAAAAGGAGGCGTGATGTTATCGAGATACTCATGTGTGTATTGCTCGATGCGCGTCGCAATATCGTCGGCAGCGCCGAGGGCATACTCAAAAAACCACAGCGCCATGCGCATATCATGAGCGCTGACATCCATCGTCGAATGGGTATTGATAAAGGCGTACAGCGGCAGATATTCATTAAGTTGATTGATATCGCTGCACAGCTCCAGATCGTACTCATCCCAGTCGAAAACGACGCCACAGATGCGTGGATTGTGTTCGATAACCTTCAGCAGATCGGCGCTGTTGTTCGGCCAGATAAGCTGAAATCCGCGGGACTGCAGTGATTTTTCCAGCTCCTTGATGGGCTCGTCTTTATAAAAGACGCCATGTGGACCCATGATGGCAATGATGTTCATGGTCTACCTCCTTGAAAAACATTAGATAAGCATAGCCGAGGTAAACGGCAGGTATAAAAAAAGCCGCAACAGTGTGCGGCTTTTAAGATTTATGTGTGCAACTTACGCGTAACCGTAGCTCATCAGGCGCTGATAGCGACGGTTGAGCAGGTCTTCTTTGCTCAGCACATCGAGATCGGCCAGGTCAGCCAGCAGCTGCGCCTTAAGGGAAGCGGCCATCACTTCCGGCTTACGGTGCGCGCCACCCAGTGGTTCTGGGATCACGGTATCGATCAGTTTCAGCTCTTTCAGGCGTGGTG
The DNA here is from genome assembly GCF_004115925.1 of Lelliottia nimipressuralis. Taxonomy (GTDB): domain Bacteria; phylum Pseudomonadota; class Gammaproteobacteria; order Enterobacterales; family Enterobacteriaceae; genus Enterobacter; species Enterobacter nimipressuralis. Next base: position 8,506 of record NZ_SDDX01000013.1, read on the forward strand.
CGATGATACCCATTGCTTCCGCTGCCAGCGGCGCTTTGTCTGCACTCTTCCACAGAATGGAGGCACAGCCTTCAGGGGAGATAACGGAATAGGTGCTGTACTGCAGCATATTCACTTTATCGCCCACGCCGATAGCCAGTGCGCCACCGGAGCCGCCTTCACCGATCACGGTACAAATCACCGGAACGGAGAGACGCGACATTTCACGCAGGTTACGTGCGATAGCTTCAGACTGACCGCGCTCTTCTGCACCAACACCTGGGTATGCACCTGGGGTGTCGATAAAGGTCACGATAGGCATGTTAAAGCGCTCTGCCATTTCCATCAGGCGCAGGGCCTTACGGTAGCCTTCCGGCGCTGGCATCCCAAAGTTACGACGGATTTTCTCTTTGGTTTCACGGCCTTTCTGATGACCAATGATCATCACCGGGCGACCATCCAGACGTGCGATACCGCCAACAATGGCTTTGTCGTCAGCATAAGCGCGATCGCCTGCCAGTTCGTCAAATTCATCAAACGCCAGGCGGACATAATCCAGGGTGTACGGGCGCTGTGGATGACGAGCCAGCTGGGCAATCTGCCATGCGCCGAGATCGGCAAAGATTTTGCGCGTCAGTTCTACGCTTTTTTCACGCAGACGATGCACTTCTTCGTCGATGTTAATATCCAGTTTTTCATCCTGACGGCTTACCGCTGTCAAAGAATCGATTTTCGCTTCCAGCTCTGCAATCGGCTGTTCGAAATCAAGGAAATTCAGACTCATAGTATTCCTGTATTAGTCAAACTCCAGTTCCACCTGCTCCGAACCAATGAGGCCACGGAGATCGTTAAGTAAACGATCGCTCGGAGAGACACGCCACGTTGCACCAAAGCGCAACCGCGCGCGTGCATCCGCCCTCTGATAGTAGAGATGTACTGGAATGGTCCCCGATCGATGGGGTTCCAGAGACTGACGGAGTCGGTTTAAAAGCTGGTCATCAATTTGCCTGTCCGTCAGCGAGATAGCAAGCCCGCGAGCATATTTTTCCCGGGCTTCGTCAATATCCATCACTTCACGGGCCATCATTTTAAGCCCGCCGCTGAAGTCATCAAAGCTGACCTGTCCGCTGACGATAAGTATGCGGTCGTTTTCCAGCAAATGCTGGTATTTTTCCAGCGCTTCGGTGAATAACATCACCTCCAGCCGCCCGGAACGGTCATCCAGCGTACAGATGCCGATGCGATTACCGCGCTTGGTGACCATAACCCGCGCAGCAATGACGAGCCCCGCCGCCGTGGTCATTTTACCACGTTCTGTCGGATGCATGTCTTTTAGCCTGTAGCCTCCGACATAACGCTCAATTTCTTTCAGATACTGGTTGATCGGATGCCCCGTCAGGTACAACCCTAACGTCTCACGCTCCCCTTCCAGCACCGTATGTTCCGGCCACGGCTGGCAGTTGGCATATGATTGCTCAATTTGCTCAGGCTCTTCTGCCAGCACGCCAAACATATCCGCCTGACCAATCGCTTCCGCTTTTGCGTGCTGATCGGCGGCTTTCAACGCATCGCCGAGGGAATTCATCAGCGCTGCGCGATGCGGCCCGAGGCGGTCAAACGCCCCGGACATTATCAGTTTTTCCAGCACCCGGCGGTTCAGCTTTTTGGTGTCGGTACGGGCACAGAGATCGAAAAGCTCGCGGAAGTAACCGCCATTGTTACGCGCTTCGATAATGGCTTCGATTGGGCCTTCGCCTACGCCTTTGATGGCGCCAATCCCGTAGACAATTTCACCGTCGTCGTTGACGTGGAAATGGTACATCCCGGCGTTAATATCCGGAGGCAGGATTTTCAGCCCCATGCGCCAGCATTCGTCGACCAGGCCGACCACTTTCTCGGTGTTATCCATATCGGCGGTCATTACGGCCGCCATAAATTCTGCCGGGTAGTGCGCTTTCAGCCACAGGGTTTGATACGAGACCAGCGCGTAAGCAGCAGAGTGCGATTTGTTAAATCCGTAACCGGCGAATTTCTCTACCAGGTCGAAGATTTTTATCGCCAGCTCACCGTCAACGCCACGGCTTTTCGCCCCCTCTTCAAAGGTGCCGCGCTGCTTGGCCATCTCTTCCGGCTTTTTCTTACCCATTGCACGACGCAGCATATCCGCGCCGCCAAGGGTGTAGCCGGAAAGCTCCTGAGCAATCTGCATCACCTGTTCCTGGTACAGGATAATGCCGTAGGTTGGCTCAAGAACGGGTTTCAGACACTCGTGCTGCCACTGGACGTCAGGGTAAGAGATCTCTTCGCGCCCATGCTTACGGTCGATAAAGTTATCAACCATCCCTGACTGCAACGGGCCCGGACGGAACAGGGCCACCAGTGCGATCATATCTTCGAAGCAGTCGGGCTGAAGACGTTTAATCAGATCTTTCATGCCGCGCGATTCAAGCTGGAATACCGCTGTGGTTTCCGAGCGCTGCAGCATGTCGAAGCTTTTCTTATCATCGAGCGGGATGGCGGCGATATCAATCGGCTCCAGGCCCTGTTTGGCCCGGCGCGGGTTGATCATTTTCAGCGCCCAGTCGATGATAGTGAGCGTTCGCAAACCAAGGAAGTCGAACTTCACCAGGCCCGCGTACTCCACGTCGTTCTTATCAAACTGCGTGACCGGATGTTGCCCTGATTCATCGCAATACAGCGGGGCAAAATCAGTGATTTTAGTCGGCGCGATGACCACGCCACCGGCGTGTTTACCGGCGTTACGCGTGACACCTTCCAGCTTTCGCGCCATGTCGATCAGCGCTTTTACCTCTTCGTCAGCTTCGTAGATTTCCGGCAGCTGAGGTTCCGCTTCAAAGGCTTTCGCCAGCGTCATACCTGGATCGGGTGGCACCAGTTTGGAGATGCGATCGACAAAACCGTACGGATGGCCGAGCACGCGTCCCACGTCGCGGATAACCGCTTTCGCCGCCATCGTGCCGAAGGTAATGATCTGCGATACCGCGTCACGACCGTACATGTCCGCAACGTGCTCAATCACCTGGTCGCGTTTCTCCATGCAGAAGTCAACGTCGAAGTCGGGCATCGAAACACGTTCCGGGTTAAGGAAACGTTCAAACAGCAGGTCGAATTCCAGCGGATCGAGGTCGGTGATTTTGAGCGCGTAGGCGACAAGTGAACCCGCACCGGAACCACGCCCAGGGCCTACCGGCACGCCGTTATCCTTCGACCACTGGATAAACTCCATAACGATCAGGAAGTAGCCGGGGAACCCCATCTGGTTAATCACCTGGAGTTCAATATCCAGGCGCTCATCGTAGGCCGGGCGTTTTTCGGCGCGTTCGGCCGGATCCGGGAACAGGAATTCGAGACGCTCTTCCAGACCCTCTTTCGATTTCACCACGAGGAAATCTTCGGTGGTCATATCACCGGTCGGGAATTGCGGCAGGAAGTATTCGCCTAAACGAACAGTGACGTTACAACGGCGGGCAATTTCGACGCTGTTTTCCAGCGCTTCCGGAATGTCGGCAAACAGTTCACACATTTCGTCTTCGTTGCGCATGTACTGCTGCGACGAATAGTTACGCGGACGCTTGGGATCGTCGAGAGTAAAACCATCGTGGATGGCCACGCGGATCTCGTGCGCATCAAAGTCGCCAGGCTCAAGGAAACGCACGTCGTTGGTCGCGACGACGGGCAGACCGCGTTCTTCCGCAAGGGCCACCGCCGCATGCAGATAGCTCTCTTCATCAGGACGACCGGTGCGGATCAGCTCAAGATAGAAACGATCCGCGAAGTGTTCTTCATAAAATGCAACGCACTGATCCACCAATGCGCTATTGCCGCGCAGCAGGCTTTTGCCCACATCGCCCAGGCGGCCACCGGAGATCAGCAGTAAGCCTTCGTTCAGCTCTGCCAGCCACTCGCGGTCGATCCACGGACCCGCCGCGCCGTAGCCGCGCTGGTAGGCGCGGGAAATCAGCAGCGTCAGGTTCTGGTAGCCGGTGTTATTCATGGCTAACACGGAAATCTGCGTCAGCTCATCACCAATCAGATCGCACTGGACGTGAAAATCCGCACCGACAATCGGCTTCAGGCCGGAGCCGTGCGCCGTTCCGTAGAACTTCACCAGACCGCATAAGTTGGTGAAATCGGTGATCGCCAGCGCAGGCATGCCAAGGGAGGCCGCCTTTTTTACCAGCGGCCCGGTCTTCGCCAGCCCATCAATCATGGAGTAGTCGCTATGCACCCGCAGGTGTACGAAACGTGGTTCAGCCATCTTCAGATTCCGCGTTACTTAATTACTTGCGTATTGATTCAGGACACCAGTCCCAGTGCGCGTTTCACCGGACCAAAACTGCGCCGATGATGTTCAGTTGCGCCGTGTTCAGCCAGTCTTTCCAAATGGAAAGCGGTTGGATATCCCTTGTGCTGGGCAAAGCCATACTGGGGAAAGGTGAGGTCCAGCGCGGCCATTTCGGCATCGCGCGTGACTTTGGCAATGATAGACGCTGCGCTGATTTCAGCCACACGGCTATCGCCCTTCACCACCGCCATCGATGGCATAGGTAGCGCAGGACAACGGTTTCCGTCGATCAGCACATATTCAGGGACAATATTCAGCCCGGCAACGGCGCGCTGCATCGCCAGCATCGTGGCATGCAAAATGTTCAGCGTGTCGATCTCTTCTGGCTCGGCGCGGCCTAAGCTCCACGCCAGCGCTTTTTCTTTGATCTCATCGAACAGCGCCAGGCGGCGTTTTTCAGAAAGCTTTTTTGAGTCGTTCAGCCCGACAATCGGGCGAGCCGGATCGAGGATCACGGCAGCGGTCACTACCGCACCCACCAGCGGACCGCGTCCAACTTCGTCCACACCCGCAACCAGGTGCGTGTGAGGATAAACAAATTCCATCATTTTGCTAACTCCAGCACCGCATCAGCCGCCTGCTCATCGGCATTACAGCGGATCTGCTGATGCAACTCCCGGAAAGTGTCATGCATCTGGTGGCTGGTTTTGCCGTCTGCCAGCAAGGGCAGCAGCGCATCAGCTAATGCCTGAGGCTGACACTCATCCTGCAGTAACTCTTTCACCAGCTCGCGCCCGGCAAGCAGGTTTGGTAATGAGACATAATCCGTTTTCACCAGACGTTTCGCCAGCCAGAAGGTGAACGGCTTCATGCGATAACCCACTACCATCGGACATTTCGCGAGCATGCATTCCAGCGCCGCAGTTCCCGAGGCCAGCAGCGCAGCGTCGCTGGCGAACATCGCCTCGCGGCCTTTGCCATCCAGAAGGTGGATGTGCAGATCAGGGGCCACTTCGGCTTTGATACGCTCGAACTGCTCGCGGCGTTTGGCATTTACCAGCGGCACAACGACTTCAAGATCGGGGTAAGTCTGGCGAAGGATTTGCGCCGTTTTCAAGAAATCGGCGCTGAGCATTTCCACTTCAGCACCGCGACTTCCCGGCAACAGGGCCAGGCAGTGGGCGTCGTGCGGAATGCCAAGAATATCGCGCGCCGCGTTTTTATCCGGATCCAGCGGCATGGCGTCTGCCATGGTGTGGCCGATAAAGCGGCAGGGAACATTGAATCTATCGTAAAACGCTTTTTCGAAAGGCAGAAAAGCAAGCACCAAATCGGTCGATCTGCCTATTTTGAAAACACGTTTCTGTCGCCACGCCCAGACGGACGGACTGACGTAGTGGATCGTTTTGATACCCTGCTTTTTCAGGTTCCCTTCGAGGGTAATATTGAAATCAGGGGCATCGATCCCGACGAACACATCGGGTTTGAGATCGGTAAAACGACGGGTGAGATCGGCGCGGATGTGCAGCAGGCGGCGTAAACGGCCTAGCACTTCAACAATGCCCATCACCGCCAGCTCTTCCATTTCGTACCAGGCTTCACAGCCTTCGGCCTGCATCAGCGGGCCTGCCACGCCGACAAAGCGGGCATTGGGTACGCGAGCCTTGAGTGCGCGGATAAGACCTGCACCAAGAATATCGCCGGAGGTTTCTCCGGCGACCAGGGCTATCGTTAATGGACGATTGTCGACCATTAACGGATCAGACCGCGAGTTGAGCGTTCAAAGAACTCGGTGAACGCTTTCACTTCAGGGTGCTGTTCTGCCAGCTCTGCAACTTCTGGCTTGGCCTCTTCCAGCGTTTTACCGCTACGGTACAACAGTTTGTACGCGTTGCGGATCGCGGTAATCGCTTCGCGGCTAAAGCCACGACGCTTGAGACCTTCAATGTTGACGCCAAACGGCGTCGCATGGTTGCCCTGCGCAATCACATACGGTGGGACATCCTGCGCCACACCGGAGCAACCGCCGACCATCACGTGTGCACCAATGATGCAGAATTGATGGACTGCGGTCATGCCGCCAATGATTGCGAAATCGTCAACCGATACGTGTCCTGCCAGCGTTGCGTTGTTGGCGAGGATACAGCGGCTGCCCACAGTACAGTCGTGCGCGATATGCGCGTTGACCATAAAGAGGTTGTCGCTGCCCACCTTCGTCAATCCACCACCCTGTACTGTGCCACGATGAATGGTGACGCTTTCGCGAATGCGGTTGCGATCGCCGATTTCCACACGGGTCGGTTCGCCAGCATATTTCAGATCCTGGTTCACTTCGCCAATGGAGGCAAACTGATAGATCTCATTATCGCGGCCAATGGTCGTATGACCATTCACCACCACGTGAGATTTCAGTACGGTACCCTCGCCAATAACGACATGGGGTCCGACAATACAAAAAGGACCAATGTGGGCGTTAGCACCAATTACGGCGCCCTCTTCCACAATGGCGGTTGGATGAATAAAGGCGGATTTATCAATCACGTATCAGGCCTCCCGGCTACGCGCACACATCATGGTCGCTTCGCAAACAACTTTGCCGTCAACCAGCGCAACGCCTTTGAAGCGCGTCAGGCCACGGCGCGTTTTTTCAAAAGTCACTTCCATGATCATCTGATCACCAGGCACGACTGGGCGCTTAAAGCGCGCTTCATCAATACCCGCGAAGTAATACAGTTCACCTGGCTCCAGTTTACCGACGCTTTTAAACGCCAGAATACCGGTAGCCTGTGCCATCGCTTCCAGGATCAACACACCCGGGAAGATAGGTTTACCAGGGAAATGTCCCTGGAAGAATGGCTCATTTACAGAGACATTTTTCACTGCGCGCAGAAAACGACCTTCTTCAAAATCCAGCACACGATCTACCAGCAAAAACGGGTAGCGGTGCGGCAGAAGCTCTAAAATCTCTTCAATATGCAGAGTATGAGTGTCGGTAGTCAAAATACTCTTCCTGTCAAAATTTACTGAATAGCAATAATAACACGGCCTGCCGGTTTATAAGAAAGCCGACAGGCCGGGAAATTTAGCGTTATAGGGATGAACGTTTAGTCTTGTTGATCGATTTTGCGCTCAATCGCTTTGAGACGCTTGCTCATATCATCAATGTTCATCACCAGAGCTGCGGTTTTACGCCACACTTTGTTCGGTTGCAGCGGAATGCCGGAGGAATAGACACCAGGCTCAGTGATAGGACGCATCACCATACCCATGCCTGTCACCGTGACCTTGTCGCATATTTCCATATGCCCATTGATCACGCTGGCACCACCGATCATGCAGTAACGGCCAATTTTCAGACTGCCTGCCATGATCACGCCACCTGCAACAGCTGTATTGTCGCCAATCACAACGTTATGCGCAATCTGACATTGGTTATCAATGATAACACCATTACCAATGATGGTGTCGTCGAGGGCACCGCGGTCAATCGTTGTGCATGCGCCGATCTCAACGCGATCGCCGATAATTACCCGGCCGAGCTGAGGGATCTTAATCCAGTTACCACGATCGTTGGCATAACCAAACCCGTCCGAACCGATCACGGTACTGGACTGGATCAGGCAATTTTCGCCGATTTCGATCTCATGATAGACGGTCACATTGGCCCATAAACGGGAGCCTGCACCAATTTTAGTCTGTTTACCCACGAAACAACCCGCGCCAATCACCACGTTATCACCGAGAACAACATCGGATTCGATAACGGCATTCGGGCCAATTGCAACGTTATTACCCAGCTTCGCCGTCGGATCAATGACTGCACTGGCAGCAATGTTCTGCGCCGGCTGCGGCGTGGTATCAAGAATTTGAGCCATACGCGCGTAAGTCAGGTAGGGATTTTTTACTACCAGTGCGCTTGTCGTGGCAAACGGAAGGTCGTCCTGCGTCAGAACGACAGCAGACGCCTGGCATTGAGCCAGGTGCTCACGGTACTTCGGGCTTACCATGAACGTTATTGTGCCTGCTTTAGCAGATTGCATGGACGCAACAGCGGTGATGACGATATCGCCATCACCGTGTAATTCTGCATCCAACTGCTGAGCGAGATCAGCCAGTCGAATTGAAGGCATTACTTATTTAACCTGTTTCAGTACATCAGCAGTGATGTCTTTCACATCGCTACTGTTGAAAGCAACGGCATTCGCATCAACAACCAGATCGATGTTCTGATCCGCTGCAACAGCTTTCACAGCAGACTGAATACGAGTTACCAGTTTGCCACGCTCTTCGTTAGAACGACGCTGACGATCCTGCTCGAAAGCCTGTGCTTTCTGAGAGAAAGTCTGACGCTGTGCCATTACGTCTTTTTCCAGCTTGCTACGGTCGCTCGCTTTCATGGTAGAACCATCACGCTGCAGACGCTGCATTTTGGACTGAAGATCGTTTTCCATACCTTGCAGTTCACCAGCACGGCCTTTGAATTCGTTTTCCAGAGTCGCAGAAACACCCGTTTTCTGGGCTACCTGCTGGAAAAGATTACCCATGTTGACGATTGCAATTTTGTCCGCTGCCTGAGCAGAAGTCACCATTGCCAAACCCAGACCTGCAGCTAATAACCACTTTTTCACAATAAACTCCTTACCATCCCATTGGTACCCGAAGGTACCGTTCTTTGCGTGGCAAGGCGATCGTCTATGCGATCGCCGGTTGTCAGCGCTACACTGCCAACGCATTCCATTGCAACGGATAATTACCAGGTTTTACCAATGTTAAACTGGAACTGTTCCGCTTTGTCTCCATCGTATTTCTTAAACGGCTGGGCGTAGGAGAAGACCAACGGCCCCAACGGTGACATCCATTGTAATGCGATACCTGCAGACATGCGAATGTTGCTCGGATCGCTGTAATCCGGCACACCTTCTGCTTTCATCTGAGCAGTGTTATCCCAGTTGGTATCCCACACGGTACCCGCATCCCAGAAGAACGAGGTACGCACAGAGTTCGCATACTTATCGCTGATGAACGGCGTAGGCGTAATGATCTCCAGGCTGGCGACGCCCATGGCGTTACCACCCACCGCGTCATCAGAGCTACAGACTTCTGACGAAGACTTCTTATCACAGTTATCAGAGTCGTTGCCGCCGTAGTACACCGCTTTCGGACCAATGTTATTGGACTGGAAGCCACGTACTGTGCTGGAACCACCGGCATAGAAGTTTTCATAGAATGGCAACTCTTTGCCACCTAAGCCGTCACCGTAACCCCAACGTGTACGACCCAGCACAACCCACTTGTGATCCTCATCAATTGGGAAGTAAGACGCCGTGTCCAGCGTAACTTTGTAGAACTCGTTATCAGAACCTGGAACGGTCACTTTACCGTTCAGGTTGACGCGAGAACCCGCTGTCGGGAAGAAACCACGGTCAAGGCGGTTATACGTCCAACCGTAGTTGAAGGTGAAGTCATCTGCAGCGAAACCGTTGTTGTCGCTTGAGGTGCTCGCCGACTGACCGATAGAGTCCAGATAACGCCACATTGCCACCTGCGGTTGCATATTGGACAGGTCGTTATGCACGTAACCTAAACCAGCACGCAGGGTGTTGTATTCGTTAATCGGGAAGCCAAGCGTGCCATCCACACCATAACTTTTGTTGGTGTACGAGGACAGGTCCGCATCGTCTGCTTTAAAGTCGTTATAGAAAATACGACCGCCCAGGCTCACACCGTCAACGGTGAAGTATGGGTTAGTGACAGAGAACTCAGAATAGGTCTGGTAGTCGTTCTTGGTACCGTTGATACCAACGGAATAGCCCGTACCTAACCAGTTATCCTGCTGAACGCCGACCTGGAAGCTCACGCCACTTTCGGTGCCGTAACCCACGCCGAAGTTAAAGCTACCGGTGTTACGCTCTTTCACCTTGTAAACCACGTCTACCTGATCCGGGCTGCCTGATACACGCTGTGTATCGGTATCGACCGTTTCGAAGTAACCCAGACGGTTCAGACGCTCTTTACCCTGGTCAACGAGGTCGCTGCCCAACCATGCGCCTTCCATCTGGCGCATTTCGCGACGCAGTACGGAATCTTTGGAGGTATCGTTACCTTCAAAGCGAATTTTACGCACATAGAAACGGTTACCCGCATCCACGTTAACGTGGAGCTTAACGGTTTTATCCGTGTCGTTGATTTCTGGCTGAGTCTGTACGCGCGGGTAGGCATAACCATAACGGCCGAGCAGCTTTTTAATGCCGTCTTCCATTTTGGTCACTTTCGCGCCGCTATACAGTTCACCCGGTGCAAGCTTGGTCAGACTCTCGATCTCAGCGGAATGACCCGCCAGGTTTCCGCTTACTTCAACACCGGAAAGCTTGTACTGATCGCCTTCAGTGATGTTAACCGTAATGTAGATACCTTTCTTGTCCGGAGTCAGACTGACCTGAGTAGAGTCAATGTTGAAACGGGCATAACCGCGGTCCAGATAGTAGCTACGCAGGGTTTCGAGATCGCCCGCCAGCTTCTGCTTCTGGTATTTACGATCGCCGACTACGTTCCACCACGGCACTTCATCGCGCAGCTGGAAGGTAGAGATCAGCTCGTCCGTACTGAACGCGTGGTTGCCCACGATGTTGATCTGCTGGATCTTCGCTGAAACGCCTTCCTGGAAGACGAGTTTCAGATCGACGCGGTTACGCGGCAGCGGAGTGACAACGGCTTTGACGCTCGCGCTGTACTTACCGACGCTGTAGTAGAAATCTTCCAGTCCTTTTTCGATGTCGGACAGGGTTGTGCGGTCCAGAGATTCACCCACACGAACACCAGATGCTTCAAGGTTTTGCTTGAGCATATCGTCTTTCACCGATTTGTTACCGGAGAAAGTGATACTGGCAATCGTCGGGCGTTCTTTCACCTGAACCAGCAGCGTATCACCATCGCGCAGGACGCGAACGTCCTCAAAGTTGCCAGTGGCAAACAGTGCACGAATGGTGTTACTGATATCTTCATCATTAACCGTGTCGCCCTGGCGAACTGGCATACTGAGGAGGGCCGCACCGACGGCGACACGCTGAAGACCTTCGAAATGAATATCCTTCACTACGAAACCTTCAGCACCGTATACGGTTGCGCTGCTAAACAGCAGCGACGCTATGAGCAACTTTTTCATCGCCATCGTTATTATGCATTCTTCCTAACTATCTCTCTTACAACCGAGAGAAATCATTGAAAAGCGCAAGCCCCATTAACAGCACTAGCAGTATCGAGCCAATGCGATAACTAAAGTCTTGAACTCGCTCGGATACCGGTCCACCTTTTAGCTTTTCGATCGCTAAAAACAGCAGATGCCCCCCGTCTAATACGGGAAGCGGGAACAGGTTGATTATCCCGAGGTTCACGCTAATGAGCGCGAGAAACATGAGATAGTAAATCACCCCGAATTCCGCTGACATCCCAGCCCCTTGAGCGATAGAAATCGGCCCACTGAGGTTGTTCAGTTTTACGTCACCGGTAATCAATTTCCCCAACATGTTGACCGTCAGCTTCATCAGTTGCCATGTTTTATCCGTGGCTTCAAGGATGGCGCTGAACGGCCCATACTGGCGTATTGTCTTGTACTCATCTGGCAGCGGAATCACTTTGGGCACTACGCCCGCAAATCCTTCTGCCTTACCACCGCCCGGTTTGGTGTCCGGGATTAGCGTCAAGGAGAGCGGACTCCCCTGTCGTTCGATCTCAACTGCCAGCGGTGTGCCAGGATTATCGCGCACCAGAATAACAAACGTCATCCATTGTGTTAACGGTTGACCATCGACTTTAACGATCCTGTCGCCCGCTTGCAAACCTGCTTTACTCGCCGCCGAGTCAGCCTGCACTTCAGCTAACACCGGTTCGATCTGCGCACCGCGTGGGCGAATGCCCAATGCCGCAACCGGATCTTCTTTATCTGGCTCAAACGCCCAGTGACGCAAATCGAGGACTTTATCCTGACGCTGACTGGCACCAAAGGGTGAAACAGTGATGGTGGTCTGGTCATCGCCGATTTTAGAAACCAATTGCAGCCTGACAGCTTCCCAATCAGGGGTTTCGATACCATCGATCGCTTTAAGTTCCATGCCCGGTGCAATTTGCGCCGTCGCGGCGATGGAGTTGGCGGTTATTTCACCAACAACCGGACGAACACCAGGGACACCGATGATAAACACCAGCCAATAGGCGAAAATGGCGAAGATGAAGTTCGCTACCGGACCGGCAGCAATGATGGCGGCGCGCTGGCCGACGGTTTTGTTGTTGAAGGCGTAGTGTCGCATCTCAGGCGCAACAGGCTCTACGCGCTCATCCAGCATTTTTACGTAGCCGCCGAGCGGGATCAGCGCAATGACAAACTCAGTACCATGGCGATCAGTGCGACGCCAAAGCGCTTTACCGAAGCCAATCGAAAAACGCTCGACCCGCACACCGCAACGCCGCGCAACCCAGAAATGGCCAAATTCGTGCACAGTGATGAGTACACCAAGTGCAACAATGAACGCCGCCAGATTCCATAGGATGCTCAGCATAAAACCTTCCGTTAAATCGTGCCAAATACCAGCAACAACAGGCATGCGAAGACCGGTACCGCAGCCGTCAGGCTATCGATGCGATCCAGTATTCCACCATGTCCTGGGATAAGGTGACCGCTGTCTTTGATCCCTGCTTCACGCTTGAACATGCTCTCGGTTAAATCCCCAAGAACGGACGCCAGCGCGGCAAAAATAGAACAAATCAGCAGCGTGCTCGGTGCGACGTCAAGATTCGCCCACACGCCATATCCCCAGGAGATAATCGCCGCCGTAAACAGACCGCCGATGAACCCCTGCCAGGTTTTGCCAGGCGACACTTTCGGCGCCAGTTTATGTTTGCCAAAGAGTTTACCAAACATATAGGCCCCGGAGTCAGCACCCCAGACGAGAATCATCACATAGAGCAGCCACAGTGAGCCACTGTAGTGGTTGTCGTCGTAGTGCCAGACACGCAGCACAAGCATACCCCAGAAAAAAGGAACAATTGTGAGCAGGCCGAAAATCAGGCGCAGCGTTTTAGAGTTGCGCCAGAATGTTGCAGAGCCGGGATAAAAAAGCACCAGCAGCAATGCGACAACCCACCAGCCCAGCGAGGCCCACAGGGAACCCTCAATCAGTGGCTGATGGATATTGTGATGATACTCAGGCAACAACAACAGCATCAGCGCCAGTAACAGGCCACAGAGTACAGCCAGCCATACCCGCTGAGTGCGCGAAGTAAAGCCGCTAAGCTGCCCCCATTCCCACGCGGCGAGCATACACACCACCAGCGTGACAATGGCAAATCCCACCGGCGGCAGTAAAAACAGCGCCGCGATAACGATGGGTATTAATACAAAAGCGGAAATCAGGCGATACTTCAGCAAAAGCTACCCCCATCAGACTTTTTCGGCGCCTGGCTCAGTGCCGCCGAAGCGACGCTCACGATTGGCAAAGGCATTCAGCGCACCTTCAAAGTCTTGTTCATCAAAATCGGGCCAAAGAACATCCGTAAAGTAAAGTTCGGCATAGGCAATTTGCCAAAGCAAAAAGTTACTGATTCGATGTTCTCCCCCTGTCCTAATAACCAAATCCACAGGTGCCAGTTCGTTCATGCAGATTTGCTGACCCAGCGCCTCTTCATCAATTTGGTCGGGTCTTAACAGCCCTTCCTGAACTTGCTCAGCCAGATGCCGAACACCCTGGATAATGTCCCAACGTCCGCCGTAATTCGCCGCGATATTGAGCGTCAGACCGGTATTGTTTTCGGTCACCGCTTCCGCTTTACGAATGCGTTCCTGCAAACGTGAGTTGAAACGACTGGTATCACCGATAATGCGCAAGCGGACGTTGTGGCGGTGCAGGCTTTTTACTTCGCTGTCGAGCGCCCACACAAACAATTCCATCAACGCAGTCACTTCCTGCGGCGGTCGATTCCAGTTTTCACTGCTGAAAGCATAGAGCGTTAACGCATCAATGCCGTTATTGGCGGCAAAAGATACGGCGCGGCGAACAGATTTCGCCCCAGCTTTATGCCCAAAGGCTCGTATCTTCCCTTGTCTTTTCGCCCAGCGGCCATTGCCATCCATGATGATTGCTACATGGCGACAGCCATGAGCTGGCAAGTTTTCGCTTATTGGTTGATTCGCAGACAACATAACGCGTTTTTAGTCCCTGAAAGGATTTAACGGTACTCAGGAATACTGAAGCCTTTCCACAAAAAAGCCGTGTAAACCACGGCTTACCTGACCACTCTACGTCAAATACCAGCGATCAGGTGGCGCAGACTATATCACCGAAGCCCAACGCTAACAAATAGCACGACGACTCGTGGGTGGATTATCGCCCGCTTGCGAGACGCGTCACTTGTTCGCGTGCAACGACGCGCGCTTGCGCATCGACTGCCAGCACTGCTTCCACGCTCTGCGGTTCACGCAAATCCATCGCTTCAAGCACCGAAAGATTGAGTGCGGCGATATCCGTAAAGCGGATGTGCTGATTCAGAAATGCCTCAACGGTCACTTCATTGGCGGCATTGAGCGCGGTAGTCGCCGCTTGTCCCTGATCGAAGGCGTTCATCGCCAGTTTCAGACAAGGGTAGCGATCGTAGTCAGGCTCGCTGAAAGTCAGTGAGCTGATTTTGCAAAAGTCGAGCGGTTTTACCCCTGAGACTACACGGTTCGGCCACGCCATCGAATGGGCGATAGGCGTGCGCATGTCCGGTTCGCCCAGTTGCGCCAGCACGCTACCGTCCTGATAGCGCACCATCGAGTGAATCACCGACTGCGGGTGGATCAGCACTTCCATCTGTTTCGCCGATGCATTAAACAACCAGCGAGCTTCAATGTATTCCAGACCTTTGTTCATCATAGTGGCGGAATCGACGGAGATTTTTCGTCCCATCGACCAGTTCGGATGCCGACAGGCCTGATCGGGCGTCATTGCGGCCAGTTCAGACAGCGGCGTTTCACGGAATGGGCCACCAGACCCGGTAAGCAAAATTGACACCACGCCATTCTGCTCAAGTGAAGCGTACCCCAGGTTTTCCTGAAAAGGTTGCGGTAAACTCTGAAAAATCGCGTTATGTTCGCTATCTACCGGTAAAAGTCGCGCACCTCGCGCTTTCACGGCTTCCATAAACAGGCGGCCGCAGGTCACCAGCGACTCTTTATTTGCCAGCAGTACCGTCTTACCGGCATCAATAGCAGCAAGCGTTGGCAGTAAACCCGCTGCCCCCACGATGGCCGCCATGACCTGGTCCACGTCACTTAGCGCAGCCATTTCGCATGCAGCCTGCTGACCACTTAAAACCTCAGTGCGACTGCCATTCTCTGTCAGTAACGTTTTGACCTGGCGAGCACTTTCCTCGTCATCCATCACCGCATAGCGGGGAGTAAACTCCAGACACTGTTCAACCATGCGCTGCACGTTCTTACCGGCCACGAGGGCGATTACCGTGTACTGGTCAGGGTTGTGACGAACAACGTCGAGAGTGCTGCAACCGATAGAGCCGGTCGAGCCGAGAAGAGTTAAATGCTTCATGAGATGCCCGGAAGAAAAGTTAGACCATATAAAAGCAAAACGCCGCCAGCAAAGTCACAGGACTTTCTGAACGGCGTTTTATCAGATGACGTCAGAAATCAGAACTGCATCAGTTCCGCTTCTTTATCTGCCAGCGCCGCGTCAACTTTCTTGATCGCAGCGTCGGTCATTTTCTGCACGTCGTCCTGAGAACGACGATCGTCATCTTCGCTGATTTCTTTCTCTTTCAGCAGTGCTTTCACTTTATCGTTCGCATCACGACGCACGTTACGCACGGCAACGCGAGCGCCTTCAGCTTCGCCACGCACGACTTTGATCAGCTCTTTACGACGTTCTTCTGTCAGTGGAGGCAGCGGAACGCGGATATCAGTGCCCGCAGAGCTTGGGTTCAGACCCAGATCGGAAGCCATGATGGCTTTTTCAACAGCCGGACCCAATGAACGATCGAAAACGTTGATTTTCAGGGTACGGGTGTCTTCAACCGTTACGCTCGCCAGCTGACGCAGCGGAGTTGGGGTACCGTAGTATTCCACTACAATGCCATCCAGCAGGCTTGGGGAAGCACGACCAGTACGCACTTTGCTGATTTGGTTTTTGAACGCTTCTACGCATTTTTCCATGCGTGTTTCAGCATCTTTTCTGATGTCGTTAATCACGTTACGAATCCTTGAACACTAGTCTCAGGCAGACTATCCGCCAGCACAGCCGCTATAGGTGTGCTAAGTATAGTCGCGTTTAATTCATGACAACGCCAAAGGCGCGTCCAGGTAACAAACCCACTACAAAAGTAATGCGGAATCTTACCTGTATTTGTCGTCAACGGAAATTATTCCGTGATCAAAGTGCCTTCTTTTTCACCCATCACTACGCGACGCAGTGCACCAGGCTTATTCATGTTGAAAACACGAATCGGTAATTTGTGGTCACGAGCCAGCGTAAAGGCGGCAAGATCCATCACTTTCAGCTCTTTATCCAGCACTTCGTTGTAGCTCAACTGATCATACATGGTCGCAGTCGGATCGGTTGCTGGATCGGCAGTAAACACGCCGTCGACTTTGGTGGCTTTCAGCACCACGTCTGCTTCGATCTCGATCCCGCGCAGGCACGCTGCGGAGTCGGTCGTAAAGAACGGGTTACCGGTACCGGCGGAGAGGATCACGACGCGGTTATTGCGCAGCAGGCTGATCGCCTCTGCCCAGCTGTAGTTATCACATACGCCATTCAACGGAATAGCGGACATCAGGCGGGCGTTCACATAGGCACGGTGAAGCGCATCACGCATCGCCAGGCCATTCATCACGGTTGCCAGCATACCCATGTGGTCGCCCACAACGCGGTTCATACCCGCTTTCGCCAGACCAGCGCCACGGAAGAGGTTGCCACCGCCAATAACTACGCCAACCTGGATACCCAGTTCAACCAGTTCTTTGATTTCCTGTGCCATGCGGTCAAGAATGCTTGCGTCAATACCGAAGCCTTCCGTTCCCTGCAGTGCTTCGCCACTCAGCTTAAGCAGAATGCGTTTGTACACGGGTTTTGCATTGGTAGCCATGTTTCTTTCCTGAGACTGTCAACGATTAAGATGGGGGTTAATTCTGGCGACATAGTATGCCGCTTATCAGTACAGAAACCAGAGGGCTCTGTCTGATTTACACATGAGGGGCAAAAAGAAGCCGCCCTCAGGCGGCTCCTTCGCAATCATTAAGACTGCTTGGACATTGCAGCAACTTCTGCTGCGAAGTCAGTTTCAACTTTCTCGATGCCTTCGCCCACTTCGAAGCGGATGAAGCCAGTTACGTCAGCGTTGTGCTCTTTCAGCAGCTGAGCAACAGATTTGCTTGGATCCATAACGAAAGGCTGGCCAGTCAGAGAAACTTCGCCGGTGAATTTCTTCATGCGGCCTTCAACCATTTTCTCTGCGATTTCTTTAGGCTTGCCAGACTGCATGGCGATGTCCAGCTGAACCTGGTACTCTTTTTCTACTACTTCAGCAGACACGTCTTCTGGTTTCACGAATTCTGGCTTGCTTGCAGCGATGTGCATAGCCAGCTGTTTAACCAGCTCTTCGTCAGCGCCTTTAGCCGCAACCAGAACACCGATACGTGCGCCGTGCTGGTATGAACCCAGAACGTCGCCTTCCAGTGCTGCAACACGACGGATGTTGATGTTCTCACCGATTTTAGCAACCAGAGCAACACGTTCTTCTTCGAACTGTGCTTTCAGAACGTCAACGTCAGTGATTTTGCCAGCAACCGCTGCGTCCAGTACTTTGTTTGCGAAAGCCTGGAAACCGCCGTCTTTAGCGACGAAGTCAGTCTGGCAGTTAACTTCCAGAATGATGCCGTAGGTGCCGTCGATCTTAGTGATGATCACGCCGTCAGCTGCAACGTTACCTGCTTTTTTCGCCGCTTTGATTGCGCCGGATTTACGCATGTTTTCGATTGCCAGCTCGATGTCGCCGTTCGCTTCAGTCAGCGCTTTTTTGCAATCCATCATGCCTGCGCCAGTACGCTCGCGCAGCTCTTTTACCAGGGATGCGGTAATTTCAGCCATTCTTTAATCCTCGGGAGAGATGTCCTGCCCGGTTTAAGAAACCAGACAGGCTTAAAAGTGAAAAAGGGGCCAGATAGAGGCCCCTATTTATACACGGTACTAAATAAGGGACAGAACCTTATTATTCAGCTTCTACGAAGCTTTCTTCCGCCTGGGAAGCCAGATCCTGGGAACGGCCTTCACGAACGGTAGCAGCAACAGCGCTCAGGTACAGGCTAACAGCACGGATTGCATCGTCGTTACCCGGGATAACGAAGTCAACGCCGTCCGGATCGGAGTTGGTATCAACGATAGAGAATACCGGGATACCCAGGTTGTTAGCTTCTTTGATTGCGATGTGCTCGTGATCAGCGTCGATAACGAACAGAGCGTCTGGCAGACCGCCCATGTCTTTGATGCCGCCCAGGCTGTTTTCCAGCTTGTCCAGCTCACGAGTACGCATCAGCGCTTCTTTTTTGGTCAGCTTATCGAAAGTACCGTCCTGAGACTGGGTTTCCAGATCTTTCAGGCGCTTGATGGACTGACGAACAGTTTTCCAGTTGGTCAGCATGCCGCCCAACCAGCGATGGTTCACGAAGAACTGATCGCAGCTGTTTGCAGCTTCTTTCACAGCTTCGCTTGCAGCGCGCTTAGTACCAACGAACAGAATCTTACCTTTACGGGAAGAGATCTTGTTCAGCTCAGCCAGGGCTTCGTTGAACATTGGTACAGTTTTCTCAAGGTTGATGATGTGAACTTTGTTACGCGCGCCGAAGATGAAAGGCTTCATTTTCGGGTTCCAGTAACGGGTCTGGTGACCGAAGTGAACACCAGCCTTGAGCATGTCGCGCATGGAAACAGTTGCCATGTTTAAAACCTCTATTTAAAAGTTGGGGTTATGCCTCCACGTATCCCATATTACCGACCCCGAAGGGCACCCCGGAATATGTGCCGATACGTGTGTGTTATTTACACAATGTGAGAGTTGTCGCCTCTGGTCCATCTTGTGTATTACAAATGGATCGGAAGTCCGGCGCGCTTTATACCACAAAACGCCACCATAAACCAATAATTGTTGGCGGTGTGTGCTGTTAATGATTCTCAATTTGGCAGGCAACGCTCCAGACTGGTACCATTGACAACACTTAGACTAGTATTGTCGAAAAAATCGACACTGATGGACAGATTACATGGCTATCTCTATTAAGACCCCAGAAGAAATTGAAAAGATGCGCGTCGCCGGTCGTCTGGCCGCTGAAGTGCTGGAAATGATCGAACCGTACATCAAACCGGGCGTCAGCACCGGCGAACTGGATCGCATCTGTAACGACTATATCGTCAACGAGCAGCACGCGGTCTCCGCCTGCCTCGGCTATCACGGTTTCCCGAAATCCGTCTGCATCTCTATTAATGAAGTGGTGTGTCACGGTATTCCGGATGACGAGAAACTGCTGAAAGATGGCGACATCGTTAACATCGACGTGACCGTCATTAAAGACGAGTATCACGGCGACACCTCCAAAATGTTTATCGTCGGCAAGCCGACCATCCTCGGCGAGCGCCTGTGCCGCATCACCCAGGAGAGCCTCTACCTGGCGCTGAAAATGGTTAAGCCGGGCATCCGCCTGCGTACCATTGGTGCCGCGATCCAGAAATTCGTGGAAGCGGAAGGTTTCTCCGTCGTGCGCGAATACTGCGGTCACGGCATTGGCCGCGTGTTCCACGAAGAGCCGCAGGTTCTGCATTACGATGCGGATGACGGCGGTGTGGTGCTGCAAAAAGGCATGACCTTCACTATCGAACCGATGGTGAACTCCGGCGACTACCGCATCCGTACCATGAAAGATGGCTGGACGGTAAAAACCAAAGACAGAAGCTTGTCTGCGCAGTACGAGCATACTATTGTGGTAACAGACAACGGCTGCGAAATTATGACGTTGCGAAAGGATGACACCATCCCGGCGATACTCTCGCACAACGAATGATAAGAAGCCGGCAAATGCCGGCTTTTTTAATGGCTATAGCTTTTACTTATGGGTGGCGCACGAGATGAGTAACCTTTTACCCGAACAGTATCCGAACACGGCACTCCCCACCCTGCCCGACCAGCCGGACAACCCTGGAGTCTGGCCACAGCGCGAGCTCACGGTGGCGGATATTAAAGCGCATATCGACGTTTTTCAGCGCTGGCTGGGTAAAGCCTTTGACGAGGGTATTTCGGCGGAAGAGCTCATCGAAGCGCGCACCGAATTTATCGATCAGCTGCTGCAACGCCTGTGGATCGAGTATGGTTTTGGTCAGATAAGCGACGTCGCGCTGGTCGCCGTGGGCGGCTACGGTCGCGGTGAACTGCACCCGCTTTCCGATATCGACCTGCTGGTGCTGAGCCGCAAAAAGCTGCCCGACGAACAGGCGCAAAAAATTGGCGAACTCCTGACACTCCTGTGGGACGTGAAGCTGGAAGTTGGTCACAGCGTCCGCACGCTCGAAGAGTGCCTGCTGGAAGGGTTATCGGATCTCACGGTCGCCACCAACCTGATTGAAACGCGCCTGCTGATCGGCGACGTCGCCCTGTTCCTGGAACTGCAAAAACATATCTTCAGCGACGGTTTCTGGCCGTCTGAGCGCTTTTTCGCCGCAAAAGTTGAAGAGCAAAACGTACGCCACCAGCGCTATCACGGCACCAGCTATAACCTTGAGCCGGACATCAAAAGCAGCCCCGGTGGCCTGCGCGACATTCACACTTTACAATGGGTCGCGCGTCGCCATTTTGGCGCGACGTCTATGGATGAGATGGTCGGTTTTGGCTTTTTAACCGAAGCCGAACGCAACGAGCTTAACGAATGCCTGCATCTGCTGTGGCGCATCCGTTTTGCCTTGCATCTGGAAGTGACCCGTTACGATAACCGTCTCTTGTTCGACCGCCAGCTCAGCGTCGCCCAGCGCCTGAACTACAGCGGCGAAGGCAACGAGCCGGTTGAACAGATGATGAAGGATTTCTTCCGCGTCACCCGCCGCGTCTCTGAGCTTAACCAGATGCTATTGCAGCTCTTTGATGAAGCCATCCTGGCGCTGACCACCGATGAAAAGCCGCGTCCGATTGATGACGAATTCCAGCTGCGCGGCACCCTCATCGACCTGCGCGATGAAACGTTGTTTATTCGCGAGCCGGAAGCGATCCTGCGGATGTTCTACACCATGGTGCGCAACAGCACGATCACCGGGATCTACTCCACCACGTTGCGTCATCTGCGCCATGCGCGCCGCCATTTGACGCAGCCTCTGTGCTATATCCCGGAAGCCCGTTCGCTCTTCCTGAGCATGTTACGCCACCCCGGTGCTGTCAGCCGTGGCCTGCTGCCGATGCACCGCCATAGCGTGCTTTGGGCCTATATGCCTCAGTGGTCGCACATTGTCGGCCAGATGCAGTTTGACCTGTTCCACGCTTACACGGTGGACGAACACACCATTCGCGTGATGCTGAAACTGGAAAGTTTCGCTAAAGAAGAGACACGGTCGAAGCACCCGCTGTGCGTTGAGCTTTGGCCGCGCCTCAGCCACCCAGAACTGATTCTGATTGCCGCCCTGTTCCACGATATCGCCAAAGGGCGCGGCGGCGACCACTCGGTGCTCGGTGCCCAGGACGTACTGAAATTTGCTGAACTACACGGCCTGAATTCGCGCGAAACCCAACTGGTCGCCTGGCTGGTTCGCCATCATCTTCTGATGTCTGTCACCGCGCAGCGCCGCGATATTCAGGACCCGGAAGTGATCAAGCAGTTCGCCGAAATCGTCCAAACTGAAAACCGCCTGCGTTTTCTGGTCTGCCTGACGGTCGCGGATATCTGCGCCACCAACGAAACCCTGTGGAACAGCTGGAAGCAGAGCCTGTTGCGCGAGCTCTATTTCGCTACCGAAAAACAGCTGCGTCGCGGGATGCAAAATACGCCGGATATGCGTGAACGCGTACGTCACCACCAGCTTCAGGCGCTGGCGCTGCTGCGAATGGACAACATTGATGAGGAAGCGCTGCATCAGATCTGGTCGCGCTGCCGGGCCAACTACTTTGTCCGCCACAGCCCAAATCAGCTCGCCTGGCACGCGCGGCATCTGCTGAAGCATGATCTGAAAAAACCGCTGATCCTGCTAAGCCCACAGGCAACGCGCGGCGGGACCGAAATCTTTATCTGGAGCCCGGATCGGGCCTATCTGTTTGCCGCCGTCTGCGCAGAACTCGACCGGCGCAATCTGAGCGTTCACGACGCGCAAATTTTCACCACCCGCGACGGCATGGCGATGGACACCTTTATCGTGCTGGAGCCGGACGGCAGCCCGCTCTCATCCGACAGGCACGAAGGCATTCGCTTCGGTCTGGAACAGGCGATTACCCAGCACAGCTGGCAGCCGCCACAGCCACGTCGCCAGCCGGCGAAATTGCGCCATTTTACCGTCGATACGGAGGTCAATTTCCTGCCGACCCATACGGACCGGAAATCGTTCCTCGAACTGATCGCCCTTGACCAGCCGGGCCTGCTGGCGCGCGTTGGCCAGGTTTTTGCGGATCTGGGAATTTCGCTGCATGGCGCCAGAATTACAACCATTGGCGAGCGAGTAGAAGATTTATTCATAATCGCCACCGCCGACCGACGTGCCCTTAATAATGAGCTGCAACTTGAGGTACAACAACGGTTGACAGCAGCCCTCAATCCAAACGATAAAGGGTGACGTGTTTTTTAGTGAAATGGAAAGAGTAAAAACAATGCAGCAGTTACAGAACGTTATTGAGTCCGCCTTTGAGCGTCGCGCCGAAATTACCCCGGCAAATGTGGATACCGTCACCCGCGAAGCGGTGAATCAGGTGATTTCTCTGCTTGATTCCGGCGCGCTGCGTGTCGCGGAAAAAATTGACGGCCAGTGGCTAACTCATCAGTGGCTGAAGAAAGCCGTGCTGCTCTCTTTCCGTATTAACGATAACCAGGTTATCGACGGAGCAGAAAGCCGCTACTTCGATAAAGTGCCGATGAAATTCGCTGATTACGACGAAGCGCGTTTCCAGAAAGAAGGTTTCCGCGTGGTTCCGCCTGCGGCCGTTCGCCAGGGCGCGTTTATCGCACGCAACACCGTACTGATGCCGTCCTACGTGAACATCGGTGCTTACGTTGACGAAGGCACCATGGTGGATACCTGGGCAACCGTCGGTTCTTGCGCGCAGATCGGTAAAAACGTTCACCTGTCCGGTGGCGTCGGCATCGGTGGCGTTCTTGAGCCACTGCAGGCCAACCCAACCATCATTGAAGATAACTGCTTCATCGGCGCGCGCTCCGAAGTGGTTGAAGGCGTGATCGTAGAAGAAGGCTCAGTGATCTCAATGGGCGTCTACATCGGCCAGAGCACCCGCATTTACGATCGTGAAACGGGTGAAGTGCATTACGGTCGCGTTCCGGCCGGTTCGGTTGTCGTTTCCGGTAACCTGCCGTCTAAAGATGGCAAATACAGTCTGTACTGTGCGGTTATCGTGAAAAAAGTCGATGCGAAAACGCGGGGCAAAGTCGGTATCAACGAACTGCTGCGTACCATCGATTAATCGGGTATAACAAAAAGCGGGGGCCACCCCGCTTTTTTTACATCTGATGGTGGCGAAGATAGATTTTTTCGTTAATTATTCATAGGTTATGTTGAGCTCAAGGGTACCGCTATGTACGATAATCTGAAAAGTCTGGGCATTACCAATCCTGATGAAATTGATCGTTACAGCCTCCGCCAGGAAGCGAACAACGATATTCTGAAAATCTATTTTCACAAGGACAAAGGAGAGTTTTTCGCGAAGAGCGTGAAGTTCAAATACCCGCGTCAACGTAAAACCGTCGTCGCTGATGGCGTCGGCCAGGGATATAAAGAGGTTCAGGAAATCAGCCCGAATCTCCGCTATGTCATTGATGAACTCGATCAGATCTGCCAGCGCGATCGCACCGAAGTCGATCTTAAACGTAAGATCCTTGACGATCTGCGTCATCTTGAAAGCGTTGTGACCAACAAGATCAGCGAAATTGAATCGGATCTTGAGAAGTTAACGCGCGGGAAATAAATGTAAAACGGCAACTCCCGGTTGCCGTTTTTTGTTTTTCACTCTTCCGTAAAAAAGCGCGGAGTTAAGGCGTCAGGCCCTACATCACCGCTGCTCATCCAGCTGCAACGCCACATACAGCAACAACCTGTCATCGAAATTCCCCAGATCCAGCCCGGTCAGTTCCGATATACGGTTCAACCGGTATTCCAGCGTATTGCGGTGAATAAACAACGCCTTCGAGGTCGCCAACGGCTGAACGTTATGACGAAACCAGGCCTGCAGCGTACGGCGCAGTAGCCCGTTATTATCCATCGCTTTCAGGCGCACCAGCGGTCGCGCCAGCTCATTGGCCTGCCAGCCGCCGCGTAAACTGTCGAGCAGCACCGGCAACATTAAATCCTGATAGAAATAGCCCCGGCTTTCGGGCATCCGCTGCTTCCCCACCATCATGGTGGTGCGCGCCGTTCGCCATGAACGCGCGATGCTGCCCGGCCCGGTGAAATAGTTGCCGAGCGCGACGCGAAAACGCAGCTGCCCGTTCTCTTTCATGCGTGAGATAAGTTGCTCAACCCGACGCCGATGGTCTTCCGCATCCCAGCGGCCAAACGGGTTCAGCGCCGGTTTCAGCACCACCATTTCCGTCAGCGACACAATCGCTACCAGGTTATTCCGCTCCGGTGTCGCCAGCGCGTTTTGCAACTGCTGCAACTCCGCCATTGCGCTATCCACACCAAGCTGACCGCTGTCTACCTCAATCACCGCCACCACGCGCGGTTGATTGAGATCGATACCCAGACGCTGCGCCCACTCCGTGAGCGCAGGCGTGTGCTCTTCGGCCTGAATCAGGTTCATCACCAGCTCTTCGCGCAGACGGCTGTCCTGAGCCAGGAGGTGCATCAGGCGCGATTGCTCCAGCATCATCTCGGCGGTCATGCACACCAGTTCACCGTATTTACGCAGTGATTCCGGTTCACCGGTCAGGCCGATGACGCCCACGATCTCCCCTTCCAGGCGCAGCGGCAGGTTTATCCCCTGACGCACGCCGTGCAGGTGTCGCGCCACCGCATCGTCGATATCCACCACCCGCCCCTGAGAAAGCACCAGAAGCGCGCCTTCGTGCAATTCCCCAATGCGCTCGCGATCGCCGCTGCCGATAATTCGCCCACGGGCATCCATTACGTTGATATTGGTATCGATGATGCGCATGGTTCGCGCCACGATTTCCTGCGCCATTTTGGTATCAAGATGCCAGCCAGCCATGTAACCCTCCTGTGAGCTGAGCTCAAGCATAGGGGAGTTCAAAGGGTGTCGCATTGTGCGGATGCACAAAGTCAGGGGGAGAAGTATGGACTTGTGGAAAGGGTCACAGAAACGAAGAAAGCCCCTGCCTGATAGCAGGCAGGGGCTGGGGATTACTGCATCAACAGGTACAGCGTAGTGTCACCTCGCTGAATATTCAGCGCCAGCACCGTTGGTTTGCTGTCGAGAATTTTGCGCAGTTCCGCGATATTTTTCACCGGCTGCTGGTTTGCGCCGATAATCACATCGCCTTTTTTCAGGCCAATACGCGCCGCCGGAGTGTTAGCTTTGACATTGCTCACCACCACACCTTTATCCGCGCCTTTGTTGCTCATATCCGCACCTTCAATACCGCTGAAGATAGTGCTGGAGTCGACCTGATTCTGGCTGCTCTGCTGCAGTTCCAGACTCACGTTCACCGGTTTGCCATCGCGCAGCAGACCCAGGTTCACTTTGCTGCCGACCGGCATAGAGCCGACTTCAGCACGCAGCGCCGCGAAGCTGCTGATTGGCTTGCCGTTCAGGGTGGTGATCACATCACCGGCCTTGATACCGGCCTTCGCCGCAGAAGAGCTCGGCATGACCTGGCTGACGAATGCGCCGCGCTGAGCGTCAACTTTCATTGCTTTCGCCAGCTCGGAGTTCAGCTCTGTACCCAGAATACCCAGCTCGCCACGTTTCACCTGGCCAAACTCAACCATCTGACTGGTCAGGTTTTTCACCATGTTGCTTGGGATCGCAAAGCCGATACCAATGTTGCCGCCGTCCGGTGCCAGGATCGCGGTGTTAATCCCGATCAGCTCACCGTTCAGGTTTACCAGCGCACCGCCGGAGTTACCACGGTTAATCGCCGCATCGGTCTGAATGAAGTTTTCATAGTTTTCCGCATTCAGGCCGCTACGACCCAGCGCAGAAACGATACCGGAGGTTACGGTTTCACCCAGACCAAACGGGTTACCGATTGCCACGGTGTAATCACCGACGCGCAGAGCATCGGAGTCAGCGAGCTTAATCGCCGTCAGGTTTTTCGGATCCTGAATCTGGATCAGAGCGATGTCAGAGCGAGGATCTTTACCCACCACTTTGGCATCAAATTTACGGCCATCGCTCAGCTGCACTTTGATGGTGCTGGCGTTGTCCACCACGTGGTTGTTGGTCACGACATAGCCTTTCGCGGCATCAATAATGACACCTGAGCCGAGCGCCATGAATTTCTGCTGCTGACCGCCGCCGTTACCCGCACCTGGGCCATCATCGCCCGCGCCGCCACCCTGACAGAATGGCGAACTCTGGAATGGGGAACCGTCCTGGCAGAACGGTGAGTTGTCACCGAAGAACTGCTGGAAGTTACGCGGCATGCGCGGTGTATTAACGGTTGTGCTCCCCTCAACGTTAATACTCACCACCGATGGCATCACTTTTTCGAGCATCGGGGCAAGGCTTGGCATCTGCTGCGCCGTGGCGGCCGAAGAGGCGGTCTCGGCTGCGGTGGCAGTCAGAGGGGATAACGCTAAACCTAAACTCAGAGCCAGTGCACTCATTGCTAATGTGGTTTTTTTCATGTTCTCAATCTCGATTTACAGATAACGCAAAATTGCTGTGTACATCAGATTCGTTTTATAGCCCGAAGTTCCGGGATTAAGTTTTTGGAAAAAGTAAAAATTTATTGTTCGTCTTTACAAAACTCATTCATTATTCCACTGCCATCAGGCGCCGGTATTCATCCCATGCATACAAATCGGTCATTCCGCTGATATAGTCCTGAATAAGACGGCAGCGATAATAATATTCCAGCACCGGCCACTGCACGGTATCGCGTTCAATTTTACTCACCGCTTCGACGTAGGCAAGACGATGGCGTGTCGAGAGTTTATGCAGCAGCCGCGTTTCTATCGGCAGACGCTTAATACGATCTTTTTCCACTAGCTCGGTAAAATCGTCGACGGATAATTGCAACAGCGGTCGATAAATTTCCAGCAGGCCGCTGATCACCCGGTAACCCTGCAATTCCAGCTGTTCGACGTCGGGATGGCTAAATACATGCCGCATCGCAACGTTCTTATACAACTCAAGCAGTTGGCTGAAACCGCTGTCATCTTCCAGCAGCGCGTGATTAAACTCGCCGCTAAAAATCGCCGGCAAATTATCGATAAAACGTGATGCCGCGTAGGGCACCAGTTTATTTAATGTATTGACGCGCAAATACATGAAGAACTGATCTTCGGTGCTGCGACTCAAAGAATTAGAACGCGATTTATCCCACGCGTTTTCGACCACCTGAGAAAACAGAGAGCCTTTCTCATGCGTGCCCCAGGCCTCGTAAAGATGCTGGTAAAGCTCTTCAACGCTGAATATTCTTTTCTCAACCGCGTCTTCCAGATCGGCCACGCAATAGGAGATATCGTCCGCGGCTTCCATAATCCAGGTCAATGGAAAGCGGCCATGCGGGGTCAGCGAAAGTTCTTTACGCAGCCTTTCAATATAGCGTTCTTCGGATAAATAATAGCCGGGCTTTTTCATTAAATAGCTGTGCGTCGCGGGCGGTTCACCCATCCACCACGCCGGGCGGGTGTATTTCAGAATGCAGCCGACCTGCGCCCACGTCAGGTTCATGCGCATCAGGGAGTGCACCAGCCGAATCCCCTGCGCATTGCCTTCGAACTGGCAAAGATCCTGCCGCACCTTGCGACGCAATTCGTTTAAGGTCTCTTCGCCTTCGCGCAGACGAAGCGCCCTGACGATACAACGGTCATCGCTCAGCGGCTGGCTTGCCGCATCGGAGGGGAACAGTTTCTGTTTGAACCAGTCGTTTATCGCCGCCTCGCCAAAATGACCAAACGGCGGGTTGCCAATGTCATGCATCAGACAGGCCATCTCTACGATGCTCTCGAACGGTCCGGTCAGTTCATCCAGACCGTAGGTTTCGAGCAAACGCTGCTCTTTCAGGCGACTTAAAATCTCTTTGGCGATGTAACGCCCGACCTGCTGTACTTCCATGGAATGGGTGAGGCGCGTGCGAACCGCGGCATTACGCTCCAGCGGGAACACCTGGGTTTTTTGTTGCAGGCGGCGGATCGCCGGGGAGTTCACAATGCGCCCGCGATCGCTTTCGAAGATACGCAGGATCTCGTGCTCACTCTTTTCTCCCTGCGGAGAACGGAAACGACGATGCCAGTTAATTTTGTTGCGAAAATCGATTGGTGCCATGAGCTCCCCCGCCTGAGAATGCGTTTCCCCTGATGCGCATGATAGACTATGCATCTTAACAAGGCACATCGCGAGTAAATCTATGAAAATCGGCATTATTGGTGCAATGGAAGAAGAAGTTACGCTGCTGCGTGACAAAATTGAGAACTGTCAGACGCTCTCTCTGGGTGGATGTGAAATCTACACCGGCCAGCTGAACGGAACTGACGTCGCTCTGCTGAAATCAGGCATCGGTAAAGTGGCGGCAGCACTGGGCGCGACCCTGCTGCTTGAGCGCTGCAAACCGGACGTAATCATCAACACCGGTTCTGCGGGCGGTCTGGCTCCTACGCTGAAAGTGGGCGATATCGTGGTCTCCGATGAAGCGCGCTATCACGATGCCGATGTCACGGCATTCGGTTACGAATATGGCCAGCTGCCTGGCTGCCCGGCAGGCTTTAAAGCCGACGATAAGCTGATTGCTGCCGCAGAAAGCTGCATCGCCGAGCTGAACCTGAACGCCGTGCGCGGTCTGATTGTCAGCGGTGATGCGTTCATCAACGGCTCTGTCGGTCTGGCGAAAATCCGCCACAACTTCCCTCAGGCGATTGCCGTAGAGATGGAAGCGACCGCTATTGCACATGTGTGCCACAACTTCAGCGTGCCGTTTGTGGTGGTTCGCGCCATCTCCGACGTGGCCGATCAGCAATCCCACCTGAGCTTCGACGAGTTCCTGGCAGTTGCCGCCAAACAGTCCACCATCATGGTCGAAACCCTGGTGCAGAAACTGGCGCGTGGCTAAGTATGCAAGGGCGCTGGTCGCCCTCTTCTTACTTGCACCGGCGTGGCTTGTGGCCGCGCCGCGTGTTATCACCCTCTCCCCCGCCAATACGGAACTGGCTTTTGCCGCCGGGATCACCCCCGTGGGTGTGAGCAGCTTTTCTGACTATCCCCCGGAAGCGAAAAAGATCGAAGAGGTCTCGACCTGGCAGGGGATGAATCTCGAGCGCATCGTGGCGCTAAAGCCGGACCTGGTGCTTGCCTGGCGCGGCGGGAATGCCGAACGTCAGGTCAATCAGCTCTCATCGCTCGGCATTAAAGTGCTGTGGGTCGATGCCATCAGCATTGAGCAAGTGGCGCAGGCATTACGTGATTTAGCCCCCTGGAGCCCGACACCTGAAAAAGCGCTGCAGGCCGCACAGCAAATGCTGAACGACTACGCTGCACTGAAGAAAAAATACGACACGCCGGTGAAAAAGCGCGTCTTCCTGCAGTTTGGCAGCCAGCCGCTGTTTACCACCGGAAAAGGGTCGATTCAGAATCAGGTTCTGGAAGTGTGTGGCGGTGAAAATATCTTCGCAGCAAGCCGCGTTCCCTGGCCTCAGGTCAGCCGCGAACAGGTACTGGCGCGTCAGCCACAGGCCATTGTGGTGATAGGGAATGCGAGTGAGATTCCGAAAATTGAAAATTTCTGGCAAAGCCAGCTAAAAATTCCCGTTATTGCCCTACACAGTGACTGGTTTGAACGGGCAAGCCCGCGTATTATCCTCGCCGCAAAACAACTCTGCTCTGCCCTGGCGCAGAGCCATTAATTAGGCCCTCATCCTCTGAGGATTGAAAAATGCTCGTTTATTGGCTGGATATCCTTGGCACAGCCGTTTTTGCTATCTCCGGCGTTCTGCTTGCGGGCAAATTACGCATGGACCCCTTTGGCGTATTAGTGCTTGGCGTGGTGACGGCCGTCGGCGGGGGCACAATCCGCGATATGGCGCTCGATCATGGCCCGGTGTTTTGGGTCAAAGATCCCACCGACCTGGTGGTCGCGATGGTGACGTGCCTGCTGACCATCGTGCTGGTGCGCCAGCCACGCCGGTTACCAAAATGGATCCTGCCGGTGCTTGATGCCGTGGGTCTGGCGGTGTTTGTCGGGATTGGCGTCAATAAAGCCTTCATGGCAGGAACCGGTCCGCTGGTGGCAATCTGCATGGGCGTATTGACCGGCGTCGGCGGCGGGATTATCCGCGATATTCTGGCGCGCGAAATCCCAATGATTCTGCGCACCGAAATCTACGCCACCGCCTGTATTATCGGCGGAATTGTCCACGCAACCGCGTTCTACACCTTTGGCGTAGAGCTGGAAACCGCAGCGATGATCGGCATGGTGGTGACGCTGGTGATTCGTCTGGCGGCAATTCGCTGGCACCTGAAGCTGCCGACATTTGCACTGGATGAAAACGGAAGGTAAAAGCAAAACGGCAACCCAAGGTTGCCGTTTTTGGTGTTCGTACCCTCTCCTGGTCGGAAAAGGCCGCATCACAATTAAATACTGAACGAAGATCCACACCCACAGGTGCTTTTCGCGTTCGGGTTAGTCACCACAAAGCGCGAACCTTCCAGGCCTTCGGTGTAATCCACCGCGCCACCGACCAGATATTGCAGGCTCATCGGGTCAACGACCAGCGCGACACCCTGCTTCTCAATGGTCATATCACCGTCGTTAATCTGATCGTCAAAGGTGAAACCATACTGGAAGCCGCTGCAACCACCGCCGGTAATATAAACACGCAGTTTCAGCTCCGGATTATTTTCATCCGCAATCAGGCTTTTCACTTTAATGGCTGCTGCTTCGGTAAACTGCAACGGCAGCGCTACGTCATCACTCATTTTTTGCTCCCATGAATACTGCTACTGAATCGGATTAAAAAACATCCAATTCTTTTTTTCATTATCTAATACCCTGGTAATTCATTCAAGTATTCTGCTTCTCAGCCAGTGCCGCCTCCTGCTTCGCCAGGGTACGCGCAAGAATGGTGGAGTATAACGGCTTTCCGCCCAGGAATTGGGCTAATAGTGTCGCGCCGAGACAGGTAATGATCATTGGCAAAATGAGCTGATAATTGTCGGTCATCTCCAGAACCAGCACGATGGCGGTCAGCGGCGCGCGCAACGACGCCGCCAGCAGCGCCCCCATTCCGGCAACGGCAAAGGTCCCGGCCTGCAACTCATACGCCGGAAATCCCGCTGCGGCGGCCATTCCAAAAGCGGTGCCGAGCAACATTCCTAGCGCCAGCATCGGCGCAAAAATTCCGCCCGGGGCGCCCGACGAAAAACAGAGCAGCGTCGTCACCACGCGGGAGATAAACAGAAACAGCAGCATTCCCAGGCTAAAATTGCCGGCCACGGCGATGGGAATCAGGTTGAATCCGCCGCCTGCGGCACCCGGTTCGATCACGCCCAGCACACCGCACATCCCGCCGAGCAGACCGCCGATCAACACCCATTTCGTGATATTACCGCCGTGAATGCGCTGGAACATATCCTGTGTTTTGAGTATCAGGAAATTAAACAGCGGCCCCAGCACGCCAAAAATCATCCCCAGAATCAGATACAGCCACAGCGTGTTCACCGGCGCATTGGTGAGCTTACCCACCTCAATGACTGCGGATTCGCCGTTGAAAATGCGAAACACAATGCTCGACATGATCACGCCAGTGAAGACCGCCTTGATCGAGATAAGGTTGTAGCGAAACTGCGGGCGCATCTCTTCGATGATAAACAGTATCCCGGCCAGCGGCGCGTTGAAGGCCGCCGAAAGCCCCGCTGCGGCCCCTGTCGCCAGCAGCGTATGGCGTGCTTCGCCGCTGCGCATGCGGAAAACATCTGCCACCATCCGCCCGATATTTCCGCCGAGCTGCACCGTTGGCCCTTCACGGCCTAACACCATGCCTGCGCCAAGCGTTCCCATCCCACCGATGAATTTCACCGGAATCACGCGCCACCAGCGCACCGGACGCAGCTCTTCTAGCGCGCCTTCGATCTCGGGAATACCGGAACCGCCCGCCTCCGGGGCAAATTTGCGTACCAGGAAATAGCCCAGCATTGCCAAAAGCGCCGACAAGCCAAAAGCCATCGACCACAGCAGCCACGGGTTATCGGCCACCCCGCCAAGCGTGCCGATGCGCCAGTTTTGTACGCCATTGACGGCTTTCTCAAACGCCACGCCCACAAGCCCTGCGAGCGTCCCGACTACCGCGGCCATCACCAGGATCACCAGCGGCGTTTTGTCGCGATTCAATAAGCGTCGAACGCTGACCCGACGGCGCTGGCGGGCAAATTGCTGTTCTTCAAAAGAGGAGTTTTGTGCTGTCATCACGGCTTCTTTTATTGGTCATACAATTAACGCAGGGATTTTAATGCCCCTGACGCTGCCCGTCGCCTGAAAAATCCTAAACAATTGTTCAGGATCATTGGGGCAAAAATTTTATAACCTTCGGCGAATCCCTTAGAATAGCTGGCTAAACCCTTTTCTACGAACCAGGAACGACGCTATGAGTAAGTCTGAAAACCTCTACAGTGCAGCACGCGAGCTAATCCCAGGCGGGGTCAACTCTCCTGTTCGCGCCTTTACCGGCGTCGGCGGAACGCCGCTGTTTATTGAACGTGCGGACGGCGCGTATCTGTACGATGTGGACGGCAAAGCCTATATCGATTATGTCGGCTCCTGGGGTCCGATGGTGCTGGGTCACAACCACCCGACTATCCGCAATGCGGTAATTGAAGCGGCGCAGCGTGGCCTGAGCTTCGGTGCACCTACCGAGATGGAAGTTAAAATGGCGGAGCTGGTGACCGAACTGGTCCCGACCATGGACATGGTGCGCATGGTGAACTCCGGTACGGAAGCCACCATGAGCGCTATCCGCCTGGCGCGCGGCTTCACCGGTCGCGACAAAATCATCAAATTCGAAGGCTGCTATCACGGTCACGCCGACTGCCTGCTGGTAAAAGCCGGTTCCGGCGCGCTGACCCTCGGACAGCCGAACTCTCCGGGCGTACCGGCAGATTTTGCCAAACACACTCTGACCTGCACCTATAACGATCTGGAGACGGTTCGCGCCGCCTTCGAACAGTATCCGCAGGAGATCGCCTGCATCATCGTGGAACCTGTCGCGGGTAACATGAACTGTATCCCTCCGCAGCCAGAATTCCTGCCAGGCCTGCGCGCGCTGTGCGACGAATTCGGCGCGCTGCTGATCATCGACGAAGTAATGACCGGCTTCCGCGTGGCGCTGGCAGGTGCTCAGTCTTATTACGACGTGGTACCAGACCTGACCTGTCTGGGCAAAATCATCGGCGGCGGTATGCCGGTGGGCGCCTTTGGCGGACGCAAAGAGGTGATGGAAGCGCTGGCCCCGACGGGTCCGGTTTATCAGGCGGGTACCCTGTCCGGTAACCCGATTGCGATGGCGGCAGGTTTTGCCTGCCTGACCGAAGTGGCGCAGCCGGGAATCCACGAAACCCTGACCGATTTGACCACCCAACTGGCTAACGGGCTGCTGGAAGCCGCAGAAGAAACGGGCATTCCGCTGGTGGTGAACCATGTGGGCGGCATGTTCGGGATCTTCTTCACCGATGCGAAAACCGTGACCTGCTATCAGGACGTGGTGAAGTGCGACGTTGAACGCTTTAAGCGTTTCTTCCATCTGATGCTGGAAGAGGGTGTGTACCTCGCACCGTCAGCGTTTGAAGCGGGCTTTATGTCCGTGGCGCACAGCGAAGAAGATATCAATAACACCATCGACGCAGCGCGTAAGGTGTTTGCGAAGCTTTAATCGCCACGCGACAAACAAAGTAAATGAACAACGGCAGCCTCTCGGCTGCCGTTTTTTTATCGGCTCTGCTTTCTCAGCAAATAAATAAAGTACGGCGCACCAATAAACGTCGACAGCAGCCCCGCCGGGATCTGATACGGGAACAGCACCATCCTGCCCAGCCAGTCGGCGATGACCAGTATCATCCCGCCCACCAGCGCGGAGATCACGATATGCGGCATCGTGCGGCGGAACCCCATCATGCGCGCGATGTGCGGCGCCATCAGACCAACAAAACTCAGTGGGCCGATGGTCATGGTCGCGACGGCGGTCAGGCAGGCCGCCAGCAGCAGCAATCCGACGCGCGAGGGCGTCAGTGCAATCCCGACCGCGCGTGCCGTTTCACCGCCCAGCGGCAGAATCGTCATCCAGCGGCGGCACAACGGCGTGATTGCCAGCAGCAAGATCATCGCAATCCCGGAATGCACCACCTGTGCCCCCGTCGCGCCGTAAGTCGAACCAGAAATCCAGGTCAGGATCTGCGCCATGCGCGGATCGCCGCTGGCCTGCAGCATCATCAACAACATGGTAAATGCAGTGCTAAGCGCCATACCGGCAAGCAGCATCCGGTGCGGTGAAAAGCCCCCGCGACCGGCGGCGATCATAATGATCATCAGCGTGGCGGCAGCACCGATACTGCCCGCAGGCATCAGCCAGCCAAACGCATCGCCCGGTACGAAGAACAGCATCATCACCACACCAAACGCCGCGCCGGAGCTGATGCCCAGCACTTCCGGGCTGGCCATCGGGTTACCCGTCAGACGCTGGATAATGCACCCGGCGACCGCCAGCATCACGCCTGCGATCAACGCAGAGAAAATACGCGGCCAGCGCCATTGCAGCAATTCATCCAGCATCGGGCCTGTCGCCCAGTGCCAGCCGCTGGCATCGCGCCCCAGTGAGAGGGCAATCCACGCGACAATCAGCAACACGATCAGCCCGGTCAGCACAAACCACTGAATGTGCTGACGCTCGGCATAGACTTTATCCCCGGCGTCCATCGCGGGCGCGCTCATGCTGCGCAGACGCGGCAGCAGCCACAGCAACAGCGGCGCGCCAATCAATGCGGTGACGGAACCGGTGGAGACTTCCATCCACACGCGGGCGAGCCAGAGAATGATTTGATCCGACAGCCAGAGGATCAACGCCCCAATTAACGGCGCCAGCATCAGTCGCGACAGCAGGCGACGCGCACCGAGCATTTTCGCCAGCAACGGTGCAAACAGCCCGATAAAGCCGATAATCCCGACCGCATTTACCAGCAGTGCGCTGAGCACAATCGCCAGCGTCAGCGCGGCGAGACGTGCCAGGGAAAGCGCCAACCCGAGATTGCGCGCCACGCCATCATCCAGCCCCATCAGCGTCAGCGGACGCAGCAGCAGCAGGGTCAGCACTACGCCGCCGATCAGCTGTGGCCACAGGCGTTGCACGATACTCCAGTCGGTCTGGGTCAGCGTCCCGGTGCTCCACAGGAACATGCTTTGCAGCTCGTCGTGATGGAACAGCACCAGCAGCTGGTTGATGGCCCCGCAGTAGAGGCTCACCACCAGCCCCGCCAGAATCAGCGTTACCGGAGAAAGACGTTTTCCCCACGCCACACCGAAGACCAGCGCACCGACAACACAGGCCCCCGCCAGCGCAGCGAACTGGCTGGTGAGTGCGCCGGGCAGCGCCCAGAGCGTGGTGATGGTGATACCAAGCTGTGCGCCAGTGGCGACGCCAAGCGTCGTCGGTTCCGCCAGCGGGTTACGCAGCACCTGCTGGAACAGAACGCCGACCAGCCCCAGCCCCGCGCCCACCAGCAATGAAATCGCCAGGCGTGGCAACAGGCTGTAGTGGAACAGCATCTGCTGGATGTTATCGATATCCGGTACGGAGAAGGCCTGGCCCCACTGCGCGCGCGGCAGCGCAATCGACAGATTTGACCAGGTTAAAAACAGTGCGACGATGAAAACGACGGTTAACAGCAGCGTCGGGAAAAGCGCGATCCGCGATCTCATGCTTTGCCTCCCAATGCGCCATCAAGCACGCGGGCAAAGTGCATCGCCGACAGCGTCGCTCCGTAGAACCACACCGCAGGCACACGCTGGAAACGCTGCTCGCGCACGAACGGCATCGCCTGCCACAGCGGCGTCGACATCAGGGTTTGCATCTCACGATCATTGCCATGATCGAAACAGAGCACGTCTACATCGCGGAATTGCGCCAGACGATCGATGCCGACGGTGGTACTGCCCCAGAAGGTCATCTCCCCTTCCCAGGCATTCGTAATAGCGAAGCGATCGAGCACTTCCTGGAACAGACAGTTTTTGCCAAACACCAGCACATGACGCGCATCCAGCAGCGTAACCATCAGCAACGGACGGTTGCCGCGCGCGGCAAAGCGGGGTTTGAGCGAATCGATAAAACCGTCGAAATGGTCGAGGTGCTGTTTTGCCGCCGCCTCGCGGTCCAGAAGCTGGGCCATTTCATTAATCGAATGACGCGCCATGGTCAGCGGTTTTTTACCGTCGCTGAAGGTGAACCCCCGGCCCGGCGCAATGCGTGCCAGTGTCTCCGGCGAAGGGCCGTAGCCCGCAGACCAGACCAAAAACGAGGGTTTCATCTGCGTCAGGAGTTCGAGATTCGGCTCGGTGCGCAGGCCGATATCGATAGTTGACGCGGGGATCTTCGGCTCGTTGACCCACATGTTGTAGTTAGGAATATCCGCCACGCCGTACGGCGCGATGCCCAGCGCCAGCATCAGCTCAACCGGCAGCCACTCCAGCGCCACGATGCGGTGCGGATCAATAGAAGCCGCACGCGCGGTATTCATTTTTAACAGCAGTGGCGAAAGCGCCAGCGCCGTCAGTAACCGACGGCGACTTATCAACGTTGGATCCAGCATCAATACACAAAGCTCACCGGTGCAGCCCCTGACGGGTGAGGCAGGATACCCATTGGAATACCGTAGATCAGTTCCAGCGTTTCGCCGCGCATCAGCTCAGACGGCGTACCTTGCGCAATCATCTCGCCCCCGCGCAGGGCCACCAGATAATCGCAGTAGCGCGCTGCCATATTGATATCGTGCAGAACGGCGATCACCGTCAGCCCTTTCTGCTGGCTGAGGCGATGAATCAGCGCCAGCACATCCACCTGATGGGCGATGTCCAGCGCCGAGGTCGGTTCGTCCAGCAGCAGGCAGTTACTGTCTTGAGCCACCAGCATCGCGATCCACGCGCGCTGACGCTCGCCGCCGGAGAGGCTATCCACCAGACGGTGCGCCAGCGGTTTTAACCCCACCAGCGCGATCGCCTCTTCCACTTTCTCTCTGTCAGCCACACCAAACCGCCCGAGCGCGCCGTGCCACGGATAACGTCCAATCGCCACCAGTTCGCGCACGGTCATCCCTTCAGCCTGCGGCAGTTGCTGCGGCAGATAGGCGACTTTGCGGGCAAAGGCTTTGCTTTTCCAGCTCTCAAGCGGCTGCCCGTCGAGCAGGATCTCCCCTTCGGACGGCGGCTGATGGCGACCCAGCATTTTGAGCAGCGTGGATTTACCCGAACCGTTGTGACCGATAAGGCCCGTGACTTTGCCGACAGGGAATGTCAAAGAGAGCGGATGCAGCAGCGTGCGTCCAGGGACGCGAAAGGAGGTGTTATTAAGCGCAAACGTGGTATCGGAGTGCGGTCTAATTTCCTGCATAGTGGCCAACTTGTTAAAGGGCACGGCGAACCGTGCCCGAAGAGAGATTAGAAGCGGAAGGTCGCCGTGGCGACAACCTGGCGTTCAGCACCCCAGAAGCAGCCGTAGGTCTGGAAGCAGCTTGCGACGTACTCGCGATCAAGCAAGTTGTTCACATTAACCGCAACACTTGATCCTGCCATACCAAAACGAGCGAGATCATACTTAACTACAGCATCCATAACGGCAGCACTACCGACTTTAAAGCTGTTAGCCGGGTCTCCATAACTAGACCCGATGAAACGTCCACCGGTTCCTAATGTTAATCCTGACAATGGGCCGTTGTTAAAGGTGTAGTCACCCCACAGGGAGGCCATGTGCTCAGGCACCTGCTCCGGGGTATTGCCTTTCAGGTTGGTATCTTTTGTATATTCAGCGTCGGTATAGGTATAAGAAGCCGTCATATTGATATTTGCTGTCAGCGCTGCTTTCGCTTCCAGTTCAACACCACGAGCACGAATCTCGCCCGCAGGAATCTGACCCAAAGGATTCGAAGGGTCGGCAGTCAGGTTGTTAGTTTTGGTCAACTGATACAACGCACCTGTCACCACGATTGGCTTGTCCTTCGGCACATACTTCACGCCAGCTTCATACTGCTCACCCTTTGAAGGTGCGTAGGAAACACGTGGTGTGCTCCAGAGATCGAATGCACTAGGCTCAAACGACTGGCTATAACTAAAGTACGGTGAAATCCCATTATCAAACAGGTAGTTCACACCCCCACGCCAGGTAAACTTATGGTCGTTACGTTCAATATAACCGTTATCACTACGGACAGTAGTGGCCTGCTGAGACCAGTCATAACGACCACCAAGTGTAAGCACCCATTTATCCCACTCAGCTTGATCCTGAATGTACAGGCCAGTCTGCTTACTCTCGTTCATTTGATATGGGACGGCATCGCCAAATGTGAAGTCTTCAGGCGTATAGTTACCGTTAAGATCGATAGGCGGCGCACTGCCAAAAGCTGCGTTAATGTCATTACGCATACGCATATAATCCACACCGGTCAATAAGGTGTGATCTACGCCGCCAGTTGCAAACTTGCTCTCCAGTTGTGTATCAACACTAAAGTTTTGCAAACGTTCATTGTCAACAACCGTTCCACGGTTCAGCGTATGGCCATCTGCTGCGATACCGGTTCCATAAACACTTTTCTGAGACGTTTTCATTTCAGCGAAACGCAGATTCTGACGCACGGTAAAGGTGTCGTTGAAGCCATGTTCAAAGCTATAACCGACCATTTTCTGGTTACGGGAATAGGTATTGTTCGACGCGCCTTCATTGAAGTCCGTTGGCAAACGCTTGCCGTTTGGCAATGGTTCAACAGTTCCTTCTTTAGGCAACCAACCGTAATAGCCTGTTTCCGGTTCATTCTGGAAATAGGACAAGAACGTAAAGTTAGTTTTGTCATCCGGACGCCATGAGAATGATGGTGCAATGGCGTAGCGCTGGGATTCAGAGTTAATTTGTTGCTCATTCGTCGAGCGCGCCAGGCCTGTCAGGCGGTACGAGAATTCACCGTTATCATCCAGTGAATCGCTAAAGTCAAAACCAGTCTGGAAGAGATTGTCTGTCCCCATTTTGAACTGAACTTCTTTTAATGGCTCAGTCGTCGGGCGCTTGCTCACCATTGAAATAATACCGCCCGGGTTACTTTTCCCGTAAAGAACGGACGTCGGGCCACGCATCAATTCAACGCGTTCGAGCATGTAAGGGTCGATTACCGCATCGTTGTAGAAGTTACCCTGAAGTTTCAGACCATCCAGATAATTGTTCTGATTAAGACCTACAGAGGAGAAACCGCGGATGATGACAAAATCATAGGTATTAGAAGCCCCACGGCTATTCACCGTCACGCCAGGAGTGTAACCCAACGCCTCTTTCACTGAGTTGAATTGATGCATTTGCATCTCTTCGCTAGTCACCACGGAAACAGACTGAGGTGTCTTTTCAATTGGGGTATCAGTTTTAGTTGCCGTTGCGGAGCGTTTGGCCGCAATCGTAGGTGCCGGTCCCCATGCACTTTCTTGTGCCGCTGGGGCCGCCGTCACCGTAATGGTGTCTTCTTTTTTGGGGGTGTCAGCCGCATGTGCAAAAGCAGACATGCCGCCTACCGCTGTGGCTACAACGACCGCGATTTTACGCAGCGAAGGACTCTTTGGCTGAGCAGTTTTGAGCGCCATTGGTATATCTCTGATGAAAGAGTGAATGATAACGTAAACGAGAATTATTATTATGACCGCAGAATAATATGCGAAACGCTGGCGGCATAGCAAGCGATATGCGGCCCTACAAGAATTGAGGGTTTAAGAAATAACCAGAGGGAAAATGAGGAGTTAAAGCAGGATTAAATAAGGGTTAGGAATATGTTCTTTATGCGTGAATAAACTCCCTCTCCCGGAGGAGAGGGAATTCTCAGACTTAGTTACTGCCGAACATATCTTTGATCCAGCCCGCCACGCCGTCGCTGTCTTTCTTCTCATTCTGCGGCTGCTGCTGTTGTTGCTGCGGCTGCTGTTGAGGCTGAGACTGCTCAAACGGGTTGCCCGTCGGCTGTTCTGGCTGGCTTTGCTGACACAGTGATTCCGGTTTGTCCGTCCAGACCGGCAGGGAACGCATCCCGCCGCCGCAGACGAAGTTACCCGACTCATCCACGCCCATATCGACGATATCTTCCGGCGGCGTCAGGTTCAGCGGCACCGGCGACTGGTTGGTCAGGTAACGCTGGTAGATGGACATCGCGCCGCTCGCACCGTACAGACGGGTCGGCTGGTTGTTATCACGTCCAACCCAGGTGATCACCACTTCGCGGCCATCAATCCCGGCAAACCAGGTATCGACGTTGTTGTTGGTGGTCCCGGTTTTACCCGCCAGATGCAGGCCCGGATATTTCGCGCCCAGCTGGCGACCCGTACCGCGCTGCACCACTTGCTGCATGGTCCACAGGGTCATATAAGCAGCCTGCGCGGGAACTACGCGTTCTGCCTGCGGGAAGCTCTGATAAAGCACCGTACCGTCTTCAGCAATCACCGAGCGCACCGCAGAGAGCTGCGCACGGTTACCGCCGCTGGCGATGGTCTGGAACGCTTGCGCCACTTCGATAGGCGTCAGGTTCAGCGCCCCCAGAATCATCGCTGGCACCGGGTGCAGCTGATCTTTTGGCACACCCAGTTTCTGCCAGGTGTCGGTGATCGCCGGCAGACCCAGCGCCATACCGAGGTTAACCGTCGGGACGTTCATCGAGCGCGTCAGGGCATCCACCAGCATCACCTGGCCGCTGAACTGTTTATCGTCGTTCTGCGGAGACCATACCTGGCCATTCGGCTGACGCAACGCAATCGGCGCATCGGCAATCCAGGTATTGAGTCGATACTGATTCGGCTGGCTCAGAGCAGTCAGATAGGTCGCCGGTTTTGCCAGAGAACCAATCGAACGACGCGCCTGCATCGCACGGTTGTAGCCCGCAAACTGCGGCTCTGCCCCGCCAACCATCGCGCGCACTTCACCGCTATAACGATCGACGACGACCATCGCGGTTTCCAGATCGCTCAGCTTGCGCTGCTTTTTCAGTACCGGAATGCCGTCAACGGCAGCTTTCTCAGCGGCGTCCTGCGCCACGGAGTCAAAGGTGGTAAAGATCTTCACGCCGGAGAGATCTTTCACTTTGTCGCCGAGTTTGGTCTGCAGCTCCTGACGCACCATCTGCATAAATGCAGGCTGTGGCGAGATCACGCCACCGCGCGGCTGCACACCCAGCGGACGCGCGCTCAGCATGTCGTACAGCTCCTGATCGATCACCTGCTGCTGTTGCAGCAAGCGCAGAACCAGGTTACGACGCTCCAGCGCCAGTTTCGGGTTGCGCCACGGGTTATAGATTGACGCGCCTTTCACCATCCCCACCAGCAGTGCCTGCTGGTCGAGGCTCAGCTCTTCCACCGGACGGCCAAAGTAGTAGAGGCTCGCCAACGGGAAACCGCGGATTTCGTTATCGCCGCTCTGACCGAGATACACCTCGTTCATGTACAGCTCAAGAATACGATCTTTGCTGTAGCGGGCGTCCATCAGCACAGCCATGTACGCTTCGTTGGCTTTACGCCAGTAAGAGCGTTCGCTGGAGAGGAACAGGTTTTTCACCAGCTGCTGGGTCAGGGTACTCGCCCCCTGCACCGTGCGACCGGCCGTCAGGTTCGCCAGCACCGCACGCCCGATGGAGTACAGGCTCACGCCGTCGTGCTCGTAGAAGTGGCGGTCTTCGGTGGCCAGCAGGGTATCAACCAGCAGATCCGGGAAGCCATTACGCGCGACAAACAGACGCTGCTCGCCGTTTGGCGAGGAGAGCATGGTGATCAGGCGCGGGTCGAGACGGAAGAAACCGAACTGACGGTTGCTGTCCAGGTTCTCGATGGTTTCCAGATGGTCGCCGTCAAAGGTCAGACGCGCGCGCACCTGCCCCTCTTTGCTGTCCGGGAAATCGAACGGACGACGAATCATCTCGATGCTGCTCGCCTGCACGGTAAACTCGCCAGGACGGGTCATTTTCGACACCTGACGGTACTGCGTGGCTTCCAGCAGTTTGACCATTTCGTTCTTGCTGATGGACATGTCCGGCTCAAGGTTCACCATGCGACCGTACACCGCCGCAGGCAACTGCCAGACTTTACCGTCGATACGGCTGCGGATCTTCTGATCCAGGTACACACCGTAAATCGCCATCAGAACAACAAATATAATAAACAGCTTCAGCAGCAGCCAGAACCAGCCGCGTCTGCCACGAGGCTTCCGCCCTTTGCCTTTTCCTTTACGCGGCATGGGTTCATCCTCATCATCGTCTTCATAGTCATCGTCATACTCCTCATCTCTGAGGCGACGACGGCTGATTTTTTCCTTCGCCGGACGCGCAGGTTTACCCTTACGTCCTATTGGCTCGCGGTCATTCCCCGCCATGCTTTCTCTCCGCAACATTCCAGGCGCAACGGCCCGATTCTCTTTTCTTCCACCCAACGGTGAAAGAAGAAATCTCTCAAAACCTATGAATACTTCTTCGTCCGCCGCGTCGGCGCGGTATTCGCCGGATCGTCCGGCCAGACGTGTTTCGGATAACGCCCTTTCATCTCTTTCTGCACGTCGCGATAACTACCGGCCCAAAAAGCACCGAGATCGCGCGTGATTTGCAATGGACGATGGGCGGGCGACAGCAGCTCCAGCACCAGTGGAACGCGCCCGTCGGCTATCGACGGCGTGGTGGCTTCACCAAACATCTCCTGCATCCGTACCGCCAGTGCCGGAGGATTATCCTCATGATAACGAATGGCGATCCGGCTTCCGGTCGGCACAGTGTAATGCGAGGGGAGCGAACTCACCAGTCGTTGACGTAATGACCAGTCGAGTAAATTCTCAAGCGCGGCCTTCACATCCAGTGATTTAAGCGCTTTCAGGGAGTGCACACCGCCCATTTCTGGCAGTAACCAGGTTTCCAGGGAGGCCAGCAGCGCATCGTCGTCCACCTCGGGCCATGGGTACTCCGGCAGCCAGCGCGCGGCGCAGTGTAAGCGCAGGCGATACTGTTCCGCTTCCGGCGTCCAGTTCAGCACAGTCAGCCCTTTATCGCGAATACCGTTGAGCATCGCCTGATGCAGCTCGTCTTCCGACGGTTTTGCCAGCGGTTTAACGCTGACGGTCAGTTTGCCGATCTGGCTGCGGCGAAATGCTTTCAGGGTGCCCTGCGCGTCGTCCCACTCGATGGTGTCCGACTGCTGCAACAGCTGCGGGCAAACGCGTGTGAGCGCGTCGATATCCACCGCTATCGCCTGTAAAATTCGCGCGTCCGGGGACGAACTGCCCTGCAACAGCAGCGGCGCGATCAGCCATTCGTGGCGAGTGAGCGCGTCATCGCTGTCAAGCATCGCGCCCATGCCGTTCGCCAGCTGGTAGCGGCCATCGATGCCCCTCCTGCGTGCGATGCGATCCGGGAAAGCCTGCGCCAGCAAGCCGGGGATCAGATCGCTGTCCAGCGCTCCGCCACGGCGGTTCAGGCGCTGGCAAAGCCGCTGGGCGCGCTGCTGCCAGTTGGGCTGATTGCGCGAAAAGGCCGAGGCCAAATCGCTGCTCCCGCCGCGCGGAGGCTCTTCCAGAATCGCCG
The DNA here is from genome assembly GCF_004115925.1 of Lelliottia nimipressuralis. Lineage (GTDB taxonomy): Bacteria > Pseudomonadota > Gammaproteobacteria > Enterobacterales > Enterobacteriaceae > Enterobacter > Enterobacter nimipressuralis. The sequence continues at coordinate 52,964 of NZ_SDDX01000013.1, forward strand.
CAAGCTTCGCGGCAGTGGCGATTTCATCATCCTCTTTTGCCGCCACCAGCATCGCCGCTAGACGCGGTTCGTTGCCAAGGGTCGCCATTTTCTGGCCGCGAGGTGTCAGGCGTTCATTATCTAACGCACCAAGCTGAGTAAGCAGCCTGCGCGCCGCCGCCAGATTCACCGCAGGCGGCTGATCGAGCCAGGCCAGTTGACTCGGGTCCGGGCAGCCCCATTGCAACAGCTCCAGCAGCAGGCCGGAGAGATCGCTTTGCAGAATTTCCGGCGTGCTCTGCGTCGCCGCACGTTCCGCCTGCTCGGCGCTGGTCAGGTGCAGACAAATCCCCGGCTCCAGGCGTCCGGCGCGGCCAGCGCGCTGTGTCATGGATGCCTGGCTGATACGCTGCGTGAGCAGGCGGGTCAGGCCGGTGCGCGGATCGAAGCTCGCCACCCTCTCCTGCGCCGTATCGACCACCAGACGAATGCCCTCGATCGTTAAACTGGTTTCGGCAATGTTGGTCGCCAGCACCACCTTGCGCTGCCCGGCAGGTGCCGGAAGGATCGCTTTACGCTGTTCGTTCAGCGACAGCGCGCCATACAGCGGGCAGAGCAGCACATCGCTGCCAACGCGTGGCGCCAGTTTCTCCTGCACACGCTGAATTTCGCCGACGCCTGGTAAAAAGAGCAGCAGCGAGCCAGACTCGTGGCGCAACAGCTCCGCGGTAGCGATAGCGACCGCCTCATCAAAGCGCTGGTTCGCCGACAGCGACTGGTAGCGGCGATCGACGGGAAATGCCCGCCCTTCGGAGGCGATCACCGGTGCATCGGGAAGGATCTGTTGCAGACGTGGGTTGTCGAGCGTCGCCGACATCAGCAGCAGCCTGAGATCGTCGCGCAGCCCGTGCTGAACATCGAGCAGCAGCGCCAGCGCCAGATCGGCCTGCAGGCTGCGTTCGTGGAATTCATCGAGGATCACCAGCCCCACGCCGCTCAGTTCCGGATCGTTTTGCAGCATCCGGGTGAGAATGCCCTCCGTCACCACTTCGAGGCGCGTCGCGGGGCCGACGCAAGTTTCGGCGCGCATGCGGTAGCCGATCGTTTCGCCCGGCTTTTCATTCAGCAGTTCGGCGAGGCGTTGTGCCACGTTGCGGGCCGCCAGTCGGCGCGGCTCCAGCAGAAGAATTTTTCCGGGAATATTCCCCTCTTTGAGGATCTGCAGCGGCAACCAGGTCGATTTACCGGCACCCGTGGGCGCATTCAGCAGGATCTGAGGGGCATGTTGTAACGCGGCAAGTAGCTCGGGAAGTACGGCGGCGACCGGCAATGAGGACACGAACAGCTCCAGAGGGTTAACATTAGACGGCGGACATTGTAGCATCGGCGCATATCATTACCGAGCCCCCCTATGTCTGATTCAAAACGACTGTTTTTCGCCATTGAGCCACCGGCCACTGCTCAGCGGCAAATCGTCCGCTGGCGCGCGGCGAATTTTCCGGCCGAAGCGGGCCGCCCGGTTGCGGCTGCCAACTTACACCTGACGCTGGCGTTTCTCGGCGAGGTCAGCGCAGAAAAGCAGCAGGCGCTGTCGGCGATGGCCGGGCGGATCCGCCAGCCGGGTTTTACCCTCAATCTGGACGATGCCGGGCAGTGGCTGCGCTCTCGCGTGGTGTGGCTCGGGACGCGTCAGCCGCCGCGCGGATTGTTGCAGCTGGCGAATCTGCTGCGCGCCCAGGCCGCTCGCAGTGGCTGCTATCAAAGCCCGCAGCCCTTTCACCCGCACCTCACCCTGCTGCGTAATACCGCGCATGCGGTTGCCATTCCCGCCCCAGGCTTTAGCTGGGCCTTTCCGGTGACCGAATTTGTCCTCTACGAATCCGTATTCCATCAGGGACGCACCCGCTACACGCCGCTGACGCGCTGGACGTTAAGCGAATAATCAAGGACTCATGATGAAGTTTAGCCCTGCCTTACAGCAAGCCACCCTGATTCAGCGCTATAAGCGCTTTCTGGCCGACGTGATCACCCCCGAGGGCGAGCATCTCACGTTGCACTGCCCGAACACCGGCGCGATGACGGGCTGCGCCACGCCGGGCGATACGGTCTGGTACTCCACCTCTGCCAATCTTAAGCGTAAATATGCGCATACCTGGGAAATTACCGAGACCCAGCAAGGCGCCTTTATCTGCGTAAATACCCAGCGCGCCAACCCGCTGGTGAAAGAGGCCATCGACGCCGGGCTGATTCCAGAGCTTATGGGTTACAGCACGCTGAAAGGCGAAGTGAAATATGGCGAGGAAGGCAGCAGAATTGACTTCATGCTACAGGCGGATGACCGCCCTGAGTGCTATATTGAAGTCAAATCAGTGACGTTAGCAGACAGGGATAATGGCTACTTTCCGGATGCGGTGACGCTACGCGGCCAAAAGCATCTGCGAGAGCTAATGAGTGTTGCGGCGGCGGGCAAGCGCGCCGTATTGCTGTTTGCCGTGTTGCATTCAGCGATTGAACGATTCTCACCCGCCCGCCACATTGACCCAAAGTACGCACAATTGTTGAATGAGGCACAAAAGCAGGGGGTAGAAGTTTTCGCTTATAAAGCGGAACTTTCTGCCGATAATATGACTCTGAAGTCGACGCTCCCCGTTGTGTTATAAGGGGTTAGAAGATGACGATTTGGTGTTCTGGCCGCGTGCGCAAATACGCTTTTCCTCACAGGCTTGTCAAGTGTTACGTTTAGATAATTGCCTTACGGAAAAGCATCTGCTATTTATAGCGACCTGATTTTTCCCCCACACGGGGATCGATAGTGCGTGTTAAGGAGAAGCAACATGCAAGAAGGGCAAAACCGTAAAACATCGTCCCTGAGTATTCTCGCCATCGCTGGGGTGGAGCCGTACCAAGAGAAACCGGGCGAAGAGTATATGAACGAAGCCCAGCTGTCTCACTTCAAGCGTATTCTTGAAGCATGGCGTAATCAACTTAGGGATGAAGTCGATCGCACTGTTACCCATATGCAAGACGAAGCAGCAAACTTCCCGGACCCGGTAGACCGTGCCGCTCAGGAAGAAGAGTTCAGCCTCGAACTGCGTAACCGTGACCGCGAACGCAAACTCATCAAAAAGATTGAGAAAACGCTGAAGAAGGTCGAGGACGAAGATTTCGGATACTGCGAGTCCTGCGGTGTGGAAATTGGCATTCGTCGCCTGGAAGCGCGTCCGACTGCCGATCTGTGCATCGACTGCAAAACGCTGGCTGAAATCCGCGAAAAACAGATGGCAGGTTAATTCCTGTTCTGTCGTAACGATCATAAAGGCGGGAGTCACTCCCGCCTTGTGACTTTTTGTCTGCTGTGACTATGCCTCAATCCGACTATATCGGGCGCTTTGCGCCATCTCCCTCTGGTGAGCTGCACTTTGGTTCGCTCATCGCCGCTCTCGGCAGCTACCTGCAAGCGCGTTCTCAGCACGGCCTCTGGCGCGTGCGTATCGAAGATATTGATCCCCCTCGTGAAGTTCCCGGTGCAGCAGAAACCATCCTGCGTCAGCTGGAACATTACGGTTTGAACTGGGACGGAGAGGTATTGTGGCAGTCAAACCGCCACGAGGCTTACCGCGAACAGCTGGCGTGGCTGTATGAGCAAGGGCTGTCTTATTACTGCACCTGCACCCGTGCGCGTATTCAGCAGGCAGGCGGCGTCTACGACGGCCATTGCCGAACCCTGAATAACGGGCCGGAGAATGCGGCGGTGCGTCTGCTTCAGCATCATCCTGTCACCCGCTTTAAGGATTTACTGCTCGGCGAAATTAACGCCGATGAGCGTCTGGCGCGTGAAGATTTTATTATTCATCGTCGCGATGGCTTATTTGCTTATAATCTTGCTGTGGTGGTGGACGATCATTTCCAGGGCGTGACAGAAATTGTGCGCGGCGCAGATTTGATTGAACCGACAGTGCGACAAATTTCGCTCTACCAGCAGTTAGGCTGGAAGGTTCCGGACTATATTCATTTGCCGCTGGCGCTGAATGAACACGGGAATAAACTTTCCAAGCAGAATCACGCGCCCGCGCTGCCTGACGGGGATCCGCGCCCCGTTTTGATCGACGCATTACGATTTCTAAACCAAAATGTGAACAATGAATGGCAGGATTTATCCGTTGATGAATTGCTGAAAAAAGCCGTCGAGGGCTGGTCGCTCTCTACCGTGCCAAAAATCCAGCATTCTCAAATGCGTCTCGCTGAGCTATGATTAGCCGCTTTTTACACGAAGCATCTCCGCTGTATCAAGGCGGCAACTGAGTGAATCACCGCGAGTTTACGCTTGTAAACGGCCCGTGAGAGCGAAGGCAGCCAACGCAGAGGCAGCATAAAAGATGACGTGTAATTTTTTGTCCAATATATGAAACACACTACCGAGGTGTACTATTTTTACTCGAGTCGCTAATTTTTGCCGTAAGGTGCTAAGCCGCGATGAGAGCGTAGCGAATGACGCTATTGCTCAATCCCATATGTCGGTTATTCCGCGTGAGCAGCACACTATTTCCCGCAAAGATATCAGTGAAAATGCCCTCAAGGTGCTCTATCGTCTGAATAAAGCAGGCTACGAGGCCTATCTCGTGGGCGGCGGGGTTCGCGATTTACTGCTTGGCAAAAAACCAAAAGATTTTGATGTGACGACCAGCGCCACACCGGAACAGGTGCGTAAATTATTCCGCAACTGTCGTCTGGTAGGCCGTCGTTTCCGTCTTGCACACGTGATGTTTGGTCCGGAAATTATCGAAGTGGCAACCTTCCGTGGCCACCACGAAGCCGGCGCACCAACCGATCGCACGACCTCTCAGCGTGGCCAGAACGGCATGCTGCTGCGTGACAACATCTTTGGTTCCATCGAAGAAGATGCCCAGCGTCGCGATTTCACCATCAATAGCCTTTACTACAGCGTGGCCGATTTCACGGTGCGTGATTTCGTGGGCGGCGTACAGGACCTGAAAGAGGGCGTGATTCGCCTGATTGGCAATCCTGAAACTCGCTACCGCGAAGATCCGGTGCGTATGCTGCGCGCCGTGCGCTTTGCCGCCAAGCTGAATATGCAGATAAGCCCAGAGACCGCTGAGCCGATTCCGCGTCTGGCAACGCTTATCAACGACGTGCCACCGGCGCGTCTGTTCGAAGAAGCGCTGAAAATGCTGCAAGCCGGTTATGGGTATGAAACCTATAAACTGCTGCGCGAAAACAGCCTTTTCCAGCCGCTGTTCCCGACCATCGTGCGCTACTTCACCGAAAGCGGTGACAGCCCGATGGAGCGCATTATCGCTCAGGTGCTGAAAAACACTGACACCCGCATTCATAACGATATGCGTGTGAACCCGGCGTTCCTGTTCGCGGCGATGTTCTGGTATCCGCTGCTCGAAACTGCGCAGAAAATTGCTCAGGAAAGCGGCCTGGCCTATTACGATGCTTTCGCGCTGGCCGCCAACGACGTGCTGGACGAAGCCTGCCGTACGCTGGCGATTCCTAAGCGAATCACCACCCTGGTTCGCGATATCTGGCAGCTGCAATTACGCATGTCTCGCCGTCAGGGCAAGCGTGCGTGGAAGCTGATGGAACATCCGAAATTCCGCGCGGCTTACGATCTGCTGGCGCTGCGCGCTGAGATCGAGAACAACAAAGAGCTGCAAAGTCTGGCCCAGTGGTGGGGCGAATTCCAGGTTTCCGCTCCGCCGGAACAGAAAGGAATGCTCACCAATCTGGATGAAGAGCCAGAACCGCGTCGCCGTCATCGTCGCCCACGCAAGCGCGCCCCGCGCCGCGAAGGCAGCGCATGACCCTTGCGTATATCGCCATCGGCAGCAATCTGGCCTCTCCTCTGGAGCAGGTTAATGCTGCCGTTCAGGCGTTAAGCGAGATCCCACAGAGCCGCCTCGTGAAGGTTTCTGCGTTTTACCGCACGCCGCCGCTCGGACCGCAGGATCAGCCTGATTACCTGAACGCCGCCGTGGTGCTTGAAACATCCCTCGATGCCGAAACCTTGCTGGATAACACCCAGCGTATTGAGCTTCAGCAGGGCCGCCAGCGTAAAGCAGAACGCTGGGGACCGCGCACGCTGGATCTCGATATCATGCTGTTCGGTGATGAAGTCATAAATACGGACCGCCTGACGGTGCCGCATTACGACATGAAAAATCGCGGTTTTATGCTCTGGCCGCTGTGGGAAGTCGCCCCTGAATTAACCTTCCCCAACGGTGAATCGCTGCAGGCGATTTTGCAACAGCTCAACGCCGAAAAACCCGCCCTCTGGTAATCCCGTTATTTTGCTGATAACCCCTAAAATAATTGGTGTTAATCGGTTGCCTAAAATCATTGTTCCCCCGAATGTTACTGTTAGAATGCGCAAAGATTCGTTTTGGGCTATCAGGAAACATTATGAAACCAACCACCATCGCCTTATTGCAGAAATGCAAACAGGAAAAAAAACGCTTCGCCACGATCACCGCCTATGACTACAGCTTCGCGAAGCTGTTTGCCGACGAAGGCATTAAGGTCATGCTGGTCGGCGACTCGTTAGGGATGACGGTACAAGGACATGATTCCACCCTGCCAGTGACAGTAGAAGATATTGCTTACCATACCCGCGCCGTTCGTCGCGGTGCGCCGGAGTGCCTGCTGCTTTCCGACCTGCCTTTCATGGCCTATGCCACGCCAGAACAAGCCTTCGAAAATGCCGCCGCCGTGATGCGCGCAGGCGCCAATATGGTGAAAATCGAAGGCGGAGCCTGGCTGGTCGACACCGTGAAAAAACTGACCGAGCGCGCGGTGCCGGTTTGCGGCCATCTCGGTTTAACGCCGCAATCGGTGAATATCTTCGGCGGATATAAAGTTCAGGGTCGCGGCGAAGCAGGACAAACGCTGCTGGACGACGCGCTGGCGCTGGAAGCCGCCGGTGCGCAGCTGTTGGTGCTGGAGTGTGTGCCCGTTGAACTGGCCAAACGCGTCACCGAAGCGCTCTCAATCCCCGTAATTGGCATTGGCGCAGGCAACGTGACCGACGGGCAAATCCTGGTGATGCACGACGCTTTCGGCATCACCGGCGGCCACATCCCTAAATTTGCGAAGAATTTCCTAAGCACCGCGGGCGACATGCGCGCTGCGGTCAGGCAGTATATTGCCGACGTCGAATCCGGTGTTTACCCGGCTGAAGAACACAGTTTCCATTAAGGAGTCTCATTGTGCTAATCATTGAAACCTTGCCACTGCTGCGTCAGCACATTCGCCGCCTGCGTCAGGAGGGTAAACGTATCGCCCTGGTCCCGACCATGGGCAATCTGCATGATGGCCACATGAAACTGGTCGACGAAGCGAAAGCCCGCGCCGATGTCGTCGTGGTGACGATTTTCGTTAACCCGATGCAGTTCGACCGTGCCGACGATCTGGCGCGCTACCCGCGCACGCTGCAGGAAGATTGTGAAAAGCTCAAAAAACACCATGTGGATTTCGTCTTCTCACCCACGCCTGACGATATTTATCCGCAGGGTACCGAAGGGGCGACCTTCGTCGATGTGCCGGGCATTTCGACCATGCTCGAAGGGGCCAGCCGTCCGGGGCATTTCCGCGGCGTTTCGACCATCGTCAGCAAGCTCTTCAACCTGGTGCAGCCGGATATCGCCTGCTTTGGCGAGAAGGATTTCCAGCAGCTGGCCCTGATTCGCAAAATGGTCGCAGACATGGGCTACGACATTGAGATCGTCGGCGTGCCGATTGTGCGCGCCAAAGACGGTCTGGCGCTTAGCTCACGCAACGGGTATCTGACCGCTGACCAGCGCAAAATCGCGCCGGCGCTGAGCAAAGTCATGAATGCGATGGCGGAGAAGCTGGAAGCTAACGAACTGACGGCGGAAGAGATTATCGCTATCGCGGAACAGGAGCTGAACGAAAAAGGGCTGCGTGCCGACGACGTTCAAATCCGCGATGCGGACACGCTGCTGGCGCTTTCAGACACCAGCAAACGCGCGGTGATTCTGGTGGCCGCATGGCTCGGTCAGGCGCGCCTCATCGACAACAAAGTGGTTGAGCTGACGCAGTAGACAGCGACTAAAAATCGGGCAATACTGCGCTAATATTTGCCTGGGGAATGTTTCCCCCCACCCTGCCCTCTCCAGCCGGAGAGGGACTGCATGAAGAGTAAAGGTAACGTTATGATTCGCACAATGCTGCAAGGTAAGCTTCACCGCGTCAAAGTGACGCAGGCAGACCTGCATTACGAAGGTTCCTGCGCGATTGACCAGGATTTCCTTGAGGCGGCGGGTATTCTCGAATACGAAGCCATTGATATTTACAACGTAACCAACGGCAAACGCTTCTCTACCTATGCGATTGCCGGTGAGCGCGGCTCAAAAATCATCTCCGTCAACGGCGCGGCGGCACACTGTGCTGACGTGGGCGATATCCTGATTATCGCCACCTACGTCACCATGCCGGACGAACAGGCGCGCAGCTGGCAGCCTAAAGTGGCCTATTTTGACGGCGACAACGAGATGAAACGTACCGCGAAAGCCGTACCGGTTCAGGTTGCCTGATGTTACCCCTGCGGCTGATTGCTGATCAGCCGCGACATTGTCTCCAGCGAATCCGTTCTTAAGATATACAGGCGTTTAAGTAAGAACGGATTATCTCCCGGTTTCACCTTCCCTTTTACCGTCGTCACCGCCAGATGAAAACCGGCGTCGTTCGCCGCTTTCACCGCTTTGTCATCGTAACCGCCGAACGGATACGAGAGATAGAGCACGCGCGGGTTGAACTGTGCCAGCGAGCGCCGCGAGCGTTCAAAATCAAACAGAATGACGTGGTAGCTACGGCTCAACAAAATAGGATGTTTATTGCCATCGACGCGGTGCAGGAAGTGGGTGTGCGACTGGATATCAAACACATCCTGAATCTCTTTCAGCTCCGACACGCTCATAAACTGCAGCGATTTCGGGTCCCACTTCTGCGGATGGCCTTTGATTCGCGACGAGATGATAAACGCCGTCGCCTTAAAGCCGTACTGCTTCAGAATCGGCCACGCGTAGCGGTTGACCGACTTCAGACCATCGTCAAAGGTAATCACCACCGCGCGGGCCGGCAGGTTCATTTTATTGCGCACGTAGCCTTCCAGCTGATAGAGCGTCAGCGTGGTGTAACCCTGATCGCGCAGCCAGGTCATCTGGTTGTTAAAGGCGCGCACGCTGGTGGTCGTGGAGGTGTGGCGGAAACGGGTGTTCTCTTCGTCGCGCAAAATATGGTGATAGGTGATCACCGGAATACCGCTGTCTTCCTGCGCATCCAGGCTGCTGATCCACGCCAGACGGTTGCCCATGCGGATTTGAAACCAGGTCTGGTTGAGTCTGTCTTTCAGCTTGCTGAGAATGGGATAGCGCAGGTTTGAACTCAGCGTACCAAACGGGGCGCTGCCGCTGTTGGGTGCGTTATACACCGGGGTGTCTTTCCAGGTGATCAGATTCTGGTTACTGAGCGGCTTATTGAGATCGCCCAGGCTGTCCTGAACGCGCTGTTTCCCCTGCACCTTTTCCAGATGGCCTTTGTCGATAAACCCGGTGCCAAAGCCGAAGCGAAATTCGTAATAGTCTGCTGCCGTAGGAACGACCGCAAGAATCTGCCCCGCGCGCACATTGCCGACGTTAACAACCTCGTTGCCCACCTGCGCCCAGATCGCCGCATCTTCAGTGGTTTGCATATATTGAGCGGGTAAGCCCTGCTGGCTTAATAAACTGGAAGAGACGCCGCCGGAGACCAGCAGCAACAGAAGGGAAAAAACACGTATAAACATGGGATTATTATCGACACTAAAAATCAGTCGCCATTGTAGCAAAAGCGACATCAATACCAATGTTTAATTCTTATACAGATCGTGGAGCAGGACAAAAGGCGGGTTTTTCTGCTGCTGATGCCAGAGGCTGCTGACGCCGGGGATCTCCTGCCCGACCAGCGTATCGCGGAACTCGGCGCTGCTCAGCGTTTCGCGCAGCGGATACATCATCTCCAGCAATGCGTAGTTAATCCCGGAAATCACTTCACAGTTTTCATGCTTGTGACTCAACAACGCGGCGGCGCGATACGGCGCAGCGCCCGATTTGTCGGTCATAAAAATGACGCCCTCACCGGTATCCGTCTCATGCAGCGCATCGCACATCATACGGCTTAGCATGTTGGTGCTCAGCCCGCGCCAGTAGTTCACCGCCCGGCACTGAGGCAGCGGACCCAATTTTTTTTCCAGGCGATCGATCATTGCCTGGGCATCGTCATCATGACAGGTAATCACCCAACCCAACATAGCGTCTCTCCTTTAGGGGAAAGTAGTTTAGCGGAGTGAAGATTAATTTATGGTGATAACTATCAAAGAAAATGCCCCGGCAGGCAGAGTGCTGCCGGGGATGCGGCTTAGCTGCGCAATCCACGTCCGCGCTGAATCAGATACCAGCACAGAATATAGAAAGCGATGATGAAGACGGCGAGGACGATAACGGTGGTAAACAGCGGCACGTCAGTAATGCCGAGGAAGCCAAAGCGGAAGCCGCTGATCATGTAGACAATCGGGTTCAGGTGCGACAGCGCCTGCCAGAACGGTGGCAGCAGCGTCAGGGAGTAGAACACCCCACCGAGATAGGTCAACGGCGTCAGAACAAAGGTCGGGATCAGGCTGATGTCATCGAAAGTGGTCGCAAACACCGCGTTCAACAGGCCTGCCAGCGAGAACAGGATCGCGGTCATCAGCAGGGTCAGCGCCACGAACATCCATGAATGCACCTGGAACGGGACAAAGAACAGCGAGATAGCCGTCACCAGAATCCCTACCGCCAGCCCGCGCGCTACGCCGCCGCCCACATAACCGGCGATGATGACGTGCGTTGGCACCGGGGCCACCAGCAGTTCTTCAATATTACGCTGGAACTTCGCGCTGAAAAACGACGACGCCACGTTGGCATAGGCGTTGGTGATCACCGCCATCATGATCAGCCCCGGCACGATAAACTGCATATAGGTAAAGCCATGCATTTCACCAATACGGGAGCCAATCAGATTCCCGAAGATGATGAAATAGAGCGTCATGGTGATCACCGGCGGCACCAGAGTTTGCACCCAAATGCGCATAAAGCGGTTAATCTCTTTGGCCCAGATACTTTTTAGCGCCACCCAGTAAAGATGCATCATGCCTGCTCTCCTTGTTTATCCTGGACCAGCGAGACAAACAGTTCTTCCAGTCGGTTAGCTTTGTTACGCATACTTAATACCTGAATGCCCTGCGCGCTCAGCTGCGCAAAGACGCTGTTAATGCCCTGCTCGCGCAGGACTTCCACTTCCAGCGTCGACGTGTCTACCAGACGATACTGATAGCCCTCCAGCTTCGGCAGCGGGCTTTTGGCCGCCAGATCGAGGATAAAGGTTTCGGACTTCAGCTTGGACAGCAGGTTCTTCATCGAGGTGTTTTCCACCAGCTCACCGCGCTGAATGATGCCGATATTGCGGCACAGCATTTCAGCTTCTTCGAGGTAGTGGGTGGTCAGAATGATGGTGGTGCCTTTGTCGTTCAAATCTTTAAGGAAACCCCACATCGAGCGGCGCAGTTCGATATCCACGCCTGCCGTTGGCTCATCAAGGATCAGCAGTTTTGGCTCGTGCATCAGGGCGCGGGCGATCATCAGACGGCGCTTCATCCCGCCGGAGAGCATACGCGCACGTTCGCCGCGTTTTTCCCACAGATCGAGCTGTTTGAGGTACTTTTCGCTGCGCTCGATGGCGTCCTGACGTTCTACGCCGTAGTAACCCGCCTGATTCACCACAATTTGCTGCACGGTTTCAAACGGGTTGAAGTTAAATTCCTGCGGCACCAGCCCCAGCTGACGTTTGGCGTTGACCACATCTTTTTCGAGATCGTAGCCAAACACCGCGACGCTGCCCGAAGACTTGTTCACCAGCGAGCTGATGATGCCGATGGTCGTGGATTTCCCCGCGCCATTCGGCCCCAGCAGGGCGTAGAAATCCCCCGCTTCGACCTGCAAATCAATTCCGCGCAGCGCCTGAACGCCGCCCGGATAGACTTTTTTAAGCTGCTTAAGCTCAAGTGCGATAGTCATGAATTAAACTTACCTATAGTTCTGACACACGTTGTGTGGTTTCAATAAAAGTCGAGTTACCCTATATTAGCGCAACGCTATTACTCGGTTACAGGTCGTTAACCTCTATGAATGACATAGATACACTCATCAGCAACAATGCACTATGGTCAAAAATGCTGGTAGAAGAGGACCCGGGATTTTTTGAGAAGCTGGCGAAGGCGCAGAATCCACGTTTTTTATGGATTGGATGCTCTGACAGCCGCGTCCCGGCGGAACGCCTGACAGGCCTTGATTCGGGTGAACTGTTCGTTCACCGTAACGTCGCAAACCTGGTCATTCACACCGATCTCAATTGCCTTTCCGTCGTGCAGTACGCGGTTGATGTGCTGGAAGTTGAGCACATTATTATCTGCGGCCATTACGGCTGCGGTGGTGTGCAGGCGGCGGTCGAAAACCCGGAGCTGGGGCTGATCGACAACTGGCTGCTGCATATTCGCGATATCTGGTTCAAACATAGCTCACTGCTGGGCGAAATGCCGCAGGAGCGTCGCCTCGACACCCTGTGCGAGCTTAATGTGATGGAGCAGGTCTATAACCTTGGCCACTCCACCATCATGCAGTCAGCATGGAAGCGCGGGCAGAAAGTCTCCGTTCACGGCTGGGCGTACGGTATCCATGATGGATTGCTGCGCAATCTGGAAGTGACCGCCACCAATCGCGAAACCCTGGAGCAGCGCTACCGTTCCGGGATTGCCAACCTGAAGCTCAAGCACGTTAACCACAAATAACCTGCAAAAAAGCCGGGCGGCGGCTTCGCCTTACCCGGCCTTAAGATGTGCCGTTCACGCTTTACAGGCCCGGTCAGCACAGCGCTTCCGGGCTAGCCCGCTGAGATTACTCGTCCAGCAGTACCACTTTCCCGACATACGGCAGATGGCGATAACGCTGTGCGTAATCGATGCCGTAACCCACCACGAACTCGTCTGGAATTGAGAAACCAACAAATTCAACCGGGACGTCAACTTCACGGCGAGTCGGTTTATCCAGCAGGGTGCAGATCGCCAGGGATTTCGGGCCGCGCAGGCTCAGGATCTCGCGCACTTTAGAGAGCGTGTTACCGGAGTCGATAATATCCTCTACGATTAACACATCCTTGCCGCGAATATCTTCATCCAGATCTTTCAGGATTTTCACGTCACGGGTGGTCGACATACCGCTACCGTAGCTGGACGCGGTCATGAAATCCACTTCATGGGACACCTGAACTTCACGGCACAGGTCTGCCATGAACATGAATGAGCCGCGCAGCAGACCCACCAGCACCATATCGCTGCCGCTTTCCTGATAACGTTCGGTGATTTGACGACCCAGTTCGGCGATACGCGCTTTGATCTCCGCTTCCGGGATCATCACTTCAACACTATGTTTCATATTACTAACCGTATGATTTAAAACCAATCTATCACTGCGGATGCAGATACGTCCGGCAATGATTCACAAGTACGGCAGTATACCAGCAAATGGATTCGCCTGGCGCATGAGTTACAAAAAGCTCATTTTGTGATTCCGATCACACTTGTTAATACCTATAATTAATTGCTATCAAATAATTAACAAACTACAGAGTACTTTTCTATGGCTGAAATAAAATCTCAACAGCCGCGTCTACTGGTAACGTTAACAGCCGCTTTTGCCGCATTCTGCGCGCTGTATCTGTTAATCGGTGGCGTATGGCTGGTCGCGCTTGGCGGCTCCTGGTACTACCCGATTGCGGGCCTGGTCATGATTGCTGTGACCGTCCTGCTTTTGCGGCGTAAACGTTCCGCGCTGTGGCTTTACGCAGCACTTCTGCTCGCAACCATGATCTGGGGTGTCTGGGAGGTCGGCTTCGATTTCTGGGCGCTCACGCCGCGTAGCGACATTCTCGTCTTCTTTGGTATCTGGCTGATCTTGCCCTTCGTCTGGCGTCGCCTGCTGGTGCCGTCCAGCGGTGCGGTTGCGGCACTGGTCGTGGCGTTGCTCATCACCGGTGGCATTCTGACCTGGGCCGGATTTAACGATCCGCAGGAAGTGAAAGGTACCCTGAGTGCCGATTCCACGCCTGCCGCCGCCATTTCTCAGGTGGCTGACGGCGACTGGCCGGCGTATGGGCGCAATCAGGAAGGACAACGTTACTCGCCGCTGAAGCAAATCAACGCCGATAACGTGAAAAACCTGAAAGAAGCCTGGACGTTCCGTACCGGCGATCTGAAGCAGCCGAACGATCCGGGTGAGCTGACCAACGAAGTCACCCCGATCAAAGTGGGCGACATGCTGTACCTGTGTACCGCTCACCAGCGTCTGTTCGCGTTGGATGCGTCGACCGGTAAGGAAAAATGGCACTTTGATCCGCAGCTGAACACCAACACCTCCTTCCAGCACGTGACCTGTCGTGGCGTCTCTTACCACGAAGCGCGCGCGGACAACGCCAGCCCGGACGTGGTGGCTGATTGTCCTCGCCGTATCATGCTGCCGGTGAACGATGGCCGTCTGTTTGCGATCAACGCCGAAACCGGCAAGCTGTGCGAAACCTTTGCCAACAAAGGTATCCTCAACCTGCAGACCAATATGCCGGATACCACGCCGGGCCTGTACGAGCCGACGTCGCCGCCGATCATCACCGATAAAACCATCGTCATTGCCGGTTCTGTCACGGATAACTTCTCTACCCGTGAAACCTCGGGTGTGATTCGTGGTTTCGACGTGAACACCGGCAAACTGCTGTGGGCCTTCGATCCGGGCGCGAAAGATCCTAACGCCATCCCGTCGGATGAACACACCTTTACCTTTAACTCACCGAACTCCTGGGCACCGGCAGCGTATGACGCGAAGCTGGACCTGGTCTATCTGCCGATGGGCGTGACCACGCCGGATATCTGGGGCGGGAACCGTACGCCAGAGCAGGAGCGTTACGCGAGTGCCATCGTGGCGCTGAACGCAACGACCGGGAAACTGGCCTGGAGCTATCAAACCGTTCACCACGATCTGTGGGATATGGATATGCCGTCCCAGCCAACGCTGGCCGACATTACCGTCAACGGGAAAACTGTTCCGGTCATCTACGCGCCAGCGAAAACCGGCAACATCTTCGTGCTCGACCGTTCTAACGGCAAACTGGTGGTTCCGGCTCCGGAAAAACCGGTACCGCAGGGCGCAGCGAAAGGCGACTACGTTTCGAAAACGCAGCCGTTCTCTGACCTGAGCTTCCGTCCGAAGAAAGATCTGACCGGCGCGGACATGTGGGGCGCCACGATGTTCGATCAGCTGGTGTGCCGCGTGATGTTCCATCAGCTGCGCTATGAAGGCATCTTCACCCCGCCGTCTGAGCAGGGCACGCTGGTCTTCCCGGGTAACTTGGGGATGTTTGAATGGGGCGGTATCTCGGTCGATCCAAACCGTCAGGTGGCGATTGCCAACCCGATGGCGCTGCCGTTTGTCTCGAAGCTGATCCCACGCGGTCCTGGTAACCCGATGGAGCAGCCGAAAGACGCGAAAGGCAGCGGTACCGAAGCCGGTATTCAGCCGCAGTACGGCGTGCCGTATGGCGTTACGCTGAACCCGTTCCTCTCTCCGTTTGGCCTGCCGTGTAAACAGCCTGCCTGGGGTTACATCTCCGCGCTGGATCTGAAAACGAACCAGGTAGTATGGAAAAAACGTATTGGTACGCCACAGGACAGCATGCCGTTCCCGATGCCGGTTCCTGTTCCGTTCAATATGGGTATGCCGATGCTCGGCGGCCCGATCTCTACTGCCGGAAACGTTCTGTTCATCGCGGCAACCGCAGATAACTACCTGCGCGCGTACAACATGACTAACGGTGAGAAACTGTGGCAAGGCCGTCTGCCGGCCGGTGGACAAGCCACACCGATGACCTACGAAGCGAATGGCAAGCAGTACGTTGTCATCTCCGCGGGCGGTCACGGGTCATTTGGCACGAAGATGGGCGACTATATCGTCGCGTATGCGTTGCCGGATGATGTGAAGTAGATGTGAGTGAAATGCAAAACGGCAACCTTCGGGTTGCCGTTTTTAGAACTCTGGCCGGGTAAGGCGAAAACGCCGCCCGGCTTTTTTACACCGTAAATCCTAGCATCATCCCCGTATCTTCATGTTCCAGCAGATGGCAGTGGGCCATATAGGCAAACTCCTTCGGCGCGTCATGCTCAAACTTCACCAGCACTTCGCTGACTCCGCCCTCCACCCGCACCGTATCTTTCCAGCCCGTTCGATGTGCCGCCGGCGCTTTGCCGTTCTCGGAGATAATGCGGAACTGCGTGCCGTGAATGTGGAACGGATGCAGCATCATGTCGCCCTCGCCTGAAATCACCCAGCGTTCGTACTGGCCCTTGCTGGCCGCAAACATCGGGGTGTTCATATCAAAGGCCTGGCCGTTGATACGGTTGGCGTTATGGAAATCAAACCCTTTCCCGCCGCCGTGATTCATATGGCCCATGTTGCCCATCTTGCCGTGGTCCATATTCATATGCCCCATCGACTGGCCGTGGTGCATGCCCGCCATCGCCTGATCGCCATATTTGTTCATCAATGCCTGCATGCCCATCATGTCGAGCATGGGGTCCATCGACAGCTGGAGTTTGCGCTGGGTTAATCCGTCGAGGGACGGCATCGCAGGCATGGCCGCCAGCGTATCCGGCAGCGTGCCGGAGGCCGTCACCCGCAGCGGCTGAATGCGCAGCACCGGATGCGGCTTATCGAACGGCGCAACGGCCATCCCCATCTGACTCACCGGGAGCGTAATGAGGTCAAACGGTTTCCCGTCGCTGATATCCACCAGCACTTCGAAACGCTCACCCATCAGCATCGGCAGCTCGCTGACTTTCACCGGCTCAGCCAGCAGCCCGCCGTCGCTCGCCACCACGTACATTGGACGCTGGTCGCTGGTGGCAAAGTTGAGAGAGCGCGCGTTACAGCCGTTGAGCAAGCGCAGGCGCAGCCAGCCTCGTGGCGCTGAATGCTGCGGATAAATCGCCCCGTTGGTGAGGAGCGTGTCGCCAAACCAGCCGACGGCGGCGCTCATCACGTCGAGCTGATAGTCAATCTGCCCCTCAGCGGTAAATTTCTTGTCCTGTACGATCACCGGCACATCGTCGATGCCCCACTGTTTTGGCAGACGCAGCATCCGGCTTTCGTCGTCTTCAATGAGCACCAGCCCCGCCAGCCCCATCGCCACCTGATGCCCGGTTTTGCCGTGCTGATGGGGATGGAACCAGCAGGTCGCCGCGTGCTGGTCAGGGGTAAAGGTCACCGTGCGCTCACCGCCCGCTTTGATCACCCCTTGCGGGCCACCGTCGACCTCGCCGGGAACCTCCAGGCCATGCCAGTGCAACGTCGTCTCTTCCGCAAGGGTATTATGAATATTCACCGTCACCGGTTTGCCCCGGGAAAGCTGAAGCGCCGGACCGAGCAAATTACCGTTATATCCCCATGTGGTGGCCTGATGCGCGCCAAAGGTCGATTTTCCCGACTGAACCATTAACTGGATGCGACTGCGGGCGTCGGCAGTCAGTAAATCAGGGATGGGGAGGGTGGGTCTGTCGGCGGCGAATGCGGCGCGGCTCCATAAAGGTAACGCGCTGGCAGCCCCCAGTACGGCTGAATATTTCAAAAAATCACGACGTTGCATGTTCATTCCTTTTTTCCGTGCAGGCGATATTTTGAGCTTAAACCCTCCCCTTGGGAGAAGGTCAAGTAAAGCGGCAATAATAAAGGTCGTCGCGCTGGTATCAAGTATGCTAACGTTTAATTTCCGTGACGCAGTGGTAAAAGCAATGAAGACGTTTTTCAGGACAATTTTGTTCGCCAGCCTGGTGGCGATGAGTGCGAACAGTTATGCGCTGAGTGAAAACGAAGCGGAAGATATGGCCGATCTGACGGCAGTTTTTGTTTTCCTGAAAAACGATTGTGGATACCAGAATTTACCTAACGGGCAGATTCGTCGCGCACTGGTTTTTTTTGCCCAGCAGAATCAATGGGATCTCAGCAACTACGATAGCTTTGACATGAAGGCGCTCGGTGAAGACAGTTACCGCGATTTAAGCGGCATTGGCATTCCTGTCGCGAAAAAATGCAAAGCGCTGGCCCGCGATTCGCTGAGCCTGCTCGCCTACGTGAAGTAACCCTTCCCGACGCCCCTTTGTTGCAATGATGGCCGTGCATGCGCGGTCGTTGTTGGCTATGATGTTGCGCCCATTTTGCGTGGGTGTAATGGATGTTAACAAAGGAGGTATCAGCCTGTGACCGATAACACCTTGTGGCATGAAACGCTGCATGACCAGTTTGGTCAGTACTTTGCCGTTGATAACGTGCTTTATCATGAGAAGACCGATCATCAGGATCTGATCATTTTCGAGAACGCCGCGTTCGGGCGCGTCATGGCACTGGACGGCGTGGTGCAAACCACCGAGCGCGATGAGTTTATCTATCACGAAATGATGACCCATGTGCCGCTGCTGGCGCACGGGCACGCGAAACACGTGCTGATTATCGGCGGCGGCGACGGCGCAATGCTGCGCGAAGTCTCCCGCCATAAAACCGTCGAGAGTATTACGATGGTCGAGATCGACGCCGGTGTGGTCTCTTTCTGTCGCCAGTACCTGCCAAACCACAATGCAGGCAGCTACGACGATCCGCGTTTTACGCTGGTGATTGACGACGGCGTTAATTTTGTTAATCAGACCCGCCAGACCTTCGATGTGATCATCTCCGACTGCACCGATCCCATCGGGCCGGGCGCGACGCTCTTCACCTCGTCCTTCTACGAAGGCTGCAAACGCTGCCTGAACCCTGGCGGGATTTTCGTGGCGCAAAACGGCGTCTGTTTCCTGCAACAGGACGAAGCCCTCGACAGCCATCGCAAGCTGAGCACCTATTTTGATGACGTCAGCTTCTATCAGGCGGCGATCCCGACCTACTACGGCGGCATTATGACCTTTGCCTGGGCGACGGATAACGGGGCGCTACGCCATCTGTCGACCGAAATAATCCAGGCACGCTTCCATCAGGCAGGCCTGAAATGCCGCTACTATAATCCGGCAGTCCACACGGCGGCCTTTGCCCTGCCACAATATCTGCAAGACGCGCTGTCCTCTAAGGGGGTGAACTAAATTGAAAAAGCTGAAACTGCATGGCTTTAACAACCTGACCAAAAGCCTGAGTTTTTGTATTTACGATATCTGCTACGTGAAAACAGCGGAGGAGCGCGATGGTTATATCGCCTATATCGATGAACTCTACAATGCCAACCGCCTGACCGAGATCCTGTCAGAAACCTGCTCCATCATCGGGGCCAATATTCTGAACATTGCGCGTCAGGACTATGAACCGCAGGGTGCCAGCGTCACGATCCTCGTGAGCGAAGAGCCGATCGACCCGCAGCTTATCGATCCCACCGAGCACCCTGGCCCGCTGCCCGAGGCGGTGGTCGCCCATCTCGATAAGAGCCATATCTGCGTGCACACCTATCCTGAAAGCCACCCGGAAGGCGGGCTGTGTACCTTCCGCGCTGACATCGAGGTCTCCACCTGTGGGGTGATTTCACCGCTGAATGCGCTGAACTATCTCATCCACCAGCTGGAATCAGATATTGTCACCGTGGACTATCGCGTGCGCGGTTTCACCCGTGATATCAACGGCATGAAGCATTTTATCGATCATGAGATCAATTCGATTCAGAACTTTATGTCCGAGGACATGAAGGCGCTGTATGACATGATGGATGTGAACGTCTATCAGGAAAACATCTTCCACACCAAGATGTTACTGAAGGAATTCGACCTGAAGCATTACATGTTCCACACCAGGCCAGAAGATTTAAGCGAAGAGGAGCGGAAGGAAATTACCGACCTGCTCTGGAAAGAGATGCGCGAAATCTACTACGGCCGCAATATTCCGGCCGTGTAAAGCGCACGGGGAGCAAGGAAGCTCTGCTGATTTACTTCTGTTTCATGAAATCACGGTACGCCGCTACCACCTGCAAAAAGTCCTCCACGCCGCACAGCGACAGGCTCTCTTCGTCGTAGTAGCTCATCCCCTCTTCCATCTCATCGCCTGAAAACTCAAGCTGATTGGCGCGCACCATGACCTCTTCCCCGTCCATCCAGAGGGTGTATTCATGTCCGACGCGCTGCCAGGATCGCTCGCTGCCTTTTACGGTTTGCGCAGCGTCTTCGACTTCGTCGAGCAGGGCGAGATTTTCTTTCACTTCTTCGTTAAACCAATGCCCGACCACCTCGTGGCCCATCGACATACGCACTTTCACCACTCCGGTGATATCGCGCAGAAATTCGTAATCCATGGTGTTTTCCTCTGCAGAGCCATTGGCGTAATTATCGCAGATAGAGAGGAGATAAAAAGCGGGACGGGTGTCAGGAGTGGAAAATAAAAAACCCCGCAGGCAAAACGCGGGGTTTTATTGTCTTGCAGGCCGGGCAGCGCGGTGCCGCCCGGTAACACCTTACACGGCAGTCTGGAAGATCACGCCGTCGGCTTTCTCGGTGTACTGAGAGAGCTTGTCGAAGTTCAGATAGCGATAGGTATCCACCGCCGTCTTATCAACCTGAGCAACGAAGGTCTGGTACTCTTCCGGCGTCGGCAATTTGCCGATCAGCGCCGCAACAGCCGCCAGCTCCGCAGAGGCCAGATAGACGTTCGCACCGGTCCCTAAACGGTTCGGGAAGTTACGGGTCGAGGTAGAGACTACCGTTGCACCGTCAGCCACACGCGCCTGGTTACCCATACACAGGGAACAGCCAGGGATTTCGATACGCGCACCGCTCTTACCAAAGACGCTGTAGTAGCCCTCTTCCGTCAGCTGTGCCGCATCCATACGCGTTGGCGGAGCGACCCACAGACGCGTTGGCAGCTGGCCTTTGTGGGTATCCAGCAGCTTACCGGCAGCACGGAAGTGACCGATGTTGGTCATGCAAGAGCCGATGAACACTTCGTCGATCTTATCGCCCTGCACGTCAGACAGCAGACGCGCATCGTCAGGATCGTTTGGTGCACACAGGATTGGCTCTTTGATATCCGCCAGATCGATGTCGATAACCGCCGCGTATTCTGCGTCAGCATCGGCTTCGAGCAGCTGCGGATCGGCCAGCCATTTTTCCATACCCTGAACGCGACGCTCGAGGGTGCGACGATCGCCGTAACCTTCAGCGATCATCCACTTCAGCAGCACGATGTTAGAGCTGAGATACTCAACGATCGGCTCTTTGTTCAGCTTGATGGTACAGCCTGCCGCAGAACGCTCGGCAGAGGCATCCGTCAGCTCAAACGCCTGCTCAACTTTCAGATCCGGCAGACCTTCGATCTCCAGAATGCGGCCTGAGAAGATGTTTTTCTTCCCTTTCTTCTCAACGGTCAGCAGACCCTGTTTGATCGCGTACAGCGGGATCGCATGCACCAGATCGCGCAGGGTGATTCCCGGCTGCATTTTGCCTTTGAAGCGCACCAGAACGGATTCCGGCATGTCCAGCGGCATCACGCCCGTTGCGGCAGCAAACGCCACCAGGCCAGAGCCTGCCGGGAAGGAGATGCCGATCGGGAAGCGGGTGTGGGAGTCACCACCGGTACCCACGGTATCCGGCAGCAGCATGCGGTTCAGCCAGGAGTGGATAACACCATCGCCAGGGCGCAGCGATACGCCGCCACGGTTCATGATGAAGTCTGGCAGCGTGTGGTGTGTGGTCACGTCTACCGGCTTCGGATAGGCAGCCGTGTGGCAGAAGGACTGCATCACCAGGTCGGACGAGAAGCCCAGACACGCCAGGTCTTTCAGCTCATCACGGGTCATTGGACCGGTGGTGTCCTGAGAACCGACGGAGGTCATTTTAGGTTCGCAGTACGCGCCCGGACGAACACCCGTCACGCCGCACGCGCGCCCAACCATTTTCTGAGCCAGGGAGTAGCCGCGAGTGCTCTCCGCCACGTCTTTCGCCTGACGGAACACATCGCTGTGCGGCAGGCCCAGCGCTTCACGCGCTTTGGTGGTCAGGCCACGACCGATGATCAGCGGAATACGGCCACCGGCGCGGACTTCGTCGATCAGCACGTCGGTTTTCAGTTCGAAGCTGGCCAGCAGTTCGCCGGTTTCATGGTTGCGGACTTCGCCTTTGAACGGATAAACGTCAATCACGTCACCCATGTTCAGGTCGCTCACATCCACTTCGATCGGCAGTGCGCCCGCATCTTCCATGGTGTTAAAGAAGATAGGTGCAATTTTGCCGCCGAGACACAGACCGCCGCCGCGCTTGTTCGGCACATGAGGGATGTCATCGCCCATGAACCACAGCACAGAGTTGGTTGCGGATTTACGCGAAGAACCGGTACCGACCACGTCACCGACATACGCCAGCGGGAAGCCTTTCTTATTTAATTCTTCGATCTGTTTGATCGGGCCGACAACGCCCGGCTGATCGGGGTTAATGCCTTCGCGGGCATTTTTCAGCATCGCCAGGGCGTGCAGTGGGATATCCGGGCGGGACCAGGCATCCGGGGCCGGAGACAGGTCATCGGTGTTGGTTTCGCCGGTCACTTTGAAGACCGTAACGGTAATTTTTTCAGCAAGCTGAGGACGGTTCAGGAACCATTCGGCATCAGCCCAGGATTGCATCACCTGTTTCGCATAGACGTTGCCTGCTTTCGCCTTCTCTTCCACATCGTAGAAGTTATCAAACATCAGCAGCGTTTGTGCCAGCGCTTTTGCGGCAATCGGTGCCAGCGCGTCGCTGTCCAGTGCATCAATTAACGGATGGATGTTGTAGCCGCCCTGCATGGTGCCGAGCAGTTCAATCGCTTTTTCAGGAGTAACCAGTGGGGAGGTTGCTTCGCCTTTGGCAACGGCAGCAAGGAATCCGGCTTTCACATACGCGGCTTCATCGACGCCTGGCGGAACACGGTTGATCAACAGATCTAACAGGAATTCTTCTTCGCCCGCAGGCGGATTCTTCAGCAGCTCGACGAGGCCGGCCATCTGGGTTGCATCTAAGGGTTTCGGTACAATTCCCTCGGCGGCACGTTCTGCTACGTGCTTACGGTATTCTTCTAGCACGACGGTTCTCCTCGCTCTCATTGTCATATGCGGTCGGCGTTCTCTTCACGCTCCTGTGAGACAGCAGTTTGTAGGGTAAATGCCCGATACCGCGTCGGGCAGCATAGCAGGATTTCTGCACAGTGTTAATCCGTTTACAAAAAAGCAACATTAAATAGTTTGCTGAATCGTTAAGGATGGTATAGCGCGCGGAGAGCGGGATTTTTCGGGCACAAAAAAACCGCCTTTCAGCGGTTTACTGCTGGCCGCTCGCAAGGGCGGCCTTTTGAATATCTCACGCCTTTTTCCCCATCGGATATAATTTGTGTAATAAATGCTCACACTCTTTATCCGGATACAGCGGGCCGTTTCCCAACATTAATCAAAACCACAAAATACGGGTGAATATACTCGCGGCAACAAGAACGCCCATCGACACTGCTTACGCTGGAGTCACACTATGAAGTTGCCCTTTAAGCCACATCTGCTTGTCCTGCTGTGCAGTGCCGGGCTGTTAGCCGCATCCGGCGTCATGTATGTGAAAAGTCGAGCGCCCGAGACAGTTTCAACGCCTCCGCCCGCTGTGGCGCCCACCGCACCTCAGCCTGTTTCCCCGACACCCGCACCGGTGGTCACCCCGACCTATACCGCCGCGCAAATCGATCAGTGGACCGCGCCCATCGCGCTGTACCCTGACGCACTGCTCTCACAGATCCTGATGGCCTCAACCTACCCGGCGAACGTAATTCAGGCCGCGCAGTGGTCGAAAGATAACCCTAAAATGCAGGGCGATGCCGCCATTCAGGCGGTGAGCAATCAGCCGTGGGACCCCAGCGTCAAATCCCTGGTAGCCTTCCCTCAGCTGATGTCCCTGATGGGGGAAAACCCGCCATGGATTCAAAGCCTCGGCGATGCGTTTCTGGCTCAGCCGAAAGATGTGATGGACTCCGTCCAGCGTCTGCGGCTCCTGGCCCAGCAGACGGGCGCGCTGCAGTCCACGCCACAGCAAACGGTCACCAGCGTGAAGAAAGCGGCACCGGCTGCCAGCACAGCGTCCGGCTCAACGTCAACGACCGCTGCCACGACGAGCAGCCCAACGGTGATTAAAATCGAGTCCGCCGATCCGCAGGTCGTTTACGTCCCGACCTACAATCCCAACACGGTTTACGGCACCTGGCCCAGCGCCAGCTATCCGCCGGTCTACCTGCCCCCTTCCCCTGGCGAGCAGTTTACCGATAGCCTGGTGAAAGGCCTTGGGTTTAGCCTTGGGGTCGCCACGACTTACGCGATTTTTAGCAATATCGACTGGGACGATGACGACGATTATCACCATCATGATCACGATGACTACGATAACCACAACGGCGGCTATAACCGCAATGGTGATAACAACATCAATATCAACGTGGATAATTTCAACAAAATCAGCGGACAGCGCCTGACGGATAACAACCGCACCTGGCAGCATAATCCGGCCTATCGCGAAGGCGTTCCGTATCCAAATAATCAGCTGAACAACCGCTTCCACTCGACGAATAGCGCGACGGGTCTGAGTGCCACTCAGCACCAACCGATCAATCGCGACAGCCAGCGTCAGGCGGCGATGGCGCAAGTTCAGCAATCAACCGGGAAAACCCTTTCACAAACCCAGCGCCCGGCAACCAAAAACGTGCAGCGTCAGGCGGCGAACAATCAGCTGAAACAGATCTCCCAGCGTAATAACTATCGCGGGTACGACACCAGTAAACCGATCACCGCCCAGCGATCGAATAACAAAGCGCAGCGCGAGAATCATCAGAATTTGTCACAGCGGCAGGATCGACCGGCCTCACAGCCAACCCGCCAGCGAAATACGCAACCGCGAGCCAATGCGTTAAGCGGCAACGACAGCCGCTCAGCCAACTGGCAGGCGCAGCAACAGCGCGGGGCGCAAAGCCGTCAGTTCACCGCGCAGCACCAGAATCGTCAGCAGCCACGGCAAATGCCGGCAGGCCGCAGCGAACACCGTGAATTCCGTCACCGCTAAGGGAATCGAAATGAAAACGAAATTACTCAGTGGGATGATGTTGTTCATGGTCTCAACCTTCGCCCTCGCACAGCAGCATTTTGCCACGCCGGACGAGGCGACCAGCGCGCTGGCGAAAGCCATCAGCGGGCAAAACGAAGCCGAGATGAAAAATCTGCTCGGCGATGACTGGCGTGATTTTCTGCCGCCGGAGGGCGTCGATCCCGAGGCGGTCGACCGTTTTCTGCGCGACTGGAAAGTCAGCCACCACACGGTGATCAACGGCGATGTGGCGCACCTCAACGTGGGCGACAGCGACTGGCAATTGCCCATCCCGGCGGTGAAACGCGCCGCTGGCTGGCAGTTTGATATGCAAAAAGCCGCCGAAGAGATCCTGACACGGGAGATCGGCCGCAACGAGCTGGCCGCTATTGAAGCGCTCCACGCCTACGTGGATGCACAGAAGAGCTACTTCGCACTCAACCATCGCTATGCGAAAAAAGTGATCAGCGCTGAAGGGAAAAAAGACGGTTTATACTGGCCAGCCGCGCCGGGTGAAGCGCCCAGCCCGCTAGGGCCAGCATTCAGCCCGCAGGTGCCGGGAACCGGTTATCACGGCTATCACTTCCGCATTCTGCCGGATAAAGAGAGCGGCTTTGCGATGATCGCCTGGCCCGTCAGCTACGGGCAGACTGGCGTGATGAGTTTTGTGGTGAACGGTGATGATCAGGTGTATCAGACAAACCTGGGAAGTGAATCGCAGAAGAAAGCGAAAGCGATAACAGCTTATCATCCTGATAAAGAGTGGCAGCCCGTTGCGCCGTAAATAAAAAAAGCCGCTCAGTTGAGCGGCTTTTTACGGTTCGAGAGATTACTTCTTCTTGGCTTTCGCGTTTGGCAGGTCGGTGATGCTACCTTCAAACACTTCTGCAGCCAGGCCCACGGACTCGTGCAGAGTCGGGTGCGCGTGGATGGTCAGCGCGATGTCTTCAGCGTCACAGCCCATTTCGATAGCCAGACCGATCTCACCCAGCAGCTCGCCGCCGTTGGTACCGACAATCGCACCACCGATCACACGGTGAGTCTCTTTGTCGAAGATCAGTTTGGTCACGCCATCGGCGCAATCGGAAGCGATCGCACGGCCAGAAGCTGCCCACGGGAAGGTGGCGGTTTCGTAGCTGATGCCTTTCTCTTTCGCTTCTTTCTCGGTCAGACCGACCCAGGCAACTTCCGGCTCGGTGTACGCGATTGATGGAATGACTTTCGGGTCGAAGTAGTGCTTCATGCCCGCGATAACTTCAGCGGCAACGTGACCTTCGTGAACACCTTTGTGCGCCAGCATTGGCTGACCGACGATATCGCCGATAGCAAAGATGTGCGGCACGTTGGTACGCAGCTGTTTGTCCACACGGATAAAGCCACGGTCGTCCACTTCAACGCCAGCAGCGCCTGCATCGAGGTTTTTACCGTTTGGCACACGGCCAATCGCCACCAGTACGGCGTCGTAACGCTGCGCTTCAGCAGGGGCTTTTTTGCCTTCCATGGAAACGTAAATACCGTCTTCTTTTGCTTCAACGGCAGTGACTTTGGTTTCCAGCATCAGGTTGAATTTCTTGCTGATGCGTTTGGTGAAGACTTTAACGATATCTTTATCGGCAGCCGGGATAACCTGGTCGAACATCTCAACCACGTCAATCTCTGAACCCAGCGCATGGTATACGGTACCCATTTCCAGACCGATGATACCGCCACCCATAACCAGCAGGCGTTTTGGTACGGTTTTCAGTTCCAGTGCGTCAGTGGAATCCCACACGCGAGGATCTTCATGCGGAATGAACGGGAGTTCGATCGGACGGGAGCCCGCCGCGATGATCGCGTTGTCGAAGTTGATCACGGTTTTGCCGTTCTCGCCTTCCACTTCCAGGGTGTTAGCCCCGGTGAATTTACCCAGACCGTTGACCACTTTCACTTTACGGCCTTTGGCCATACCCGCCAGACCGCCGGTCAGCTGAGTGATCACTTTCTCTTTCCAGGTACGAATCTTGTCGATATCGGTTTTCGGCTCGCCGAAGACGATACCGTGGTCAGCCAGTGCTTTGGCTTCTTCGATAACTTTTGCAACGTGCAGCAGTGCTTTAGAAGGGATACAGCCGACGTTCAGACAAACACCGCCGAGGGTGTTGTAACGTTCTACGATAACGGTTTCCAGACCTAAATCAGCGCAACGGAAGGCAGCAGAGTAACCTGCCGGGCCTGCCCCAAGTACCACGACCTGAGTTTTGATTTCAGTACTCATCATGACCTCTTATTGATTTCCGGCGGTCCAGGTACTTGTCGCCCTTCATCCACCGGGACGTTCTATCCGCCCGTATTTTACAAAATTGTTAACAATTTTGAAACAACAAACGGCTCATGAATTCTTGTCTTTACCAATAACCTCACAATTTTCATGAGATTACAAGACAAAAAGCCGGCCGACTGGCCGGCTTTTGCGATTACATCACCAGGCGGCGAATATCGCTCAGGGTGTTATTGATGATGGTAATGAAGCGCGCACCATCAGCACCGTCGATCACGCGGTGGTCGAAGGAGAGAGAGATTGGCATCATCAGACGCGGCACAAACTCTTTACCATTCCACACTGGTTCCATCGCGGACTTGGACACACCGAGGATCGCCACTTCCGGCGCGTTAACAATCGGCGCGAAGTGGGTAGTACCCAGGCCGCCGATGCTGGAGATAGTGAAGCAACCGCCCTGCATTTCGCCGGCAGTCAGCTTACCATCACGCGCTTTCTTGGAGATCACCGTCAGTTCACGGGACAGCTCAGTGATGCTCTTCTTGTTCACGTCTTTGAAGACCGGAACAACCAGACCATTTGGCGTATCTACCGCAACACCGATGTTGATGTATTTCTTCAGCGTCAGACGCTGTGCATCTTCAGACAGGGAGCTGTTGAAACGTGGCATCTGCTCAAGAGCTGCCGCAACAGCTTTCATGATGAAGACCACTGGGGTGAATTTCACGTCCAGTTTACGTTTCTCGGCTTCGGCGTTCTGCTGTTTACGGAACGCTTCCAGATCGGTGATATCGGTTTTGTCGAAGTGAGTAACGTGCGGGATCATCACCCAGTTACGGCTCAGGTTAGCACCAGAGATTTTCTGGATACGGCCCAGTTCCACTTCTTCGATTTCGCCAAACTTGCTGAAGTCGACTTTCGGCCATGGCAGCATGCCCGGAATACCGCCACCGGCAGCAGCAGCTGGTGCCGCTTCAGCGCGTTTCACAGCTTCTTTCACGTAAGTCTGAACGTCTTCGCGCAGGATACGACCTTTACGGCCCGTCCCTTTCACTTTCGCCAGATTCACACCGAATTCGCGCGCCAGGCGACGAATCAGCGGAGTCGCGTGAACATACGCGTCGTTCTCAGCAAACTCAGATTTGCCTTCTGCTTTCGCGGCCGGTGCAGCGGCTTTCGCAGCAGGCGCCGGAGCGGCAGCAGCAGGTGCTGGCGCAGCAGCCGGAGCCGCAGCAGGCGCAGCGCCTTCCACTTCGAAGACCATGATCAGAGAGCCGGTAGACACTTTGTCGCCGGTGCTGATTTTGATTTCTTTAACGGTACCTGCGAACGGAGCCGGGACTTCCATAGAGGCTTTGTCGCCTTCTACGGTGATCAGTGACTGCTCAGCGGCAACTTTGTCGCCCACTTTCACCATCACTTCAGTCACTTCAACTTCGTCACCGCCGATATCCGGAACGTTAACGTCTTTCGCGCCAGACGCTGCAGGTGCAGCAGCCGCTGCCGGAGCAGCCGCCTGTGCTGGAGCCGCAGCCGGTGCAGCACCTGCCACTTCGAAGACCATAATCAGGGAGCCGGTAGACACTTTGTCGCCGGTGTTGATTTTGATCTCTTTCACCACGCCCGCGAACGGAGCAGGGACTTCCATAGAGGCTTTGTCGCCTTCTACGGTGATCAGGGATTGTTCAGCAGCAACGGTGTCGCCCACTTTCACCATGATCTCAGTCACTTCAACTTCGTCACCGCCGATGTCAGGCACGTTAACGTCTTTTGCAGCCGCAGCCGCTGGTGCAGCCGCCGGAGCCGCTGCTTCTTTCTTCTCTTCCTGCGCAGGTGCAGCAGCTGCTGCACCGTCGGCGGAATCGAAAATCATGATCAGTTTGCCAGTCTCGGTTTTATCGCCAACAGAGACTTTGATCTCTTTAACGATGCCAGCCTGAGGAGACGGGACTTCCATAGAGGCTTTATCGCCTTCTACGGTGATCAGCGACTGTTCAGCTTCAACTTTGTCGCCTACTTTGACCAGGATCTCGGTGATTTCAACTTCATCAGCCCCGATGTCCGGTACATTGATTTCGATAGCCATTATTCTTTTACCTCTTACGCCAGACGCGGGTTAACTTTATCTGCATCGATGTTGAATTTGGTGATTGCTTCCGCAACCACTTTCTTATCGATTTCGCCACGTTTAGCCAGTTCGCCCAGCGCTGCAACGACCACGTAAGAAGAGTCAACTTCGAAGTGGTGACGCAGGTTTTCGCGGCTGTCAGAGCGACCGAAGCCGTCGGTACCCAGTACGCGGTAATCATCAGCCGGTACATAAGTACGAACCTGCTCGGCGAAAAGTTTCATATAGTCAGTAGATGCGACTGCCGGAGCGTCGTTCATCACCTGAGCGATGTACGGTACGCGTGGCGTTTCCATTGGGTGCAGCATGTTCCAGCGCTCACAATCCTGGCCATCACGTGCCAGTTCAGTGAAGGATGTTACGCTGTACACGTCAGAGCCAACGCCGTAGTCGTTCGCCAGGATCTGCGCTGCTTCACGTACGTGACGCAGGATAGAACCGGAGCCCAGCAGCTGAACTTTGCCTTTGCTACCCGCGATGGTTTCGAGTTTGTAGATACCTTTACGGATACCTTCCTCGGCACCTGCTGGCATAGCCGGCATGTGGTAGTTTTCGTTCAGAGTGGTGATGTAGTAGTAAATGTTCTCTTGCGCTTCACCGTACATACGAACCAGACCGTCATGCATGATGACTGCCACTTCGTACGCGTAAGACGGGTCATAAGAGATACAGTTCGGGATAGTCAGAGACTGAATGTGGCTGTGGCCATCTTCGTGCTGCAGACCTTCACCGTTCAGAGTCGTACGACCGGAAGTACCACCGACCAGGAAGCCGCGAGCCTGTTGGTCGCCAGCCTGCCAGCACAGGTCACCGATACGCTGGAAACCGAACATGGAGTAGTAGATGTAGAACGGAATCATCGGCAGGTTGTTGGTGCTGTAAGAGGTCGCAGCAGCCAGCCAGGATGCGCCTGCGCCCAGCTCGTTGATCCCTTCCTGCAGAATCTGGCCTTTCTCGTCTTCTTTGTAGTATGCAACCTGCTCACGGTCCTGCGGGGTGTACTGCTGGCCGTTCGGGCTGTAAATACCGATCTGACGGAACAGACCTTCCATACCGAAGGTACGCGCTTCATCGGCGATGATTGGAACCAGGCGATCTTTGATCGACTTGTTCTTCAGCATCACGTTCAGGGCACGAACGAACGCGATAGTGGTAGAGATCTCTTTGTTCTGCTCTTCAAGCAGCTGGGAGAAGTCTTCCAGAACCGGCAGTTCCAGTTTCTCAGTGAAGTTCACCTGACGGGACGGCAGGTAGCCGTTCAGTTTCTGACGCTGTGCGTGCAGGTAGGTGTGTTCTTCAGAACCTTCAGGGAAGGTGATGTAAGAGAGGTTTTCAACCTGCTCGTCGGTGACAGGAACGTTGAAGCGGTCGCGGATATAACGCACGCCGTCCATGTTCATTTTCTTCACCTGGTGCGCAATGTTTTTACCTTCGGCGGTGTCACCCATGCCATAACCTTTGATGGTATGAGCCAGGATAACTGTTGCTTTGCCTTTGGTTTCTTGCGCGTTTTTCAGTGCTGCGTAGACTTTCTTCGGATCGTGGCCGCCACGGTTCAGAGCCCAGATCTGATCGTCAGACCAGTCTGCAACCAGCGCTGCGGTTTCAGGGTATTTACCGAAGAAGTGCTCACGAACGTAGGCACCGTTTTTGGATTTGAAGGTCTGATAGTCGCCGTCAACGGTTTCGTTCATCAGCTGAATCAGTTTACCGCTGGTATCTTTACGCAGCAGCTCATCCCAACGACCGCCCCACATCACTTTAACGACGTTCCAGCCAGCACCGCTGAAGATCCCTTCCAGTTCGTTGATGATCTTGCCGTTGCCGGTTACCGGACCATCCAGACGCTGCAGGTTACAGTTGATGATGAAGCACAGGTTGTCCAGTTTCTCACGGGTAGCGATGGTGATCGCACCTTTAGATTCTGGCTCATCCATCTCGCCGTCGCCCAGGAAGGCGTAAACGGTCTGCTGAGAGGTATCTTTCAGGCCACGGTGTTCCAGATATTTCAGGAATTTAGCCTGGTAAATCGCACCGATTGGACCCAGACCCATAGAAACGGTCGGGAACTGCCAGAACTCAGGCATCAGTTTAGGGTGCGGGTAAGAAGACAGACCTTTACCGTGAACTTCCTGACGGAAGTTGTTCATCTGCTCTTCAGTCAGACGACCTTCCAGGAACGCACGTGCGTAAACGCCCGGAGAGATGTGGCCCTGGAAGTAAACCAGGTCGCCGCCGTCTTTCTCAGTGCGTGCGCGGAAGAAGTGGTTAAAGCACACTTCATAAACGGTCGCAGAAGACTGGAAGGAAGCCATGTGGCCGCCCAGCTCCAGGTCTTTCTTGGATGCGCGCAGAACGGTCATGATCGCGTTCCAGCGAATTGCAGAACGGATACGACGTTCCAGATCCAGATTGCCCGGGTATTCCGGTTCGTCTTCGACGGCAATCGTGTTTACGTAGTTGCTAGCCCCTGCACCTGAAGCTACTTTCACGCCACCTTTACGGGCTTCTGAAAGCAGCTGATCAATCAGATACTGAGCGCGCTCAACACCTTCTTCACGGATGACCGATTCGATCGCCTGTAGCCAGTCGCGAGTTTCGATCGGATCCACGTCATTTTGGAGACGTTCTGACATGGGGGTATTCCTTATCTATCTAATACGTTGATTTGTCTGGAACCTGTCCCATTGTGCTCTCAGCAAAGAACACAATAAGACAGGTTCTGCGTTTAGTTGCCGCGCTCTAAAAAAACTCTGGCGCTTAATCCTTTCGTTGCTGTATGCGGCGGAGTGAACGTTCTCTACGACTCTGTTCACGGCTGCGGTCCAGCAAGATTTCCTCAATGAAAGCCAGGTGACGGTGCGACGCTTCACGCGCCTGCTCCGGTTCCCCGGCCATTATCGCCTCGAATACACGGGTGCGATGATTGCTGACCAGCGGGAGCATCTCCCGGCGGGCGTACAACAATTCAAAATTTTGTCGAACATTCTGGGCCAGCATCGGCTCCATACAACGAAGCAGGTGGAGAAGCACGACATTGTGCGCTGCTTCGGTGACGGCAATTTGATACTGGACGACGGCATTGGACTCGGCGTCGAGATCGCCTGACTGCTGTGCCCGTTCAATGGCCTGATGCAGTTCGCGAATACGCACGCGATCTTCATCATTGCTGCGCAGGGCCGCGTAATAAGCAGCGATACCTTCAAGCGCGTGACGGGTTTCAAGCAGGTCAAACTGGGATTCTGGGTGGTCAGACAAAAGCTCGACCAGCGGATCGCTGAAGCTCTGCCACAGGCTATTTTGCACAAACGTTCCACCGCCCTGACGACGAAGCAGCAAGCCCTTCGCTTCGAGACGTTGAATCGCCTCACGCAGAGAGGGACGGGAAACGTCGAACTGTTTTGCCAGCTCGCGTTCAGGCGGGAGTTTTTCACCGGGGCGCAGAGTCCCTTCGAGGATTAAAAACTCCAGCTGCTGCTCTATCACATCCGATAGTTTTGGTTGGCGAATTTTGCTGTAGGCCATATTCCCTGTCTTACGCCTTTTTGCCCGGAGTAAATTGGTCTTACCAATTTCATGTTCGTATCGCTAAAGTAACAAAGTATTCACCTTCTGTCCATATTGGTTTTGATTGAAATCAGTAAACCCTGCACATTTTAACAACCTTACAGAAATAACGTTTCAGAAATGTAACTTTGCACAAATGAACTGGTTACCACTAAAAAGGTAGTTTTAACCTTATTGAAACGAGGGTATTTGCAATCTGAAGCGATTCAACAAGGTAAATAATGAAAATTCGCCCACTTATGGAGCATTTTTATTCTATAGATGGGGTGAGGGAGCGACGCGCACGCATTTACAAATGCTTTCTTTTTATTCAAGCGATCGACATCCTTTCATAAAGCAGGTGCATTCGCTGGCGCTTACCACTATTCTTGCGTCAACGGAAGCCATCTCCGCTTTTTTCGGTCAACTTAACCGTAAAGAAATAAATACAGAAAATGGACTTTCATAATTACACACGCCCGAGCGTGAACATAACAACCACACACGAGGTTTCAAATGGAAGCTCAACAGCATGGCGATCAGCTAAAGCGCGGCCTTAAAAACCGCCATATACAGCTCATCGCGTTGGGTGGCGCTATCGGTACCGGCCTGTTTCTGGGCAGCGCATCCGTCATTCAATCGGCAGGTCCGGGGATTATTCTGGGCTATGCCATCGCGGGCTTTATCGCCTTCCTTATTATGCGCCAGCTCGGTGAAATGGTGGTTGAAGAACCGGTAGCCGGCTCCTTCAGCCACTTTGCCTATAAGTACTGGGGCGGCTTTGCCGGTTTCGCGTCGGGCTGGAACTACTGGGTCCTGTACGTTCTGGTTGCCATGGCTGAGCTGACTGCCGTCGGGAAATACATCCAGTTCTGGTATCCGGAGATCCCAACCTGGGTATCGGCAGCGGCTTTCTTTGTGATCATCAACGCCATCAACCTGACTAACGTCAAAGTGTTTGGTGAGATGGAGTTCTGGTTCGCGATTATCAAAGTGATCGCGGTTGTGGCGATGATCATCTTCGGCGGCTGGCTGCTGTTCAGCGGCAACGGTGGCCCGCAGGCGACCGTACGCAACCTGTGGGAACAAGGCGGGTTCTTGCCTCACGGCATGACCGGGCTGGTAATGATGATGGCGATCATTATGTTCTCGTTTGGTGGGCTTGAGCTGGTGGGGATTACCGCCGCAGAAGCCGATAACCCTGAGCAGAGCATCCCGAAAGCCACCAACCAGGTTATCTACCGTATTCTGATCTTCTATGTGGGCTCACTGGCGGTTCTGCTCTCCCTGCTGCCGTGGACGCGCGTCACCGCTGACACCAGCCCGTTTGTCCTGATCTTCCATGAACTGGGCGATACCTTCGTGGCAAACGCGCTGAACATCGTGGTGCTGACCGCGGCGCTGTCCGTCTATAACAGCTGCGTCTACTGCAACAGCCGTATGCTGTTCGGTCTGGCACAGCAGGGTAACGCTCCGAAAGCCCTGCTGAACGTCGATAAACGCGGCGTACCGGTGAACTCCATTATGGTGTCCGCAGTGGTGACCGCCCTGTGCGTGCTGATTAACTATCTGGCACCGGAATCTGCATTCGGTCTGCTGATGGCGCTGGTCGTGTCCGCACTCGTAATCAACTGGGCGATGATTAGCCTGGCGCACATCAAGTTCCGCCGCGCGAAACAGCAGCAAGGCGTGAAAACGCGCTTCCCTGCCCTGTTCTATCCGCTGGGCAACTGGGTATGCCTGATCTTTATGGCGGCGGTGCTGGTGATCATGCTGATGACCCCTGGCATGGCGATCTCCGTGTATCTCATTCCTGTGTGGATTGTGATCCTCGGCGTGGGCTATCTGTTTAAACAGAAAAATGCCAAAACCGTAAAAGCGCATTAATCTCTTCTCGCTCTGTGCCGAATGCGGCACAGAGCGTGTTACATGCCTCACAAATTCTCACCAACAGCCAAATCATCCATATCACCGACCTGATACTGCAACGCAAATATTCATTTGCCAGCGAATAATTCTCTCCATACCGAAACCCGGAGAGCTGTCGATGGATAACAATAAACTGTCTGTAAAAGAAAAGATCGGCTATGGCATGGGCGACGCGGGATGCAACATCATCTTCGGCGCCATAATGTTGTTTGTTAACTACTTTTATACGGATATCTTTGGGCTCGCCCCCGCTCTGGTAGGGGTGCTATTGCTGTCAGTGCGCGTGATTGACGCCATCACCGACCCCATCATGGGAGCCATTGCCGACCGTACCCGCAGTAAATATGGGCGATTTCGTCCATGGCTGCTGTGGATTGCCTTCCCGTATGCCCTGTTCAGTATTCTGATGTTCACCACACCAGAGTGGACGTACAACAGCAAAGTTATCTATGCGTTCGTCACCTATTTCCTGCTGTCACTCACCTACACCGCGATCAATATCCCTTACTGCTCGTTGGGCGGGGTAATCACTAACGACCCGAAAGAGCGCGTGGCGTGCCAGTCGTATCGCTTTGTCATGGTAGGGATTGCGACGCTGCTGCTCTCCTTAACCCTGCTGCCGATGGTGGAGTATTTTGGCGGTGACAACAAAGCCAAAGGCTATCAAATGGCGATGACCGTGCTGGCGCTGATTGGCACCTGCATGTTCCTGTTTAGTTTCTCAACCGTACGGGAACGTATTCGCCCGGCGGTCCAGACCAATGACGAGCTGAAAAACGATCTCAAGGATGTGTGGAAGAACGACCAGTGGGTGCGCATTCTGCTGCTGACTATCTGTAACGTCTGCCCTGGCTTTATTCGCATGGCGGCGACCATGTACTATGTCACCTGGGTGATGGGGCAAAGCACCCATTTCGCCACGCTGTTTATCAGTCTCGGCGTGGTGGGCATGATGCTCGGTAGCATCCTCGCCAAACCCCTGACCGACCGCTGGTGTAAGCTGAAAGTCTTCTTCTGGACTAATATCGCCCTGGCCATTTTCTCCAGCGCGTTCTACTTCTTCGATCCAAAAGCCACCACCACCATCGTGGTGCTCTACTTCCTGCTCAACGTGTTGCATCAGATCCCTTCCCCGCTGCACTGGTCGCTGATGGCCGACGTGGACGACTACGGCGAGTGGAAAACCGGTAAACGCATCACCGGGATCAGCTTCTCCGGCAATATTTTCTTCCTCAAGCTGGGTCTGGCGATTGCTGGTGCGATGGTCGGATTCCTGCTCTCCTGGTACGGTTACGATGCGGGAGCCAAAGCGCAAAGTGCCGATGCCATCAACGGGATCGTCCTGCTGTTCACCCTGATTCCAGGCGTCGGTTATCTGATCACCGCGGGTGTGGTTCGTCTGCTGAAAGTCGATCGTGAACTGATGAAGCAGATTCAGGAAGATCTGGAGAAACGCCGCATAAACTATCGCGAGCTGAATGATTACCAGGAACTCAAAGCCGCTGAAACCAAATAAGGAAAGCCCAATGCGTCACTGGCCCAATCCCTTTATCGAACAACGTGCCGACCCGTTTATTTTGCATCACGAGGGGCAATACTACTTTATCGCTTCCGTGCCAGAGTACGACAGGTTGGCGATTCGCCGCGCCGACTCGCTGGAAGCGTTACGCCACGCACCCGAAGTGGTGGTCTGGCGTAAGCCGGAGAGCGGCCCGATGAGCGAGCTTATCTGGGCACCGGAGCTGCATCACATCGACGGCAAATGGTACATCTACTTTGCCGCCGCGCACACGAAAGCGCTCGATCAGCGCAATATGTTCCAGCACCGGATGTACGCGCTGGAATGCGCCGATAGCGATCCACTGACCGGGAAATGGGTCGAAAAAGGGCAGATAACGACGCCGTTTGATACCTTTGCCCTCGATGCCACGACCTTTGTTCATCAGGGCAAACGCTGGTATCTGTGGGCACAAAAAGCGCCGGATATCTCAGGTAACTCCAATCTCTATCTCTGCGAGATGGAAAACCCGTGGACGCTGACGGGTGCGCCCGTTCTGCTCAGCAAACCCGAGTATGACTGGGAGTGCCGTGGATTCTGGGTCAACGAAGGCCCGGCGGTGCTGGAGCACGGAGACAGGCTGTTTATCAGCTACTCTGCCAGCGCGACGGATGAGAATTACTGCATGGGGCTGCTGTGGATTGATAAAAGCGCTGACCTGCGTAACCCCGCCAACTGGCACAAAGCGCCGCGCCCGGTGTTTACCACAAGCTATGAAAATCGTCAGTACGGGCCTGGGCATAACAGCTTTACGCAAACGCCGGACGGTGAGGATGTGCTGGTGTATCACGCGCGCAACTACACCGAAATCGAGGGCGATCCGCTGTACGATCCGAACCGTCACACCCGTCTGAAGCTTGTCCACTGGAACGAAAACGGGATGCCAGAGTTTGGCATCCCGCCTGCGGATACTGAGTGAGACGTGCGGTGCGCTGGCTTACACCAGCGTACCGTAAATCGTCAGAAGCGCCACCAGCACCACAATCACAAATGAGGTTTTCTTCGCCATCGACACCGCTGCTTTCGGGGTTTCGACTTTGTCCGTGTGCGGCTCACGCGCCAGGGAGAACTGCGCCAGACGCGTCAGCACCTGATACTGAGAGGTGTGTCGATCGGCCAGTGACGCAAACCAGGCCGGAAGCGCCTTCTCACCGTGACCAATAAGCGCATATACCACGCCGACCAGGCGAACCGGCAGCCAGTCCAGCACATGTAAAATTGCATCGATTCCTGACAGCAGACGCTCATGCGGCGTCAAATAGCGGGCAAGCCAGGTTTGCCAGGCGCGCAGGAACGCATATCCCATCAGGAATACCGGTCCCCACGGGCCGCCGACCACAAACCAGAACAGCGGCGCGAGATAATAGCGGAAGTTAATCCACAGCAGCGCATTTTGCAGCTCGCGCAGGTAATCGCGCTCGTTGCAGTCCGGTGGTACACCGTGGATGAGCGTCAATTCGCTTGCCATCGCGCCACGCGCGTGGCTGTCGTCTCGCGATGCTGCTTTCAGATAGGCGTGATAGTGCAACCGCACCTTTCCGGCACCGATGCACAGCACGCCGAGCAGGATCCACACCACCAGCAGCGGCACGTTGAAAAAGAGGCCGTGCAGCGCACGCAGCAGCAGCAGATACACCACGCACATTACCACTGCGGTCATCAGCAGGGTGCGCAGCATCGAGAAATGTTTAATCCGGCGGAACAGCACTTCCATCCGGTGATCCAAATGCCAGTGTTCGCCCAGTTTGAACAACCGTTCAGCGATCATCACCAGCAGCATGGTAAACAACGTCATGTCATCTCCTTATCTGACGAAGCGGTAAGCATGGCGCGAAACCGGGACCAGTCAAACGCCGGGCCAGGATCGGTCTTTCTCACTGGCGCAATATCGCTATGCCCGGTGATGTTATCAGCAATTCTTGGGTACAACGCGGTGAGTTCACGCGTCACCGCCACCAGCGCCTGATACTGCGCATCCGTGTAAGGCGTTGTGTCCGTCCCTTCCAGCTCAATGCCAATCGAAAAATCGTTGCAGCGTTCACGCCCCTGGTACACCGACACACCTGCATGCCATGCGCGTTTATCGAAAGGAACATACTGGACGATTTCACCGTCGCGGCGAATCAGACAATGAGCAGAAACGCGCAGGTGCGCAATCTCAGCAAAAAAAGGATGGGCATCGGGATCGATTGTTCCGGTGAATAATGCATCGATCCACGGACCACCAAATTCACCCGGCGGCAGGCTAATATTGTGGACTACCAGCAGTGAGGGCGTTTCATCCTCCGGGCGGCAATCATGGTGCGGCGACGGTACGTGCCGCGCATCAACCAGCCATCCATCTTGTAACTGCATGCTGGCTCTCCTTATATATGGTGCAGATTCTCGGTTCAGAGTAGCATGTTTCAATCTTATGATTCGTTACCAATTTGGAGTTTTATCATGCCGCCTCGCCGTTATAACCCCGACCACCGACGTGACGCGCTTCTGGAACGTATTAACCTCGATATCCCGGCAAGCGTCGCCCATGCGCTGCGCGAAGATCTGGGCGGCGAGGTCAATGCGGACAACGATATTACCGCACAATTATTGCCAAAAGAGACGCGCTCCCACGCGGTGATCATCACCCGCGAAGACGGCGTGTTCTGCGGCAAACGCTGGGTTGAGGAGGTCTTTACCCAGCTCGCCGGCGATGACGTTCAGATTACCTGGCATGTTCAGGATGGCGACAGCATCAGCGCCAATCAGCCCCTTTTTGAACTCGACGGCCCTTCCCGCGTGCTGTTAACGGGTGAGCGTACTGCGCTGAACTTCGTCCAGACGTTGTCCGGCGTCGCGAGCGCCGTTCGTCGTTACGTCGACCTGCTCGAAGGCACCAAAACCCAACTGCTGGATACCCGTAAAACCCTGCCCGGCCTGCGTACTGCACTGAAATACGCGGTGCTGTGTGGTGGTGGAGCGAACCATCGTCTGGGGTTATCCGATGCCTTCCTGATTAAAGAGAACCACATTATTGCGTCTGGCTCTGTGCGCCAGGCGGTCGAAAAAGCCTTCTGGCTGCACCCGGACGTCCCTGTCGAGGTTGAAGTCGAAAACCTCGAAGAGCTTGATGCCGCGCTGAAAGCCGGAGCCGATATCATCATGCTCGATAACTTCGAGACGGAACAGATGCGTGAAGCCGTCAAACGCACCAACGGCCAGGCGCAGCTTGAAGTGTCGGGCAACGTGACGCATGAAACCCTGCGTGAGTTCGCTGAAACCGGCGTGGATTTCATCTCCGTCGGTGCGCTCACCAAGCATGTGCAGGCCCTTGACCTCTCGATGCGTTTCAAATAATACGCGACTCTTCCCCCTCTCATGCCAGAGAGGGGGAAGAAAATTCCGTGATTACGACCCTTCTCGCAAAACTCTGATGCTCTCCTGCAACCGCGTCAAAATTCTCTGAATCCCCTTTCACAATTCTCTTTTTGCTCCTCGTGTTTGCTTTTTGCCGCTGCCACAGTTGTGCCACGAAACTCAAGGAGCAGATATGAACAGACAACATGGATTTACCCTCATTGAACTGATGGTGGTGATTGGCATCATCGCCATTCTGAGCGCCATCGGCGTGCCGGCGTACCAAAACTATCTGCGCAAAGCCGCACTGACCGACATGCTGCAAACCTTTGTCCCCTACCGCACGGCGATTGAGCTTTGCGCACTCGATCATGGCGGTGTCGGGACCTGCGATGGCGGAACCAACGGCATTCCCTCGCCCACGACAACGCGCTATGTCTCTGCCATGAGCATTGCCAAAGGCGCTGTAGCACTCACGGGCCAGGAGAGTCTGAACGGACTTGAAGTGGTTTTAGCCCCGCTCTGGAGCGATGGCGACGGCATTACCGGCTGGACGCGTGATTGCAACATTGCAAACGACAGCACCCTTCAACAAGCGTGTGAAGACGTTTTCCGCTTCGACAGCAAATAACAGGGGGCGGAACATGAATTCAGAACAACTGAGACTGCTTTGTCAGCGACATCGTGCGCTGCTGCTGACCAGCAACGACGAGATGGTCAGCATTGCCGTGGTGGACACGCCGGCATCCCAAATGATGGAAGCCCTGCGCTTCGCGACGCAAAAGCGAATCGACATTGAATGCTGGACCAAAGAGCGGATGGAGAAGTACCAGCAGTCGTCATCGCCGTCAAACTTGCCGGTTGTGACTCCCATTGCCAGTTCTGCTGTCGATATTCTTAACCGCACGCTGCTGCAGGCGCTCAGTCAGCGCGCCTCGGATATTCACATTGAGCCTGCCGAAGAGGCCTGGCAAATCCGCTTACGTATTGATGGCGTGCTTTATCCACAGCCTCCGCTGGCGGCTGCGCTGGCAACCACCCTGATTGCCCGTTTAAAGGTGCTGGGCGATCTGGATATCGCCGAGCGCCGCCTGCCGCAGGATGGGCAGTTTACCGTTGAACTGGCGGGCGCCTCGGTCTCTTTTCGCATCGCGACCCTCTCCTGCCGGGGTGGTGAAAAAATCGTGCTGCGCTTGCTGCATCAGGTGCAGCAGGCTCTGGAGCTTGACGCATTAGGTATGACAGACGCACAGCGCAGGCTTTTTGCCGAGGCGCTCAACCAGCCGCAGGGGTTACTGTTGGTCACCGGCCCGACCGGCAGCGGGAAAACCGTCACGCTCTATAGCGCGCTTCAGGCCCGAAACGCGGAGGATGTGAATATTTGCAGCGTCGAAGATCCGATTGAGATCCCACTGGCCGGGCTGAACCAGACGCAAATCAACCCGCGTGCGGGCCTGACGTTTCAAACGGTGTTGCGGGCACTATTGCGCCAGGATCCGGACATCATCATGGTGGGTGAGATCCGCGACGGTGAAACGGCAGAAATCGCCATCAAAGCCGCGCAGACGGGCCATTTAGTGCTCTCCACGCTGCACACAAATTCCACGACAGAGACCCTGATCCGTCTTCAGCAGATGGGGGTTGCCCGTTGGATGGTCTCTTCTGCTCTGACGCTGGTCATTGCACAAAGGCTGGTACGCCGCCTCTGCCCCCATTGTCGAAAGGAGAGCTACCAGGAGGCGAGACTCCCTAAAACAGTCTGGCCACGCAAGCTACCGCACTGGCAGCCGGTGGGCTGTGATCGTTGCTATCACGGGTTTTATGGCCGCGTCGCTCTGTTTGAAGTGCTGCCAGTGAACAATGATATCCGCCAGGCTATCGCCAGTGGTGCATCAATTGAAGAGATCGAAAAAACAGCCCGACGAACGGGTATGACCACGCTATTTGAACACGGGTGCCTGGCCGTAGAGCGTGGGCACACCACGCTCGAAGAGCTACTTCGCGTACTGGGGATGCCTGATGGCTGTTAAATATCTCTGGTGCTGGCGTGCGCTCACGGTTGAGGGGGAACTGCAGCAGGGCACACTTTGGGCTGCCGATCGCGAGTCGGCCTGGGGTCAGCTGTCGCAAAAGGCGCTCTGTCCGCTGGCCTTGAAGCGCAATCTTATGCAGCAAAAATGGCAGACACAGCACTGTTATGAAATATTCCGACAACTTGCTGCCCTGCTTCAGGCTGGACTGACGCTCGCCTGGAGCCTGCAAATGTTGGCCGAGCAGCATCCCGTTAAGCAGTGGCAGGCACTACTGGCCAGTCTGGCAGACGATCTCAGCGCGGGTTGTGCCTTCTCCGACGCCTTAAAGAAATGGCCGGAGGTGTTTTCTCCGCTCTATATTTCGATGATGAAAACCGGTGAACTCACCGGAAAACTGGAAGAGTGCTGCCGCGAATTAGCACAGCAGCAGCAATCACAGCAGCAACTTAGTGCGAAAGTAAAAAAGGCCCTGCGATACCCCACGATTATTTTGGCCCTCGCCGTTGTCGTGGTGATGGCGATGGTCACGCTGGTATTGCCCGAGTTTGCTGCTATTTATAAGACGTTTAATACCCCCTTACCGCTGCTCACAAAGCTGGTTATCGGATTTGCTGACTTTGTTGGTCAGCATCTCACCGCGCTGATAT
Source organism: Lelliottia nimipressuralis (assembly GCF_004115925.1). Lineage (GTDB taxonomy): Bacteria > Pseudomonadota > Gammaproteobacteria > Enterobacterales > Enterobacteriaceae > Enterobacter > Enterobacter nimipressuralis. The sequence goes on from NZ_SDDX01000013.1 coordinate 95,626, forward strand.
GCATCGGACTGTCCCCGGTGCTCGTCATGCGTTTCCTAAGGCGGTATGAAGGCTGGCAGCGTTTTCATCAGAGATTTGGGTTGCGTGTGCCCATTATGGGCTCGCTGATTCGTGGGCAAAAGCTGAGCCAAATATTTACCGTGTTATCGCTGACACAGCAGGCAGGCATCGCTTTTTTACAAGGACTGGAAAGCGCCCAGGAGTCGGTCGAGGGGATGTTCTGGCAAGAGGTGCTGCGGGATGTCAGGGAGCGTGTGGTGCAGGGGGCACCTATCTGGTCGTCGCTAAGTGACGCAGGAATTTTCACCCCGTTATGCATCCAGCTGGTGCGAACGGGTGAGGTTTCTGGAGCCCTGGATATGATGCTGACCAATCTGGCGCGTCATCATAACGAGCAGACGTTTCAGCACGCGGATAATCTGGCGTCGCTGTTAGAACCGCTGCTATTGATTGTGACGGGAGTGATAATCGGAACGTTGGTGGTGGCGATGTATCTGCCCATTTTCCATCTGGGGGACGCCATGAGTGCGGGATAGCGCTGGCACGCAGGTGCGCACCAGCGATAAAGCGATTACAGGCTATTGAAAACGCGGTTTTCTTGTTCCTGAACGCGGATAAAGGTAGTGCGTTTGGTCAGCTCTTTCAGGCGTGATGCGCCGACATACGTGCATGCAGAACGCAGCCCACCCAGAACGTCGCGAGCGGTATTTTCGACCGGGCCGCGCAGAGCCAGTTTCACGGTTTTGCCTTCTGCTGCACGGTACTGTGCAACGCCGCCAACGTGGCGGTTCATGGCCGATTCAGAGCTCATGCCGTAGAACAGCATGAATTTCTCGCCATTTTCTTCAACTACTGCGCCACCGCTCTCTTCGTGCCCTGCCAGCATACCGCCCAGCATCACGAAATCAGCGCCGCCGCCAAAGGCTTTCGCCACATCGCCAGGGGTGGTGCAGCCACCGTCGCTGATGATCTGACCGCCCAGGCCGTGGGCCGCATCGGCACACTCAATCACGGCGGACAGCTGCGGATAGCCAACACCTGTTTTAACACGCGTGGTGCAAACAGAGCCTGGACCGATACCGACTTTCACGATATCTGCACCAGACAGAATCAGCTCTTCGCACATTTCGCCGGTCACGACGTTACCCGCAATGATGGTTTTGGTCGGCCAGGCTGCGCGCGCTTTGCTGACGAACTGAACAAAATGCTCGGAATAGCCATTCGCAACGTCGATGCAGACAAAATTAAACTCGGGATTTGCGACCAGGATTTGTTTGGTTTTTTCGAAATCCGCATCGGAGGTACCGGTAGATACCATGATGTGTTTCTTCACATCATCAGATGCTGAAGCGGCAAAAGCGCTCCACTCTTCAATGCTGTAATGCTTATGCACCGCAGTCAGAATATCGAAAGTCGCCAGCGCGGTAGCCATAGCAAAGGTACCGACGGTATCCATGTTAGCGGCAATAACAGGCACGCCAGACCAGGTCTGACCGGAATGCTTAAAGGTGAATTGACGTTCGAGTTCAACGTCTGAGCGGCTTTTCAGCGTAGAGCGTTTAGGGCGGATGAGAACGTCTTTGAAACCTAACTTCAGATCTTCTTCGATACGCATGTGCGGATTCCTGGGGTTAGAGGCAAATATGTTAAAAGCACAACTCCAGTGACGTTATCATACGCACTAATACGTGCTCCGCAAGACTGCGAATTTCTCTTTTTTTACGCTACAATCCTATAAATTTACCTGGTCAAAAGCAGGTAAACAGAATTAACCATTCGCTACTGTAAGTTCAATTTCTAAGCAGCTGATTTTAAAAATGAATAATTCCCAGGATCTGATTTAATGGGGTACGTCGTAGCGTTAACGGGCGGTATTGGCAGTGGCAAAAGCACCGTGGCCGATGCTTTTTCACGTCGGGGTATCGCGATTATTGATGCGGATATTATTGCCCGTCAGGTGGTAGAGCCTCATACACCCGGCCTTAATGCGATTGCCGGGCATTTCGGACATCACATCATCAATGCCGATGGCACATTGAACAGACGCCTGCTGCGTGAACGTATCTTTGCGCAGCCCGCTGAGAAAACCTGGCTCAATGCCCTCCTGCACCCCATGATTCACCAGGAAACTCAGCGCCAGATCGCTGCGGCCACATCACCTTATGTGCTATGGGTTGTTCCTTTGCTCGTTGAAAATCAGCTGCAGCACAAAGCCGATCGTGTTCTGGTCGTCGATGTATCGCCTGAGACACAGCTTCAGCGTACGATGCTGCGCGATAATGTCACTCGTCAGCACGCTGAACAAATTCTTGCTGCGCAGGCAACGCGTGAAGCGCGCCTTGCCGTCGCAGATGATGTTATTGATAATGATGGCGCACCCGACACAATTGAATCGGATGTTGCCCGCCTGCACGCCCAGTATCTGATCTACGCGGCGCAGGCCGTAGCACAGGAAAAACCATAATGAATACGCACATCCTTTTTGAGCACCCACTCAATGAAAAAATGCGCACCTGGTTGCGCATAGAATTTCTCATTCAGCAGATGTCGCACCATCGTCCTATCGCCGATCACGCTACGGCGCTGCATTTTTTTCGCAATGTCGGCGATCTACTGGATGTCATTGAGCGCGGTGACGTTCGTACCGAATTACTGAAAGAACTTGAGCGCCAGCAGCGTAAACTGCAGGCCTGGACTGAAGTTCCCGGTGTCGATCAGAGCCGCATTGACTCCCTGCGTCTTCAGCTGAAACAAAGCAGTAGCATTCTGATGGCTGCGCCTCGCGTGGGGCAGTTTCTGCGCGAAGACCGCCTGATTGCCCTGGTGCGCCAGCGTCTGAGCATTCCGGGCGGCTGTTGCAGTTTCGACCTGCCAACGTTGCACATGTGGCTGCATATGCAGCAACAACAACGCGATGCACAGGTGACGAGCTGGATGGAAAGTCTGGAGCCAATGAATCAGGCGTTGACGCTAATCCTCGATCTCGTGCGCCACTCATCGCCGTTTCGCAAGCAGACCAGCCTTAACGGTTTTTACCAGGACAACGGCGACGATGCCGATCTACTGCGTCTGAATATTGCGCTCGGCGAGCAGCTTTATCCGCAGATTTCCGGGCATAAAAGCCGCTTTGCGATTCGCTTTATGCCGCTGGACAGTGAAAATGGCACCGTGCCAGAACGTCTCGATTTCGAACTGGCTTGCTGCTAAGGAGTATTGATGTCTGAAATTATTACCGTCAGTTGCCCGACCTGTGGGAAAGCCGTGATCTGGGGCGAAATCAGCCCGTTTCGCCCGTTCTGCTGCAAACGCTGCCAGTTAATCGATCTGGGTGAATGGGCTGCGGAAGAGAAACGCATCCCGAGCGCGGGCGATCTGTCCGACAGCGACGACTGGAGCGAAGAACAGCAGTAACCCGTTCTCCGCAGCGCCTGCTGACAATCGGCTTAGCAGGCCTTCCATTCCTCAATCAGTTTCGCAATGACAGGCGCATTGGCTGGCGGGAATTTATCGGCGTCCAGCGCTTCTAATTCAACCCAGTTGCCAGGCTGTCCCTCTTTGCCCCAGGGTTCCCCCTCCCAGCTTTCCACCACCCAGAACCACAGCGTAATGTGGCGATCCGGGAACTGGTATTCGAGCTTATCGAACAATATAGGGCCACTCGGGGTGATCCCCACCTCTTCCTGAAGTTCGCGAATCAGCGCCTGTTCCGGCGTTTCACCTGATTCGATTTTCCCGCCAGGAAACTCCCATTTATTCGCCATATGGGCATCAGCGGCGCGTTGAGTAATGAAGATCTGGTTTTGCGGGTTGCGAATAATCCCGACAGCGATTTGCAGTATTTTCATATTGTGACTTCCATAAAAAAGGCGCAGATGTCTGCGCCTTTTCAACTGGTGATACGTGTTTAGCTCAGACGGCCATGACACGCTTTGTATTTTTTACCGGAACCACATGGGCACGGATCGTTACGGCCCACTTTGCGATCGCCCGTCTGGGATGCAATCGCCGCTGCCGCTTCGTCTTCGTCAGTCTGGTGGCTCAGCTGCTGCATCTGTGCCAGACGCTCAGCCTCTTCACGACGCTGTTGTTCCATCGCTTCCACTTCTTCTGGCATACGCACCTGAACTTTGCTCAGGGTACTGATCACTTCGTATTTCAGTGACTCCAGCATAGAGGCGAACATGGCGAAGGATTCACGTTTGTACTCCTGCTTAGGATCTTTCTGCGCATAGCCGCGCAGGTGAATACCCTGACGCAGGTAATCCATCGCTGCCAGATGCTCTTTCCACAGAGAGTCCAGGGTCTGCAACATGACGCCTTTCTCGAAGTGACGCATCATCTCGGTGCCAACCACTTCTTCCTTCTGCTTGTAAACGGCAACCGCAGTTTCAAGAATACGCTCGCGCAGCGTCTCTTCGTGCAGCTCTGGCTCTTTGTCCAGCCACTCTTTGATCGGCAGTTCGAGATCGAAGTCGTTTTTCAGACGTTCCTGCAGGCCTTCAACATCCCACATCTCTTCCAGAGACTGCGGTGGAATGTGCGCATCGATAGTCACTTTGAAGACATCTTCGCGAATGCTGTTGATGGTTTCACTCACATCGGACACATCCAGCAGTTCGTTACGCTGGGTGTAGATAGCACGACGCTGATCGTTGGCAACATCATCATACTCAAGCAGCTGCTTACGAATATCGAAGTTGCGGCTCTCCACTTTACGCTGTGCGTTGGCAATCGCTTTGGTCACCCAAGGGTGCTCAATCGCTTCGCCCGGTTTCATCCCCAGTTTACGCATCATGCCAGACACACGGTCAGAGGCGAAGATACGCATCAGGGCATCTTCCATTGACAGGTAGAAGCGGGAAGAACCGGCATCACCCTGACGACCCGCACGACCACGCAGCTGGTTATCGATACGACGAGATTCGTGACGCTCAGTACCGATAATGTGCAGACCACCGGAGGCCAGCACCGCATCGTGACGCACCTGCCAGTCAGCTTTGATCTGCGCAATTTGTTCTGGCGTTGGGTTTTCCAGCTCGGCCACTTCGGCCTGCCAGCTACCGCCCAGCATAATATCGGTACCACGACCCGCCATGTTTGTAGCGATGGTAACCGCAGCCGGATAACCCGCCTGCGCAACGATATCTGCCTCTTTGGCGTGGAATTTAGCGTTCAGCACGTTGTGCTTAATGCCCGCTTTATCCAGCTCGTGAGAAACCACTTCGGATTTTTCGATAGAGATAGTACCCACCAGCACCGGCTGGCCTGCAGCGGTACGCTCGCGGATATCTTCGATGATCGCCTGAATTTTTTCCGCTTCGGTCATGTAGACCAGATCCGGCATATCTTTACGGATCATTGGGCGGTTCGTTGGAACAACAACGGTATCCAGTTTGTAGATAGAGCTAAATTCGAACGCTTCGGTATCCGCTGTACCGGTCATGCCCGCCAGTTTTTCATACAAACGGAAGTAGTTCTGGAAGGTGATAGAAGCCAGCGTCTGGTTTTCGTTCTGAATATCGACGCCTTCTTTCGCTTCCACAGCCTGGTGCAGACCATCAGACCAGCGACGGCCCTGCATGGTACGGCCAGTGTGCTCATCAACGATGATCACTTCGCCGTCTTTCACGATGTAATCCACATCGCGGGTGAACAGGACGTGAGCGCGCAATGCCGCAGTAACGTGGTGCATCAGCATGATGTTGGTCGGGGAGTAAAGTGACTCGCCCTCTTCCATAATGCCCTGCTCAACCAGCAGCTCTTCGATCTGGACCAGACCGCGTTCAGTCAGGTTCACCTGACGCGCTTTTTCATCCACGGAGAAGTGGCCTTCGCCCTGGAAGGTATCAGAATCTTCTTTCTCCTGACGAATCAGGTGCGGGATGATTTTGTCGACTTTACGGTACATCTCGGAGCTGTCTTCAGCCGGGCCGGAGATGATCAGCGGAGTACGGGCTTCATCGATGAGGATTGAGTCGACCTCATCCACCAGCGCGTAATGCAGTTTACGCTGTACGCGCTCTTCCGGGCTAAACGCCATGTTGTCGCGCAGGTAGTCAAAACCGTATTCATTGTTGGTGCCATAAGTGATATCCGCGCCGTACGCTTCACGCTTCGCCGGAGCGGGCAGGCCGGACATGTTGATGCCGACGGACATGCCGAGGAATTCGAACAGTGGACGGTTATTTTCGGCGTCACGCTGTGCCAGGTAGTCGTTGACGGTCACGACGTGAACGCCTTTACCGGTCAGCGCGTTCAGGTAGGCAGGCAGCGTTGCAGTCAGGGTTTTACCTTCACCGGTACGCATTTCTGCGATGCAGCGTTCGTTCAGAACCATACCGCCGAGCAGCTGAACGTCGAAGTGACGCATGCCAAACACGCGTTTACTCGCTTCGCGGACCACGGCGAAAGCTTCCGGGATCAGGCTTTCCAGAGTTGCGCCTTTTTCCAGACGCTCACGGAACTCGCCCGTTTTCGCTTTCAGTTCGTCATCGGAGAGTTTTTCCATCTCCGGTTCCATACCATTAATGACGGTGACCGCTTTGCGCATACGGCGCAGGGTACGATCGTTACGGCTACCGAAAACTTTGGTTAATAATTTGATTAGCATAATAAATTCTCACACGCCCCATCATGGGCAGATAAATTAAGGTATTGAAAAAAAGTTAATTTAGCTGAGGCGTTGTGGCCCGGCGCGGATGCCCTGCACCTGACTAATCCAGGCGGACACCGAAAAGGCGGCGTGTGGGATAAAGGCGGTCTGAGCCATCTGACGAACGATGACCGGCGGTTTGCTCTCCTGCGTCAGCAGCGCATTGAGCGTATCCAGCAGCGCAAGATGTTGCGCCTGAACCGGCAGCGACTCTTCCGCAGCAGGCACGGCTTGTGGCGCCATAGCAAACGAAAGATGACGGATGACGGTGCGAATAGCATGTTGATGCCAGTAATCGACCGTAAAGTTCGGACGGCGACTGGCTTCGAGCAGCGCGAGATGAGTGAAGTTAACCCGCGTGGAGAGATCGTGTTTGGCGGTGGTGGTGTTCGCAGGCGTTGCCGCTTCTGCGGTGTGGCTGAGTACAGGCAAGCCGAGGCTCGCCGCAACCATCCCTAATAAGAGATGCGGCCAGAAGTAACGTCTGCCAAATTGTCGCCAGCGCGTTAGTATTCCGCTCACCTAATCCACCATCGTATGCAGGCCTGTTCAGGCATGCGTTCAGATATTATTTAGCGCACAGATATTATCACTAAAGCGATAATACATCAGCAGGAATGACAGATTGCCACGGGTAAAAACGGTCAAGAATGCAGCGAACGCGCGCGCATACTGTGCTTAGCGGGCAATAATCATGCGGGGAAGAAAATCAGACGTGCAAAAACAAAAACGACTGGTCTTCCTGGCCGGAGAGAGTACCAGGTCAACCAGTCGATTTTACGATACGGAATTAACCGTTACGCCAGAACCGTGCTCGGCGCTTTGAATGCCAGTGGCAGTTCAGCTTCATCTTCGAAGGTCACAAATTCCCAGGCTTCCTGTTTTGCGAGGACTGCCTGCAACAATTTGTTGTTCAGTGCATGGCCGGATTTAAACGCGGTAAATGCACCAATGATGTTGTGACCACACATGAAGAGGTCGCCGATTGCGTCCAGCATTTTGTGACGAACGAATTCATCTTCAAAACGCAGGCCGTCTTCGTTCAGTACGCGATAATCGTCAACAACGATGGCACAATCGAAGCTGCCGCCCAGGCACAGGCCACGGGACTGCAGATATTCGATATCACGCATGAAACCGAAAGTACGTGCACGGCTAATCTGACGCATAAACGCATCAGCAGAGAAGTTCATCGCATAGCGCTGGTTGCTGCCGTCAATCGCCGGATGGTTAAAGTCGATGGTAAAGTCCAACGAGAAACCATTAAACGGTTTGAATTCAGCCCACTTGTCGCCATCTTGCACGCGAACAGTCTCTTTAATGCGTACAAATTTCTTCGCGCAGTTCAGTTCATCAATGCCCGCATCAAGCAGCAGATAAACGAATGGAGCAGCACTGCCATCCATGATTGGGATTTCTGGCGCATCGACTTCAATAACGATGTTGTCAATACCCAGACCCGCCAGGGCGGCGTTCAGGTGCTCTACGGTAGAAATCCGCACGTCATGCTCGTTCACCAGGCAAGTACAGAGCATAGTATCACGCACAGATTTGGCATCGGCCGGAAAATCTACCGGTGGATTCAAGTCGGTGCGACGATAGATGACCCCGGTATTGGCCGGCGCAGGGCGCAGCGTCAGTGTGACTTTTTTGCCGGTATGTAAACCGACACCAGTCGCCTGAACGATACGTTTAAGTGTCCTTTGTTTGATCATCGTATAATCTCGCCAAATTACTTATCCAACCGAGAGTGTATATCACTAACGGGTGGCCAGTTTAGCACAAAGAGCGAAAATCCCCAAATTCCAGCCAATTCTTAGTCAGCTTGCTTACGCAGGAACGCTGGGATATCCAGATAATCCGGTTCTTTCGCAGTTTGTGGCGTATTGTCATTCACCACTTTCGCAGCTGGTTTTTGCTCCTGCGTCAGCGGCGCCATGCCGTGCTGCTGGTAGCGATCCATTACCGGTTGCTGGGTCTGTTTGTTGGTGACCAGGGTGATCTCTGGACGTTTGTCCATGCCGATACCAGTGGCAACAACGGTCACACGCAGCTCATCATTCATTTCCGGATCAAGGGAAGTACCGATAACCACGGTGGCGTTATCAGACGCGAATGCACGAATGGTGTTACCCACGGTTTCGAACTCATCCAGACGCAGATCGAAGCCAGCGGTAATGTTAACCAGTACGCCGCGCGCACCGGACAGATCGATGTCTTCCAACAGTGGAGAAGAGATCGCCATTTCAGCCGCTTCTTCCGCACGGTCTTCACCGCTTGCCACGCCAGAGCCCATCATCGCATAGCCCATTTCGGACATCACGGTGCGGACGTCGGCGAAGTCGACGTTCATCAGACCCGGACGAGTAATCAGCTCAGCGATACCCTGAACCGCGCCTTTCAGCACGTCGTTTGCTGCGCCAAAAGCGTCCAGCAGGGAGATACCGCGACCCAGCACTTTCAGCAGTTTGTCGTTCGGGATGGTAATCAGAGAGTCCACGTGTTTGGACAGCTCAGTGATACCCTGCTCCGCGAATGCCATACGCTTCTTGCCTTCAAAGTTGAAAGGCTTCGTCACGACAGCAACGGTCAGGATACCCAGATCTTTTGCCACTTCAGCAACGACCGGTGCAGCACCCGTACCGGTACCACCGCCCATGCCCGCTGCGATAAACACCATGTCGGCGCCATCGAGTGCAGCACGCAGTGCTTCACGGTCTTCTTCAGCCGCGTTACGACCGACTTCTGGGTTAGCCCCAGCGCCCAGACCTTTAGTGATACCACCACCGATCTGAATAGTCTGGCCTACAGCTGTCTTTCGCAGTGCCTGAGCATCGGTGTTAACTGCAAAGAATTCAACACCTTCGATGCGTTCGCGCACCATATGCTCGACAGCGTTACCGCCGCCGCCACCGACGCCGATGACTTTAATCACCGCGTCGTTGGTTAATTCCATTGGTTCAAACATGGTTTCTCTCCGTTTTTACGCTTCATCACTCAAGCCTGCCTGGGCAAAAGAGTGCTTTTGCGTATGTGCCTGTCGCCTGAGACCGCTAATTCTCTCCGGTCTCTTTAAAAATTAAAATTCTTTTCTCAGCCAGGAATTGAGTCGTTTGACCCAGGAACCGACCGACGTTCGTTTTTCCACTTCTGCTTCACCACTCAAATGGGACTCTTTCCCGTAGTGCAGCAGGCCCACGGCCGTTGAATAATACGGCTCCTGAGCGTAATCCGTTAACCCGGTAATATTCAGCGGCGCACCAATACGGACTTGCGTATGGAACACTCGCTGGGCACAGGCGGCAAGACCTTCAATTTGCGCTGCACCACCGGTTAATACAATCCCCGCCGCGAGATGGTGTTTCACACCCTGCTGACGAAGCTGTTCTTGTAACTGTAAAATCTCTTCGTTGACGAGGTTGAGCAGCTCGGTATAACGCGGCTCAATCACCTCTGCCAGCGTCTGACGCTGCAGACTGCGCGGCGGACGACCGCCCACGCTTGGCACTTCAACGCTCTCATCTTTGCCGACGATGGAGCCTAATGCACAACCATGGCGCACTTTAATCGCCTCTGCATCGCTCGGAGGCGTACCAAAGGCGTAAGCGATATCGCTGGTCACGACATTCCCGGCATAAGGGATGACTTTAGTGTGACGCAATGCACCGCCCGTATACACGGCCATATCCATTGTACCACCACCGATATCAACCACACAGACGCCCAATTCACGTTCGTCTTCTGTCAGAACCGAGTAACTTGCTGCCAGTCCTGCAAAAATAAGTTGGTCAACTTTCAGGCCACAACGTTCAACGGCTTTGACGATGTTTTTCGCCATGTCGTTGTGACATGTGATCAAGTGCACTTTTGCCTGCATACGCACCCCGGAAAGACCGACCGGATTTTTGATACCTTCCTGGTAGTCGATCGCATATTCCTGCGGAATCACGTGCAGCACGCGGTGTTCATCGCGCACGCGCACGGATTTAGCCGTGTGCACTACGTTTTCAACGTCTTCCTGCGTCACTTCCTCTTCGGAAATCGGCACCATCCCGATTTCGTTCTGGCAGCTAATGTGCTTACCAGAGAGGGCCAGATAGACGGAGGAAATCTGGCAATCTGCCATTAATTCTGCCTGATCGATGGCGCGCTGTACGCATTTCACCACCGACTCGAGGTCGTTTACCCCACCTTTATCCATACCACGGGACGGGCAACTGCCCACACCAATGATATTGACCATACCGTCGGGCAGAACTTCCCCTACTAAAGCGGCAACCTTAGCGGTGCCAATCTCCAGTCCAACTACCAGTTTTCTGTCCGTCGCCTTGATCATTGTTGTTCTGCCTGTACCTGTGCCTGATTCTGTTGCTGATTAGGTTCCTCAACCGGAGCCGGTACCCAACCGACTGCTGCGCCTGAGTCATAGCGCAAATCAACGTAGCTTATCCGTTTGCCGTCGGTCTGCGCCTGCTGCTGTAAAACGGGGTACAGTTCTACAAAACGCGCCAAACGCTTCATCGTGTCGCCGCGACCAAGATTGAGCTTAATCCCATTCGTCAACGTCAGCTGCCAGGAGCGGCGAGCCGTCATTGACGCATCTTTTAACGCAAATCTGTCCTTAGCCAGCACCTGCCCCATCTCGCGAAAACCTTGTAGCACTTCGTTTTCACTGCCTTCCGGGCCAGACAACATCGGTAAACTTTGCTTGCTGACACGATCTGCCGGGACGCTGAACGAATTTCCGTCTACGTCGACCATATGCTGATCATTCCAACGCGCAATGGGCACATATTCAACCAGATGAATCTTCAATTCATCTGGCCATTGCTTTCTGACGCTCGCCTGTTTTATCCATGGCAGACGTTCAATCTGGCTCTGGATAATGTTGACGTCCTGGGTCATGAAAGTGCCAGGCGATCCCAGCGCAAGGATCGACTGACGGATATCATCGTTACGCGTGTAGTGACGCTCGCCGGTAACCACCAGTTTTGACAGCGGTAACCGTTGTGCATCTTCCATCCAGCCCAACACCATCCAGCCGCTGATAAACACGGTACACAGCACACCGAGCAGGAACAAGATCCCTGCAAGACGCGTTCCATTACTCCGTCCTGAAGAGGAATATTCTTCCTCTTCTTCGCGGTTGCGCGTGTTTAGTGCAGCCTGCGACATATCAGCCCGCCTGGTCCAGAATACGTACGACTAACTGCGAGAAGCTCATGCCCGCCTGACGCGCCGCCATCGGCACCAGGCTGTGGCTGGTCATACCCGGAGAGGTATTCGCTTCCAGCAGGTAAAATTCTCCGTCGCTGTCCTGCATCACATCGATGCGTCCCCAGCCACGGCAACCCAAAACAGTCCAGGCTTTAAGCACCAGGTCCTGTAAATCTGCTTCACGTTCTGCTTCCAGACCACTTGGGCAGAAATATTGCGTCTCATCAGAGAGATACTTCGCTTCATAATCATAGAAGGTTCCAGCGGGTTGGATACGAATTGACGGCAAAATTTCTTCGCCGAGCATCGCCACGGTAAATTCCGGACCGCTGAGCCATTTTTCAATCAGAACTTCTTCATCATGTTGAAAAGCCAGTGCTAACGCCTGGTTTAAATCACCAGCTTGATCAACTTTGGACATACCGACGCTTGAGCCTTCACGGCTGGGTTTGACAATAACCGGCAAACCCAACTGCGCAATGCGCGCATTGACGCTCTCGTCAACGCCCGCTTCAAACTCGCGGCGCGTCAGCGCAACCCATGGCGCAACGGGTAAACCCGCGCCCTGCCACAGTAATTTACTGCGTAATTTGTCCATGGAAATGGCGGAGGCCATCACACCACTGCCGGTGTAAGGCAAACCGATTAAATCCAATAGCCCTTGCAGCGTACCGTCTTCACCGCCACGACCGTGTAAAGCGATAAAGACTTTATGAAACCCCATCTCCTTGAGACGAGTGATGTCCGTCTCTTTAGGATCTACCGGGTGGGCGTTGACTCCCCCCTCACGCAGACCCGCCAGCACGGCGGCGCCGGAGTTCAGCGAGACGTCACGCTCAGCAGAGGTTCCGCCAAAGAGGACCGCAATCTTATCAGCCATTGCGTTCATCCTCTGAGGTTTGCGGCGTCAGTTTGATTTGCGCTAAGTTACGCGCGATTTTGCCGATATTTCCCGCGCCCTGAATCAGAATCAAATCGTTGCCGGTCAGCACTGGCGCCAGAATTTCAGCCGCCTGAGCCGGATCGGAAACCAGAATCGGGTCTACCTTACCGCGTCCGCGTATCGTACGACACAAAGAACGGCTGTCCGCGCCCGGAATCGGAGTTTCACCCGCTGAATAAACATCCAGCATCAGCAGCGTATCCACCTGCGACAGCACGTTTGCGAAGTCGTCATAAAGATCGCGCGTACGTGTGTAGCGGTGTGGCTGGAAAATCATCACCAGATTTTTGTCCGGCCAGCCCGCACGTGCCGCTTTAATGGTTGCATCCACTTCTGTCGGATGGTGACCATAGTCATCCACCAGCATCGCGGTACCTGCTTTGCCGTTTACCGGCTCCAGCGGGAATTCACCGAGGAAGTCGAAACGACGCCCTGTGCCCTGGAAACCTTCCAGCGCATGTAAAATCGCATCGTCCTCAATGCCCTCTTCAGTGGCAACAGCCACCGCAGCCGCAGCATTGAGCGCGTTGTGGCGTCCCGGTGCATTCAGGGTGACGCGCAGCAGCGGTTTGTCCTGACGCGCCAGGGTGAAATGCCCCTGCGCACCGATTTGCGTGTAATCTTCCACCCGCACGTCCGCATCTTCACTGAAACCGTAAGTCGTAATCTGACGACCCACGCGCGGCAGCAATTCACGAATCACCGGATCGTCCACACACATCACCGCACGACCATAAAACGGCAAATTGTGCAGGAAATTAATAAACGTCTGCTTTAAATTTTCGAAGTCGCCCTGGTAGGTATCCATGTGGTCGGCTTCGATGTTGGTGACAATCGCCACCATCGGCTGCAGATGCAGGAACGACGCATCGCTCTCATCCGCTTCAGCAATCAGATAACGGCTATGGCCCAGACGCGCGTGAACGCCCGCCGCTTTTACCAGACCACCGTTGACGAAGGTCGGATCAAGACCGGCTTCTGCATAAATGCTGGAGACCATCGCCGTGGTCGTCGTTTTACCGTGGGTACCCGCAACGGCAATACCGTGACGAAAACGCATCAGCTCAGCCAGCATCTCTGCGCGGCGAATCACCGGGATACGCGCTTCGTGCGCGGCAACAATCTCCGGGTTATCAGAGGAGATCGCGCTGGAGACCACAACAACACTCGCATCGAGTACGTTTTCAGGACGATGGTTGAAATAGATGGTCGCCCCAAGCGACGCCAACTGTTGCGTAACAGGGTTCGGCGCCAGATCGGAACCGCTGATCTGGTAACCTTCGTTCGCTAAAACTTCGGCAATACCGCCCATACCTGCGCCGCCGATGCCAACGAAGTGGATGTGCCGGACGCGACGCATCTCGGGCACGATTGAACGCAGTTTCGCCAGTTGTTGTGTATTCATTCTCTAACCGCCATCGATACTTCTAAAAATTCGTGCAACGCAAAACGCGCTGCAAGGGTTAAGCCTTTGCTGCCAGGCTCACTTCATTTGCCACCCGCTCGGTCGCATCCGGAATAGCCGTCGCGCGTGCGCGTTCGGCCATCTCCAGCAGAGTCGCTCTGTTCCAGCCCGCGAGGGTGGTAGCGACGGCGTCTGCGGTAAACTGTGGCTGTTCAAAAATCTTTGCGGCACCCGCTTTCTCAAGCGGTAACGCATTCCAGTACTGCTGGCGATCTTTGTGCTGAAAAGGCACAAACACTGCTGGCAATCCTGCTGCGGCGATTTCACTCACCGTCAGTGCGCCAGAACGGCACACCACGACATCGGCCCAGGCATAGGCCGCTGCCATATCATCAATAAATTCAGTAACTTTATGCTGAGACTGACCGGCTTCTGCATAGGCCTGTTCGACCATTTGCTGCGCACCTTTTCCGCTCTGATGCCAGATCGTCACGCTATCGCCCAGTTTCGCCGCCACCTGAGGCAGGGTCTGGTTCAAAATCCGCGCGCCCTGAGAGCCGCCGACAACCAGCACCCGCACCGGGCCTTCGCGCCCGATCAGGCGTTCCTGCGGCAACGGGAGCGCCAGCACATCCACGCGCACCGGATTACCCACTACGTCTGCGTCAGGAAACGCTCCCGGGAAAGCCTGCATCACTTTGGTGGCAATTTTTGCCAGCCATTTGTTGGTCAGCCCGGCGATACCGTTCTGCTCATGGAGCACAACCGGGATCCCGAGCGACCAGGCCGCCAGTCCACCCGGACCGGAAACATACCCGCCCATCCCCAGCACCGCATCAGGCTTAAAGCGCTTCATGATTGCGCGCGCCTGACGCCAGGCATTGAAGATACGCACCGGAGCCAGTAGCTGCGCTTTGATGCCTTTGCCACGTAAGCCTGAAATCCGAATAAAGTCGATCTCGATACCGTGCTTCGGCACCAGATCGGCTTCCATGCGATCGGCGGTTCCCAGCCAGCGTACTTGCCAGCCTTGATCCATTAAATGGTGCGCAACCGCAAGCCCCGGGAAAACATGTCCGCCGGTACCGCCTGCCATCACCATTAACCGCTTCGGTTGATTCATCGTGAACCTCGTGTAAACGCCTGCGCTTTTTCCAGACGCGTCTCATAATCTATGCGTAACAAGAACATAATCGCCGTCGACATAATCAACAGACTCGAACCACCGTAACTGATCAACGGCAACGTCAGGCCCTTCGTCGGCAGCATACCTGCTGCGGCGCCAACGTTGACCAATGCCTGGAAGCTAAACCAGATACCAATTGAGCAGGCCAGGAAACCTGAGAAGCGGTGATCGATTTCCAGCGCTTTTCGGCCAATCGACATAGCACGGAAAGCGACGAAGAATACCATTAAAAGTGCCAGTACCACACCGATATAACCCAGTTCTTCCCCAATAATGGAGAAGATGAAGTCCGTATGCGCCTCGGGCAGATACTCCAGTTTTTGAACTGAATTGCCTAAACCCTGGCCCCACACTTCACCGCGACCAAAGGCCATCAGAGACTGAGTGAGCTGATAACCGCTGCCGAACGGATCTTCCCAGGGGTTCCAGAAAGAGGTCACACGGCGGATACGATACGGCTCGGCGAGGATCAGCAGGACCACGGCCGAGATGCCCATGCCGATAATCGCGATGAACTGCCACAGCTTGGCACCCGCCAGGAACAGCATCGCCAGCGTGGTGACGAACAGTACCACCACCGTACCGAGGTCCGGCTGCGCCAGCAGAAGCACTGCCAGCACCAGAATCACACCCATCGGTTTTAAGAAGCCGCGCAGGTTATTTCGCACTTCATCAACCTTGCGCACAAGGTAGTTAGCGAGATAGCAAAATAGCGACAGTTTGGTGAATTCCGCAGGCTGAATACGCAGCGGGCCAAAGGCGATCCAGCGCGATGCACCGTTAACGGAGCTACCCACCACCAGCACGATCAACAGCATAATAATGGAGGCGATCAGCATCGCGGTACTGTGGCGCTGCCAGAACTCCATTGGCAGACGCAGCGTAATCAGCGCCAGGCAGAATGCTAGGATGATGTACAAACCGTCACGCTTGGCGAACAGGAAAGGATCGTTCGCCAGACGCTGCCCAACGGGCATTGAAGCCGAGGTCACCATGATAAAACCGACGGCCGCCAGACCCAGCGTGAACCACAGGAGCGCACGGTCGTACATGACCAGGCTGTCGGAATCTTTCGTCCGCGAGCCCATCACCCAGCCTTTCAGCGCCGCAAACAGCCAGCCCAGGATTCGGGACCCCGGCATGCGCGGCATTCTCAGGCGAGGGAGAGATAAACGCATCAGCCTAACTCCCTCGCGAGGCGGGTAAACAGATCACCACGCTGTTCGAAATTCTTAAACTGGTCGAGGCTGGCACATGCCGGAGAGAGCAGCACCATATCTCCCGGTTTAACCTGAGGCGCGATGAGGCGGATAGCCTGTTCCATCGTTTCAGTTTGTTCAGCAATTTCCGGGCGCAGCTCCGCCAGCTCAGCGCCGTCACGGCCAAAGCAGTACAGGCGGATGTTATCGCTCATCAGATACGGTTTCAGGGACGAGAAATCCGCCGATTTTCCATCGCCGCCCAGCAACAGATACAGCGTGCCATCGACGCGTAATCCTTTCAGTGCAGCTTCGGTGCTGCCGACGTTGGTTGCTTTTGAGTCGTTAATCCAGCGCACGCCGTTGTGCTCCAGCGCCAGCTGGAAGCGGTGCGCCAGACCGGTAAAGGTTGTCAGCGCTTTGAGGCTGGAGGCACGCGGTAAACCTGCGGCATCAGCCAGCGCCAGCGCCGCGAGCGCGTTGGTGTAGTTGTGCTGCCCGGAAAGAGTCATCTCTTTCACGTTCAACACTTTTTCGCCCTTCACACGAAGCCAGGTTTCGCCCTGCTGGTGATTCAGGTGATAGTCACCCATATTCACGCCAAAGCTGATGCAACGTTCGTCCGCACCACGCACCGGCATGGTCAGCGCATCGTCTGCGTTCACCACACAGACTTTCGCATTTTCATAGACGCGCAGTTTGGCCGCGCGGTACTGTTGCAGGCCAAACGGATAGCGATCCATATGATCTTCAGTCACGTTCAGGATCGTGGCTGCCACGGCCTGCAGACTAGAAGTGGTTTCCAGCTGGAAGCTGGAAAGTTCAAGCACATACAGCTCGCGAGCCGGATCGAGCAGCATCAGCGCAGGCAGGCCAATATTGCCGCCGACGCCGACGTTAACGCCCGCCGCTTTCGCCATATCGCCGACCAGCGTCGTAACCGTACTTTTGCCGTTAGAGCCGGTAATCGCCACAATCGGCGCCTGGGCTTCACGACAAAACAGTTCGATATCACCGACAATTTCAACGCCCGCATCCGCTGCCGCGCTTAATGACGGATGCGCCAGCGCCATACCAGGGCTGGCGACAATCAGATCGGCATCGAGCAGCCAGGTATCATTCAGACCACCAAGGTGGCGTTCAACCTGTTCTGGCAGCTTGTCCAGACCAGGCGGAGAAACACGCGTATCCATCACACGCGGCGTAACGCCGCGCCCGAGGAAAAAGTCCACGCAGGAAAGGCCCGTAAGGCCTAACCCGATGATAACGACTTTTTTACCCTGGTAATCTGCCATGATTAACGTACCTTCAGCGTGGCCAGGCCAATCAGGACCAGCATCAGCGAAATAATCCAGAAGCGCACAATCACGCGCGGTTCCGGCCAGCCTTTCAGTTCATAGTGGTGGTGAATCGGCGCCATGCGGAAGATGCGCTGACCGCGCAGCTTGAAGGAGCCGACCTGCAAAATTACCGAAAGGGTTTCAACCACAAACACGCCGCCCATAATCACCAGCAGGAACTCCTGACGCAGCAGTACGGCGATAATGCCGAGCGCGCCGCCCAGGGCCAGCGAACCGACGTCGCCCATAAAGACCTGCGCCGGATAGGTGTTGAACCATAAGAAACCGAGGCCCGCGCCGACAATTGCCGTGCAGACAATCACCAGCTCACCGGCGTGGCGCAGATAAGGAATGTGCAGGTAGCTGGCAAAGTTCATGTTACCGCTCGCCCATGCCACCAGCGCAAAACCACCGGCGACAAACACGGTTGGCATAATCGCCAGGCCATCGAGACCGTCGGTCAGGTTAACGGCGTTACCCGTTCCGACAATCACGAAGTAGGCCAGCAGGATGTAGAACAGGCCCAGCTGCGGCATCACATCTTTGAAGAACGGCACCACCAGCTCGGTCGCCGGCGTGTCTTTCCCTGCCAGATAGAGCGCAAATGCCACGCCGAGGGCAATGACCGACATCCAGAAATATTTCCAGCGGGCAATCAGGCCCTTGGTGTCTTTGCGCACCACTTTGCGATAGTCATCGACAAAACCGATAATGCCGTAGCCGATAAGAACGGTCAGCACGCACCAGACGTAAGGGTTTGACGGGTAAGCCCACAGCAGAACAGAAACGACAATGGCGGTGAGGATCATGATCCCCCCCATAGTCGGCGTGCCGCGTTTGCTGAAGTGTGATTCCGGACCGTCGTTACGCACGACCTGGCCAAAGGAGAGTTTTTGCAGACGGGCGATCATGCGCGGGCCCATCCACAAAGAGATGAACAGCGCGGTCAGCAGGCTGACGATGGCGCGAAACGTCAGATAGGAAAAGACGTTAAAGCCTGAATAATATTTGACCAAATGTTCGGCCAGCCAAACTAACATGTTCCGTTCTCCTGTAATGCGTGCACGACCTCTTCCATGGCGGCACTACGTGAACCTTTCACTAAAACCGTCACAATTTGGTGTTCTTTAACAAGCGTTTTAAGGCGCTCAATCAGCGCTGTTTTTTCTGCGAAATGCTCACCGACACCGCTCGCCTGGCTAATTGCCTGGCTCAGCGTCCCGGCGCTCAACACCCGATCGATGCCAGACGCTTTTGCCGCTTCACCGACCTGGATGTGACAGGCTTCGCTCTCAACACCAAGCTCAGCCATGTCGCCCACCACCATCACGCGGTAGCCGGGCATTTCTGCCAACACCTGCACAGCGGCAGTCATGGAACCGACGTTAGCGTTGTAGGAGTCATCCAGCAGCAGTTTGTTTTCTGCGAGCTGAACCGGGAACAGACGCCCCGGCACCGCTTTCAAATTCGCAAGACCGGCTTTGATCGCCTCATGCGTGGCACCCACCGCCATCGACAGCGCGGCAGCCGCCAGTGCGTTAGCGATGTTGTGGCGTCCCGGCAGTGGCAGTAAAACGTCCACGCCACCCGTCGGGGTCTGCAGCGTAAATTCGGTCCCGTGAGAGGTCACGTGGATGTTGGTCGCGGTGAAATCGCTGTTGGCCGCATTTGGCGAGAAACGCCAGGTTTTGCGAGAACCAATCACGCTTTTCCAGTTCAGCCAGTCGTTGTTATCGGCATTCATAATGGCGATGCCGTCTTTCGGCAGACCGGTGTAGATCTCACCTTTGGCTTTTGCCACGCCTTCCAGCGAGCCAAAGCCTTCAAGATGTGCGGCGGCGAGGTTATTCACTAACGCCGCTTCAGGACGCGTCAGGCCGACGGTCCAGGCAATTTCGCCCTGGTGGTTGGCGCCTAATTCAATCACGGCGTAATCGTATTCTTTCGTCAGACGCAGGAGCGTCATCGGTACGCCGATATCATTGTTCAAATTGCCTGCGGTATAGAGCGTGTTGCCGCACTGGCTCAGAATGGCCGCCGTCATCTCTTTTACGGAGGTTTTACCGGAAGAGCCGGTCAGTGCCACAACACGTGCCGGAACCTGCTGACGCACCCAAGCCGCCAGCTCGCCAAACGCCAGACGGGTGTCTTTCACCACAATCTGCGGCAGGTCGATATCCAGCTTACGGCTAACCAGCAGCGCGCCGGCCCCGTTTTCTTTCGCCTGATCGGCAAAATCATGGGCGTCGAAGCGCTCGCCTTTCAGCGCCACAAACAGACAGCCCGCAGTGATTTTGCGGGTGTCGGTAGTTACGGCATCAATAGTCAGATCCTGGCCCAGCAGCTCGCCCTTGAGTAAAGAAGCAGCCTGGCTTAGCGTTGAGCTAATCATGCCACCACTCCCAGCAGGCGTGCCGCTGTGACGCGATCCGAGTAATCCAGGCGACGTGCGCCGACGATCTGGTAATCTTCGTGGCCTTTACCGGCCAGCAGCACAACGTCGTTCTCTTTAGCCTGCATGATGGTATTCGTCACCGCTTCAGCACGGCCTTCCATCACACGTGCACGCCCGGCATCGAGCATACCCGCGAGAATATCGTTGATAATCGCGCGCGGCTCTTCGGTACGCGGGTTGTCATCTGTCACCACCGGAATATCCGCGAACTGCTCGGCAATCGCCCCCATCAGTGGACGCTTACCTTTGTCTCGATCCCCGCCACAGCCAAACACGCACCACAGTTTACCGGTGCAGTGCAGACGGGCCGCCTGCAGCGCTTTTTCCAGCGCATCCGGGGTGTGAGCGTAATCGACGACAACCGTTGGTTTGCCCGGTGCGCTAAACACTTCCATGCGGCCACAAACGGGTTGCAGACGCGCGGCGGTTTTCAGCAGTTCGGCCAGCGGATAACCCAGCGCCAGCAACGTCGCCAGCGCCAGCAGCAGATTGCTGACGTTAAAGGCGCCCATCAGGCGGCTTTCGATTTCGCCTTCGCCCCAGGTGGAGTCAAAGCGAATCGTTGCGCCGCTATCGTGATACTTCACGTCCGTCGCTTTCAGCCAGCGGCCATGACAGTTCGGATTAATGTGGTCTTCCATCGACACAGCAACCGCATCCGGCAGCTTAGCCAGCCAGCGGCGGCCCACTTCATCGTCAGCGTTAACAATCGCCTGACCGCAGTGGTGCGTGGAATAAAGCAGCCATTTCGCAGCTTCGTAGCTTTCCATGTCGCCGTGATAATCAAGGTGATCGCGGCTCAGGTTGGTAAAGACCGATGCCGCAAATTTCAGGGCGGCCACGCGGTGCTGGACCAGACCGTGAGAAGAGACTTCCATCGCAGCGAAGGTCGCGCCCTGCCCTGCCAGACCGGCAAGTACATGCTGCACGTCTACCGCAGAGCCGGTGGTGTTTTCCGTCGGGTTTACTTTGCCCAACAGACCGTTGCCAACGGTGCCCATTACTGCACTGGTTTCACCCAGCAGCTCGGCCCACTGCGCCATCAGCTGCGTGGTGGTGGTTTTACCGTTGGTGCCCGTGACGCCAACCAGACGCAACCGATCGGACGGCTCATCATAAAAACGTCCCGCAAGGGCCGAGAGACGCTCGTTTAACTGGCTGAGATAGATGACCGGTACGCCGTGCATTTCACGGACTTCGCCGTCGGTTGCCTCATCTTTTGCCTCAGCAATAATGGCAGCTACACCTTGCGCTATCGCCTGCGGGATATACCGACGCCCGTCCGCCTGATGACCGACTACTGCTACAAAAAGATCGCCCGACGCAGCCATACGGCTGTCGAGTACCATCTCCCGCAGTTCTCGCGCGGGCAGCGTTTGCACCCACGGAGCAAGAAGGTCGCGCAAATTACGATCTGCCACCTGTTCCCTCGCCTTGATTAGTTACAAATTCATTTTTATCGCCCGTGGCCAGCGCATCAGGCTCGATGTTCATGGTGCGTAACACACCGCCCATGATGGCACCGAACACTGGCGCGGAGACGGCGCCGCCGTAGTATTTACCCGCCTGTGGATCGTTAATGACGACCACCAGCGCAAAACGCGGATTGCTGGCAGGCGCGACGCCTGCGGTGTAAGCAATGTATTTGTTGATGTAGCGGCCGTCCGGCCCCACTTTTTTCGCGGTACCGGTTTTAATCGCGATGCGATAGCCCTTGATGGCGGCTTTTACGCCACCGCCGCCCGGCAAGGCGACGCTCTCCATCATGTGCACGACGGTACGCACGGTAGCTTCCGGGAAGATACGCTCGCCGGGAACCGGTGGATCAACTTTGGTAATCGACAGCGGGCGATAGACCCCGTAGCTGCCAATCGTTGCGTAGACTCGCGCTAACTGTAACGGCGTTACCATTAGCCCGTAGCCGAAAGAGAAGGTGGCCCTCTCTATGTCAGACCACCGTTGTTTTTGAGGATATAAGCCACTGCGTTCTCCGACCAACCCCAAATTGGTCGCCTTTCCTAGCCCAAAACGTGAGTAAGTCTCTACTAACGCTGAGGACGGCATCGCTAACGCCAGCTTTGAAACACCGACGTTACTCGACTTCTGCAAAACCCCGGTCAGGGTCAATTCGCTGTAACGCGCCACGTCTTTGATTTCGTGACCGTTAATTCGGTAAGGGATCGTATTCAGAACGGTATTTTCGTTGACGATGCCACGCTGAAGCGCAGTCATCACCACCATCGGTTTGACGGTCGAACCGGGCTCGAAGACGTCAGTGATGGTACGGTTACGCATCACATCTTTTTGCGTCCCCGTCAGGTTATTTGGGTTATAGGACGGGCTGTTGGCCATCGCCAGCACTTCACCGGTGCTGACATCCACCAGCACGGCGCTGCCGGATTCGGCTTTGTTGAACGCCACGGCGTTGTTCAGCTCGCGGTAAACCAGCGCCTGCAGGCGTTCATCGATACTCAGGGCCAGGTTGTGCGCGGCCTGACTGTCGGTTGAGGAGATATCCTCAATCACGCGGCCATAGCGGTCTTTACGCACCACGCGCTCACCCGGCTGACCCGTTAGCCATTTATCAAAGCTCTTTTCGACCCCTTCGATCCCCTGGCTATCAACGTTGGTGAAGCCAATGAGGTGAGCGGTCACTTCTCCCGACGGGTAATAACGGCGCGATTCTTCGCGCAGATGGATGCCCGGCAGTTTCAGTTTCTTGATGTAATCGGCCATATCAGGGTTTACCTGACGCGCCAGATAGATAAAGCGCCCTTTCGGGTTTGCGTTAACGCGGGCCGCCATCTGATCGAGCGGCATTTTCAACGCATCGGCCAGCGCCTTCCAGCGGTTATCGAGGGTCACCCCCCCGGCGTCATGCAGTTCTTTCGGATCGGCCCAGATCGCTTTCACCGGCACACTCACCGCCAGCGGGCGACCAGAACGGTCAGTGATCAGCCCGCGAGAAGTGGAGACCTCCTGCACGCGCAGGGAGCGCATGTCGCCCTGACGCACCAGCATGTCCGGTGCAATAATTTGCAACCACGCCGCACGGCCCAGCAGGAACACCAGCGCCAGTAAAATACAGCCACAAAGCAACGCAAAACGCCAACTCACAAAGTTGGCCTGTTCTTCCTGACGTTTCGGTTTTTGCGTTTTCGCCGCTGCTCTCATGCGTCGCGTGTTCCCTTATTTTTGTACTACAATATTTTCCTGCGAAGGATCAACATGCTGCAGCTGCAGCTTTTCCGTTGCGATCCGTTCAACCCGGCTGTGATCGCCGAGCGCGTTTTCTTCAAGAATCAGGTTTCGCCATTCGATATCCAGCGCATCGCGTTCCAGCACCATCTGCTCGCGTTGCGCGGTCAATAAACGGGTATGGTGCGCGGTGGTCACCACCGTCACAGCCGTCACAATGATGCAAATGAACAGGCAGAGTG
This sequence comes from Lelliottia nimipressuralis, assembly GCF_004115925.1. Classification (GTDB taxonomy): domain Bacteria; phylum Pseudomonadota; class Gammaproteobacteria; order Enterobacterales; family Enterobacteriaceae; genus Enterobacter; species Enterobacter nimipressuralis. The sequence goes on from NZ_SDDX01000013.1 coordinate 119,463, forward strand.
GCAGCTTCCCAAACCGCAAGAGATCGTCGCCGATCACGCCAGGCAAGGCATGGCGCTCGTTGCTTCCTAACGATCCTTTAACCTTGCTTAAGGTCTCTGTCACTCTGCTGATCATGCGTTCGTCCTCTCTGCAATGCGCAGCACTGAACTACGGGCACGTGGATTCTCTGCCACCTCTTCTTCGCCCGGCATCAACTTGCCTACTACTCGCAACTGACGGCCACCCAGCTTCCTGAGTTGCTCTTCCGTCATCGGCAGTCCAGCGGGCACCTGAGGACCGCGGCTTTGTTCACGCATAAAGCGCTTCACAATACGGTCTTCCAGCGAGTGGAAGCTGATGATGGATAGCCGCCCACCTGGGGCCAGCACGCCGAGCGAGCTTTTTAGCGCCTGCTCTATCTCCTCCAGTTCACTGTTTACCCAGATGCGCACCGCCTGGAAGGTACGGGTCGCGGGATGTTTGAATTTGTCTTTGACCGGCGTTGCCGCGGTCACAACTTCTGCCAGCTCTTTAGTACGCGTCATCGGCTCGATGCGGTTACGCTCCACGATACCGCGCGCGATACGCTTGCCGAAACGCTCTTCGCCGAAGGTTTTGATCACCCAAGCGATGTCAGCTTCGTCAGCTGTTTGCAGCCATTCTGCCGCAGACTGACCGCGAGTCGGGTCCATACGCATATCCAGCGGCCCGTCACGCATAAAGGAAAAACCGCGTTCTGCATCATCAAGCTGTGGTGAAGAGACGCCAAGATCGAGAAGAATACCGTCGATCTTGCCCGTCAGGCCGCGCTCGGCGACATAATCCGCCAGCGCAGAGAAAGGTCCATGGACGATGGAAAAGCGTGGATCATCGATGGTCTTCGCCACGGCAATTGCCTGCGGATCGCGATCGATTGCCAGTAAGCGGCCTTCCGCTCCCAGTTGGGAGAGGATCAGACGCGAGTGACCACCGCGACCAAAGGTTCCATCGATATAGATGCCATCAGGACGAATATTCAGGCCGTTGACAGCCTCATCCAGTAGCACCGTTGTATGTTTATAATTTTCCATCATATTTATAGAGACAAGTCCTGCAATCGATCCGACAACACTGCGGATTCAGACTGCTCAGCGTCGATATCTTCCTTGACCTGTTGATACCAGGTCGTTTCATCCCACAGTTCAAACTTGTTGAACTGCCCGACCAGCATCACTTCTTTTGTCAGACCAGCATGCTGGCGCAACACAGGCGCTATCAATAATCGTCCTGCGTTATCCATCTGACATTCACTGGCATGTCCCAATAACAACCGCTGTACGCGGCGTTCCTGCGGATTCATGCTCGACAGTCGCGACAGCTTTTGCTCAATAATTTCCCATTCGGGCAAGGTGTAAAGCAGCAGGCAGGGGTGGTTGATGTCAATGGTGCAAACCATTTGACCAGACGCGCTTTCGATCAGCTGATCGCGATATCGGGTTGGTACCGATAAACGCCCTTTGCTGTCGAGATTGACCAACGCCGCCCCACGGAACATGCCAGCCTCACCCCTTATCACCACTTTAACCCACAAATTCCCACATAAAGGAGTTTACGGAGCGAAGGAAAAGCTTGTCAAGCCAGGACTACCGCGATACAGGACGGAAAGCCCCCTATTTACGGACATAACCCAACTTGATTAATTACTGCACAACTGGCGAGGCAAAATTAACGTCATGAATATTTGTAAGAAAAAAAACAGATATGCATTCGAATGTTAAAAATCACTCCATACCACCACGGGCAAATATAAAGTGTCAGTTTGCGACGCGGGCGGCATTTTAAGACATTACGCACGGGGATAACAGCGCCAGATTCACCGGAGAAGCGTGAATACACAAGACCTGGCACGCAGGTGGGCATCAAAGAAGAAAAAATGGCTGATAATTCAGCATGAGAGGAGGCTTTGTAACAAAACAATACAAAAAAGAGTGCTTACTGTTGCCGAAATAACCTTAAAAAGGCTCCGATGAATGCAATATGAATTAATAAGAATAGCAGGCTATGAATCTTAGAGAATTATCCTAATTTTAGTCCGGATATTATTTGCCGTGATAATGAGAAACAATCAGGGCAGTTGACCTGCCCTAAAATGATAATTAACGACGATTCAATACACCGCGTCGATAGAGATTACGTTTGATACGCGTCAGCCCTGGTTTTGGCTTGCGCGGTTCATCCAGACTCGCCAGCACAATCTCCAGTACGCGCTCAGCCACGTCACGATGACGCTGGGCTACGGCCAGCACCGGACACTGCAGGAAATCGAGCAGTTCGTTATCCCCAAAGGTCGCAATAGCCAGCTCAGAAGGGAGTTTCCCTTCGCGGCGCAGCGTCACGTCCATCACGCCCTGTAACAGCGCGAAAGAGGTAGTGAACAACGCCTGAGGCATCGGGTGCGTCTCGAGCCATTTCTCAAACAGCTGCGCCGCGGCTTCGCGCTCGTAGCTGTTAGCGTAGAGATAGTGCACTTCACGCGGATCGTCTTTCCAGGCAGTACGGAACCCCTGCTCGCGCAGGAAGCTGACGGACAGCTCCGGCAGCGCGCCAAGGTAGAGAACGGTTTCTGCCGGGAAGGTACGCAGCTCGGCGGCCAGCATCTCGGCATCATCTTGATCGGCGCCCACGACGCTGGTGAAGTGCTCGCGGTCCAGCGCACGATCCAGCGCGACGATCGGGAACGAGCCATTCGCCCAGCGCTGATAGAAAGGGTGCTCTGGTGGCAGAGAGGTGGAAACAATGATCGCGTCGACCTGGCGCTGAAGCAGATGCTCAATGCAGCGCATCTCGTTATCGGGCTGATCTTCCGAGCAGGCGATCAGCAGCTGATAGCCACGCTGGCGCGCCTGACGTTCGAGGTAGTTCGCAATACGGGTATAGCTGGTGTTTTCCAGATCCGGAATAACCAGACCAATAGATCGGGTGCGCCCGGCACGTAGCCCGGCCGCGACAGCATTCGGATGGTAGTTATGCTCACGAACCACCGCCATGACTTTTTCAACGGTTTTGTCGCTAACACGGTACTGCTTTGCTTTACCGTTAATCACATAGCTCGCCGTAGTTCGTGACACGCCGGCTAGCCGGGCGATTTCATCCAGTTTCACAATTGCCCCTTAAACGAAATAAAAGAGTCCATGGCCTTGTCAGGTTTATGGTTATATCTTTTAACATCTAAACGCAGAATAGTCGTTGCGGCAACCGCTTTTCTCTCCCTTAGGGTCCGTTTAGGCAAAAAAAAAACCCGGCTTTGCAGACCGGGTCGAAAGAGGCGAACTTTTTTGACGACTAACGCATAATTTTATCGCCGCGAGACAAGCCCACGACACCCGAGCGCGCCACCTCAACAATTTTGGCGACATCACGCACGGAGGCCAGAAACGCATCGAGTTTATCGCTGGTTCCGGCAAGCTGAACAGTATAGATAGAAGGCGTCACGTCAATGATCTGCCCACGGAAAATATCCGCGTTGCGTTTGACCTCTTCGCGTCCATATCCGCTGGCCTGAATTTTGACCAACATCACTTCGCGCTCAACGTACGCCCCCTGCCCTAATTCACTCACTCGCAGCACATCCACTAATTTATGCAGCTGCTTTTCAATTTGCTCAAGGACTTTCGCATCACCAACGGTCTGAATAGTCATCCGCGACAGCGTCGGATCGTCCGTCGGTGCCACGGTCAGGCTTTCAATGTTGTAACCGCGCTGGGCGAAAAGCCCAATGACGCGCGATAACGCGCCCGATTCGTTTTCCAGAAGTACAGATAATATCCGGCGCATCAGGTTCTCTCCGTTTTGCTCAACCACATTTCATCCATACCGCCGCCGCGAATATGCATCGGGTAGACGTGCTCCGTCCCATCGACGATCACATCCACAAAGACCAGGCGGTTGTTCCTGACGTGCTCCAGCGCTTCGCCGAGCTTCGCTTCCAGTTCATTCGGATCGCTGACACGCATGCCGACGTGGCCATAGGCTTCCGCCACGCGCACAAAGTCCGGCAGCGATTTCATGTAGGACTGGGAGTGACGACCGGAATAGATCATGTCCTGCCACTGCTTGACCATGCCCAGGTAGCCGTTATTCAGATTCAGGACCAGCACCGGGAGATCGTACTGCAACGCGGTAGAAAGCTCCTGAATGTTCATCTGGATACTGCCATCGCCGGTCACGCACACGACGATCTCATCCGGGAGCGCGAGTTTGACGCCTAATGCAGCAGGCAGCCCAAACCCCATGGTGCCCAGACCGCCGGAATTTATCCAGTGGCGCGGTTTATCAAACGGGTAGTAGAGGGCGGCAAACATCTGATGCTGGCCCACATCCGAGGTGACGTAGGCATCCCCTTTTGTCAGTCGCCAGATCGTTTCGATCACCGCCTGCGGCTTAATGTGTTCGCTTTGCGTGTCATATTTCAGGCATTGACGCCCACGCCACTGCTCAATCTGCTGCCACCAGTCGCGAATGTCATCCAGCGGCTGCGCGGCAGGCTCTTGCGCCAGCAGATCCAGCATCTGTTCCAGCACCTGCAGCGCATCGCCGACAATCGGCACATCGGCAGGAACCGTTTTGGAAATAGAGGTCGGGTCGATATCAATGTGCAGCACCGTCGCATTCGGACAGTACTTCGCCAGATTGTTGGTGGTGCGATCGTCAAAGCGCACGCCGACGGCAAAAATCACATCGGAATTGTGCATGGTCATATTGGCTTCATAGGTGCCATGCATACCCAACATACCCAGCGCCTGACGATGCGTGGCCGGAAAAGCACCCAACCCCATCAACGATGAAGCTACAGGCAAGTTTAATTTTTCGATTAATTCGCGCAGCTGCGTATGACAGTGGGCATTCACAGCACCACCGCCGACGTAGACCACCGGTTTTTTCGCCGCAATCAGCGTTTGCAGCGCGCGTTTAATTTGGCCTTTATGCCCCTGGGTCGTTGGATTATAGGAGCGCATGCTCACGGAATCGGGCCAGACGTAAGGGAGTTTATTGGTCGGATTCAAAATATCTTTTGGTAGATCGACCACCACCGGGCCAGGACGTCCACTGGCCGCCAGCCAGAAGGCTTTTTTCAGCACCCCTGGAATGTCTTCCGTTTGTTTGACCAGGAAGCTGTGCTTCACCACCGGTCGGGAGATCCCCACCATGTCGCACTCCTGAAAGGCGTCGTAACCAATCAGCGAAGTGGCAACCTGTCCGGATAAAATGACCAGTGGGATGGAATCCATGTAGGCGGTGGCAATGCCGGTAATGGCGTTAGTTGCCCCAGGCCCTGAGGTGACGAGCACCACGCCCACCTCTCCGGTGGCACGTGCCAGACCATCAGCCATATGCACAGCGGCTTGCTCATGACGCACCAGCACATGATCGATACCGCCGACGGTGTGTAACGCATCGTAAATATCGAGGACCGCGCCTCCGGGATAACCGAATACTTGCTTGACGCCCTGATCGATAAGTGACCGGACGACCATTTCGGCGCCAGACAACATCTCCATGGTTTGCCTCCAGGCTTCTTGTTATAGACGAACAGAGGAATTCATTTCCTCGCCGTCTTGCTTTCCAGGGTTTCCCCTGTCTTTCATTTTTGCAGAGTGACCTTCACCTTAACCGCTCCCCATGAGGCAGGCAATCAGCAAACGGAGGCGCGAAAAGAGGCGTAAAAGCAGAATACACAGGCATTATGACAAGATATGGTGAATTCCACTGGAATACACTTTTGTGATGATGGTTCATCGCTTAAATAGGCGGGGAATCAGTAATTCATCTATTTTTGCATGGAAAAAAGCGAAAGGAAAAATTCAATTCAGAATAAAATACTACCCATTAAAAAAATAACAGGATAAACCGGATGCATTGCACCGATTTATCCTGATGTGGATTAGCGCCGACAAACACTGACTAACAGCTCTTCCATCCACTGATGACCTTTATCTCGCCCGGCCGCTTCGTGCCACGAAAGATAACACGTTCGGCTATTGAGCTTCAGCGGCAGCGATAATATTTGCAGATTAAGCTGGGCAGAGAATTCTTCCGCCAGCCAGCGCGGAGCAATAGCAACAAGTTGAGTCTGCGAAACAATATTTAATACGCTCACCATGGCCATCCCCTGATACGCCACACAGGCTTGTTTATCCGGTGTGTCATACCACGGCTGGCTAAATGACGCATATCTGTCGAGTGCCACAACAGCGTGCTGCTCATTATAAACATCATTTTCCAGTAATGGCCCGTTGATGCGCGGGTGAGATTTACTGGCGACTAACACCATTTCATCGTTAAACAGCGGCACACAAGAAAACTCCGGACGGCGAAACTCTTCGTAACCCAGAACAAATTCCGTTTCCTGATAACGTAACTGATGTTCAGTATTGTGGTTTAAGGAGGACTTAAATATGAGATGAATATTTGGGGCTATTTCTTCCACTTTATTATAGATAACGGAGGTCAGATAATTATCCAGCGGACTGCACACGCAGAGATGAAAAACACGCTCGCTGCTTAAAGGCTCGAAACCGGACCCCGGCAGCTCATTCTGCACCAGTTGTAACGCCTGGCGAACAGACGCAAAAAGCTGATAAGCCCTTGCCGTAGGCTGGATGCCGCGGCCATATCGCACGAATAGCTCGTCGTTAAACATTAGCTTCAGTCTGGCGACGGCATTACTCACTGCAGGCTGGGACATTCCCAACGCCTGTGCGGCTCTGGTAATATTTTGTTCCTGCATAACAGCATCAAAAACGGTTAATAAGTTAAGATCCACCGTACGTAGCTGAGGCCTGTTTGCTTCAATGGCGTGAGGCCGTTCATTTGTTTTTTCTAACATATCTAACTCCACTGTCACGCTAAACTCCCTTTGACTTGGCGCAATAATAACTTTTAAAAATATTATTTATCATGCAGATAAAACCAGACAAAGAGAAAAGTTTAAAATTCGGAATATATAAAAACTCACGCCAAATAACAGGTGCAGGTATACACAAGCTCAAGCGTTAAAAATTTAAAAGTAATAACTAAAACATTAGGAATAGAATGAAACCATAAATCCAATGAATAAACAACAAGCCTACAGGTAAACAATTATTTAAGTTTTCTTAAACTAATCCATCCTATCAACGGTTGTCCGTTAACATGTCATTATCATTGCTTGATTTTCATTCACCATTACCGCACCCAGACAGAATCCAACCCAATGATTTCAATGGTTTTAATAACCACACCCTTTAAATTTCAGAAAATAATTAATTGAAACCAATTATATTAAATTTATTCCGGAAACGGTTTTAAAGTCCAAAATTAGACAATTTAAATAACGCCGTTGGGAAAACCTAGCACAATACGCTAAAGAACCAGGACCACAGTTATCATGGATCGCGGGCGTTTTTCGCCTCAGGGGTTGACTTGATTCCGCATATCCAGTACCACTAAAAGCATAACGCATTCATCTGGAGCCTGATTCATGATTCGTACCGTTCGTTTCCTCAGCCTACTACTACTAAACGCATCCACTGTGCGCGGTAGGCTGGCGGGCGAAATTCAACGTTGAATCGTCTCCGGTAAACAAAAAACCCGCGCCATTGCGCGGGTTTTTTTATGCTCGTAGCAAGGCGCCCCAGGACAGACAAGGACCAAACCCATGAGCCAGCAAGTCGTTATTTTCGATACAACTTTACGTGACGGTGAACAGGCGTTACAGGCAAGCCTGAGTGTGAAAGAGAAACTGCAGATTGCGCTGGCCCTGGAACGTATGGGTGTCGACGTAATGGAAGTGGGCTTCCCGGTCTCTTCACCGGGTGACTTTGAATCCGTCCAGACCATTGCGCGCACCATCAAAAACAGCCGCGTGTGTGGTCTGGCCCGCTGCGTCGAGAAAGATATCGACGTGGCCGCCGAATCCTTGAAAGTGGCTGAAGCCTTCCGAATTCACACCTTTATTGCCACCTCCCCGATGCACATCGCAACCAAACTGCGTAGCACCCTGGATGAAGTGATCGAACGCGCGGTGTACATGGTGAAACGCGCCCGTAACTACACCGACGACGTCGAATTCTCCTGTGAAGATGCTGGCCGCACGCCGATTGCCGATCTGGCCCGCGTAGTAGAAGCCGCGATTAACGCGGGTGCCACTACTATCAACATCCCGGACACCGTCGGCTACACCATGCCGTTCGAGTTCTCCAACATCATCACCGGCCTGTATGAACACGTGCCGAACATTGATAAAGCCATTATTTCTGTCCATACCCACGACGATTTAGGCCTGGCCGTGGGCAATGCCATTGCCGCAGTCCACGCCGGGGCTCGCCAGGTGGAAGGCGCCATGAACGGCATCGGCGAACGTGCCGGTAACTGTTCACTGGAAGAGGTGATCATGGCGATCAAAGTGCGCAAAGACATCATGAATGTGCAGACCCGCATTAATCACAACGAAATCTGGCGCACCAGCCAGACCGTCAGCCAGATTTGCAACATGCCTATCCCGGCGAACAAAGCGATTGTCGGCACCGGCGCCTTCGCCCACTCCTCCGGTATTCATCAGGACGGCGTGCTGAAGAACCGCGAAAACTACGAAATCATGACCCCGGAATCCATCGGTCTGAATCAGGTGCAGTTGAATCTGACCTCCCGCTCTGGCCGTGCGGCGGTGAAACACCGTATGGAAGAGATGGGTTACAAGGAAAGCGACTACAACATGGATCACCTGTACGACGCGTTCCTGAAACTGGCCGATAAAAAAGGCCAGGTCTTTGACTACGACCTGGAAGCATTAGCCTTCATTAATAAACAGCAGGAAGAGCCAGAGCACTTCCGTCTGGACTACTTCAGCGTGCAGTCCGGCTCCAGCGATATCGCGACCGCCTCGGTCAAACTGGCCTGCGGCGATGAAGTTAAAGCCGAAGCCGCCAACGGTAACGGCCCGGTAGATGCGATTTATCAGGCGATCAACCGCATCACCGACTACAACATCGAGCTGGTCAAATACGATTTGAGCGCCAAAGGTCACGGCAAAGATGCGCTGGGTCAGGTCGATATTGTTGTCACTTATAACGGCCGTCGTTTCCACGGCGTTGGCCTGGCGACAGATATCGTCGAATCCTCAGCTAAAGCCATGGTGCATGTCCTGAACAACATCTGGCGCGCCGCAGAAGTCGAGAAAGAGTTACAACGCAAAGCTCAGAATAAAGAGAACAATAAGGAAACCGTGTAATGTCGAAGAATTACCATATTGCTGTGTTGCCGGGCGATGGCATTGGCCCGGAAGTGATGACACAAGCCCTGAAAGTCCTGGAAGCAATCCGCGCCCGTTTCGCGATGAAAATCACCACCAGCCACTATGATGTGGGCGGTATTGCGATTGATAACCACGGCACCCCGCTGCCGAAAGCCACCGTTGAAGGCTGCGAAAACGCCGATGCGGTCCTGTTTGGCTCCGTCGGCGGCCCGAAATGGGAACATCTGCCACCCGCAGAGCAACCTGAGCGCGGCGCGCTGCTGCCGCTGCGTAAGCATTTCAAACTGTTCAGCAACTTGCGTCCGGCGAAACTGTATCAGGGGCTGGAAGAGTTTTGCCCGCTGCGTGCCGACATTGCCGCCAATGGCTTCGACATTCTGTGCGTGCGTGAATTAACCGGTGGGATCTACTTCGGCCAGCCGAAGGGCCGTGAAGGCAGCGGTCAACACGAGAAAGCATTCGATACCGAGGTTTATCACCGTTTTGAAATCGAACGTATTGCCCGCATCGCTTTTGAATCTGCGCGCAAACGTCGTCACAAAGTGACCTCTATTGATAAAGCCAACGTCCTGCAATCCTCGATTCTGTGGCGCGAAATCGTCAATGAAATCGCCAAAGAGTACCCGGACGTTGAGCTGGCGCACATGTACATCGACAACGCCACCATGCAGCTGATCAAAGACCCGTCGCAGTTCGACGTGCTGCTGTGTTCCAACCTGTTCGGCGATATTTTGTCCGATGAATGCGCGATGATCACCGGCTCCATGGGCATGCTGCCCTCCGCCAGCCTGAACGAAGAGGGCTTTGGCCTGTACGAGCCTGCGGGCGGTTCCGCGCCGGATATCGCCGGTAAAAATATCGCTAACCCGATAGCACAGATCCTCTCCCTGGCCCTGCTGCTGCGCTACAGCCTGGACGCGAACGACGCGGCCGATGCAATCGAAAGCGCCATCAACCGCGCATTAGAAGAAGGTATCCGCACGGGCGATTTAGCGCGCGGCGCGGCGGCCGTCAGTACCGATGAAATGGGCGATATCATTGCCCGCTATGTCGCTGAAGGGGTGTAATCATGGCGAAGACGTTATACGAAAAATTGTTTGATGCGCACGTAGTCTACTCGGCACCAAACGAAACCCCGCTGCTGTACATTGACCGTCATCTGGTGCACGAAGTGACATCACCGCAGGCCTTTGACGGTCTGCGCGCGCACAATCGTCCCGTTCGCCAGCCGGGTAAAACCTTCGCCACGATGGATCACAACGTGTCGACTCAGACCAAAGACATCAACGCGTCGGGCGAGATGGCGCGTATCCAGATGCAGGAGCTGATTAAGAACTGCAACGCCTTCGGCGTTGAGCTGTACGATTTGAACCACCCGTATCAGGGCATCGTCCACGTAATGGGTCCTGAGCAGGGCATCACCCTGCCGGGAATGACCATCGTCTGCGGCGACTCCCACACCGCCACGCACGGCGCGTTCGGTGCGCTGGCGTTTGGTATCGGAACCTCCGAAGTCGAGCACGTTCTGGCGACGCAAACCCTGAAACAGGGCCGCGCGAAAACCATGAAAATCGAAGTCAAAGGTCAGGCGGCGGCAGGTATCACCGCGAAAGACATCGTGCTGGCGATTATCGGTAAAACCGGCAGCGCAGGCGGAACCGGTCACGTGGTGGAGTTTTGCGGCGATGCTATCCGTGCATTGAGCATGGAAGGCCGTATGACCCTGTGCAACATGGCGATCGAGATGGGTGCTAAAGCCGGTCTGGTCGCACCGGACGAGACCACTTTCAACTATGTGAAAGGCCGTCTGCACGCGCCGAAAGGCAAAGATTTTGACGAGGCGGTGGAATACTGGAAAACCCTGCAAACCGACGACGGCGCGACATTCGATACCGTTGTCACCCTGCAGGCAGAAGAGATCGCACCGCAGGTTACCTGGGGTACCAACCCAGGCCAGGTGATTTCCGTTAACGACAACATTCCCGATCCGGCCTCCTTTGCCGATCCGGTGGAACGCGCAAGCGCCGAAAAAGCGCTGGCGTACATGGGCCTGAAACCGGGCATTCCGCTGACCGACGTGGCAATCGACAAAGTGTTTATCGGCTCCTGCACCAACTCTCGCATCGAAGATTTGCGTGCAGCAGCAGAAATTGCCAAAGGCCGTAAAGTCGCGCCCGGCGTGCAGGCGCTGGTCGTGCCAGGCTCTGGCCCGGTGAAAGCCCAGGCTGAAGCTGAAGGGCTGGATAAGATCTTTATCGAAGCCGGTTTTGAGTGGCGCTTACCGGGCTGCTCCATGTGTCTGGCCATGAACAACGACCGTCTGAACCCGGGCGAGCGCTGCGCCTCCACCAGCAACCGTAACTTTGAAGGCCGTCAGGGCCGCGGTGGACGTACCCATCTGGTCAGCCCGGCAATGGCAGCGGCTGCCGCTGTGACCGGCCATTTTGCTGATATTCGTGGTTTGAAATAAGGAGACAATCATGGCAGAGAAATTTACCCAACATACGGGTCTGGTTGTCCCGCTGGATGCGGCGAACGTCGATACGGACGCCATCATTCCCAAGCAGTTCTTACAGAAAGTGACCCGCACAGGCTTTGGCGCGCATCTGTTCAACGACTGGCGTTTTCTCGACGATCAGGGCCAGCAGCCGAATCCCGAGTTCGTTCTGAACTTCCCGGAATTTAAAGGCGCATCGATCCTGTTAGCCCGCGAAAACTTTGGCTGTGGCTCATCCCGCGAACACGCCCCGTGGGCGCTGACGGACTACGGTTTTAAAGTGGTGATCGCCCCGAGCTTTGCCGACATCTTTTACGGCAACAGCTTCAACAACCAGTTGCTGCCGGTGACGCTGACCGACGAACAGGTCGATGAGCTGTTCGCGCTGGTGAAGGCGAATCCGGGCATTTCGTTTGAAGTGGATCTGGAAGCGCAGGTGGTGAAAGCGGGTGACAGAACTTACAGCTTTAAAATCGACGACTTCCGCCGTCACTGCATGATCAACGGCCTCGACAGCATTGGTTTGACCCTGCAGCACGAAGCCTCCATTGCAGCCTACGAAAACAAACAACCGGCGTTTATGCGCTAACGAAAAAGGCCCGCGCAAGCGGGCCTTTTTGTTTAACTCTCTTTGACGCGAAGCGTCAGCGCCAGCGTCACCAGCGAGATCCCCGCAATCACCCAATACACGGCAAAGTGACCATAGCTTTGCGCCAGCGCCCCCTGAATCACCCCCGCCAGAATCACCCCTGTCGAAATACTGTTGGTGAATAACGTCGTGGCAGATCCCGCCCGTCCGGGCATCAGGTCCTGGAACCACAGCATCCCAATCCCGGCGACAATGCCGATAAAAATCGCGTTAAACAGCTGTAACGCCAGCAGCGCTTCGCGACTGTGAAACAGGATCAATCCCAGGTAAAACAGGACGCCAGCCGCTACCGCAACCACCATCATCCGGCGTTTGCCAACGCGCTTCACGTAGAAGCCCGCGAGGATCATCGCCGGGATTTCCAGCCCGGCGGCGGTGCCCATTAAGATCCCGGCGAGCTTATCCGGCAGCCCCAGATCGCTGCTGATCCACAGGGGCATATCGATGATATACATGGTGTTGCAGGTCCACATCAGCGTCGAGGCTATAAACAACATGCGCACGTTTTTATTGTGCCAGCCGCTCACCTGGGTGACGGGCGTATCCGCCGCCTGCTCCACCCGGGCGACCGACGGCAGCACAAAGGCGATCAGCGCCAGGCTGATGGCAAAAATCCCGGCCGCAATGGAGAACATCACCGTAAAGCCGTAATTCAGCGCCAGCATAAAGGCCAGCGGCGGGCCGATCACCCACGTCAGGGAGAGCTGTGCACGCATCACCGAGCTGAACATCACTACTTCCCGCGCCGAGCTGTCCGCGTACTCACGGGCGAGCGCAAAAAGCTGCGGCATGGCGGTATTGGCGAGCGAGGCCAGCAGCACCCCGCAGGTGAGCAGCGTCAGATAGTGACGGTTGAAGGCAAACAGCAGAGCGTTGCCGATGGCCATCGCGCAACAGAACAGAATTAATTTGCGGCGATCGCCCTGGCTGTCGGATCGTTTTGCCAGCCACAGGCTAACCAGGATCCCGGCAATGGCGTTGACCGTGTAAAACAGGCCCACCCAGAAAGGCTGTGCGCCCACCTCACGACTCAGGAACAGGCTCAGGGTCGGCGCCTGTAGCGCCCCCGCGACGCCCATCATAAAGGCCACCAGCATAAAAGCGGCATACACGCCGTTCAGGCGGCGGCCCATCGTCATCAACCAGAGCATGCGCAGTTCCTTGTCAAAGAGGAGCGAAATGGAGAGGCAGTGTAAACGAAAAAAACCAGCAAAAACATTTTGCTGGCGGGTGATAAGCACCAATACTCAGTCACACATGATCGAGGCGAGTCAGCGGTCAGAGGTCGATTTCGTAACGTCCCACTGCATCAGATCTTCAAGCATTTTCAGGCGCTGTTCTGCGCACTGGCGGGCCAGCCAGGACACTCCCTTTGTCGCTGAAAAGTAGTGCTGATAAAACTGACGTGCGGTAGACCTCTTCATATTTACCTCCTCACTTCAACAAGGAGGATTATTGGCTTAATATGAGGATTAATAAATTGCTGATTTTTTGTCAGGAGTTCCCCTTTTATGCCGTCTGGTCGTCTGCAACAACAATTCATCCGCCTCTGGCAGTGCTGCGAAGGCCAGTCAAAAGAGACCACGCTGAACGAGCTGGCGGAACTGCTGAACTGCTCGCGCCGCCACATGCGCACGCTACTGAACACCATGCAGCAGCAGGGCTGGCTGAACTGGGAGGCGGAGGCAGGGCGTGGAAAGCGTTCGCGCTTAACCTTCCTCTATACCGGTCTGGCCTTACAACAGCAGCGCGCCGAAGACCTGCTGGAGCAGGACCGCATCGATCAGCTGGTGCAGCTGGTGGGCGATAAAGCCGCCGTACGCCAGATGCTGGTCTCCCATCTGGGCCGCAGCTTCCGCCAGGGAAAGCATATCCTGCGCGTGCTCTACTACCGTCCGATGAAAAACCTGCTGCCGGGCACGGCGCTACGCCGCTCCGAAACGCACATGGCGCGACAAATCTTTAGCGGCCTGACGCGCATAAATGAGGAAAACGGGGAACTGGAAGCCGACATCGCGCACCACTGGCAGCAACTTTCTCCGCTGCACTGGCGCTTTTTTTTGCGTCCCGGCATCCATTTTCACCATGGCCGCGAGCTGGAGATGAACGATGTGATCGCTTCTCTGCAGCGCGCTCGCGGGCTGCCGCTCTACTCCCACATCGCACACATTCACTCTCCCACCGCCTGGACGCTGGATATCGAGCTTTCCGAGCCTGACCAGTGGCTGCCGTGGCTGATGGGCTATGTCCCGTCCATGATTTTGCCTCATGAATGGGAGAGCATGCCCAGTTTCGCCAGCCAGCCCGTCGGCACCGGCCCTTACGCCGTGATGCGCAATAACAGTAACCAGTTGAAAATCCGCGCCTTCGATGACTACTTTGGCTACCGCGCGCTGATTGACGAGGTGAATGTCTGGGTGCTGCCGGACATCAGCGAAGAGTTTAGCCCCGGCCTGACGCTGGAAGGCCCGACCGAAGGCGAAAAAGCCGTCGAAAGTCGCCTCGAAGAGGGCTGCTACTATCTGCTGTTTGACGCCCGCACCCACCGGGGTGCCAGCAGCGAGGTGCGCCAGTGGATAAGCCAGATCCTCGCCCCCGCCAATCTGATCTATCAGGCGGAAGACCAGCACCAGACCTACTGGTTCCCGGCCTACGGGCTGCTGCCTCGCTGGCACCACGCCCGTCCTGGGCGCGGCGAAAAGCCCGCCGGGCTGGAAACCATTACCCTCACCTATTATCGCGAACACGTTGAGCACCGCTTTATTGCGCGCATCATGAGCAAACTGCTGGCTGCGGAAGGCGTGACGCTGGAAATTCAGGAGGTGGATTACGATGAATGGCATCGCGGCGAAGCGGTGAGCGATATCTGGCTCAACAGCGCGAACTTCACTCTGCCGCTCGATTTCTCGCTCTTCTCGCACCTGTATGAGATCCCGCTGATCCAGCACTGCATTGCCCGCGACTGGCAGCAGGACGCCGCTCAGTGGCGCGCCGGAGAGATGAATCTGGCGGTCTGGTGCCAGCAGTTGCTGTCCCAGCAGGCGATGGTACCGCTGATCCACCACTGGCTGATGATCCAGGGACAGCGCAGTATGCGCGGCTTACGCATGAACACGCTCGGCTGGTTTGACTTTAAATCCGCCTGGTTTGCGCCGCCGGAACCATAACACTTTCGTAATATTCACCAAATCATTACAATACCGCCGTTCTCAACGGGGTGCTGCATCGATGATGTGCGCTGAGATAATACCCGTCGAACCTGATCCGGATAACGCCGGCGAAGGGATTTGAGGCTGTCGCTCAAAATCCTTTGCCACTCAACTTTGAGGTGCAAAGTGTTAAAAAAAGTTCTCCCCCTGCTGGCGCTCTTCGCGCTGCCTGCGTTTGCCAAGCCCGTTTTAACGGTCTACACCTACGACTCCTTTGCCGCCGACTGGGGCCCAGGCCCGGTGGTCAAAAAAGCTTTTGAAGCCGACTGTCACTGCGAACTGAAATTCGTGGCGCTGGAAGATGGCGTTTCGCTGCTCAACCGTCTGCGGATGGAGGGCAAAAACAGCAAGGCCGACGTGGTGCTGGGCCTGGATAACAACCTGCTGGAAGCGGCCTCGCAAACCAAACTCTTTGCCAAAAGCGGTATCGCAGCCGATGCGGTGAACGTTCCGGGCGGCTGGAAAAACGACACCTTTGTCCCCTTCGATTACGGTTACTTCGCCTTCGTCTACGATAAAAACAAGCTGAAGAATCCGCCGAAAAGCCTGAAAGAGCTGGTCGAGAGCGACCAGAAATGGCGCGTGATTTATCAGGACCCACGCACCAGCACACCGGGCCTTGGCCTGCTGCTGTGGATGCAAAAAGTGTACGGCGACAAAGCGCCGGAAGCCTGGCAAAAACTGGCGGCGAAAACCGTCACCGTCACTAAAGGCTGGAGCGAAGCCTACGGCCTGTTCCTGAAAGGCGAAAGCGATCTGGTCCTGAGCTACACCACCTCGCCGGCCTACCACATTATCGAAGAGAAAAAAGACAACTACGCCGCCGCTAACTTTGCCGAAGGCCACTATCTGCAGGTGGAAGTCGCCGCCCGCACCGCGGCCAGCAAAGAGTCGGAACTGGCCGAGAAGTTCCTGAAATTTATGGTCTCGCCCGCGTTCCAGAACGCCGTCCCGACGGGCAACTGGATGTATCCGGTGACCGACGTGAAACTGCCTGCGGGCTTCGATCAGTTGAGCAAACCGCAAACCACGCTGGAGTTCACCCCGCAGCAGGTTTCCACTCAACGCGCCGCCTGGATCAGTGAATGGCAACGCGCCGTCAGCCGCTAATTCCCGGCTGGCTGCTCCCTGGGCTGACTGCCGCCACGCTGATGGTGGTGGTGAGCCTGGGGGCTTTTCTTGCCCTGTGGCTGAACGCACCGCAAAGCGATCTCGCCGCGCTGTGGCACGATAGCTATCTCTGGCACGTGGTGCGATTCTCCTTCTGGCAGGCGTTTCTCTCAGCCCTGCTCTCGATCGTCCCAGCGATCTTTTTGGCGCGGGCGCTTTATCGCCGCCGTTTCCCCGGAAGACAAGCGCTGCTGCGCCTGTGCGCGATGACGCTGATCCTGCCCGTACTGGTCGCCGTCTTCGGTATTCTGAGCGTGTATGGGCGCCAGGGGTGGATCGCCTCGCTGTTGAATGCGTTTGGCATCGAATGGACATTTTCGCCTTACGGCCTGCAGGGTATCCTGCTGGCCCACGTCTTTTTCAATATGCCCATGGCGACGCGACTGTTCTTACAGGCGCTGGAAAATATCCCTGGCGAACAGCGACAGCTGGCCGCCCAGCTCGGAATGCGCGGATTTGCCTTCTTTCGCTTTGTTGAATGGCCGTGGCTGCGGCGGCAGATCCCGCCCGTTGCAGCATTAATTTTTATGCTCTGCTTCGCCAGTTTTGCCACGGTGCTGTCGCTGGGCGGCGGCCCGCAGGCCACCACCATTGAGCTGGCAATCTATCAGGCCCTGAGTTACGACTACGATCCGGGTCGTGCGGCGCTGCTGGCGATGATCCAGATGTTCTGCTGCCTGGGGCTGGTCCTGCTCAGCCAGCGACTCAGTAAAGCCATTGCGGTGGGGAGCCATCAGGTGAACGGCTGGCGCGATCCACAGGACAGCCTGCGCAGCCGCCTGAGCGATCTCCTGCTTATCGTACTTGCGCTGCTGTTACTCCTCCCGCCGCTGCTGGCAGTGGTGGTGGATGGTCTCAATCTGAATCTGATCTCGGTGCTGCAACAGCCGGTGCTGTGGCAGGCGCTGTGGACGTCGCTGCGGATCGCCCTCGGCGCCGGGTTGCTGTGCGTCCTGCTGACCATGATGCTGCTCTGGAGCAGCCGCGAACTTTACGCCCGACACTCCCGAATCGCCGGGCAAGCGCTGGAGCTGAGCGGGATGTTGATTCTGGCGATGCCGGGCATCGTGCTGGCGACCGGGTTCTTTTTGCTGTTTAACAGCACCATCGGATTACCCGAGCACGCCGACGGGATCGTCATTTTCACCAACGCGCTGATGGCGATTCCCTATGCCCTGAAAGTGCTCGAAAACCCGATGCGCGACCTGAGCGCCCGCTACACTCTGCTCTGTCAGTCGCTGGGGATGCGCGGCTGGCAGCGAGTGAGAGTCGTTGAACTCCGCGCCCTGAAACGCCCTCTGGCGCAGGCGCTGGCCTTTGCCAGCGTGCTGTCGATTGGCGATTTCGGCGTAGTGGCGCTGTTTGGTAATGACGACTTCCGCACGCTGCCGTTCTGGCTGTATCAGCAAATCGGTTCGTATCGCAGTCAGGATGGTGCCGTGACGGCCCTGCTCTTGCTGCTGCTGTGCTTTACCCTTTTCACCGTTATCGAAAAACTTCCGGGGCGCGATGCTAAAACTGACTGATGTAACCTGGCTTTATCAGCATCTGCCAATGCGCTTTACGCTCTGTGTCGAACGCGGAGAGATGATTGCCATTCTCGGCCCAAGCGGTGCCGGGAAAAGCACGCTGCTCAATCTGATTGCCGGTTTCCTGCCTCCGGCGCGCGGCGAGATGTTGATAGACGGGCAAACGCACACCCACACGCCGCCGTCCCAGCGTCCGGTGTCGATGCTGTTCCAGGAAAATAATCTGTTTACCCATCTGACGGTGCGACAGAATATCGGCCTGGGAATGGACCCCGGCCTCAAGCTGACGGCGCTTCAGCGTGAGAAACTCGAAGCGATTGCCCAGCAGATGGGGCTGAATGAATTTCTTGAACGTTTACCTGGTGAGCTTTCTGGCGGGCAGCGTCAGCGCGTCGCGCTGGCTCGCTGTCTGGTGCGGGAACAGCCGATTTTGCTCCTCGACGAGCCGTTCTCGGCCCTCGACCCGGCCCTGCGTCAGGAGATGCTGTTGCTGGTAAAAGAGGTGTGTCAGCAGAAAAATCTCACCATGCTGATGGTCTCGCACAGCGTGGAAGACGCCGCCAGAATCGCGGCGCGCTCCGTCGTGATTGCCGACGGGAGAATTGCCTGGGACGGGGAAACGCAGGAGCTGATAAGCGGGAAGGCAAGTGCTTCAGCGTTGTTGGGAATAATGCAGCCGCAGTAAGCCCGGCAAACAATGCGCCACCGGGCAATCTCAGGCCTGGTGGCGGCTGAAAATCGCCTATCGGCTCACCACCTTCAACAAAATCTCGCCATACACCGGCATCAGCGGATGACGAATCAACGCCACCAGCGCCACCACGGCAACCCCGAGCGTCAAGGGCGCCAGCCACAACAGGCGGCCACGCGGCAAATATTGGGTGAGGCGATCCGTACCGGCTTTCGCACTGCGCCACAGGCGCCAGCACAGCCACACCGCGACCCACAGCAGCAGCGCGGTGGCTAACAGCAGCCATTTAAAATGGCCGCTTTGCGCATCGGCGGGGATATCAATCGCCGCACCGGCCAGAATGCCCGGCAGGAAATAGAACGGCGGCCAGAAGACGCAGCCGATGATATTGGGCAGTATAAATTTTGAAACGGGCAGATCCAGCATCCCGGCAACCATCGGCACCAGCGGACGCGTCGGGCCGACAAAACGCCCGACCAGAATGGTAAACATACTGTGCTGATGGAGGGCATGCTCGGTTTTGTCGAGCAGCGCTTTGTTCTTTTTCATGAACGACCAGCGGTGCAACGGCTTTTTGAAGCGCCAGCCTAACCAGAAAGAGATCCAGTCGCCCAGCAGACAGCCAACGATACCGGCCATCCACGCCTGCCAGAAGTTCACCTCGCCGCTGCCAATCAGCGCACCGAGGCCCGCCATGATGACAGTGCCAGGTAAAATCAGCCCCACCAGCGCCAGCGATTCCAGAAAGGCGACCAGCGCGACAGCGATCAGCGAGTAGGCCACGGACTGCGTAATAAAATGTTCCAGCAATGCCTGCATAACGATTCCGGTCAGATAACAGAGCAGGGATTCTGCGAAGTGCTTCCTGCCTCGTCAAGACAACAATTGTCTGAATAGTTTACCGGGTGCCGCCAGACTTCACCTGTTTGTTTCGTTTTATTTACGTTTTACTCACATCCGGCGCGGAATTCGCTCGGGCTGGCGCCGGTGCATTTCTTGAAGACGCGGGAAAAATAGAGCTGATCCTCAAAGCCGACGTTACGCCCCACGGTGGCAATCGGCATACGCGTGGTGCTGAGAAGCAGTTTGGCCTGGCTGATGCGCTGATCCTCGCGCCAGCTCAGAACGCTCACCCCCAACTGCTGACGGAAGAGGTGCGACAGGCGCGACGGCGAGAGGCAGACGTGCTGCGCGACCCCCGCGATATCAAACTGGCTGTCCGACAGATGATCGCTGATGTACTGGCAGGCGTCGCGCACGCGATTGTCCAGCGGCGGATTAAGGGAGGCGTTAATCGCCTCCATGCGCCGCAGCAACAGCTGTTCAAGCAGATTAATCGCCAGCAGCTCGGCGTAACGCCCGCCCGCCTGGGCTTCGATTATCTGGGCAAAAAGCTCGCGGAACTGCGCCTGATGCGCTTCGTCGGGCCGGTAAAAACCGGTGTGGGCGAAAATCGACGGCCAGGCCAGCCACTCCTGCCAGTAAGCGCGCGGGCGGAAGTAGACCCACTGGTGATACCACTCTTTTGCATCGGGATGGCGGCCGTAATGGTGAATTTCTCCCGGCGGGAACAGCAAAATATCGCCAGGGCGACAGACAAATTGCCGATCGTTATTTTTGATCACCCCCTCACCGCGCACGGTGATATTCAGGATATAGCCTTTCATGCCCAGCGGGCGGTCGACGAAAAAGTCGAGGTAACCCTCGGCTTCGATAGGGGTCAGCCCCGCCACCAGATGGGCGTTGAAGGAGTACCCCGGCAACAGGGGATCGTTTTGTGTTTCGGCCATAAACAGGTCACTCCCGACGGTCAATAAGGAAACAAATTGTCCATATCTATAAAAGCGGTATAAAAACGGGTCGTTAAGAGAATCACATCGCCTGCCCTCTCTTTTAACTCCGCTTTGTCTCGGCCTTTACCCCAGATTCATCCACGATCTCGTGCAAATCAGCAGTAACAAAAGTGTCTATAACTGCGGCAGAAATGTCCACATTGAATATTTGCACAACGTCACACTTTCCACCTCAACAGCAATTTAATCCATAAGATTAGCGGATCCTGCCTGACGATTTTCTCCCTCAATCTCTAATGTTGATCCATACCCGTTTTTTGATGGAGCAACATAAATGGCAATTGCGATTGGCCTCGATTTTGGCAGTGACTCAGTACGCGCCCTGGCGGTGGAGTGTCGTACGGGCCAGGAGATAGCGACCAGCGTGGAGTGGTATCCGCGCTGGCAAGAGGGGCGTTACTGCGATGCGCCAAATAATCAGTTCCGCCATCATCCGCGCGATTACATCGAATCGATGGAAGCGGCGATCAAAACCGTTCTGGCCGAATTGAGCGAAGATCAACGCGCACAAATCGTCGGTATTGGCGTGGACAGCACCGGCTCAACGCCTGCCCCCGTCGATGCCGAAGGCCGCGTGCTGGCGCTGCGCCCTGAGTTTGCCGACAACCCGAACGCCATGTTCGTGCTGTGGAAAGACCATACTGCGGTTGAAGAAGCCGAAGCCATCACCCGTTTGTGCCATCAGCCTGGAAAAGCGGACTACTCCCGCTACATTGGCGGCATTTATTCCAGCGAATGGTTCTGGGCCAAGATTTTGCACGTCACCCGTGCCGACCGTGACGTGGCGCAGGCCGCCGTGTCATGGATTGAGCTGTGCGACTGGGTACCGGCCCTGCTGTCGGGCACTACCCGCCCGCAGGATATTCGCCGTGGGCGCTGCAGCGCCGGGCATAAATCCCTGTGGCATGAGAGCTGGGGCGGTCTGCCACCTGCGGCGTTCTTCGATGAACTCGATCCGATTATCAATCAAAGCCTGAAATATCCGCTGTTTACCGACACTTATACCGCCGACATTCAGGTCGGAACCCTGAGCGCAGAGTGGGCGCAGCGTCTGGGCTTGCCGCAAAACGTGGCGATTTCCGGCGGCGCGTTCGACTGCCATATGGGTGCCGTCGGCGCGGGCGCACAGCCTAATACACTGGTGAAAGTGATTGGTACCTCCACCTGCGACATCCTCACCGCGGATAAAGCCAGCGTCGGCGACCGCGCCGTGAAAGGTATTTGCGGCCAGGTGGACGGTAGCGTGGTCCCTGATTTTATCGGGCTGGAGGCCGGACAATCCGCCTTCGGCGATATCTACGCCTGGTTTGGCCGCGTGCTCGGCTGGCCGCTGGATCAGCTGGCGGAAACGCATCCGGAGCTGAAAGCGCAGATCGCGGCCAGCAAAAAACAGCTTCTCCCGCAGCTGACGGAAGCCTGGGCGAAAAACCCGTCCCTTGATCATCTCCCGGTGGTGCTCGACTGGTTCAACGGTCGTCGCACGCCGTTTGCCAACCAGCGTCTTAAAGGCGTGATTACCGATCTCAACCTGGCAACCGACGCCCCTGCGCTCTTTGGCGGTCTGATTGCGGCCACCGCCTTTGGCGCGCGCGCCATTATGGAGTGTTTCACCGAGCAGGGCATCGCCGTGAACGAAGTGATGGCGCTCGGCGGCATCGCGCGTAAAAACCCGGTGATCATGCAGGCCTGCTGCGACGTGCTGAACCGTCCGCTGCAGATCGTCGCCTCCGATCAGTGCTGTGCCCTCGGGGCCGCCATTTTCGCGGCAGTCGCGGCGGGTGTGCACGCAGATATTCCGACCGCTCAACAGCACATGGCGAGCGCCGTCGAGAGCACGCTCCAGCCGCGCCCTCAGCAGGCCCAACGCTTCGAGCAGCTTTATCAGCGCTACCTGCAATGGTCGAAAAGCGCCGAGCACCACTATCTCCCTGTCGCCGCCCCGGCCAAAAACACCGCGGAAAAACCGGCAACCCTGACACATTAAGGACACGATAATGAGCATTTTTAATAATTATGAAGTGTGGTTTGTCATTGGCAGCCAGCATTTATACGGCCCGGAAGCGCTGCAACAGGTGACGAAACACGCGGAGCATGTGGTTAACGCCCTCAATGCGGAGGCCAAACTGCCGTGCAAACTGGTGCTGAAACCGCTCGGAACCACACCAGACGAAATCACCCACATCTGCCGCGACGCGAACTACGACGACAAATGCGCCGGGATGGTGGTGTGGCTGCACACCTTCTCTCCGGCCAAAATGTGGATCAACGGCCTGACCATCCTCAACAAACCGCTGCTGCAATTCCATACCCAGTTCAACGCTTCCCTGCCGTGGGACAGCATCGATATGGACTTTATGAACCTGAACCAGACCGCGCACGGCGGCCGCGAGTTCGGCTTTATCGGCGCGCGTATGCGTCAGCAGCACGGGGTAGTGACCGGCCACTGGCAGGATCAACACGCGCAGCAGCGCATCGGCTCGTGGATGCGCCAGGCTGTCTCCAAACAGGATACCCGTCATCTGAAAGTGGTGCGTTTTGGCGACAACATGCGCGAAGTGGCAGTGACGGACGGCGATAAAGTCGCTGCACAGATTAAATTTGGTTTCTCCGTTAACACCTGGGCCGTGGGCGATCTGGTGCAGGTGGTGAACGAAATCAGCGACGGCGATATCAGCGCGCTGGTGGACGAATACGAAAGCAGCTACCGCCTGACCGCTGCGGCGCAGATCAACGGCGATAAACGCCAGAACGTCATCGATGCGGCGCGCATTGAGCTGGGGATGAAACGCTTCCTGGAACAGGGCGGCTTCCACGCCTTTACCACCACATTTGAAGACCTGCACGGCCTGAAACAACTGCCAGGCCTGGCGGTACAACGTCTAATGCAGCAAGGCTACGGCTTTGCGGGCGAAGGCGACTGGAAAACCGCCGCCCTGCTTCGCATCATGAAGGTGATGTCGACCGGTCTACAGGGCGGCACCTCATTTATGGAGGATTACACCTACCACTTCGAGAACGGCAACGATCTGGTGCTCGGCTCGCACATGCTGGAAGTGTGTCCATCCATCGCCGTCGAAGAGAAACCGATCCTCGACGTGCAGTACCTGGGCATTGGCGGCAAGGCCGATCCGGCCCGTCTGATCTTCAACACCCGCACCGGCCCGGCGATAAATGCCAGCCTGATCGATCTGGGCGATCGTTTCCGCCTGCTGGTGAACTGCGTGGATGCCGTGGAGACCCCGCATTCATTGCCAAAACTGCCCGTCGCAAACGCCCTGTGGAAAGCGCAGCCGGATCTGCCGACCGCGTCTGAAGCCTGGATCGTGGCCGGTGGCGCGCACCACACGGTCTTCAGCCACTCGCTGGATCTGAACGATATGCGCCAGTTCGCGGAGCTGCACGACATCGAGCTGACCGTCATCGATAACGACACCCGTCTGCCAGCGTTTAAAGACGCGCTGCGCTGGAACGAAGTCTATTACGGTTCAAAACGTTAATCGCGTGCCCGGCGGCACGTCGTCTGCCGGGCTTATAAACCCAGGCCGGATAAGCGAAGTGCCATCCGGCAAGGAGAACAGAATGCTTGAAGCATTAAAGCAGCAGGTGCTGGAAGCCAACCTGGCCCTGCCGAAACACCATCTCGTCACCCTCACCTGGGGCAACGTCAGCGCTGTCGATCGGGAGAAAGGGGTGTTTGTGATTAAGCCGTCCGGCGTGGATTACAGCGTGATGACCGCCGAGGATATGGTGGTGGTGAGCATCGCGACCGGAGAAGTGGTCGAAGGGAAGAAAAAGCCCTCTTCCGATACGCCAACCCATCGCCTGCTCTATCAGTCATTCCCGTCGATTGGCGGTATCGTGCATACCCACTCGCGCCACGCCACCATCTGGGCGCAGGCCGGACAATCCATTCCGGCGACGGGCACGACCCATGCCGACTATTTTTACGGCACCATCCCCTGCACCCGTAAAATGACCGATGCGGAAATTAACGGCGAGTATGAGTGGGAAACGGGCAACGTGATCGTCGAAACCTTTGAAAAAGCGGGAATCGATGCGGCGCAAATGCCGGGCGTGCTGGTGCACTCTCACGGGCCGTTTGCGTGGGGCAAAAACGCCGAAGATGCGGTGCATAACGCCATCGTGCTGGAAGAGGTCGCCTATATGGGAATCTTCTGCCGCCAGCTGGCGCCACAGCTTCCGGATATGCAGCAAACCCTGCTGGATAAACACTATCTGCGCAAGCACGGTGCGAAAGCGTATTACGGGCAGTAAATCGGGAACAGGGACATTATTGGCCGGATAAACTCAGTGCCATCCGGCAAAATCACACCTGTATATAAACCCAGCAAAAAATCCGTAACCAGGCTATAATCACGCCTGGTTTTGTTTTTTGGGATGACGGTGTGACGCAGGCGCGAGAAGGCTTTTTACTGACCCGACACTGGCGGGATACGCCGCAGGGTACTGAAGTGGAATTCTGGCTGGCGACGGACGAGGGTCCGCTGAACGTCACGCTGCCGCCACAGGAGTCCGTGGCGTTTATCCCTGAACAGCACGTCGAAAAAACGCGCGAGGTGTTACGCGGGGAAAACGGCTGGCGCATCACGCCGCTTGAGCTGAACGATTTCCACCGCCAGCCCGTTTACGGGCTTTACTGCCGCGCCCATCGCCAGCTGATGCGCTTTGAAAAGCTGCTGCGAGAAGCCGGGGTAACGCTGTACGAAGCGGATATTCGCCCGCCGGAGCGCTTCCTGATGGAACGTTTTATTACCGCTCCCGTCTGGGTCGACGGCACGCCGCAGGGCGGCAAACTGCTCAACGCCCGCCTCAAACCCAATCCCCACTACCGCCCGCCCCTGAAATGGGTGTCGCTGGATATCGAAACCACGCGCCACGGCGAACTGTATTGCATCGGCCTTGAAGGCTGCGGGCAGCGAATTGTCTATATGCTCGGGCCGCCAAACGGTGATGCGTCGGCCCTCGATTTTGAGCTGGAGTATGTCACCAGCCGCCCACAGCTGATTGAAAAGCTAAACCAGTGGTTTGCCATTCACGATCCTGATGTCCTGATTGGCTGGAATGTGGTGCAGTTTGACCTGCGCGTGCTGCAAAAGCATGCCGAGCGTTTCCGTATTCCGCTGATGCTGGGCCGCGGCAACAGCGAGCTTGAGTGGCGCGAGCACGGTTTTAAGAATGGCGTGTTCTTCGCGCAGGCTAACGGGCGGGTGATTATCGACGGTATCGACGCGCTCAAATCTGCCTTCTGGAGTTTCTCCTCGTTTTCGCTGGAAGCCGTCTCTCAGGAGCTGCTCGGTGAAGGGAAATCCATCGACAATCCCTGGGATCGGATGGATGAGATTGACCGGCGCTTCAATCAAGACAAACCGGCACTGGCCACCTACAACCTGAAGGACTGCGAGCTGGTGACGCGGATTTTCCACAAAACGGAGATCATGCCGTTCCTGCTGGAGCGCGCGACCGTCAACGGCCTGGCGATCGATCGTCACGGCGGCTCCGTTGCTGCGTTCGGCCATCTGTATATTCCGCGCATGCACCGCGCGGGCTATGTCGCGCCAAATCTTGGCGAGGTCCCGCCTCAGGCCAGCCCTGGCGGCTATGTGATGGACTCCAGGCCTGGACTGTATGACTCGGTCCTGGTGCTGGATTATAAAAGCCTCTATCCGTCGATCATTCGCACCTTTCTGATCGATCCCGTTGGCCTGGTCGAGGGGATGGCTCAGCCGGATGACGCGCACAGCACCGAAGGATTTCTCGGCGCGCGTTTCTCGCGGGAAAAGCACTGCCTGCCTGAAATCGTCGGCCAAATCTGGCACGGGCGTGAGGAGGCCAAGCGTCAGCACAATAAACCGCTCTCTCAGGCGCTGAAGATCATCATGAACGCCTTTTATGGCGTGCTCGGCACCAGCGCCTGCCGGTTCTTCGATCCCCGTCTTGCCTCGTCGATCACCATGCGCGGGCATGAAATTATGCGCCAGACCAAAGCGCTGGTGGAATCTCAGGGCTATGACGTGATTTACGGCGACACGGACTCAACGTTCGTCTGGCTGAAAGGCGCTCACAGCGAAGAAGACGCCGCGCAAATCGGCCAAAATCTGGTGGCGTTCGTCAACGACTGGTGGCGCAATCATTTGCAAAAAGAGCGGTTAACCAGCGCGTTAGAGCTGGAATTTGAAACCCATTTCAGCCGCTTTTTGATGCCGACAATTCGCGGTACCGAGCAGGGCAGTAAGAAGCGTTACGCCGGTTTGATTCAGGAGGGCGAGAGCCAGCGCATGGTGTTTAAAGGCCTGGAAACGGTGCGAACCGACTGGACGCCACTGGCGCAACAGTTCCAGCAAACGCTCTATCTGCGCGTGTTCCGCAACGAGCCGTATCAGGATTATGTCCGCGAGACTATCGCCAGCCTGCTGGCCGGTGAGCTGGACAGCCAGCTGGTCTACCGCAAGCGCCTGCGCCGCCCGCTGGCAGAGTATCAGCGCAATGTGCCGCCGCATGTTCGCGCCGCGCGGCTGGCCGATGAAGAGAACGTACGTCGCGGCCGCGCGCCGCAGTATCAAAATCGCGGCACCATTAAATACGTCTGGACCACCAGCGGCCCGGAACCGGTGGATTATCAGCACTCGCCGCTGGACTACGATCACTATCTGACGCGACAGCTAATGCCTGTCGCCGATGGAATTTTACCTTTTGTCGACGATGATTTTGCTACACTCATGACAGGGCAACTGGGGCTATTTTGACGCGTGACGAAAACGCCGCCATCCAGTACCATAGCGCCCTTTCCATTCCCGGACCCATTTTTCGATGGCCGTCACTTTGCGACGGTGGTCGAACTATTGCCTGCAATTAAAGATTAGAGCCAAACAACTATGCCTTTTACACTTGGTCAACGCTGGATCAGCGATACAGAAAGCGAGCTTGGATTAGGAACTGTGGTAGCGCTGGATGCGCGCATGGTCACTATCCTTTTCCCGGCCACGGGTGAAAACCGTCTGTATGCACGCAATGACTCCCCTGTTACCCGCGTCATGTTTAACCCGGGTGACACCGTTACCAGCCATGAAGGCTGGCAGCTGAAGATTGAAGACGTAAAAGAAGAGAACGGGATCCTCGCCTACATCGGTACGCGAGTCGACACGGAAGAAACAAATGTCATCCTGCGCGAAGTGCTGCTCGACAGCCGACTGGTCTTCAGCAAGCCGCAGGACCGTCTGTTTGCCGGTCAGATCGACCGCATGGACCGTTTTGCCCTGCGCTATCGCGCGCGTAAATTCCAGAGCGAACAGTACCGCATGCCGTGGAGCGGCCTGCGTGGTCAGCGTACCAGCCTGATCCCGCACCAGCTGAACATCGCCCACGACGTTGGCCGTCGCCATGCGCCGCGCGTGCTGCTGGCTGATGAAGTCGGTCTCGGTAAAACCATCGAAGCGGGGATGATCCTGCATCAACAGCTGCTCTCCGGCGCTGCCGAGCGCGTGCTTATCGTGGTGCCTGAAACCCTGCAACACCAGTGGCTGGTCGAGATGTTGCGCCGCTTCAACTTGCGTTTCTCCCTGTTTGACGACGAGCGCTACGCCGAAGCCCAGCACGACGCCGATAATCCGTTCGAAACGGAACAGCTGGTGATCTGCTCTCTGGACTTCGTACGCCGCAGCAAGCAGCGCCTTGAGCATCTGTGCGACGCCGAGTGGGATCTGATGGTCGTTGATGAAGCCCACCACCTGGTCTGGAGCGAAGATGCGCCCAGCCGTGAATATATGGCGATCGAGCAGCTGGCCGAACGCGTGCCGGGTATCCTGCTGCTGACCGCTACGCCGGAGCAGCTGGGGCTGGAAAGCCACTTTGCGCGTCTGCGCCTGCTCGATCCTAACCGTTTCCACGATTTCTCTGTGTTTGTCGAAGAGCAGCAAAACTACCGCCCGGTTGCCGATGCGGTCGCCCTGCTGCTGGCTGGTAAGCACCTGTCCAACGATGAACTCAACACCCTGAGCGAGTTGATTGGCGAGCAGGATATTGAACCGCTGCTGCACGCCGCCAACAGCGACCGCGACGACGCGGAAACCGCGCGTCAGGAACTGGTCTCCATGTTAATGGACCGCCACGGCACCAGCCGCGTGCTGTTCCGTAACACCCGTAACGGCGTGAAAGGCTTCCCGAAACGCGAGCTGCACACCATTAAGCTGCCGCTGCCGACACAGTACCAAACCGCGATTAAAGTCTCTGGCATCATGGGGGCGCGCAAAAGTGCTGAAGAGCGCGCGCGCGATATGCTCTATCCGGAACAGATTTATCAGGAATTTGAAGGCGATACCGGCACCTGGTGGAACTTCGATCCACGCGTCGAATGGCTGATGGGCTATCTGACCGCTCACCGCTCGCAGAAAGTGCTGGTAATTTGCGCCAAAGCGGCCACCGCGCTGCAGCTGGAGCAAGTCCTGCGCGAGCGCGAAGGTATCCGCGCTGCCGTGTTCCACGAAGGGATGTCGATCATCGAACGCGACCGCGCGGCGGCCTGGTTCGGTGAAGAGGATAGCGGCGCGCAGGTGCTGCTCTGCTCCGAAATCGGCTCCGAGGGCCGTAACTTCCAGTTCGCCAGCCATCTGGTGATGTTCGATCTGCCGTTTAACCCGGATCTGCTGGAGCAGCGTATCGGTCGTCTGGACCGTATCGGCCAGGCGCATGATATTCAGATCCACGTTCCGTTCCTGGAAAAAACCGCCCAGTCGGTGCTGGTGCGTTGGTTCCACGAAGGTCTGGACGCGTTTGAACACACCTGCCCGACCGGTCGCACCATTTACGATCAGGTGCACAGCGATCTGATTGGGTATCTGGCGGCACCGGAAGAGACCGAAGGCTTTGACGATCTGATCAAATCCTGTCGCGAAAAACACGATGCGCTAAAGCTGCAGCTGGAGCAAGGGCGTGACCGTCTGCTGGAGATCCACTCCAACGGTGGCGAGAAAGCGCAGCAGCTTGCCGAAAGCATCGAAGAGCAGGACGATGACACCAGCCTGATCAGCTTCGCGATGAACCTGTTTGATATCGTTGGTATCAACCAGGACGATCGCGGCGAGAACATGATTGTGCTGACGCCGTCCGATCACATGCTGGTCCCGGATTTCCCTGGCCTGCCGGAAGATGGCTGCACCATCACCTTTGAGCGTGACGTGGCCCTTTCCCGCGAAGATGCGCAGTTCATTACCTGGGAACATCCGCTTATCCGCAACGGTCTGGATTTGATTCTGTCCGGCGACACCGGCAGCAGCACCATTTCTCTGTTGAAAAACAAAGCGCTGCCCGTTGGCACGCTGCTGCTTGAGTTGATCTACGTGGTTGAGGCGCAAGCGCCGAAACAGCTGCAGCTCAACCGCTTCCTGCCCGCCACCCCGGTGCGTTTGATGCTCGACAAAAACGGCACTAACCTCGCCGCGCAGGTCGAGTTTGAGAGCTTTAACCGTCAGCTAAGCGCCGTTAACCGCCACACGGGCAGCAAACTGGTGAATGCGGTCCAGCAGGATGTGCATGCCATTTTGCAGCAGGGTGAAGCGCAGATTGAGAAAGCCGCGCGCGCACTGATTGATGCGGCTCGCAGCGAAGCAGACGAAAAACTCTCTGCCGAGCTGTCGCGTCTGGAAGCGTTACGCGCGGTGAATCCAAACATCCGTGACGACGAGCTTGCAGCCATTGAGAGCAACCGTGAGCAGGTGCTGGAAAGCCTGAATCAGGCGAGCTGGCGACTGGATGCGCTGCGCCTGATCGTTGTGACGCATCAGTAAACGGAGCGCGACATGATCATGGAGACCTACAATCCGCCGATGGACCCGTGGCTGGTCATTCTGTATCAGGATGACCACATTATGGTGGTCAACAAGCCCAGCGGCCTGTTGTCCGTGCCGGGACGTCTGGAGGAGCACAAAGACAGCGTGATGACGCGCGTACAGCGCGATTATCCGCAGGCAGAATCCGTGCATCGCCTGGATATGGCGACCAGCGGCGTGATTGTGGTGGCTCTGACGAAAGCGGCTGAGCGCGAGTTAAAGCGCCAGTTCCGCGATCGTGAACCGAAGAAACAGTATGTCGCGCGCATCTGGGGACACCCGGAAAAAGCGGAAGGTCTGGTGGATTTACCGCTGATTTGCGACTGGCCGAACCGGCCTAAGCAAAAAGTCTGTTTTGAAACCGGCAAGGCGGCGCAGACCGAGTATGAGGTGCTGGATTACGCTGCGGATAACACCGCGCGTATTCTGCTCAAACCGATTACCGGCCGTTCGCATCAGCTGCGCGTGCATATGCTGGCGCTGGGCCATCCGATTCTGGGGGACCGTTTTTACGCCACCCCGGAAGCGCTCGCGATGGCGCCGCGTCTGCAATTACACGCTCAGATGCTGACGATAACGCATCCGGAATTCGGCAATCTGATGACGTTTAAAGCCCCTGCCGATTTTTAACGTAGTGCCCGGCGGGTGCCGGGCTTACGCTTATTTAAAGCCCTTCTGCTCTTTAATGAGCTCGTACGCTTTCTGAATTTCCTGCGCTTTCTGCTTCGCCATTTCCATCATCTCTGGCGGTAACCCTTTCGCCACCAGTTTATCCGGATGATGTTCGCTCATCAGCTTGCGATAGGCGCGTTTAATGGTGGTCGCATCGTCGGTCGCTTTCACGCCCAGTACGTTACACGCATCTTCCAGCGTCGGGCCGCGCTGTGCCTGCTGCCAGCCACCGCCAGCAGACTGCTGCTGATGTTGATAGCCGCCACCAAATTGCGCGCCGCCCTGCATCATGCGCAGGAACTGGTCGAACTGCATGCGGGAAATGCCCAGCTCTTCGGCAATCACGTACAACACGTCGCGTTCGTTAGGGTGCAGTGACCCATCCGCAAACGCCGCCTGAATCTGGATTTCCAGAAACATCCGAATTAAATCAAAGCGTCCGAAACAGATGCTGCGGAACTGACGCATTTTCTCGCGCAGCGGATAGTTATCCGCCTTACCGATGCGAAACGCATTTTGTGCCGCCACGCGGGACTCGCCGTGCAGGCTCATGCGATCCATAAATACGCTGGCAATTTGAATGTCTGCCTCGGTAACGCGTCCCTTCGATTTGGTTAAATGCCCCATTACCTCAAAGGTGGTCGCAAAAAAGAGCGCCTGACGCTCACGCTGGTTGGCAAACCAGGCCATTTTACGACTGCGCGCCTTATCGAACATATGCCCGATAATCAGGCCCAAAACGATGCCCCAAAACCCTGCGCCCATCAACAAAGCGAATGCGACGCCAATAATTTTACCCCAATACTGCATAGACTCCCCGTATGGTCATAGTCCTGATTCGACGCAACTCCATCATCTCAGTGGTCGAGCCACGGTCAATTGAGGGACATCGCCTATAATTTGCATTATCATACTCGTCATTCGATAGCGAGCCTAACACTCTGACTCGTAAACGGGCAGGATTAACGCTGGCACTGCGCAGATGAGTAAGATAGTCTCTGAGCGTTTGTAAGCCGTAGCCACTGATGACGGAACACTAAATATAACGTATGAAAAAACGTATCCCCACCCTCCTGGCCACCATGATCGCCGCCGCTCTGTACAGTCAACAGGGCATGGCTGCCGATCTCGCCTCACAGTGTAAGCTTGGCATCCCAAGCTATGATCGCCCATTGGTGCAGGGTGATACCAATAGCTTGCCCGTCACGATTAATGCCGACCATGCCGGTGGCAATTATCCGGATAACGCGACATTTACGGGCAATGTCGATATTAATCAGGGCAACAGCCGTCTGCGGGCGGATGAAGTCCAGCTGCATCAAAAGCAGCCTGAGGGCGCGGCAGAGCCGGTTCGCACAGTCGATGCTCTTGGCAATGTGCACTATGACGACAATCAGGTCATCCTGAAAGGTCCGAAAGGCTGGGCAAACCTGAATACCAAAGATACCAACGTCTGGGAAGGTGATTACCAGATGGTGGGTCGCCAGGGACGCGGTAAAGCAGATCTGATGAAACAGCGCGGTGAAAACCGCTATACCATTCTGGAGAATGGCTCCTTTACCTCTTGTCTGCCGGGTTCTGACACCTGGAGCGTCGTCGGTAGTGAAGTGATCCACGACCGCGAAGAGCAGGTGGCGGAAATCTGGAATGCACGCTTTAAACTCGGCCCGGTGCCGGTGTTTTATAGCCCCTACTTGCAGTTGCCGGTCGGCGATAAGCGTCGTTCAGGTTTCCTGATCCCGAACGCCAAGTACAGCACCACGAACTATTTTGAGTTCTACCTGCCGTACTACTGGAACATCGCGCCGAACATGGACGCCACGATTACGCCGCACTATATCCATAAGCGCGGCAATATCATGTGGGAAAACGAGTTCCGTTACCTGACCAAAGCGGGTACAGGTCTGATGGAGCTGGATTACTTGCCATCGGATAAAGTGTTTAACGATGAGCACCCGACAGAGGGCGATCGTCACCGCTGGTTATACTACTGGCAGCATGCCGGTGTGATGGATCAGGTCTGGCGTTTCAACGTCGACTACACCAAAGTCAGCGATCCTTATTACTTTAACGATTTTGATTCCAAGTACGGTTCAAGTACCGATGGCTACGCGACGCAGAAATTCAGCGTCGGTTACGCGAATCAGAACTTCAACGCCACGGTTTCTGCCAAGAAGTTCCAGGTCTTTAGCTCTCAGACAGCCAGTACCTATGGCGCTGAGCCTCAGCTGGACGTGAACTGGACGCAGAATGATGTCGGTCCGTTTGATACCCGCGTTTATGCTCAGGCCGTCCACTTCGTGAATACCAATTCCGATATGCCAGAAGCGACCCGCGTCCACCTTGAACCGACCATTAATCTCCCGCTCTCTAACGACTGGGCTAGCCTCAATACCGAAGCCAAGATGATGGCGACCCACTATCAGCAGAAGAATGTGGACTGGTACAACAATCGCTACAACACCGATCTCGAAGAGTCCGTTAACCGTGTGCTGCCACAGTTTAAAATGGACGGTAAGCTGATTTTCGAACGTGATATGAACCTGGCAAGCGGCTATACCCAAACGCTGGAACCGCGCATGCAGTACCTGTATGTGCCGTATCGCGATCAGAGCAAAATCCAGAACTACGACTCCTCTTTCCTCCAGTCCGACTACAGCGGCCTGTTCCGCGATCGTACCTATGGCGGACTTGACCGTATTGCTTCCGCGAACCAGGTAACGACCGGCGTCACGACTCGCGTATATGATGACGCTGCGGTTGAACGTTTTAACGTTTCTGTTGGTCAAATCTACTACTTCACTGAAGCACGTACCGGTGATGACGACATTAACTGGGAGAAAGACAATAAAACGGGTGCCCTGGTGTGGGCCGGTGATACCTACTGGCGCATGACCGATCGTTGGGGTCTGCGCGGTGGTCTGCAGTACGATACACGTCTGGATAACGTCGCCACCAGCAGCGCAAGCGTTGAGTATCGTCGTGATGAAGACCGGATGGTGCAGTTGACTTACCGTTACGCCAGCCCGGAATATATTCAGGCGACACTGCCAAACTACGCCAACGTCGAGCAGTATAAAGACGGTATTTCCCAGGTGGGTGGGGCCGCAAGTTGGCCGATCGCCGATCGCTGGTCCATTGTGGGCGCCTACTACTTTGACACGAACACCAGCAAGCCTGCGGATCAGATGGTTGGCTTGCAATACAACTCCTGCTGTTATGCGCTTCGCGTAGGCTACGAGCGCAAACTTAACGGCTGGGATACCGACAATAATCAGAGCAAATACGATAACGTCATTGGCTTCAATGTCGAATTGCGCGGCCTGAGTTCCAACTACGGCCTGGGCACGCAGCAGATGCTGCGCTCGAACATTCTGCCATATCGTAGTTCCTTGTAATGTGCTTGATTTACAACGCCATCCGCTTTGCGGTTAATTGAAATGGAAAAAGTATGAAGAACTGGAAAACGCTGCTGCTCGGTATCGCTATGGTTGCGAACACCAGCTTTGCCGCGCCACAGGTTGTTGATAAAGTCGCCGCCGTGGTGAACAACGGTGTAGTACTTGAAAGCGACGTAAATGGCTTAATGCAATCTGTGAAGCTCAATTCGGGTGAAGCAGGTCAGCAACTTCCAGATGACGCGACGCTGCGTCATCAGATCCTCGAGCGTTTGATCATGGATCAGATCGTGCTGCAGATGGGTCAGAAAATGGGTGTGAAGGTGACCGATCAGCAGCTCGATGAAGCGATCGCCAACATTTCTAAGCAAAACAACATGACCCTCGATCAGATGCGCAGCCGTCTGGCCTACGATGGGATCAGCTATGCGACCTACCGCAACCAGATCCGCAAAGAGATGCTGATCTCTGAAGTGCGCAACAACGAAGTGCGTCGCCGCGTATCGATCCTGCCGCAGGAAGTGGATCAGCTGGCGAAGCAGGTGGGCAACCAGAACGATGCCAGCACCGAGCTGAACCTGAGCCACATCCTGATTCCACTGCCGGAAAACCCGACTTCCGATCAGGCTGCTGAAGCGGAAAGCCAGGCACGTTCTATCGTGGATCAGGCGCGTAACGGTGGTGACTTCGGCAAACTGGCGATCAGCTACTCCGCTGACCAGCAGGCACTGAAAGGCGGCCAGATGGGCTGGGGTCGTATTCAGGAGCTGCCGTCTATTTTTGCGCAGGCGCTGAGCACCGCGAAGAAAGGCGATGTTATCGGTCCTATCCGTTCCGGTGTCGGCTTCCACATTCTGAAAGTGAACGATATGCGCGGTCAGAGCCAGAGTATTTCCGTCACGGAAGTGCATGCTCGCCACATCCTGCTTAAGCCGTCACCGATTATGACCGACGACCAGGCGCGCGTGAAACTGGAGCAGATTGCTGCCGATATTAAGAGCGGTAAAACCTCCTTCGCCAATGCGGCGAAAGAGTTCTCTCAGGATCCCGGTTCTGCGAATCAGGGCGGCGATCTGGGCTGGGCGGCTGCGGATATCTACGATCCTGCCTTCCGCGATGCGCTGATGAAGCTGAACAAAGGCCAGATGAGCGCCCCGGTTCACTCCTCCTTCGGCTGGCACTTAATCGAACTGATGGATACCCGCAACGTGGATAAAACCGACGCGGCCCAGAAAGACAGAGCCTACCGTATGCTGTTCAACCGTAAATTCTCTGAAGAAGCGGCGACCTGGATGCAGGAACAACGCGCCAGCGCTTACGTGAAAATACTGAGCAACTAATGAAACAACATCGTGTTGTTATCACTCCCGGCGAACCCGCCGGGATTGGTCCTGACCTCGTCGTCCAGCTTGCACAACAGAGCTGGCCGGTGGAACTGGTCGTCTGTGCTGATGCAACACTGTTAAAAGACCGGGCTGAATGGCTCGGTCTGCCTTTAACGCTCCTGCCTTACGACGCCAGCCAAACGCCTGTTCCACAGCAGGCGGGTACCTTAACGCTTCTCCCTGTTGATCTTCGTGCGCCTGCGCAGCCAGGCCTGCTCAACACCGAAAACGGCCACTACGTTGTCGATACGCTGGCCCGCGCCTGTGATGGTTGCCTGAGCGGTGAATTTGCCGCGCTGATTACCGGTCCGGTACATAAGGGCGTGATTAACGATGCGGGTGTGCCGTTTACTGGCCACACGGAATTCTTTGAAGCGCGCTCCCACAGCGACAACGTGGTCATGATGCTGGCGACGGAGGAACTGCGCGTCGCGCTGGTGACGACCCATTTGCCGCTGAAAGCCATTGCAGAGGCGATCACGCCTGCTCTGCTGCGCGACATCATCACCATATTGCATCACGATCTGCAAACCAAATTCGGTATCAAAGCGCCGCATATTCTGGTCTGCGGGCTGAATCCCCACGCGGGTGAAGGCGGGCATATGGGCATGGAAGAGATCGAAACCATCATTCCGGTGCTGGAAGAGATGCGCGCCAAAGGGATGAATCTCAGCGGGCCGCTGCCGGCTGATACCCTTTTCCAGGCTAAATATCTTGATAGTGCGGATGCTGTGCTCGCGATGTACCACGATCAGGGCCTGCCCGTGCTAAAATACCAGGGATTTGGCCGCGCCGTGAACATCACGCTCGGTTTACCCTTTATTCGAACGTCCGTTGACCACGGTACTGCGCTGGATCTGGCAGGAAAAGGCAAAGCGGATGTCGGCAGTTTTATTACGGCGCTTAATCTCGCCATCAAAATGATTGTTAATACTCAATGAATACTAGAGTCCATCAGGGCCACTTAGCCCGCAAACGCTTCGGGCAAAACTTCCTTAACGATCAATTCGTTATCGAAAGCATCGTTTCTGCCATTAATCCACAAAAAGGCCAGGCGATGGTCGAAATCGGTCCGGGCCTTGCCGCGCTGACCGAGCCGGTGGGTGAACGCCTCGACGAAATGACGGTTATCGAGCTGGACCGCGATCTGGCGGCCCGTCTGCAAACGCATCCGTTCCTCGGTCCTAAGCTGACGATTTACCAGCAGGACGCCATGACCATGAACTTCGCCGAGCTGTCCGAGAAGCTGGGCCAGCCGCTGCGCGTGTTCGGTAACCTGCCGTATAACATCTCTACGCCGCTGATGTTCCATCTGTTTAGCTATACTGATGCCATTGCAGACATGCACTTCATGCTGCAAAAAGAGGTCGTCAACCGACTGGTTGCAGGGCCGAACAGTAAAGCGTATGGTCGATTGAGCGTAATGGCGCAATACTATTGCCAGATTATCCCGGTACTCGAAGTGCCACCGACCGCCTTTACCCCGGCGCCGAAAGTGGAATCTGCGGTAGTGCGTCTGGTCCCTCATGCCGTGATGCCGTACCCGGTCAAAGAGCTGCGCGTACTGAGCCGCATCACCACGGAGGCCTTTAACCAGCGCCGTAAGACGATTCGCAACAGCCTGGGTAACTCGTTTACCGTTGAGGTGTTGACCGAATTAGGTATCGATCCGGCAATGCGTGCGGAAAATATTTCCGTTGAGCAGTACTGTAAGTTGGCTAATTACATCAGCGACAACGCACCGCCAAAGGAGAGCTAAGCCATGATTGATTCGCCCCGCGTATGTGTTCAGGTGCAAAGCGTTTACGTCGAGTCTCAGTCCACTCCGGACGACGAGCGTTTTGTTTTTGCTTATACCGTAACCATTCGCAATCTGGGGCGGATGCCTGTGCAACTGCTCGGGCGCTACTGGCTTATCACCAACGGCAATGGCCGTGAAATTGAAGTCCAGGGTGAAGGTGTGGTGGGAGAACAACCTCACATCGCCCCTGGCGAAGAGTATCAGTACACCAGCGGTGCCGTCATAGAGACACCGATGGGCACCATGCAAGGCCATTATGAAATGGTCGATCCAGACGGCAATACCTTCCGTATTGCCGTGCCTGTTTTCCGTCTCGCCGTTCCTACATTCATTCACTAAAAAAATGTCTACATATCTCATTGGCGACGTTCACGGTTGCTACGATGAACTGATCGCATTGCTAAAACAGGTCGATTTTACGCCTGGACAAGACACCCTCTGGTTGACGGGCGATTTAGTGGCGCGCGGCCCTGGGTCGCTGGATGTCTTACGCTTCGTCAAATCGCTGGGCGACAGCGTGCGTGTGGTGCTGGGCAATCACGATCTGCATCTGCTGGCGGTGTTTGCCGGAATCAGTCGCAACAAGCCTAAAGACCGCATCACACCGCTGCTTGAAGCACCCGATGCCGACGAGTTGCTCAACTGGCTGCGTCGTCAGCCTTTGCTGCAGGTCGACGAAGAGAAAAAGCTGGTCATGGCCCATGCCGGGATCACCCCGCAGTGGGATCTGCAGACCGCCAAAGAGTGCGCGCGTGACGTCGAAGCGGTGCTGGCGAGCGACTCCTATCCGTTCTTCCTCGACGCGATGTATGGTGATATGCCGAACAACTGGAGCCCGGAGTTAAGCGGTCTGGCGCGCCTGCGCTTCGTGACCAATGCCTTTACCCGCATGCGCTACTGCTTCCCGAACGGTCAGCTGGATATGTACTGCAAAGACACGCCGGAAAACGCCCCTGCGCCGCTAAAACCCTGGTTTGCCATTCCTGGCCCGGTGACGGATGAGTACAGCGTTGTGTTTGGCCACTGGGCATCGCTGGAAGGCAAAGGCACGCCGGAGAACATTTACGGGCTGGATACGGGATGTTGCTGGGGCGGAGATTTGACCTGCCTGCGCTGGGAAGATAAACACTATTTTGTGCAACCGTCGAACCGGCATCTGGAGTTAGGGGATGGCGAGGCGGTTGCCTCCTGATATTAATGCCGGATAGTGGCGGCTTTGCCTTATCCGGCTTATGTTCAGGTCGTAAAACCCCGGTCAGCGAAGCGCCACCGGGGAATAAGACTTAACGACGTTCTAAAACTTCGAAGCAGTAGCTGTGCGAGTTCTGCGCATCAGCGTCGTGGAATTCGCTGAAGACAGATTCCCACTCGTCAGGATCGTAGTCAGGGAAATGCGTATCCCCTTCCACTTCTGCGTCAATGTGGGTCAGGTAGAGCTTCTGTGCTTTTGGCAGGAACTGCTCGTAAACACGTCCCCCACCAATCACCATAATCTCTTCCGCGTCGCCACAGGCGGCAATCGCGTCGTCGACGGATTTTACCCATTCAACGCGATCGTCCGTGCCCGGCTGGCTACTGATAACGATGTTTTTACGACCCGGTAGCGGGCGACCGATTGACTCCCAGGTCAGGCGGCCCATCACTACCGGCTTGTTTAGCGTGGTGCGTTTAAACCATGCCAGATCGGCAGGCAGGTTCCACGGCATGGCGTTTTCCATACCGATAACGCGGTCTACCGCCAGCGCTGCAATCAGACTGATCATTGAAAATTTCCCGGATGCAAAAAATTGCCGCCACTATACGGAAAGCTTAATCTTTCGTCGACTGGCGGCAGAGTAAAGAACGGGAAATATTTCAATATTGCTGGCAACTCCTCTTCACGCGACAGGTTTACTCTCTGGCTCATCCTTCGGATCGCCAGTATGTTTACCCTCTTCCGTGCCTTGCCAACCGTGACGCTGGGTCAACGACAGATGATTGCGGTCTTCGTTGATGATCTCTGTCAGCATCGCGCTGGTGCGTTTCACGGCGGCGGCGCGGGACGTCGAATCATCATCGGCCATCTCAACCATCTCTTCGACCATATCGGTGTTAAAACGACGGAACAGATCGGCGCGCTCACGCGCTTCATAGGCGCCAAGACCCAAACCTTCCAGCGCCATACGCCCGGATTTCAGCGCCCCTTCGAATGTTTCACGCTCTGGCGCGTCCACCCCCGCCTGACGCAGCTTGATGTAATGGTCTACGTCGCGCGCCCGGGAGATGATTTTCAGGTTCGGGAAATGCTCCATGGCCAGTTCAGCTAACTGCAGGCTGGCCTGCGGATCGTCAATCGCATTGATCAGCACTTCGGCTTTCGCCGCTCCGGCGGACTCCAGCAGATCGACGCGTGTCGCATCGCCGTAGAAGACCTTCATACCGAATTTACGCAGGGTTTCGATATGATCGGGATCGTGATCCAGAATGACCATTTTCACGCCGCTGGAGAGCAGCAAACGGCCGGCGATCTGCCCGAAGCGGCCAAACCCGGCGATAATCACCCGCGGCTGCTCTTCGTCAATCTCATCGGCTTCGCGATCCTGCCCGCTGCCTGATTGTTCAAGACGTGTCAGGAGCACCAGCAGAATCGGCGTGGCGGCCATCGAGAGCGCCACCGCCAGCGTCAGCGCTTTCGCCCACTCCGTATCCAGCACGTTCGCCATCTGCGCCGCGCCAAACACCACGAAGGCGAACTCGCTCCCCTGCCCCAGCAGCACGGCAAACCAGCGGCGCTGTTTATTAGGTACATTCAACGGACGGGCGATCAGCCACAACATCCCCATTTTGATCACCAGGAAACCGGCCAGCAGAATGAGAATGCGCAGCGGGTGCGTCACCAGCGTCCCAAAGTCGATAGACATCCCGACGCCGATGAAAAACAGCCCCAGCAGCAGGCCTTTGAAGGGCTCGATATCGCTTTCAAGCGCATGCCGGTATTCGGAGCTGGCCAGCAGCACGCCCGCCAGGAAAGCGCCCATCGCCATCGACAGACCGGCCTCCTCGAGCAGCAAACCAAAGCCGAAGACCAGGAACAGCGCCACGGCGCTGAACACTTCGCGCAGGCCGGATCGAGCCACAAAGCGCAGCAGCGGACGGGTCACATAGCGCCCTAACAAAATCACCAGCGCCAGCGCGCCCGCCACTTTCAGCGCCGACAGGGCAAAAGCCCCCAGCGTGGTGGACGAACCGCTCGCCGCCAGCAGTGGGATCATTGCCACCAGCGGAATGGCGGCAATATCCTGGAACAGTAAAACGGAAAACGTGCTGCGCCCCATCTGGGAAACCGTCAGGTTGCGCTCATTCATCGCCTGCATGGCAATCGCCGTCGAGGAGAGCGCGAGCGTCATGCCGATAAGCTCGGCCACCTTCCAGTCCATCCCGAGCAGCATACAGAAGCCGCCCAGTAGTGCGCCGCAGGCGACCATCTGCAGTGCGCCGCCGCCGAATACCGAGGCGCGCAGTTTCCACAGACGCTGCGGATCGAGTTCCAGACCAATGACAAACAGCATCAGCACCACGCCGATTTCAGCGAAATGCAAAATGGACTCAGCGTCCGTAACCAGCCCCAGCCCCCACGGGCCGATGGCGCAACCGGCAATCAAATAGCCGAGAACCGATCCCAGACCCAGACGCACGGCAACCGGAACAATCAGCGCAGCGGCCCCCAGGTAGATCAGCGCCTGTATTAGCGTGTGGCTATCCATGGTGGTGCTCCTGCCAGTCGAGTAAACGTTGTTTATAGTGACGCGCCTGCGCCTGTAGTGTTTCGTCGTCACAGACAAAGGTGCAGTGCATGGCGAAAGGCGGCAGCCATTGCAATCCGCAGTAGATCGCCGTCGCCTGCAGCGGCTGAGACAGCACCTCAAACCCTGGATGTTGGCCTATCTCGAAATGGCTTTCGCCACCGCCGGTGGTAACGGCCCACATCAGGCTTTTACCTTTTAGCGCGTGGCCGTTGTGCCCGTACGCCCAGCCGTGGGAGAAGACTTTGTCGATCCACAGTTTGAGCAGCGGCGGCGTGCTGTACCACTGCATGGGATGCTGCCAGACGATAAGATCCGCGCGGGAGATGGCCTCCTGTTCGGCGGCGATATCGATGTTGAAGTCGGGATAGAGTTGATAGAGGGAGCGTATCTCAACGCCGTCGATTTCCCTGGCTTGTTCAAGCATCCGCTTATTCGCGTGCGAGTGCTGCGGATAAGGATGCGCATAAATTATCAGAATCATTCGGAGCTCTTAACGAGAGGAACATCTGATCAAGCATATCCCATTGGCGGTAAAACAAAAACGAGATACATAAGCCCGGTTAATATGACAGGGGCGTCACCGCATCCCGTGATGATGCTGGCGGCAAATCGGACACAGCGACGCCTGCGGGTGCCAGGCATAAAATGGGCGAGAGCACGCCGGGCATGATGTCTCAAACAGAGCGTGAACGACAGGATCCGCTCTCCCCGTCGCAGGCGCTATGGAAATGGCATCGACAGGACAGACCGCCTCGCACGCTTTACAGCCGTGACACTGCCGGGCATCGAGGGTAAAGGCACCCGCCTTGAGCACGACGGCTTTTGGGGAACAGACCCGGCTGCACGCCGCGCAGGCCACACACGTTTCAGTGTCGAGGTGCAGCGCAAACTGATGATACTGCGGAAATGCCTTTGAAAGCGGCTCCAACGCAACCGAAACGCCCTTCTCCAGACCAGACAAACGGCGGCGTCCACGATTGAGCGACGCGTGCTCCGGCGGATAAATTTGCCAGGTTGGCTCATCCAGCTCGCGCAGTTTTAAATTGAGCGCCGCGATAGCAACGCCCCAGTGAGGATGTTCATCCAGATCGATTTCGACGCCACGAATATGATGCTGGACATGCCACAGCAACAGTTCATTGATTTCCGGTGCAATGGATGTGAAAGGTGCGATTAAGCGTTGCGCGCTGAGGTGTCTTCGGGGCGGCTCCAGGTGCGCAATGGCCTCCACGGGGCAGACAAACAGACAGCGCCCACAGCCCAGGCAAAGATCTTGGTTCAGCGCCGCGCCCTCTCCGGTGATACTCAGCGCACCTGCGGGACAGGTGTCAACGCAGGCACGGCAGGTTGCGCGTCGAAGCGAGCGGCGTAAACATGACTCGCCCACCGCAGGAGGCGGTGGGGAGTCAGCGAAAGCAAAACGAAACATCAGTGAATGCTAAAGAACGCAAAGCGCAGCAGGACTTCTGCTACCAGCAGTAACACGCCCCCCACATACAGCCACACCTGGCGACGGCCAAGTGCGCCATATGCAAAGGCCAGCATGCCGACGACAGAAAGGCTCCAGCCCCATAAACGCAGCTGTGCGGTTGCCTGAAACGCCTCGAGTGGCTGATGCGGGAACGTCAGCGCGTCAGTCAGACCGGCTC
The DNA here is from genome assembly GCF_004115925.1 of Lelliottia nimipressuralis. Taxonomy (GTDB): domain Bacteria; phylum Pseudomonadota; class Gammaproteobacteria; order Enterobacterales; family Enterobacteriaceae; genus Enterobacter; species Enterobacter nimipressuralis. The sequence continues at coordinate 162,844 of NZ_SDDX01000013.1, forward strand.
CGGCCAGCCACGACAGGTAAGGCATTTGCGCCAGTAATCGAACGAGAACGGCGGCCACGACCAGCCCCATCATCCAGCGTGTCAGGGAGCTATTGCGTAAAGGCAGCACCACACTCGCCACCACCGCGCCGACAATGACGACCGAGCCATAAAACATGACCAAGGTGTTGGCATGCATCCAGGTGATCACCGAGGTATGCATGTAGATTTGGCTCATGCAAAACACATCAACCAGCCCTGCCAGCAGCGCCAACGGCATCAGCACTTTCCACAGCGCCCCGTTCATCAGCGAGGCCAAAAAACCCAATCCGGCGACGGCCAGAAACAGGCTGGCAAACACGATTTCCCGGCTTAGCCACGAACTGCTGAAATGGCGCAGCGCATTGAAGGCGTTAAGCGGATACCCCAGATGGAATACCGATGCCAGCAGGCCAAGTCCGGCCATTACGCAGACGATAAAGACCGGCATACGCGTGCGTTCCGTTGGCATTCGTGCGGAATAGCTCTGCGTTGTGCCAGTGCACAGGTTTAAGCTCACAAACAGCGTCAGCCCGACGGCCCCCTGCAGCAGCAGGGTAAACATTAATAGCGGCCACTCATGCATGAGGCTTCTCCTTTTTTTCCGCACCCTGATGCGCTTTGATCACCAGGTTTGGCTGCGTGATCGCCGAATCAGGCAATCCCTTCACATCGCAAAGGTCGCCATATTTTTTGCGTAATTCCTCAATCGGGCCGAACTGAATTGCCCCCAGCGGGCAGGTTGCAACGCAGATCGGCTGCTCGCCCTGTGCCTGCAGATCCACACAAAAATCGCACTTCGACATTTGTCCGGTCTGCTCATTCAGCTGCGGCGCGCCGTAAGGACAGGACCATGCGCAGTATCCGCAGCCCACGCATTTATCCGTGTTCACCCTGACAATGCCGTCGCCAGGCCGTTTGTGCATCGCGGTGGTTGGGCAATTTTTCGTACAGACAGGATTTGCGCAATGATTGCAGGAGATGGAGAGCGTGTACGCGAAGACATTATTCTGCATGCCTCCCTGCCCCGTAGGCATAAACCCGCCGCCAGTCACTTCGTAAACCCGACGAAAACGACGCCCCACGTCCAGATTATTTTTATCTTTGCACGCGACCTGGCAGGCCTTGCAGCCGGAACAGCGTGAAGAATCGATAAAGAACCCGAGCTGCTTATCGCTCACGGGCGCAAAGTCCTTAAACTGACTCATGCTTCGCTACCTCCACCAGCATGGTTTGATGAGAATTCCCTTTCGCCAGCGCCGTAATTCGCGACGAGCTAAGTACGTTGGCACATCCGCCATGATCGATCCCTTGCGCATCGGGCTGCCACCAGGCACCAGCCTGCATAGCGACGACGCCTGGGATAATACGCGGCGTCACTTCCGCCTCTACCAGGCTCACGCCGCGTGCGTTATGAATGCGCACCTTATCGCCTTGCACGATCCCGCGCGTCTCAGCATCCCGTGGGTTAATCCACAGTTTTTGTGCCTGCACCTCCTGCAGCCAAGGGTTAGCGTACTGAGTTGAGTTCGCCCGGTTTTTGCCTTTCCAGGTAATGAGCTGCAAAGGGAACTGCTTCGCCAAAGGATCTTCCGGCCCTTCGTGCGCGGGCACATAGTGGGAAAGCGCCGGAATTTCCGGGTGCTGCATGTCATACAACCGCTTCGAAAAAATTTCGATCTTGCCGGACGGCGTCGGGAAAGGATGGTTATCCGGATCGCGGATGTTCTCCTCAAAGGCCACCCATGGGGCGCTCTTAAACAGATGACGGCGCTGGACCTGCAGTTGTTCAAAGGTCGGAAGATGTTCATCCGGCATCGACAGCCGGGTGTTTTCCCAGATGTGCTCGATCCACTGTTTTTCATCCCGGCCCTGACTGAACTCCGTTTCCACGCCAAGTTTTGCCGCGACTTCGCGCTGCCACTCATAGTCGCTACGGCGCTCAAACTCCGGATCGATGAGCCTTTCTGATAGCACCAGATAATTTGCCGTCCCCCAGGTTTCACCGATATTCCAGCGCTCCATAAAGCTGGTTTCTGGCAAAAGCAGGTCGGCATATTTCGCGCTGGGGCTCATGTAGAGATCGCTGACGACGATAAACTCGATTTTCGATTCGTCCTCAAGCATTTTCACCGTCTGGTTAACGTCCGGGTTTTGGTTCGCCAGATAGTTACCTGCCAGCGAGAACAGGATGCGGATGTTGCTGCTGAGTTTCTCGGCCCCTTTCAGGCCATCGTCCGGGCTGACTTTACTGGCATCTTCCGCCGCCTGGACCCAGTTCATGATCGAGATACTCTCTTTGACAGGGTTCTCCAGCGTTTCGGTGCCGGTAGTGAATTTTCGGTTGGCACATCCGCCGTAGCCCGCGGCCCAGCCGCCCATCACGCCGACATTGCCGGTCAGCGTGGCTAGCAGCGTGGAGCCTCTGGCGGTACGTTCACCGCAGTTATGTCGTTGCGGCCCCCAGCCCTGAATCAGCGCCGCCGGTTTGGTGGTGGCGTAATCGCGCGCCAGCTGGCGAATCGTCTGCGCAGGAACGTGGGTGATTTTCTCGGCCCATTCGGGGGTCTTCACCACGCCGTCTTTTTTCCCCATCAGATAGGCCATCAGCGACTCATTCGCCGGAACGCCCTCTGGCATCGAATCCTCGTCAAAGCCGAGCGTGTGACGGGCGATAAAGTTTTTGTCGTGCAGATCCTCGCTGATGATGACGTACATCATCGCATCCATCAGCGCATTGTCGGTCGTCGGCAGCAGCGGGATCCACTCATCCGCCAGCGACGACGTGGTGTCAGAATAGCGGGGATCAACCACGATGAAGCGGGTGCCGTTTTGCTTCATCTGCTGGAAATAGTGGTTGGTGTGACCAAAAATCGTCTCGGTAGGATTGTGCCCCCAGAGGATCACCAGCGGGGTGTCTTTCAGGGTATCGAGGGAGTTTCCGCTGGCCGCGATGCCGTATGTGTACGGCGTGGCCGCCACGGTATTTCCGAGGCTGACGGAGTGGTAGTACGAGAGATACCCACCGGTCAGATTCAGCAGGCGTTTCATCATCCCGTCGCCGGAAAACGCCCCGCCGCTGGTGGCGGTATTGTTATGCATAAACCGCGACGCCGGGCCATATTTCGCCGTGATCCGCGTGAGGTTATCCGCAATCATCGTCGTGGCTTCATCCCAGGAGATGCGCTCAAACTTCCCTTCTCCGCGCTTGCCCACGCGCTTCATAGGGTATTTGAGACGATCGGGATGATAGACGAATTTACGGTATCCACGGCCACGCACGCAGGCGCGCATAATCGGCATATCAGGATCGAGTTCGTTATCGGGGCGAGTGGTGATTCGTGTGACAACGCCCTCTGAAACATGAGCGCGAATATCACATTTTCCGCCGCAGTCGAAGGTACTGCAGGTCGGGACCACTTTTTCCATCGACGGTGAGTCCGGTACGACGGCAGTCGTGTCTGCGACATCAGCGGAACGTGCAGTGCGGGATACAAAAGGAAGGGTCAGGAGTAAAGAACCCGATTTGAGGACGTTACGCCGTGAAATTTCTAAACCTTGCTTATCTGGTGCTTTTTGATGTTCTTCCATAATCACTCTCCATTTTTCAGAGCGTGATTCTCGCTTACCTCCTAAGGATTACGGTTGATATTCGTCAAGGATTAGATACAGCGGCGAGGCGCCGCTGTAAGAAAAAAAATGAATGAGAATTAGTTATCTAATTCACTCATGTTCTTCACCTGATCGCGGTTAATTTGCTCGGTTTTACCGGTTTGTGCATTTTTATAGGAAACCAGACCGGTGTCGTCATCGACCTGTGGTTTACCGTCGGTGACGATGGTTCTGCCATCCGTGGTTTCCACTGCCTGGTTAGATGAACAACCAGCAACGGTGAAGAGAGCTGCGGCAGCAAAAATTGAGGTGGCCAGAAGTTTATTTCGCATGGTGTTCTCCCTGCTTTTCAGTTGAATTTAATTATCGACCTAACCATTTTAGGCTAACTGACTGAAGAGAGATGGAAAACCAGAAGACTCTGAAGTGGAACGAAGAGGCGTTTGTTGTAGGCGGGTAAGCGAAACGCCACCCGCCAGAGGCTTACGCGAACAAAAACGTGCCGGGTGGCAGCTTCGCCTTACCCGGCCTGCAACACTGTTACTTGTTAATCTGCGCGTGCATTTCCTGCACCGAAATCACTTTCTCGGTGGCATCTGCGTTCAGCGCCATGGCTGTCGCGAAACCGCCGTTCAGGGTGGTGTCGTAATGCACTTTGTACTGCAGCGCGCTGCGGCGAATCAGCTTGGAGTCTTCAATCGCCTGACGACCTGCGGTGGTGTTGATGATGTAGGTGTACTCGCCATTCTTGATACGGTCCTGAATGTGCGGACGACCTTCATGCACCTTGTTGACCAGACGCGGGTTGATACCGGCTTCACCCAGTACGATAGCCGTACCGTGGGTGGCATCCAGTTCAAAGCCCTGTTTCAGCAGTTTCGCGGCCAGGTCAACCACACGTTCTTTATCCCCTTCACGCACGGAGAGCAGCGCGCGGCCCTGCTTTCTCATGGTTGAGCTGCTGCCCAGCTGCGCCTTGGCGAAAGCTTCTGCGAAGGTACGACCAACACCCATAACTTCACCGGTGGAGCGCATTTCTGGCCCTAACAGCGGGTCAACGCCCGGGAATTTGTTGAACGGCAGCACCACCTCTTTCACCGAGTAGTACGGTGGGATGATCTCTTTGGTGACGCCCTGCTGGGTCAGCGTCTGGCCCGCCATCACGCGCGCCGCCACTTTCGCCAGCGGGATACCGGTGGCTTTGGAGACGAACGGTACGGTACGTGCCGCACGCGGGTTAACTTCAATCAGATAGACTTCGTTGTCTTTCACCGCGAACTGGACGTTCATCAAACCGCGTACCTGCAGCTCGAAGGCCAGCTTCTGCACCTGCTGGCGCATGACATCCTGAATTTCCTGACTCAGGGTGTAGGCTGGCAGAGAACATGCGGAGTCACCGGAGTGTACGCCTGCCTGTTCGATGTGCTCCATGATGCCACCAATCAACACCATTTCGCCGTCGCAGATGGCATCCACGTCCACTTCTACCGCGTCGTCGAGGAAGCGGTCGAGCAGCACTGGCGCATCGTTAGAGACGCTCACCGCCGTCTGGAAGTAGCGACGCAGGTCGGCTTCGTCGTAGACGATTTCCATCGCACGGCCGCCCAGCACGTAGGACGGGCGCACCACCAGCGGATAACCAATCTCTTTCGCTTTCTCAACGGCCATCTCAATCGCAGTGACGGTGGCGTTCGCCGGTTGTTTCAGCTTCAGACGGTCTACCGCCTGCTGGAAACGCTCGCGGTCTTCTGCGCGGTCAATCGCATCCGGGCTGGTGCCGATAACCGGTACGCCTGCCGCTTCCAGCGCGCGCGCCAGTTTCAGCGGGGTCTGGCCGCCGTACTGCACGATTACGCCCTTCGGCTTCTCGATGCGCACGATTTCCAGCACGTCTTCCAGGGTCACCGGCTCGAAATAGAGGCGGTCAGAGGTGTCGTAGTCGGTCGATACCGTTTCCGGGTTACAGTTGACCATGATGGTCTCGTAACCGTCTTCACGCAGCGCCAGAGAGGCGTGTACGCAGCAGTAGTCAAACTCTATGCCCTGGCCGATACGGTTTGGACCGCCGCCCAGCACCATGATTTTGTCGCGGTCTACGGACGGATTCGCTTCGCACTCGTCTTCATAAGTGGAGTACATGTAGGCGGTGTCAGTTGCGAACTCGGCGGCGCAGGTGTCCACGCGTTTGTAGACCGGGTGCAGGTTATACTGGTCACGCAGCTTGCGGATTTCGGATTCACGCACACCCGCCAGTTTAGCCAGACGCGCATCGGCAAAGCCTTTACGCTTCAGCATACGCAGGAAGTCCGCGTCGAGACCGGTGATGCCCATCTCAGCCACTTTCTCTTCCAGACGCACCAGCTCTTCAATTTGCACCAGGAACCAGCGGTCGATGTTGGTCAGGTTGAAGACGCCATCCACAGAGAGGCCCGCGCGGAACGCATCGGCGATGTACCAGATACGCTCAGCGCCTGCGTCTTTCAGTTCACGACGGATTTTGGTCAGCGCTTCCGGGTCATCGAGGCTCACTTTCGGGTCGAAGCCCATTGCGCCCACTTCCAGGCCACGCAGCGCTTTCTGCAGGGATTCCTGCTGAGTGCGGCCAATCGCCATCACTTCGCCGACGGATTTCATCTGGGTCGTCAGACGGTCGTTTGCGCCCGCGAATTTCTCGAAGTTAAAGCGAGGAATTTTGGTCACAACATAGTCGATAGACGGCTCAAACGACGCCGGAGTGCGGCCACCGGTGATGTCGTTCATCAGCTCATCGAGGGTGTAACCTACCGCCAGTTTCGCCGCCACTTTCGCAATCGGGAAGCCGGTCGCTTTGGATGCCAGCGCTGAGGAACGTGAAACGCGCGGGTTCATTTCGATAACAATCAGGCGACCGTTTTTCGGGTTCACGGAGAACTGCACGTTAGAACCGCCGGTTTCGACGCCGATTTCACGCAGTACCGCCATCGAGGCGTTACGCATGATTTGATACTCTTTGTCGGTCAGCGTCTGGGCTGGTGCGACGGTGATGGAGTCACCGGTGTGGATGCCCATCGCATCGAAGTTTTCGATAGAGCAGACGATGATGCAGTTGTCGTTTTTATCACGCACCACTTCCATCTCGTACTCTTTCCAGCCAATCAGCGACTCATCAATCAGCAGCTCTTTGGTTGGGGAAAGATCCAGACCGCGTTCGCAAATCTCTTCGAACTCTTCACGGTTGTAAGCGATACCGCCGCCGGTGCCGCCCATGGTGAAGGACGGACGGATGATGCATGGATAGCCTACGTCAGCGGCAACCGCCAGCGCTTCTTCCATGGTGTGTGCGATGCCGGAGCGCGCGGTGTCGAGGCCGATTTTTTTCATCGCCACGTCGAAACGGCGGCGGTCTTCGGCTTTATCAATCGCGTCGGCGGTGGCACCAATCATGGTCACACCGAATTCCGCCAGCACGCCCTGACGTTCCAGTTCCAGCGCGCAGTTCAGCGCGGTCTGACCGCCCATGGTTGGCAGTACGGCGTCCGGACGCTCTTTTTCGATGATTTTGCGCACCACTTCCCAGTGAATCGGCTCGATGTAGGTCGCATCGGCCATTTCCGGGTCGGTCATGATAGTGGCTGGGTTAGAGTTCACCAGGATTACGCGGTAACCCTCTTCGCGCAGGGCTTTACACGCCTGTGCGCCGGAGTAGTCGAATTCGCAGGCCTGGCCGATGACAATCGGACCAGCGCCAAGGATCAGGATGCTTTTTATATCTGTACGTTTTGGCATGGTGTTCTCGGCTCCTGATTATTTAGCGGTCTGACGGTATTGCTCGATAAGTTCGATGAAGTGATCGAACAGCGGCGCGGCATCGTGCGGGCCTGGGCTGGCTTCCGGGTGACCCTGGAAGCTGAACGCCGGTTTGTCGGTGCGATGGATACCCTGCAGGGTATGGTCGAACAGCGACTTGTGGGTGACGCGCAGGTTGGCGGGCATTGACGCCTCATCCACCGCAAAACCGTGGTTTTGTGCGGTAATCATCACCGTGTTGTTGTCGATATCTTTCACCGGGTGGTTTCCACCGTGGTGGCCGAACTTCATCTTGATGGTTTTCGCACCGCTCGCCAGCGCCAGCAGCTGATGGCCGAGGCAGATGCCAAATACCGGAATATCGGTTTCGAGGAAGCGTTTAATCGCTTCAATCGCATAATCACACGGTGCCGGGTCACCCGGGCCGTTGGAGAGGAAGATGCCGTCCGGATTCATCGCCAGCACGTCTTCGGCCGGGGTTTTCGCCGGAACGACTGTCAGTCGGCAGCCGCGATCCACCAGCATGCGCAGGATGTTGCGCTTCGCGCCGTAGTCGTAAGCCACCACGTGGAACGGCAGCTCGTCTTCTTTTTTGGCTTCTGGCAGTTCACCTGCCAGCGTCCAGCTCCCCTGGGTCCAGCTGTAGGCTTCCGCTGTGGTCACTTCTTTCGCCAGATCCATTCCGTTCAGGCCAGGGAAGGCTTTCGCTTTTTCCTGCGCCAGTGCCGCATCCAGGTTGTCGCCTGCGATGATGCAGCCGTTCTGTGCGCCCTTCTCGCGCAGCAAACGGGTCAGCTTACGGGTATCGATATCGGCAATCGCCACGATGTTGTGACGCTTCAGGTAAGAAGAGAGGTCTTCAGTATTGCGGTAGTTGCTGGCAATCAGCGGCAGGTCGCGAATAATCAGACCTTGCGCGTGAACCTGAGAGGATTCTGCATCGGCTTCGTTGGTGCCGACATTACCAATATGAGGATAAGTAAGGGTGACGATTTGGCGGGAATAGGAAGGATCAGTGAGGATTTCTTGATAACCGGTCATTGAAGTATTGAAAACGACTTCCCCAACCGCCGAACCTGTTGCCCCTATGGCCCGACCGATAAACTGGGTTCCGTCTTCCAGAACCAATAGCGCTGACTTAATCAAAACACCCTCCAGAGAATATTCACTCACTTTATCTGCATATTAATTCACAACGGCGTTATGAATCAATGCAAATTTGTTTCCCGCGGATTTTCGGCAAACGGCGGCATTCTGGGGATTTAGAGGGGTAAAGTCAACTCAAAATGGCTTTTTTGTTTATTATTTTACGCAGCTTTGGCGTTTAACGGAGTTTAAGCCATAAAAAGATCAACAAAATCACGTTAGAAAACGTTTGTACGCTGAGTTTAGTGAGATTTGATGAGGTAGCACAACAAAAACCAGACCAAATGGTCAAAATTTACAGTGCGATAACACAAAAAAGAGAGATAACTGTAACTTTACTCAACAATATTACGAAATACACTTCAAACTGGAAAAATAAAAGGGCAATAAAATATTACCCTGTGCAATCAATCAATTAAGACTGCAATAACCACATCACGATGGGTAATAACACTTATAAATCGTTAAGATTAAGCACATCTCGCATGTCAAAAAGACCATTATCTAAATTTTTGAGCCACAATGCCGAGCGCACAGCGCCGTTGGCAAAGGTCATGCGGCTGGATGCTTTATGGGTAATCTCCACGCGCTCGCCGATATCGGCGAAGATCGCCGTATGTTCGCCGACGATATCCCCCGCTCGCACCGTAGCAAACCCAATCGTGCCCGGAACACGCTCGCCCGTATGCCCTTCGCGAGAATAGACTGCGCAGTCCTTTAAATCCTTATCAAGTGCATAAGCAATCGCTTCGCCCATTGCCAGCGCCGTACCGGATGGGGCATCCACTTTGTGGCGGTGGTGCGCTTCGATAATTTCGATATCCGTGTAGCCGCCCATCACTTTCGCGGCTTTCTCCAGCAGCTTGAGCATGACGTTGACGCCCACGCTAAAGTTAGCGGCGAAGACAATCGCAATCTCCTGGGAAGCGTCTTTGATCGCCTGTTTGCCCGCGTCGTCAAAACCGGTGGTGCCGATGACCATTCCTTTACCGTGCTGACGGCAAAAGGCCAGATGGTGTAGCGTCCCTTCCGGGCGCGTAAAATCGATGAACACGTCAAAATCGTCTTTCACCGCATCCAGACTGCTTTGCACGGTTACGCCCGTCTTGCCCACACCCGCCAGTTCACCCGCGTCCGTTCCAAGAAGCGAGGAGCCGTCGCGCTCCAGCGCCGCGCCAAGCGCAACACCGTCTAACTGCAGCGCTGCCTGAATTAACTGACGGCCCATACGGCCACCCGCGCCCGCTATCGCGACACGCACCTGTGCATCATGCATAGTTATTCTCTTACGTTAAAAGTATGTAAATCGTTTTCAGATTAACCAGCCTGTGACGAAGCCGCTATCTTAAAACGCCGATAATTAGAATTTTATGATAAACAGGCGGCAGTATCAGTAAAAGACATGAGGATCAGCGAAAACCGCATGATTCACGCAAAGGGTGGAACTGTCGGGTTCATCACAGGGAATCAGACAAAAAAATGCCGGTCTCTTTCGGGACCGGCATTTTCTAAACAGAGAGGATTATTCGACTTCTTTCGCGTCGATGCGCAGCTCTTTCGGCACTTCAAAGACGATATTCTCTTCGCGACCTTCCAGCGGCACCGCTTCGCCGCCGCCCAGCTCCTGCAAACGCTTAATCACATTTTGCACCAGAATGTCCGGCGCGGAGGCACCGGCGGTCACGCCGACACAGGTTGCGTTTTTAACCCACGCTTCCTGAATGTCGGTGGCGTCATCAATCAGAAACGCGGTTTTCCCCATACGCTGCGCCAGTTCGGCCAGACGGTTGGAGTTGGAAGAGTTTTTGGAACCGACCACCAGCACCACATCAGCCTGCTCGGCCAGTGCGCGCACCGCTTCCTGACGGTTGGTGGTGGCGTAGCAGATGTCATCTTTGCGCGGCCCGACGATTTTCGGGAACCGACTGCGCAGGGCGTCGATGACATCAGAGGTGTCGTCTACCGAGAGCGTCGTCTGGGTCATGAACGACAGGCGCGCTTCGTTTTTCACTTCAAGCGACAGCACATCGTCCGGCGACTCAACCAGGTACATTCCCCCTTCCGGGTTGCTGTACTGGCCCATCGTGCCTTCCACTTCCGGGTGGCCGGCGTGGCCAATCAGAATCGACTCTTCACCACGACGGCTGGCACGGGCGACTTCCATATGCACTTTGGTCACCAACGGACAGGTGGCGTCGAAGACCGTCAGGTCACGACTTTTCGCTTCGTTACGCACCGCCTGCGAGACGCCGTGCGCCGAGAAGATCAGGATCGCGCCGTCAGGCACTTCACTGATCTGCTCGATAAAGATCGCGCCGCGCTCGCGCAGGCTGTCTACCACATAGCGGTTGTGGACCACTTCGTGACGGACATAAATCGGCGCGCCGTAAATTTCCAGCGCGTTTTCAACAATGCTGATAGCGCGGTCTACTCCGGCACAAAAACCGCGCGGGTTAGCCAACAGGATCTGCATTTACTTCCTCCAGCGCCGGGTCGATCTCCAGCACTTCAACATCAAAATGGACGGTACGCCCGGCCAGCGGATGGTTGAAATCAACGGTGATGGAATCGCCATTAATTTCACGGATCACGCCAGGCATTTCGCTGCCGTCCATAGCGGTAAAGAGCATAATCGCGCCGATTTCCGGCTCGCCCGCGTCCATGAATTCACGGCGCGAGAAATACTGGATCAGATCCGGGGTTGGCACGCCAAACGCCGCATCAGGCTCGAGAGAGAAGGCTTTTTTCTCCCCCTCTTTCAGCCCAAGCAACTGCTGCTCCAGACCTTCCGAAAGAGAGGTGTCACCCAGGCGGAACAGCGCAGGTTTGCCGTTATTGCGGGTCGATTCCGCAGTGGAACCGTCGTCCAGTTTCAGCGTGAAATGGACCAGCACCGCGCTATTGCTCTGTATGGATTTTGACATGCCGATTTGCTCGCTTGTTTTGCCTCAACGGTTTGCCCGGTGGCGCCTGGCTTCCGGGCTGACGCGAGGCACATATTCTGTAGGCCGGGTTACACCCGGCCTTTACATTTACGCCTGCTCTTTCGCTGCGGGTTTAGGCAAGAAACCTTCCAGCACAATCAACGCGGCACCGATGCAAATTGCGCTATCAGCCAGGTTGAAGGTAGCGAAGTGCCAGTCACCGACGTAGAAGTCGATCATATCGACCACAAAGCCGTGCCACAGACGGTCAAACAGGTTACCCAGCGCACCGCCAATGATCAGCGCGTAGGCGATGTTGGTCAGCTTCTGCGTCGCTTTTGAACGATACATTAGCACCGCGAGGATCACGCAGATACCGATAGCGATACCTGCGAAGAACCAGCGCTGCCAACCGCCGCTGTCGGCGAGGAAGCTGAACGCCGCGCCGTAGTTGCGCGCGTAATGCAGATTAAGTGACGGGAACAGCGGAACCGTATCCCCCAGAGCAAAGTTCTGGAGGATCAGGAACTTGCTGCCCAGATCAATAATCAGTACGACGACGACCAGCCACAGCCAGCGCAGTCCTGTTGCACAGAGACATTTACTCATCAGGCAAACTTACGTTTTTCGCCATCACCGGCGATGTTGCTGACACAGCGTCCACAGATATCTGCGTGTTCCGCCACCTGGCCAATATCGTTGGTGTAATGCCAGCAGCGCGGACATTTCTCACCTTCGGCTTTGCTCAGCGCCACCTTCAGCCCTTTGAGCAGCTCGCTCTGCTGGGCATCGGCAGTCGCCTGTGCATAATCGGCAACGCTGGCACCTGAGGTCAACAGGACAAATCGCAATTCATCGCCCAGCGCCGTCAGTTTCGCCGCCAGCTCAGGTTCGGCGTACAGGGTCACTGCCGCTTCCAGAGAGCCACCGACTTTCTTGTCAGCACGCGCCTGTTCGATAACCTTGTTCACTTCGCCACGCACTTTCAGCAGCTCGTCCCAGAAGGTATCGTTCATGGCTTCAGTCTCAGCCAGACCAAACAGGCCAGTGTACCATTCGCCGGTGAAGACGTACTTCTCGCGCTCGCCTGGCAGGTAGCCCCAGATTTCGTCTGCGGTGAAGGACATGATCGGTGCCATCCAGCGAACCAGCGCTTCTGCGATGTGATACAGCGCAGTCTGGCAGCTGCGACGCGCCACGCTGTCTGCTTTCGCGGTGTACTGGCGGTCTTTAATGATGTCGAGGTAGAACGAGCCCATCTCGATGGAGCAGAAACGCATCAGGCGCTGCACCACTTCGTGGAAGTCGTAAGACTCGTAGGCTTTCAGAATGTCTTCCTGCGCCGCTTGCGCGCAGCCCACAGCCCAACGATCCAGCACGACCATCTCTTCCGGTTTCACCATGTCTTTGACCGGGTCGAAACCGTTCAGGTTAGCGAGCAGGAAGCGCGCGGTGTTACGGATACGACGATAGCTGTCGGCAGCACGTTTGAGGATCTCATCGGAAACCGCCATTTCGCCGGTGTAGTCCGTAGAGGCCACCCACAGACGCAGAATGTCCGCGCCCAGTTTGTTCATCACATCCTGCGGAGAAACGGTGTTACCGATGGATTTGGACATCTTGCGTCCCTGACCATCTACGGTAAAGCCGTGCGTCAGAACCTGACGGTATGGCGCTTTACCTTTCATCGCGGTGGAGATCATCAGAGATGACATGAACCAGCCGCGGTGTTGGTCAGAACCTTCCAGGTACATATCCGCCGCATGGCCATAGAACTCAGGGCGCACATCCACTACAGAAGAGTGGGTAGAGCCGGAGTCGAACCATACGTCGAGGGTGTCTGGTACTTTCTCGTAGTTGGCCGCGTCATCGCCCAGGATCTCTTTCGAGTCCAGATCCCACCACGCCTGGATGCCATCCACTTCAACGCGTTTGGCGACTTCTTCCATCAGCTCCAGCGAGCGAGGGTGCAGCTCCTGCGTCTCTTTATGAACGAACAGGGACATCGGTACGCCCCAGGTACGCTGACGGGAGATACACCAGTCAGGGCGGTTAGCGACCATGGATTCGATACGCGCCTGGCCCCAGTCTGGGATCCACTGCACGCCTTTGATCTCTTTCAGAGACTGCTCGCGCAGGCCTTTCTGATCCATGCTGATGAACCACTGCGGGGTCGCACGGAAGATGATTGGCGACTTGTGACGCCAGCAGCACGGATAGCTGTGCTGCATCTTCTCAACGTGCAGCAGAGCACCGCTGGTGCGCAGCATGTCGACAATGATGTCGTTCGCTTTAAAGACGTTGATACCGTCCAGCGCCGGGTAGGTGCCTGGCAGGTATGCGCCGTCTGGCCCGACCGGGTTTGCGATTTCCAGACAGTATTTCAGGCTGATGTTGTAGTCATCCGGGCCATGGCCACCGGCGGTGTGTACCGCACCGGTACCAGCGTCCAGCGTAACGTGATCGCCAAGAATGGCCGGCACGTCGAAATCGAGGAACGGGTGTTTGAAACGCATCAGCTCAAGCTCAGCGCCGTTCACGGTGCCCAGCACGGTGTATTCGCTGATGTTTGCGCGTTTCAGGACGCTCTCAACCAGATCTTTAGCCAGAATCACCGCCTGGCCTTCAACCTGTACCAGCGCGTAATCGAAGTCCGCAGACAGGGAGATTGCGCGGTTCGCAGGCAGGGTCCACGGGGTAGTGGTCCAGATAACCAGGGAAATTGGGCCGTTGACGGAGGTCACGCCGAATTTCGCTTTCACTGCGTCCTGATCTACCGCGTGGAACGCCACGTCGATAGACGGAGAGGTTTTGTCGTAATATTCCACTTCCGCTTCTGCCAGCGCAGAACGGCAGTCAACGCACCAGTGCACAGGCTTCGCGCCTTTATGCAGATGGCCGTTACCGATGATTTTGCCCAGAGCGCGAATGATGTTGGCTTCAGTTTTGAAGTCCATCGTCAGGTATGGACGAGACCAGTCGCCCAGCACGCCCAGACGGATGAAGTCTTTACGCTGACCATCAACCTGCGCGGCCGCGTATTCGCGACATTTTGCACGAAACTCGGCGGCGGTGAATTTCTCACCAGGCTTGCCGTATTCCTGCTCCACTTTCAGCTCGATCGGCAGACCGTGGCAGTCCCAGCCCGGAACGTAAGGCGAGTCAAAACCGGTGAGTCCTTTGGACTTCACGATAATGTCTTTCAGAATCTTGTTTACAGAGTGACCAATATGAATGCTGCCATTCGCATATGGAGGGCCATCATGCAGAATGAAGGTTTTTTTGCCTTTTTTGGCTGCACGGATGATGCCGTACAGGTCATCATCGGTCCAACGCGCCAGCATTCCCGGTTCACGCTTGGCGAGATCGCCGCGCATCGGGAACCCTGTTTCCGGCAAATTCAGGGTTGATTTATAGTCACTCATCAGATTCTCGGTTCCGTATTTAAAACTCGTTCAGGCATTAAGCCGGGTTCGATAGCCCAAAAAATTCGCGGGCCGTTAACTCATCACGCGCAATTTGTGCTTTCAGCTCATCGAGCGAAGCAAATCGCTGCTCATCGCGTATTTTTTTACGCAGGATTACATCTATATGGCGACCGTAAAGGTCCATTACAACGTCAAGCAGATGCACTTCGAGCTGCTGACGCACACCTGCTACCGTTGGACGGGTGCCAATATTGGCCACGCCCGGCAACGGTTTATCACCCAGTCCGGTGACTTCTACCGCATACACCCCTTTTACCGGGGAAACCTGACGACGCAGCGGGACGTTCGCCGTCGGGAAACCTATTGTGCGACCGAGTTCATCGCCATGCACGACCCGCCCGGAAATGGCAAACGGATGCCCTAACAGGTTCTCCGCCACGTCCAGCTGATCGTCGGCTAAGGCCATACGCACTGCCGTGCTGCTCACGCGCACGCCACCTTCGCAGAAGGTCATGGTGCTGGTGACATCAAAGCCATACTCCAGACCCGCCTTCTGTAATAACAAGAAATCGCCCTGACGACCAGCGCCGAAGCGGAAATCATCGCCCACGGCGAGAAACTGCACGCCCAGACGTTTTACCAGCAGATCGCCGACAAAATTTTGCGCCGTCAGTGCCGCAAAACGTCGGTCGAAGCGCACGCAAAGTACGTAGTCCACGCCGCATTCCGCCAGATAGCGCAATTTTTCACGCAGGCGAGTTAAACGCGCGGGCGCTTTATCACCGGCAAACAGCTCCAGCGGCTGCGGTTCGAAAATCATCACCACGACCGGCAGCCCACGGGCCTCGCCCTCTTTACGCAATCCCTGCAACAGCGCCTGATGCCCACGATGCACGCCGTCGAAATTACCAATGGTCAGTACGCACCCGTGCGGGGCGTGACTGAGATTATGTATGCCGCGTATCAGCTTCATGACAGGCTCAAAACAGTGAAAATCGCCCGAGTATACCTTGTACAGCGGTTAAGGTTAACCGGCGATTGTTGCCTCAAATCAGAAAGCCGTAATGATTTCATGATGCTTAGCTTTCGGAGGGAAAAAATCTGCCCGTTACTGCGTTTTTTTACATCGAAAGACTGTATTCAGCTGAGACAAGCTGGTAGAATCCTGCGCCATCACTACGTAACGTAGCGTCGCCATTCAACGGCGCTTATTTGCACAAATCCATTGACAAAAGAAGGTATAGAGGGCATATTCCTCGGCCTTTGAATTGTCCACATAGATCATATTTGGGAGTTGGACTTGGCTAATATCAAATCAGCTAAGAAACGTGCTATTCAGTCTGAAAAGGCTCGTAAGCACAATGCAAGCCGTCGCTCTATGATGCGTACTTTCATCAAGAAAGTATACGCAGCAATCGAAGCTGGCGACAAAGCTGCAGCGCAGAACGCATTTAACGAAATGCAACCAATCGTGGATCGTCAGGCTGCTAAAGGTCTGATCCACAAAAACAAAGCAGCGCGTCATAAAGCAAACCTGACCGCGCAGATCAGCAAACTGGCTTAATCGCCACTTGTTGTTGCTTGTTATAAAGAACCCGCTTAATGCGGGTTTTTTTATTGGCTCATTTTGACGCTGGCGGCATAAAGAGCGCCGAGTAGTCGCGGTTACAGATACGCTGGACCGCCGGATGCTGAATCATCCTTTCGGCAAAAATCGCGTGATACTCTTCCATCACGTTGTCCACCCGCCCAATCTCTGTGACCCTGTCATCGGTGTACAGATCGTGCGCGTAAAGCGTTGGGGCGACGAAGATCGCGTTATGCGCTTCGCCAAAGGCTTTCATGAGCGCCGCATCATCAAACTCTCCCAGAATCTCTACCTTCAGACCCTGCGAGTTAAACCAGTTCAGCAGCTTGCGGCCTAACATCGAACGTCGTCCCGGCACGAGCAGGCGTCGCTCCTCAAGGCAGGCAGGAAACGGTTTATCTGGCGGCGGATTGATGCACCAGAAGCTCACGCCGCATTCGCCAATCTTGACCGAGAACAGCCCTTCCTGTTGAGTAGAGTCTATCGGGCAGTCCGAGATGATGATGTCCAGCTTATGCTGGCTCAGCTGCTCCAGCAGCATCTCGTGCGTCGATTCAAAGCAGCGCAAATGGATCTGCTCATCTTCCACCACCGCCGCGTCCAGCACGCCGCTCACCAGCCGTTTAGACAGCGCATCCGCAACGCCCACATCAAACAGCAGGTTTGACTCTTTGCGGTAGTTCACGATATCGAGCATCTCCTGGCTCAGGGTGAACATCTTATCCGCATAGCGAAAAACCAGTTCACCCAGTTCGCTCGGCTCAATACCCCGACCTTTACGCTTAAACAGCTTCCCCTGCAGGCGTTCTTCGAGTGCCTTTATCTGACCGGTAATGGTCTGGGGCGTCAGATAGAGCGCTTCTGCTGCGCCGACCACTGAGCCTTCTTTGTAGACGTGCCAGAAATAGTACAGATGGTTGTAATTGATGTGAGACATAGCATTTCGCTCCCTGAGAGTATTGTCAGGAGAGGGCCTCTGCCCTCCCCCTTTTAACTGTTAAGCCGGTTGCACCTGTCCGGACAGCTTCACTTTCAACAGTGTGTATCCCGTGAACGCGGCCAGTAACGAGCCGATCAAGATCCCGAGTTTTGCCCACACGATGAGCTGAGGGTCATATGACGCAAAGGCCAGGGTCGAGATGAAAATCGACATCGTGAAGCCAATTCCACACAGCACGCCGACCGCCGCGATTTGCCGGAAGGTCGTCCCCTGTGGCAATGACGCGAACTTCAGCTTAAGAGCCAGCCAGCAGAACAGGCCGATCCCCAGCGGCTTGCCGATAAACAGGCCAGCGACGATGCCCATCGGCAGCATAGATGTCAGGCCGCTCAGGGTGACGCCCTGCAGCGACACGCCCGCATTCGCGAATGCAAACAGCGGCAGGATCATAAAGGCGACCCAGGGATGCAGGACATGCTCCAGCTGTTTGGCCGGGGATTTGCCCTTCTCATCCGCTTTCAGCGGCACAAAGAAGCCGATGATAACGCCCGCCAGTGTTGCATGAACGCCCGATTTCAGTACCGCGGTCCATAGCACCACACCCACCAGAATGTAGATCCCGGTTCGACGCACATTAAACAGGTTCAGCAGTGCCAGCACAGCGATAGCGCCCGCCGCCACGCTCAGAGATAACACCGACAGCTCGCTGGTATAGAACAAAGCGATAATTACGATCGCGCCCAGGTCGTCGATAATCGCCAGCGCCATCAGGAAAATCTTTAACGCCACCGGCACGCGGCTGCCCAGCAGCGCCAGCACGCCCAACGCAAAAGCAATATCGGTTGCCGCCGGAATCGCCCAACCGTGGCGAGCGACAGGGTCATGGTAGTTAAACACCAGATAGAGCAGCGCAGGCACCACCATACCGCCCAGCGCGGCAATAACCGGGAAAGCTGCCCGCTGACGGCTGTTAAGCGACCCAAGAACCAGCTCACGTTTTACTTCCAGGCCCACCAGCAGGAAGAACACGGCCATCAGCGCGTCGTTAATCCACAGCAGCATGTTCTTGTTGATCTCTAATGCACCCACGCGCAGCTCAACGGGCGTGTCCAGAAATGCACGGTACAGGCCCTGAGTCGCATCCATATTCGCCAACACCATGGCGGCAAGTGCAGCGATAATCAAAATCACGCCGCCGGACGCCTCATTGCTGAAGAATCGTTGTAAAAGTTTCACTTTAGTTCTCTCTCTAAGACCATACCTCGATAAAACCATAATACCAAGGCAAACAGCTCGAAAAAATCAGATTAATGTTGCGGATATACTCGGTTTTGCCGAGTCATTCGCCACAAAAAGAAAAAGCCCGGAATCGCTTCCGGGCTTTGAAAAATTCACACTCGCTAAGGGATTAGCGGGTCAAATCATCGAAGAATTTTTTCACGCCATCGAAGAAGCTTTTGGAACGCGGGCTGTTATTCTCGCCCGTTGGACCGCCGAAGCTTTCCTGCAACTCTTTCAACAGCTGTTTCTGTTTGTCGTTCAGACCGACCGGCGTTTCGACGACCACGCGACACAGCAGGTCGCCCTGCGCACCGCCGCGAACAGATTTCACGCCTTTGCCGCGCATGCGGAACAGCTTGCCAGTCTGGGTTTCGCCCGGAACCTTCAGGTTCACGCGCCCGTCGAGCGTAGGTACTTCGATTTCGCCGCCCAGCGCCGCCATCGCGAAGTTGATCGGCACTTCACAGTACAGGTTGTTGCCTTCACGCTCAAAGATGGCGTGCTGCTTCACCTGAACCTGAACGTAGAGATCGCCCGCTGGTGCGCCGTGCTCGCCTGCTTCGCCTTCACCGGACAGACGAATACGATCGCCCGTATCCACCCCTGCCGGGATTTTGACGGACAGGGTTTTGGTCTTCTCAACGCGACCGTGACCGTGACATTTGTTGCACGGATCTTTAATCAGCGTACCGCGACCATGACAGTGCGGACAGGCCTGCTGCACCGCGAAGAAGCCCTGGCGAATCTGTACCTGACCGGAGCCGTGACAGGTTGGACAGGTCTGCGGCTTGGTACCCGCTTTCGCGCCGCTGCCGTGGCAGATATCACACTCTTCCAGCGTCGGAATGCGAATCTCTTTCGTGACACCGCGTACGGCCTCTTCCAGCGTCAGATCCATGTTGTAGCGCAGATCCGCGCCGCGCGCTGCGCGCTGACGACCACGGCCACCGCCGAAGATATCACCGAAAACGTCGCCAAAGATGTCGCCGAAATCAGCACCACCGCCACCAAAGCCACCGCCGTATCCGCCGCCGCCCATGCCGCCTTGTTCAAACGCCGCATGACCGTACTGATCGTAGGCTGCACGTTTCTGAGCGTCGGTCAGGATTTCATACGCTTCTTTGATCTCTTTAAATTTGGCTTCGGCCTCTTTGTCACCCTGGTTACGGTCCGGGTGAAATTTCATGGCCAGGCGCTTGTACGCCTTTTTGATTTCACGCTCTTCCGCGGTTTTCGGAACGCCTAAAATCTCGTAGTAGTCTTGCTTTGCCATTGGTTTTTTCAGCCCCTTAACATGCGAGCACGGGCGGAGAGGAAACCTCTACGCCCGTGCCGATTAATTACCCTGCATCAGGGCGATTATTTTTTGTCTTTTACTTCTTCGAACTCAGCGTCGACAACGTCGTCGTCTTTCGCGTTGTTCGCGGAAGCACCAGCTTCAGCGCCAGCCTGCTGCTGTGCGTGCTGTTGCTGAGCAATTTCCATCAGCTTCTGGGACGCCTGCGCCAGCTCCTGCATTTTCGCTTCGATGTCCGCTTTGTCTTCGCCTTTCAGGGAAGTTTCCAGCGCGCTCAGTGCAGCTTCAATAGCGGTTTTGTCGTCAGCTGGCAGCTGTTCGCCTGCTTCTTCAACCTGCTTACGAGTGCTGTGCAGCAGATGGTCACCCTGGTTACGGGTCTGAACCAGCTCTTCGAATTTACGGTCAGATTCAGCATTTGCTTCTGCTTCACGAACCATTTTTTCGATCTCTTCTTCGTTCAGACCAGAAGAAGCCTTGATGGTGATCTTCTGCTCTTTACCGCTGTTTTTGTCTTTCGCGGAAACGTGCAGGATACCGTCAGCATCGATGTCGAAGGTGACTTCGATCTGTGGCATACCGCGCGGTGCCGGGCTGATACCGTCGAGGTTAAACTGGCCCAGATCTTTGTTATCCGCAGCACGTTTACGCTCACCCTGCAGCACATGGATGGTTACCGCAGACTGGTTGTCTTCAGCGGTAGAGAACACCTGGCTGTGCTTGGTCGGGATAGTGGTGTTTTTGCTGATCAGCGCAGTCATCACGCCGCCCATGGTTTCGATACCCAGCGACAGCGGGGTAACGTCCAGCAGCAGAACATCTTTCACTTCGCCGGTCAGTACGCCGCCCTGAACCGCTGCACCGATTGCCACAGCTTCGTCCGGGTTAACGTCTTTACGCGGCTCTTTACCAAAGAATTCAGCAACTTTCTTCTGAACCATTGGCATACGAGTCTGACCACCTACCAGGATAACGTCCTGAATGTCAGAGACAGACAGACCAGCATCCTGCAGAGCAACTTTCAGCGGCTCGATGGAACGGTTGACCAGGTCTTCGACCAGGCTTTCCAGTTTCGCGCGAGTCACTTTGATGTTCATGTGTTTTGGACCAGACGCATCTGCAGTGATGTACGGCAGGTTCACGTCGGTCTGCTGCGCAGAAGACAGCTCAATTTTGGCTTTTTCTGCGGCTTCTTTCAGGCGCTGCATGGCCAGCGGATCGTTACGCAGGTCAATGCCCTGATCTTTCTTAAATTCGTCAACGAGGTAGTTGATCATACGGCTGTCGAAGTCTTCACCACCCAGGTGGGTATCACCGTTGGTTGCCAGAACTTCGAAGGTTTTTTCGCCGTCAACTTCGTCGATTTCGATAATAGAGATATCGAAAGTACCACCACCGAGGTCGTAAACCGCAATAGTACGGTTGCCAACTTCTTTATCCAGACCGTAAGCCAGTGCAGCTGCGGTTGGTTCGTTGATGATACGTTTGACTTCCAGACCTGCGATACGACCGGCATCTTTGGTTGCCTGACGCTGAGCATCGTTGAAGTAAGCAGGTACAGTGATAACCGCTTCAGTTACCGGTTCACCCAGGTAATCTTCAGCCGTTTTCTTCATTTTCTTCAGCACTTCAGCAGAGATCTGCGGTGGTGCCATTTTCTGGCCCTTCACGTCGATCCATGCATCACCGTTGTCAGCACCGATAATTTTGTACGGCATGATGGCTTCATCACGCTGAACTTCTTCGTCCTGGAAGCGACGGCCAATCAGGCGTTTAATCGCAAACAGAGTGTTTTGCGGGTTAGTCACGGCCTGACGTTTAGCCGGCTGGCCAACCAGAGTTTCACCATCCTGGGTATAAGCAATGATAGAAGGCGTGGTGCGATCGCCCTCGGCGTTCTCCAGCACACGTGCAGTAGTGCCGTCCATAATCGCTACACAAGAGTTGGTAGTACCCAGGTCGATACCAATAATTTTACCCATCTAAACGTCTCCACTAAAAATTTGTTCATCATGTGGTTGTGAATCTGTAATAAGGGCGAAACGTGCGGTTTCAACTGCCCAGATTTGATTTTTTTCAGCTTCACTCACTGCGGTTGACTACAAGATGGGGTCGTAACGGCATCCATCAAGGGGGAAGGATAAAAAATTTTTAATTTCACCCTGCTCAGATCATAGACGCCGAGAGTCGCGGTGATTATTATGCCGCGCCACGCCTGGGAGAGTGGGCGTGGTAAAACCATTTCACCATACTAATGATGATTTTTTGAGGACTTATGGGCAACACTAAGTTGGCTAATCCGGCTCCGCTGGGCCTGATGGGTTTCGGCATGACCACTATTCTGCTGAACCTGCATAACATCGGCTTATTTCCGATGGACAATGTTATCCTGGCGATGGGCATTTTTTACGGCGGTATCGCGCAAATCTTCGCGGGCCTGCTGGAGTATAAAAAAGGCAACACCTTCGGTTTAACCGCATTCACCTCTTACGGTTCTTTCTGGCTGACGCTGGTCGCCATTCTGGTTATGCCGCAAATGGGCTTTGATGCATCAAACGGCCACTTCCTGGGCGTATACCTGGGTCTGTGGGGCGTGTTCACCCTGTTCATGTTCTTCGGTACGCTGGTTGCTAACCGCGTGCTGCAGTTCGTCTTCCTGAGCCTGACCGTGCTGTTCGCCCTGCTGGCGATTGGCCATCTGGCGGAAAACGAAAGCATCGTTCACGTTGCTGGCTGGGTAGGTCTGGTCTGTGGCGCAAGCGCAATTTACCTGGCAATGGGTGAAGTGCTGAACGAGCAGTTTGGTCGCACCGTTCTGCCGATTGGTGAAAAACACTAATCCCCCTTCGTGCCCGCCTCGCGGGCACGAATCTCCTGCCTTAATTCTTCTGATTGATACCTCTTCATGCGCTTTATGGGACACTGTGGCTCCCTCTTTCTATCAAGACGCTCGCTATGATGGCTTACGATCCGTCTCGTACTGACTGGCTGCAACGCTGGGCCGCACTACTCCTCACCGGGATTCTGGCCGGGCTGGGCGGCATGCTGCTCGCCATGCTACTGCATGAAGTTCAGCACCTCGTTTACGGCTACAGCCAGACCATCCTCATTAGTCCGCAGTCATTTTTAGAGGGCGTGACGGATGCCAGCGCACAGCGACGTTTTCTCGCCCTCACCGCTGCGGGTCTGGTAGCGGGCATCGGCTGGTGGTCGCTTGCGCGCTACGCCAAAAAACGCATCAGCATTGGCGAGGCGATAAAAAATCCCGACAAACCAATGCCAGCCGTCACGACGCTCATTAACGCTCTGCTGCAAATTATCACCGTCGCGATGGGTTCGCCTCTTGGCCGCGAAGTCGCACCACGCGAAGTGGGCGCACTGTTTGCCGGCGGCGTCGCCCGTCGTTTACGTCTGAGTTCCGCGGATATTCAGCTGATGATTGCCTGCGGCGCCGGAGCCGGGCTGGCGGCGGTCTATAACGTTCCTCTGGCCGGGGCCATATTTACTCTGGAAGTGCTGCTGGTCAGTTTCAACTGGGAGAAAGCCATCGCCGCGGTGGTGACCTCGGCGCTGGCGGCGTGGATCGCCACATTAGGTCTTGGCGATGAGCATCAGTACCATTTCACCACCGAAATCGCCGCCACCTCGCTTGTCTTCTGGGGCGCGCTTTCTGGCCCGCTGTTTGGTGCGGCGGCGTTTCTGTTTCGTCGTGTGACGCAGCACGCACGCAGTAGGGTACGCAGTAACTGGCAAATGCCGGTCTTCAGCCTGATCGCCTTTACGGCCCTCGGCGCGTTATCCGTCTGGTTCCCGCAGTTGCCCGGCAATGGTAAAGGCCCGACGCAGCTTGCCCTCAACGGCGCTATCACGCTACAGCTCGCCACCGCGATCCTCGCTCTTAAAGTGGTGGTGATCTGGGCGGTACTGCGCGCCGGTGCTCAGGGCGGGTTACTGACGCCGGGACTCGCCGTCGGGGGTCTGCTCGGTTCAGTGCTGTTTATCCTGATGGGGCGCTGGTTCCCCGGCACTGATATGGCGAGTTTTGCTCTGACGGGTGCGGCCGGTTTTCTCGCGGCCTCCCTGCAAATGCCACTGACCGCCATCGTGCTGATCATGGAATCCACCCGCATGGACCACAGCTTCCTGGTGCCGGTAGCCCTCTGCGTGACAGGCGCGTACATGACCTGCCGCCGTCTGGACGGTTGATTTTTGCGCACAACAGAAACCGCGGCTAAACAAGTTGCGCTATTCACATCATTTTAATTGATAAGCATTATCATCCCGAATATTGTCACCGGGAGCATCCCGGATATTGGATATCAGGCAGCATCAAGGACAGGAACGTTTCGGGATAAACTACGATTCTGCTTTTGTTGCATAAGGTAAGCCAATGAGTTCCCCTCTTGTCGCCAGCGTGAAGCCTGACGGGTCAGCGGTGGCGTCACAGTACCGAAAAGTCGTGATGCGTCGCTTTATCGTTGCGGGTGTAATCCTGCTCATGATCATCTTCTCGCTGCTGCTTGATTTTACCCTCGGCCCTTCCGGGATTTCCGTCTCAACCCTGTGGCACACGCTGTTTGATGCCGCCTCGGCCGACGCGGGCACACGGGTGATTGTCTGGGATTTACGCCTGCCCTTCGCGCTGATGGCGGTGGTGGTTGGCATGGCGCTGGGCCTCGCGGGCGCAGAGATGCAAACCATCCTGAACAACCCCCTCGCCAGCCCGTTTACGCTGGGTGTCTCTTCCGCCGCCTCCTTTGGCGCGGCGCTGGCTATTATTCTCGGGCTGGGAATCCCCGGTATTCCCGATCAATGGTTTATCTCCGCCAACGCCTTTGTCTTTGCGCTAATGGCCTGCTTCGTGCTCGACGGTATCAGCCGCTGGACGCGCGTCGCCACCTCCGGCGTGGTGCTGTTTGGCATCGCGCTGGTCTTCACCTTTAACGCGCTGATCTCCATTCTGCAATTTGTCGCCAGCGAAGATACGCTCCAGGGGCTGGTGTTCTGGACGATGGGCAGTCTGGCCCGCGCGTCCTGGGATAAGCTCGCGATTCTGGTGGTAGTGCTGCTGGTTGTCGTTCCCCTGTCGTTGAAAAATGCCTGGAAGCTCACGGCTCTGCGCCTTGGGGAAGACAGGGCCGTCAGTTTTGGCATTAACGTGCGCAAACTGCGGCTGGCGACGCTCCTGCGCATCAGCATTATTTCGGCGCTGACGGTAGCCTTTGTCGGGCCGGTCGGTTTTATCGGCCTGGTCGCGCCGCATATCTCACGCATGATGTTTGGCGAAGACCACCGGTTTTATCTGCCGGGAAGTATGCTGATCGGCGCGCTGGTGCTCTCCCTCGCCTCAGTGCTCTCCAAAAATATTGTTCCCGGCGTCATTATTCCGGTCGGCATCGTCACCTCGCTGGTCGGCGTGCCCTTCTTCCTGAGCATTATTATCCGCCATCGGGGGACGCTGTAATGGATGGCTTGATCGTCACCGACCTGCACACCGGCTATCGCAAAAAGAAAATCATCGACGGGCTGAATACGCCCCTGCTGCCACGCGGGAAAATTACCGCGCTGCTTGGGCCAAACGGTTCGGGGAAATCGACGCTGTTGCGGGCACTGGCCGATCTGAACCCGGCGCAAGGCACGCTGGAGCTGAACGGCGAAGATCTGATGACATTACCTTCCGCCCAGCGGGCACAGAAAGTGGTCTATCTGCCGCAGTCGCTCCCGGCGGGAGTGCATCTGCATGCGCTGGAGTCAGTGATCGTCGCGCGACGCGCCAGCGGCTTTTACGCCGACGGCAACGCAGAACAGGAAGCGTTCGATATCCTGCAAAAACTCGGCGTCGCCCATCTGGCAATGAGCTATCTCGACCAGCTCTCCGGCGGGCAGAAACAGCTGATTGGCCTTGCGCAGTCGCTGATCCGCCAGCCCGATCTCCTGCTTTTAGATGAACCGCTGAGCGCCCTCGATCTCAACTACCAGTTTCACGTCATGGATATCGTCGCCCGCGAAACGCGGCTGCGCAATATCGTGACGGTGGTGGTTATCCACGACATCAACATCGCCCTGCGCCACGCCGAATACGCCGTGATGCTCAAAGAGGGTGCCCTGGTCGCCAGCGGAATTCCGGGTGAAGTGGTCACCCCCGCAAATCTGGCAACGGTCTACGGAGTGAGGGGCCGGGTGGAATATTGTTCGCAAGGACTGCCGCACGTGGTGGTCGATGGTTTAACCGCATAACAAGCATAATGAGACGGGGAAGTAAGACGATGAAGAAGATGATATTCGCCGCGGTACTGCTGCTCTCGCCGCTGCTGGCGATGGCCCAGAACTGGCCGGTGACCGTAAAAGACAGGGATAACCGCACGGTCACCATTCCTAAGGAGCCGCAGCGCATTATTTTGCAGGATGGCCGAGATATCCTGACGCTGGCGATGCTTGAGCGGGACGATCCCTTCGCCAAAGTCGTGGCGTGGAACAACCTGCCGAAGAAACAGGACACTGAAACCTGGAACGTGCTGAAGCGTAAATGGCCGGAAGCCGAGAAGATCCTTGATATGCAATTCTCGGATCAGGGGAATGTCGATCTGGAGACGGTGATTTCGCGCCATCCGGATCTGATGATCGCCCAGTTGCGCGCGAAACCTTCGCTGACGCAAAGCGGCGTGCTGACTCAGCTGGAAGCCCTGCACATTCCGGTGGTTTTCGTCGATTACGAACTGCATCCGGTGGAGAACACGCTGCCGAGTATCGACCTTCTGGGCAAGGTGTTAGGTCAGACGGAGCGCGCGCAGGCCTACATCGATTTCTACCAGCAGCGTCTGGATCGGATTCATCAGCGCCTGGCTACAGCAGAGAAAAAGCCGCTGGTGTTTATCGAACCGATCGCCGGAGTGGCTGGCCTGGATAACGGCTGTTGCTTTACCCATGCGCACAACGGCTGGGGCGGGCTGGTAGAGGCCGCAGGCGGCGTGAACATTGGCTCGCAGCTGCTGCCGGGCGCAACCGGAAATATCTCGGTGGAGAAAATTATCTCCCTGAACCCGGATTACTACCTGATGACCGGTTCAAAACGCTCGGGGAAAGGAACGGCGATTATACCGTTTGGCTACAACGTGCCGGAAAGCGATGTCGCCGCCGCGTTTAAGGCGCTGGTGTCGCGCCAGGGCGTGAGCAGCATTCCGGCTGTCGCGGAGGGCCGAACCGGCGCGCTGTACCATCACTTCTACAATAATCCGTACAACATCATCGCCATTGAAGCGTTGAGTAAACGATTCTACCCAACGCTGTTCAATGATGTTGATCCGCTGGCGGATTATCACGAGCTGATCAAAAGCTTCACCCACATTCCGGATGACAACATCATCCTGAGTTTTACCCCTCGTTAGTCTGCGCGTGCGCCATCAGCTGATGGCGCTCACCGCGAAGCCAGATCCCAAGCCCCAGTCCCATCAACGCCAGCGCCAGCACGTACCAGGCAGGCGCCATCGGCGACACCCCCATCAGCAGCGTGACGGCAATCGGCGTCAGGCCGCCGAAAATGGCGTACGAGACGTTGTACGAGAACGAAATCCCGGTGAAACGCACTTCTGCCGGGAAGGCGCGGACCATCACATAAGGCACCGCACCGACCACGCCGACGCATAGCCCCACGACGCCGTAGAGCAGGAACAGCTGTTCCGGATGTGCTCCCGCCAGATGATAGAACGCCCAGCTCGACCCAGCGAGCAACAGGCTGCCGACGATGAACGTCCGGCTGGCGCCAAAGCGGTCAGCCGCCAGACCGGCAATCAGACAGCCAAAGCAGAGCATGATGGTTGCAATGCTGTTGGCCTGCAGCGTCACCGCCGGGGCAAAGCCATACTGTTTTTGCAGCCAGACCGGCGACATCAAAATCACCACCACAATCCCGGCAGACAGCAGCCAGGTGAGCAGCATGGAAATCACCACCGCTTTCTGATGGCGCACCACAACTGATTTCACCGGCAGTTCCTGCGCCAGCGCTTTACGCTGCTGCATTTCGAGGAAAATTGGCGTCTCCTGCAACCAGCGGCGCAGGTACATCGCCACCAGGCCAAACGCGCCGCCCAGCAGGAACGGAATACGCCAGCCCCACTCATGGACGGCCTGGGTGGTCATGCTGGTGTTGATCAGGGTCGCCACCACCGAGCCGAGCAGAATCCCGACGGTCAGTCCGGCGGTTAAGGTTCCGCAGGCAATCCCGATGCGCCGCGCCGGAACGTGTTCAGCGACAAACACCCACGCCCCCGGCACTTCCCCGCCGATTGCCGCCCCCTGCAAAATGCGCATCAACAGCAGCAGAACCGGCGCCACAATGCCCATTGAGGCATAGGTCGGCAGCAGACCGATGGCCAGCGTCGGCACCGCCATCAGCAAAATGCTGAGGGTAAACATCTTTTTACGCCCGACCAGATCGCCAAAGTGGGCCATAATGATGCCGCCCAGCGGGCGCGCGAGATAGCCCGCGGCAAAAATGCCGAAGGTCTGCACCTGGCGCAGCCATTCCGGGATATCCGCCGGGAAGAAGAGTTCGCCCACGACGGCGGCAAAGAAGACGAAGATGATGAAATCGTAAAACTCCAGCGCGCCGCCAAGGGCCGCGAGCGTGAGCGTTTTGTAGTCCTGACGGTTCAGAGGCCGGGTGTAATGTGACATAGCAAACCTTTACTGGCAGTGTTGATTTAATTTTACAGCAATCGTAAAGAAAAAATGACTATACCGTAAATGTATCACCACGCCATTGAGGCTGCAGCTTATGTCACAAACGCACTAATTTCAGGAGATTGTTTCGCGTCGCGCGCTTTTAGGACGAAAAGCTGCTACCACTTGCGGATCGGTCTCAACGTACGGGCCGTCCAGTAACTGTATACAATACGGTACACTGGCAAAAATCCCCGCCACCGCCACTTTCCCGTCTTCGGCTTTCACACCCTCAAGCGTCTCTTTGATCGACTTCGGCTGGCCCGGCAGATTGAGAATCAATGCCTGTTTGCGGATCACCCCTACCTGGCGCGAAAGAATCGCCGTCGGCACAAAGTGCAGGCTTATCTGGCGCATCTGTTCACCAAAACCTGGCATCTCGCGATCTGCCACCGCCAGGGTCGCATCCGGCGTCACATCGCGGCGCGCAGGCCCGGTGCCGCCGGTGGTCAGCACCAGATGGCAGCTCATTTCGTCCACCAGCTCGCACAGCGTTTGCTCGATGATCGGCTGTTCATCCGGGATTAAGCGGGTTTGCACTTCAAATGGGGTGGTCAATGCGGCAGCCAGCCACTCTTCTAACGCCGGGATGCCTTTATCGGCATAAACGCCGCTGGAGGCGCGGTCAGAAATCGACACTAAGCCGATGCGTAAGGTATTCATATCCATTCCCTTCATAACAATACTGATTAAGAGGAATGATACACGCAGAGGGGAAAATCAGACAGGGGACGAAAGAAGTAACGTGGCCGGGAGAGGCTCCCGGCCATGAAAAATGATTACAGCAGATCGCCGATCATTTTTTCCAGTTTTTCCTGGTCAACAGCAAACTTACGGATACCGTCCGCCAGTTTGTCTACTGCCATTGGGTCCTGGTTGTGCTGCCACAGGAACTCGGACTCGGTGATACGCTCTGGACGCGCTTTCACTTCGCCGGTGTAGCTCAGTTTACGCTCCAGTGCGCCTTCGCTCTCTGCCAGCTCTTTCAGCAGCGCAGGGGCGATGGTCAGACGGTCGCAACCAGCCAGCTCGATGATTTCGCCGACGTTACGGAAGCTTGCGCCCATCACGACAGTCTCATAACCGTGCTGTTTGTAGTATTCGTAGATTTCAGTGACGGAAACCACGCCTGGATCTTCAGATGCTGCGTACTCTTTCTTGTCGGTGTTGGCTTTGTACCAGTCCAGAATACGGCCCACGAACGGAGAAATCAGGTACACGCCCGCTTCTGCACAAGCACGTGCCTGAGCGAAGGAGAAGAGCAGAGTCAGGTTACAGTTGATACCTTCTTTTTCCAGCTGCTCTGCAGCGCGGATGCCCTGCCAGGTAGACGCCAGTTTAATCAGGATACGATCGTTGCTGATGCCCGCATCGTTATACAGTTTGATCAGGTGTTTGGCTTTCGCGATAGACGCTTCGGTGTCGTAGGACAGACGCGCGTCAACTTCGGTAGAGATACGGCCCGGAACCAGTTTCAGGATTTCCAGACCGATGTTCACAGCCAGTTTGTCAGTTGCATCCACAACCTGCTGCGCACGATCGTTGCTCTGGCCTTTCGCCCAGGTGACAGCTTCGTCGATCAGTTTGCGGTACTCAGGGATCTGCGCGGCGTTAAGAATCAGAGAAGGGTTAGTTGTGGCATCCTGCGGCTGGTACAACTTCATTGCCGCGATATCTCCGGTGTCAGCTACGACAGTGGTGAACTGACGAAGGGAGGTCAATTTATCCGTCATGATAGTGTTTCTCTTTTAACGTGCCCTGGATAATTCACGCTACCGACAGCCTGCCAGCAGCGGAAAAATGACAGGTTTACTTGTTAGGGGGATGTAACCGGTCTGCCATGATGATAACACGACGGAATGACAGCGCAACCGCAGACAGTGCGCTTACGGATAGTATGGTAAACTCTGAATATTAACAGCGTGCTAATTAACAGCAGGCTTACTCAACAATCTAACCTTACCCTAAAACATTCGCGTTGCAGACAGACGGCAGGCGAGCGAATCCCCGGAAGCGATACGTCCGTGACTGAGGTGAACGAGCACAGCCAACGCACCTGTGGCCCGAAGCAGGAAGGGTAAGAAGGTGGCATCAACAAGAGGGACGTTAATGCCGGACTATTTCTCGTTTATCAATGAAGTCCTGTGGGGCTCAGTAATGATTTATCTGTTACTGGGGGCCGGGATTTGGTTTACCGTTCGCAGCGGTTTTATTCAGTTTCGCTATATTCGCCAGTTTGGCAAAAGTCTTAAAAACAGCGTCAGCCCCCAGCCCGGCGGATTAACGTCTTTCCAGGCGCTCTGCACCAGTCTTGCGGCACGCGTCGGCAGCGGGAATCTCGCCGGTGTGGCACTCGCCATCAGCGCGGGCGGCCCTGGCGCCGTGTTCTGGATGTGGGTCACAGCCATTATCGGAATGGCGACCTCCTTTGCAGAGTGCTCGCTGGCGCAGCTCTACAAAGAGCGGGACAAGCACGGTCAGTTTCGCGGCGGCCCAGCCTGGTATATGGCCCGAGGCTTGGGCATGCGCTGGATGGGCGTTCTGTTTTCCCTTTTCCTTCTCGTCGCCTACGGTCTTATTTTTAACACCGTTCAGGCTAACTCCGTGGCCCATGCTGTGCGCTATGCCTTCGACTTCCCGGAATGGATAACGGGTGTCGTCCTGGCGGTACTGACGCTGCTGGTGATCGTGACCGGTATCAAAGGCGTTGCGCGCCTCATGCAGTGGCTGGTTCCGGCCATGGCCCTGCTGTGGGTGATCGCAAGCCTGGTGGTCACCGCCGCGCATCTCGAACAGGTTCCAGGGGTGATCGCTACCATTTTCAAAGCCGCGTTTGGCTGGCGAGAAGCCGCCGCTGGCGCACTGGGATACACCCTCAGCCAGGCGCTGACTGCGGGTTTCCAGCGCGGTATGTTCTCAAACGAAGCCGGTATGGGTTCGACGCCAAATGCGGCCGCGGCGGCAGCGTCATGGCCCCCTCACCCGGCGGCTCAAGGGATCGTGCAGATGATCGGTGTGTTTACTGACACCATTATCATCTGTTCAGCCAGCGCGATGATTGTGCTGCTGGCGGGGCCAGTGCCTCATTCCGCAGATGCCGTCGGAATTCAGATCATCCAGCAGGCGCTGGTGAACCTCTCAGGCAGTTGGGGCGCGGGTTTTGTCTCGCTGATTGTGATTCTCTTCAGCTTCAGTTCCATCGTCGCCAATTACATTTATGCCGAAAATAACCTGATATTCCTGCGCATCGATTCACGCAATACCCTGTGGTGTCTGCGCGTCGCGCTCGTCGGTATGGTGTTGACAGGTTCGGTGATGAGCCTGCCGCTGGTCTGGCAGCTGGCGGATGTGATTATGGCGCTGATGGCAATCACGAATCTGACAGCCATTCTGCTGCTGTCGCCGGTGGTGACGCTGATTGCCAGTGATTATCTACGCCAGCGGAAGCTGGGCGTGAGGCCGGTGTTTGACGCCACCCGCTATCCCGAAATCGAGTCACAAATTGCCCCGGGCAGCTGGGATGATTTGCCACGGCAATAACAGTCATCGATCAAATCAGGCCGTTTTTTTGCTAAAGTCGCACTAAATTTCCTGCAAGGACTGGATATGCTGATTCTGATTTCACCTGCAAAAACGCTCGATTACCAGAGCCCGCTCGCCACCGAGCGCTATACCCAGCCCGAACTGCTGGATCATTCCCAGCAGCTGATCCGCGAGGCGCGCAAACTTTCCGCCCCGCAGATTGGCAAGCTGATGAGCATCAGCGACAAACTCGCCGATCTCAACGCCACCCGCTTCCACGACTGGCAGCCGGACTTTACGCCGAAAAACGCCCGCCAGGCGATCCTCGCCTTTAAAGGTGATGTGTATACCGGCCTGCAAGCGGAAACGTTCAGCGAAGCCGATTTCGATTTTGCCCAGCAGCACCTGCGTATGCTCTCGGGTCTTTACGGCGTGCTGCGCCCGCTGGATCTGATGCAGCCGTACCGCCTGGAGATGGGCATTCGTCTGGAAAACGCCAAAGGCAAAGATCTGTACCACTTCTGGGGCGATATCATCACCGAGAA
Source organism: Lelliottia nimipressuralis (assembly GCF_004115925.1). Lineage (GTDB taxonomy): Bacteria > Pseudomonadota > Gammaproteobacteria > Enterobacterales > Enterobacteriaceae > Enterobacter > Enterobacter nimipressuralis. The sequence continues at coordinate 195,649 of NZ_SDDX01000013.1, forward strand.
GCTAAACGACGCGCTGAGTGCTCAGGGCGATAACATCGTGATCAACCTGGCATCTGACGAATACTACAGATCCGTGAAGCCGAAAAAGCTGAACGCCGAGATCATCAAGCCGGTATTTTTGGATGAGAAGAACGGTAAGTTCAAAGTGATCAGCTTCTACGCCAAGAAAGCGCGCGGGCTGATGAGCCGCTACATCATCGAAAACCGCCTGACGAAGCCAGAACAGCTGACTCACTTTAACAGCGAAGGGTATTTCTTTGACGGCGAAGCGTCAGGGAAAGGCGAACTGGTGTTTAAGCGTCACGAGCAGTAATTCCCCGTGGCGCTACGCTTCCCGGAGCGACTCGTCGCTCTGCTAAGCGCAGCGCCATCAGGCAGTGTTAATGATGTTTCCAGTCCGGCCCCTTGCCGTGGTTATCATGCTTATCGCCATGACGATTATCATGAGGCTCGCGATGCTCGTCATGCGGATGCCAGCGGTTGTTGCGCCATTCGTAATGCGATTTCCACCAGTCATGGTCGCGCCAGCGGCCGCCATCCCAGTAGTGTCCGCTTTTATCCTGATCGCCAATCTGTAATTTAACCGCCGGGATCAGCGTGATCTCTCCGGCCTGTACCACTGCGGGAGCGACCAGCATCAGCGAAAGTGCGAGCATTGCAGGTTTCAGTTTAGACATAGGTGACTCCTTCATATTCTTGCCCAACGTGGGCCGATGTAAGGAGATTACGTGAGGGAAGTCGGGGATGTTATTCTCTGCAATCCTAATCTCTAAGTGAGCGCATTTATTGGGAATTTCTGCTTTTTCCCTGCATTTTTTCTCCTTATTTTCTCCATAAAAAAACCGGGCGAACCCGGTTTAGCTAGCTATGTGCGTTCTGTTAGCCGGTTAGGCGAAGCCGCCACCCGGCACAACCCTCACCCGCGCGTCATCATCAGCTGACGCAGCGCCGCAAAATCTGCTGGCAGAGTGTGGGACAGCAGCGGCAGATCGGCGCGATCGGCCAGCTCTCTCGGCAACGGCAGCGATTCACCCAGGATCTCATCCACGCTCTCTTTGAACTTCGCCGGGTGCGCCGTTCCGAGGAACAGGCCGTACTCGCCCGGATTAAGCTGGTCGCGCAGCGCACGATAGGCAATCGCCGCGTGAGGCTCGGAGGTATACCCCACCGCTTTCAGCTCACGCATCGTCGCTTTGGTAGTGTCATCACTCACCGCCGCATAGCCGAGATCGCCCAGACGCCAGATCTTACGGCGGAACAGCTCTTCCACGCGCGGCCAGTTGTTCGGCTGGCTTACGTCCATCGCGTTAGAGAGCGTCGCCTGCGTCGCGTTTGGCGTCCATTTGCCATCTTTCAGGAAGCGAGGAACGGTGTCATTGGCGTTGGTCGCCGCGATAAAACGCTTCACCGGCAGGCCCAGTGATTTGGCCAGCAGCCCGGCGGTCAGATCGCCAAAGTTGCCGCTTGGGACAGAAATCACCAGCTGATTGCGAGCTTCCTGCGGCAGTTGCGACACCGCCTCGAAGTAGTAGCAAATCTGCGCCAGCAGACGGCTGATGTTGATTGAGTTCGCCGAGTTCAGTCCCAGCGCCACTTTCAGCTCTTCGTCGTCGAAGGCCTGCTTCACCAGCGCCTGACAGGCATCGAAATCGCCGTCGATGGCGACGGTTTCAATGTTACCGCCGAGGGTACAGAACAGTTTTTCCTGTAGCGGGCTGATTTTGCCCTGCGGATAGAGGATCACCACGCGCACGTTTTTCAGGCCGTAAAACGCGTGAGCCACCGCTGCACCGGTATCACCAGACGTCGCCGTCAGAATGGTGACCGGTTTGTCGCCGCTGATGTGCGTCAGCATCTGCGCCATAAAGCGCCCGCCGAAATCTTTAAACGCCAGCGTCGGGCCGTGGAACAGCTCCAGACAGCCGATGTCTGGCTCAACGGATTTCACCGGTGCCGGGAAGGCAAACGCATTGCGCACGCGCGCTTCCAGCAGTTCGTGAGGAATTTCATCGCCAATAAAAGCAGAGAGGATTTTCGCGCTGCGGCTGACGAAATCCTGCTTCAGCATTTCATCGACTTCCGTCAGGCTAAACTCCGGCAAATCATGCGGAAAAAACAGCCCCTGATTTTTGCCCAGCCCCTGAGTCACCGCCTGCGCGAAGCTCACCTGCTCGTTATGATCTTTAAGATTGTAGAGTTTCATCGTTTATCCCAGTACTCGTGCGCCTGCCGTGTCCAGACGGCAAATATGAACAAAGCCTTCCTGATTTTGCAGGTAGTTTTTCGCCAGCCAGTCTGCCACGCGCTGCGCGGTGTCCGGCTTATCACAAAGGGCGAACAGCGTCGGGCCTGAGCCCGAAATACCGCACGCCTGCGCGCCGATATCCAGTGACGCCTCACGCGCTTCATTGAAGCCCGGCAGCAGTTTGGTGCGGTACGGCTCGGCAATCACATCTTTCATCAGCTTCGCGGCGAGCGCAGGCTGACGGGTATAGCAGGCGTGAATAAAGCCGGCCAGATGACGACCGTGCGCGATACAGTCCTGACGACGATACTGCGCGGGCAGAATCGCGCGCGCTTCAGCGGTCGAAACTTTAATCCCCGGATAGGCCAGCACCCATAGCCACTCATCAAAGCCTGGCACCTGCTGGCTGATAATGCCGTTCTCTTCGATCATCAGCTGCATCCCGCCAAGGAAGCACGGCGCGACGTTATCATAGTGAATGCTGCCAGAGATGCGCCCTTCCAGTTCGCCCATCAGTGACAGCAGGCGGGTGTTGTTAAGCGGTTTGCCGCAGTGTTCGTTCATCGCCACCAGCGCGGCGACGACGGAACAGGCGCTGGAACCCAGCCCGGAGCCAATCGGCATACTTTTTTCAAGGGTCATGGCGACCGGCACGTTTTTACCGATCTCCTGACAGAAGCGCTCCCAGCACTGGTAGACAATATTCTCGCGCGGCTCTGGCGGCAGCTTGTTGGCGAAGCGGCCAATATTATTGAGGCTGAAACTGTCCGCCGCTTCGACGGTGACGGTATCACCCAGCAGCGAACCGTCGAGGGGCGTTACCGCCGCACCCAGCACATCAAATCCGACGCTCATATTAGCGCTGGAAGCCGGGGCATAAACTTTGACCATGTTAAACTCCTAACTTCCATGACAGGGTACGCAGCAGATCGGCAAACACGCCCGCCGCCGTCACATCATTCCCTGCGCCGTAACCGCGAAGTACCAACGGTAATGGCTGATAATAGTGGCTGTAAAACGCCAGGGCGTTTTCGCCGTTTTTCACTTTAAAGAGCGGATCGTTCCCGTCCACTTCAGCAATCTTCACGCGGCACACACCGTCGTCTTCGATGTTGCCAACATAGCGCAATACTTTGCCTTCATCACGGGCTTTTGCGATACGTGCCGCAAAGTCGTCATCCAGCTGCGCTAAGCGATCCATAAAAGTAGCGACATCGCCGCTGTCATCAAAACCTGCAGGCAGCACCGGCTCGATGACGATATCCGACAGCTCCAGCTCACGGCCGGTTTCACGGGCAAGGATCAGCAGCTTACGCGCGACATCCATGCCCGAGAGATCGTCACGCGGGTCTGGCTCGGTATAGCCCAGCTCACGCGCTTCACGGGTGGCTTCCGAGAGGCTCATCCCTTCATCCAGCTTGCCGAAAATAAACGACAGGGAACCGGAGAGAATGCCGGAGAAGCGCTGCAGTTCATCACCCGCGTTCAGCAAGTTTTGCAGGTTCTCAATGACCGGCAGCCCCGCGCCGACGTTGGTGTCGTAGAGGAACTTACGGCGAGACTTGCTGGCCGCGGTGCGCAGCTGATGGTAGTAATCCATCGACGAGGTGTTGGCCTTTTTGTTCGGCGTCACGACGTGGAAACCTTCGCGCAGGAAGTCAGCATACTGATCGGCGACGGCCTGGTTTGAGGTACAGTCCACAATCACCGGATTAAGCAGGTGATACTCTTTCACCAGACGAATCAGGCGGCCAAGATTAAACGGCTCTTTCGCCTGCGCCAATTCATCCTGCCAGCTTTCCAGATTCAGCCCGTGGACGTTGGTCAGCAGCGCTCGGGAATTCGCCACGCCGCAGACGCGCAGATCGATATGTTTGTTCTTCAGCCAGCCCTGCTGACGCTTCACCTGCTCCAGCAGCGCACCGCCCACACCGCCGACGCCAATGATGAACACCTCGATCACCTGATCGGTGTTGAACAGCATCTGGTGCGTGACACGCACCCCGGTGGTCGCGTCATCATTGCTCACCACAACCGAAATCGAGCGCTCGGAAGAGCCCTGGGCAATGGCCACGATGTTGATGTTGGCGCGTGCCAGCGCGGCAAAGAATTTGGCGGAGATCCCGCGCAGGGTGCGCATTCCGTCGCCGACGACCGAGATAATCGCCAGGCGTTCCTGGATCGACAGCGGTTCCAGTAGCTCTTCTTTCAGCTCCAGATAAAACTCATCTTCCAGCGCACGACGGGCACGGCCACAATCCGCCTGCGGCACGCAGAAGCTGATGCTGTATTCAGAGGAGGACTGCGTGATGAGCACAACGGAGATACCGTTGCGCGACATCGCGGCAAACACACGTGCGGCCATGCCGACCATGCCTTTCATCCCTGGACCGGAGACGCTGAACATCGCCATGTTATTGAGGTTAGAGATACCTTTAACCGGCAAATCGTCTTCATCATGGCTCGCGCCAATCAGCGTGCCTGGCGCCTGTGGGTTGCCGGTATTTTTGATGAGGCAAGGGATCTGGAACTGAGCAATCGGGGAGATGGTGCGTGGATGGAGGACTTTTGCGCCGAAATACGACAGCTCCATCGCTTCCTGATACGACATCGATTTCAGCAGCCTTGCGTCCGGCACCTGGCGCGGATCGCAGGTATAGACGCCGTCAACATCCGTCCAGATTTCGCAACAATCGGCCCGCAAACAAGCAGCCAGCACGGCGGCAGAGTAGTCGGAACCGTTACGGCCCAGCACCACGAGTTCGCCCTTCTCGTTACCGGCAGTAAAGCCCGCCATCAGAATCATATGGTCAGCCGGGATTTTACTGGCGGCGATGCGACGGGTAGATTCGGCAATATCGACGGTGGATTCGAGGTAATGGCCCACCGCCAGCAGTTTTTCGACCGGGTCGATCACCGTGACATGGTGACCACGCGCTTCCAGCAGGCCCGCCATGATAGCAATTGAGAGTTTTTCACCGCGGCAAATCAGCGCCGCGTTGATGCCATCCGGGCATTGTCCCAGCAGGCTGATGCCGTGCAGGACATGTTTGATCTGTGCGAACTCTTGTTCCACTAAGGCTTTCAGCCGGGCGAGCGGGAAGCCTGGCTGGATATCTGCAAGCCCCTGAAGCAGCTCGGTAAAAATGCGCTCGGCATCGCTGATGTTCGGGAGAGCATCCTGGCCACCGATGGTTTTTTCAATCATCGCCACCAGGTGGTTAGTAATTTTCGCCGGGGCAGAGAGCACGGTTGCCACCTGCCCCTGCCTGGCGTTGCTTTCCAGGATATCGGCAACGCGCAGAAAACGTTCTGCGTTTGCCACTGATGTACCGCCGAACTTCAAGACTCGCATGGTTTACCTCGTGATCTTTGGTCGAAAAAAAAGCCCGCACTGTTCAGGTGCGGGCTTTTTTCTGTTTTTCCTGTTACGCGTCAGCCCGCATCGTTACCTGTGGTAATGATGATGGTTGTTGTAATGGTGGTGGTGCTAACGCGATTCATGGATGTTGTGTGCTCTGTGTTGTTTTCTGTCTGTCCTGTATTCTTTTAGGGTTAAAGTATCCGGCACCTTAAGTCAATGAATTTTTAATTTGATCACAATTTGTAACCCTTTCACGACCCGCTGCTTGCGGTTTTATTTTTATCCGGATACAACCAGTTGCAACCCTTATCGACAGACGGTTAATCCATACGAAAAACAAATGTCAGGTTTTTATTCTGCCAATTTTTTTTCGATATCGTGCAGCAATCGGTGCAACATTGCCGTGTCGCGCTGCTCAAGCAACCCCAGTCGCTGATGAAGCCAGTCCACCATTTTCTGATCGTCCGCCACGCCAAGCTGGGTTAAGAGCGAGTGCGTTCGCGCGCGCAACACCCGCAGCTGGTTTTCATCCCCGTCGTTCACGTCGGGCGTGGGAATTTGCATTAAAGATGCTAATTGATAGCAATAGACCATCACCGCCTGGCCGAGATTGAGAGACGGATAATCTGCCACCATCGGCACACCGGTCAGCACGTCTGCCAGCTCCAGCTCTTCATTCGTCAGGCCCGAATCTTCGCGGCCAAAAACCAGTGCCGCTTTGGTTAGCCACGCGCTTTTTTCTTCCAGCAGCGGCACCAGTTCGGTTGGCGTCGCGTAATAATGATACTTCGCCCGGCTGCGGGCGGTGGTCGCGACGGTGAACGAAATGTCGTGCAGCGCATCGGCGAGAGTCGCGTAAGTGGTTATGTTATCGAGGATTTCACCCGATCCGTGTGCCACCCAACGGGCGGCTGGCTCGAGGTGCGCCTCGCTGTCTACGATGCGCAAATCGGTGAATCCCATGGTCTTCATTGCTCGGGCGGCAGCGCCAATATTTTCTGCTCTTGCTGGCGAAACCAGCACTATCGATAAGTGCATTTTTGCTCTCTTTTTAATCAGTTAGCCGGTAAAAGTGTGACGCAGCTCAACATATTACGCAGCGCGAATTTACAAAATTGCAACACAAATCACCGAAATAGCATTTCACCATGAATTAAAAGCGCTAAACTGTTCCGTAACGGAACTAGTGATTCAAATGTTAACAGACATTAGTTATCCGTATGTTTAATAATGATAATACTCGTATTGATTGGTTTTTCGAATTGGATTCGCGTTGTTTATTAATCAATATCTGCAACTAGTTGGTTTATTGAAAAATTGTGACAAAGGCTAGCAATCAGATACGATGATTTCATCAAACTGTTAACGTGCTACAATTGAACTTGATATATGTCAACGAAGCGTAGTTTTATTGGGTGTCCGGTGTCACTTAGCCTGTTATGTTGCTGTTAAAATGGTTAGGATGACAGCCGTTTTTGACACTGTCGGGTCCTGAGGGAAAGTGCCCACGACCAAGCTAATGATGTTGTTGACGTTGATGGAAAGTGCATCAAGAACGCAATTACGTACTTTAGTCACGTTAGGCCGATCATGTTAATTTGCGACATGTATCAGGCAGGTCAGGGACTTTTGTACTTCCTGTTTCGATTTAGTTGGCAATTTAGGTAGCAAACATGCAGACCCCGCACATTCTTATCGTTGAAGACGAGTTGGTAACACGCAACACGTTAAAGAGCATTTTCGAAGCAGAAGGCTACGATGTCTTTGAAGCGACCGATGGCGCAGAGATGCATCAGATCCTTTCTGAAAATGATATCAACCTGGTCATCATGGATATCAACCTGCCCGGGAAAAACGGCCTTCTTCTGGCACGCGAGCTGCGTGAACAGGCGAACGTGGCGTTAATGTTCCTGACAGGCCGTGATAACGAAGTTGATAAAATTCTTGGCCTGGAAATCGGCGCTGATGACTACATCACCAAGCCGTTTAATCCTCGCGAGTTAACCATTCGTGCACGCAACCTGCTGTCCCGCACCATGAATCTGGGTACGGTGAGTGAAGAGCGTCGTAGCGTAGACAGCTACAAATTCAACGGCTGGGAACTTGATATCAACAGCCGTTCGCTGGTTAGCCCGAACGGTGAACAGTACAAGCTGCCGCGCAGTGAATTCCGCGCCATGCTGCACTTCTGCGAAAACCCGGGCAAAATTCAGTCCCGTGCAGAGCTGCTGAAGAAGATGACGGGCCGCGAGCTGAAGCCGCACGACCGTACTGTTGACGTGACGATCCGTCGCATTCGTAAACACTTCGAGTCTACGCCGGATACGCCAGAAATCATCGCCACTATCCATGGCGAAGGCTATCGTTTCTGCGGCGACTTGCAGGAATAATCCCGCTCTCAATGCAGTAAAAACGGCGCTTAACGCGCCGTTTTTTTATTTCCAGATCCGTAACGAATCCGCGTTCTCTTCACTTTTCGGCATACTGCGCTTCACCTGTGTGAGCGAGTACCAGTCAAAGTGCCGCGTCAGATACATTACCGCAAACAGCGCTATCGCCAGCACGCCCGACCCCAGCAACAGCGCGCTGTCTTCCGAACGCAGCAGGAACCACATCACACCGTCCAGGCCTAACAGCGCCACGACAAACACCGCGCTTCGCTTCCAGCCCTTCAGCACCGCCTGCAGATATACCCCGTTCATCAGCGCCCCGACCAGGCTTGCGATAATCCAGGCAGGGGTAAAGCCCACATGTTCTGACAACGCCAGCAGTACCAGGTAGAACAGCACCAGCGACAGCCCCACCAGCAGATACTGCATCGGGTGCAGACGAAGGTGAGAGAGCGTTTCGTAGACAAAGAAAGCCATAAACGTCAGCGCAATCAACAAAATGGCATACTTAATGGCGCGGTCTGTTAACTGATACTGATCGGCAGGCGTCGCCACCGTCACGCTAAAGGCTGGAACGTCACGAAACGAAGGCGTTTCACTCGCGCTGAACACGCTTTCAAGATTGTTCGCAAACCAGCTGCTTTGCCAGTGGGCCTGAAATCCTGAGGCACTGATTTCGCGCTTCGACGGTAAGTAATCCCCCATAAAACCAGGGTGCGGCCAGTTGCTGCGCAGCGTCAGCTCGCTGTTACGCCCGACCGGCACGACGGAGAAACTGCCCGTCCCATTGAGATTCAACGCCATCTCCAGTTCGATGTTTTTTGCATTGAGCGTTTCCCACGTCAGCGGAATGTGAATCCCCGCCTGCTCCCCCAGGATGCCGGAACCCGGCTCTACGGTCATGGTTTCGCCGTTCACTTTCGACACGTTCACCGCACCGATCCCACGCGCATCACCGACGCCAACGGCCACAAACGGTTGGCCCAGCGTGATGGTTTCCCCTTTGAGCTGGTCCAGCTTATCCGTATTAAATTGCGCTTTCAGTTTCAGATCAGTGCTCCAGATCTGCCCATCGTAGATGCCGATGCTTCGGGATTCGACCTGCTGATTGCCATCAATCACCAGCGATTCCGGCAGCAAGAAGTGCAGGAAACTGCGCTTATGCTCAACCTGAACCTTATCTTCAATCGTGTAATAAATTTCCGTTACCGGAATCGCGATTAACGGGCCGGTGAGCTGCTGCGGGCCGCTGGTGCTTTGGCGCAGCGTATCTTCGACGTCATCGCGATAGCTGGCACGCTCCGAAATCAGGTTGCTTACCATAAACAGCGGAACTAACAGCAGCAGGATGCACCCCATCAGGGTGCTAACTTTCCAGAACAGGGGGGATTTTTTCATTGCCTTCTCCTTAGTGATGGAGAGAGCGTAACGTGGCTATGTGCGCGGAATTTGAAGTTATGTGAAGGGACGGTGAAGTGCCAAAATAGCCTCAACGCCGCCTGCTTCGCGATTGCGAAGTTGAATATCGCCGTGATGCAGACGCGCAACCTCCTGCACAAACGCCAGCCCAAGGCCGCTGCTCTTCAGGCCCGTTTCGCGCGGAAGTGAGTAAAAGCGCTCAAAAATGCGGGCCAGGGCGTAGTCCGGAATACCGCTGCCGCTGTCGGTCACTTTCAGCAGGGTCTGCTTCTGCACCGCTTCAGCGGTGAGCGTGATACTCCCGCCGTGCGGCGTAAAGTCGATGGCGTTATCCAGCAGGTTGCCCAGCGCCTGCTCCAGCAAATCCGCATCGCCCTCGACCGTCGGCACGTCGACCTGGCAACTCAGATGGATATTTTTTGCCGCCAGCATCGTTGCGCGCGCGTCGCTGATACGCGTGAACAGCGCAGTAATATTGACGGTACCGGGGATAATCTCCACGCGGTTTTCCAGCTTCGCCTGCTCCAGCAGCTTTTCGACCAGCGACTGCATCCGCGCGTTCTGCACCAGGATATTGTCGATAAACCGCGCGGCTACCGGCGGTGGCGGCTGCTCTGACAGGATCTCCGCCGCGCCGCGAATCGCCGCCAGCGGGCTTTTCAGCTCATGGGTCAGGGCGTGAACGTAATGCTCAATATAATTTTTGCCTTCGAGGCGGATACGCATGTTTTCCAGCGCCTGCGCCAGCTTGCGCAGCTCACTGCTGCCCGGATCGGGCAACGGCAGCGGCGTGTCGTGGGTCACAGAATCCGCGTAGCGCGACAGGGAACTGATGGAACGGTTGATCCACCACGCCACAATCAGCCCTATCAGCAGGGCAATCCCCAGCAGCGCGCCGCCCGCCCAAAGAATGCGCCGCTCGCTGCGGTGGATCACCGGCGCCATAGCGCTGTTCGGTTTCCCCACCGACAGCACGCCGATGATTTTTCCCTGATCAACAATGGGTGCCGCCACGTACATCACGGTGCTCTCAGGGTCGTTGGGATCGTCCTGGGTACTGCGCGCGCCGTACTGCCCGCGCAGGGTGCGCCAGACATCATTCCAGCGCGAATAATCCTCACCCAGCCCTTTTCCGGTGGAATCAAACACCACTTTGCCCTGCGCATCGGTCATGTAGACGTGATATTCGTTGCGCACTTTGTAGATGCCGCCAATATTGGCGCGAAACGGGCGTTGATGCAGCTGCGTGAAAGCCTGCGCAACTCTGCCGTTTTGGGGATCATTCGCCAGCAGATCGTCGCGCCCCACTTCCGCCAGCAGCGTGGCGGTATCAATCAGTGTCCCTTCGGTGGCCCTGCGCACGCCGGGTTTCACCTCCTGCACAAAGATCGACAGCACAAACCAGGCGGCGATTGCGACAATCAGGAAATAGCCCAGCAGCAGCCGCATGCCGATGCGCATTACGACAGCCCCAGGCTGTAACCCATGCCGCGATGGGTGCTGATGGGCGAAAGGTCCGCATTCACGGCGCGCAATTTGGCGCGCAGGGTTTTGATATGGGTATCCACGGTGCGATCGAAGCTGTCACCATCCTCGCCCCAGACTTTGTCCATCAGCTGCTGGCGGGAAAACACCCGGCCAGGCGCGTGGAGCAAGGTTTTAAGCAGCAAAAATTCGTAGCGCGTTAAAAGTAATGCTTCGCCGCACCAGCTGATCTGCGCGGCGGGTTCGTTGAGTTCAAACTGCCCGATGCGCAGGATCTCCGAAGGCAACGCCGATTTCTGCATCCGTCGCAAAATGGTCCGCACCCGGGCGCACACTTCGCGCGGCGAGAAGGGTTTGGCGACGTAATCATCGGCCCCCATTTCGAGGCCCAGCAGTTTATCCACCTCATCGCTGCGAGCCGTGAGGAACAGTACCGGCAGCGACGGATGTTGCGCCAGCAGCTGACGACACAGCTCGAAACCGCTGATATCCGGCAGACCCACATCCAGAATCGCGAGTGCAGGCGCCTGACGCCGCGCCTCTTCGAGCGCAGGCAGCCCGCGTTCGAAGGACTTCACCGCAAAGCCTTCCTGCGAAAGCATGTAGATTAGCGTCTCGGCGATGCTGATTTCGTCTTCCACCAGCCAAATCAACGGTTGCTGCATCCTGTGCCCCTGAGTTAGCGCCACGGCATGATCGGTACGGCACTCAGTGCGTTTTTCGGCGATCCCTCAACCACTTTATCGGAGTAAGCGAGGTATGCCAGCGTGTTCCGTTTTGCATCATAGAAACGCACGACCTGCAGTTTTTTAAACACCAGCGAAGTGCGTTTCTGGAACACCACATCGCCCTGCGCTTTGCCGTTTTTAATTTTGTCGCTCAGCTCCACCGGCCCCACCTGCTGGCAAGAGATCGCCGCATCGGCCGTATCTTCAGCCAGCCCCAGCCCCCCTTTGATCCCGCCCGTTTTCGCGCGGCTGATATAGCAGGTGACGTTCTTCACATCAGGATCGTCAAAGGCTTCGACCACGATTTTATGGTCCGGGCCAAAGATTTTAAACACGGTATCGACGGAGCCAACTTCTTCGGCCAGCGCGTTACGCCCCACTAACAGCATCAGAGCGGTGAAGATCAATGTCTTGTATTTCATATTGTTACCATTCTTTAAAATTGCATTGAGCGATTATTCAACAAACAGGATAAAAATGTAGCAAGATCACAGGATTAGCAATTTGATGCCCATAATGTGCGGCAAAAAGCATTAATGCGCAAAAAAAACACTGAATGCTAAAACATCAAAAAATGCTATTATCCGCTACCCTGTTATCAGGCACCTGCTGTTTTAAGGATGAGGATAGTATATGGATCAGGCTGGAATTATTCGCGATCTGCTTACCTGGCTAGAAGGTCATCTGGACCAGCCTTTGTCACTGGATAATGTGGCGGCAAAAGCAGGTTATTCCAAGTGGCATTTGCAAAGGATGTTCAAGGATGTCACCGGTCATGCTATCGGTGCCTATATTCGTGCACGTCGTCTCTCAAAATCGGCGGTGGCCTTGCGCCTGACAGCGCGTCCGATTCTGGATATTGCGCTGCAATACCGTTTTGACTCGCAGCAGACCTTTACCCGCGCTTTCAAAAAACAGTTCTCGCTGACGCCTGCGCTCTATCGTCGTTCACCCGACTGGAGTTCGTTTGGCATGCGCCCGCCGCTGCGTCTGGGCGAATTTGCGATGCCAAAATATGAATTCGTCACCCTACCAGAGACGCACCTGATTGGCACGACGCAAAGCTACTCCTGTTCGCTGGAACAGATTTCTGAATTCCGTCATCAGATGCGCACCCAGTTCTGGCGCGATTTCCTGAGCCACGCCCCGGCGATCCCGCCGTTGCTGTATGGCCTGAACGAAACGCACCCAAGCCAGGAAAAGGACGACGAGCAGGAAGTGTTCTACACCACCGCGCTTACGCCTGAGATGGCCAACGGCTATATTCAGGGCTCGAAGCCGGTCGTGTTGGAAGGCGGTGAATACGTGATGTTCAACTATGAAGGGCTGGGAACGGGTGTTCAGGAGTTTATCCTGACCGTTTACGGTACCTGCATGCCGATGCTGAATCTGAACCGCCGTAAAGGTCAGGACATTGAGCGCTACTATCCGGCCAGCGATGCTAAACCGGATGAAGGCCCAATCAATCTGCGTATGGAATTCTTGATTCCAATTCGCCGCTAACGCTGCAGTTCATCCAGCGCAGGGGCGTCCAGATGCGAGATGTCCCCTGCCATTTCCACCACCCAACCAGACGCCAGCCACGGGCTTTCCTGATAGTCGATACGGGAAATAGAGCAGTTGCGCAGACGCAAACGGCGCTCAGCATAAGCCGGCAGTCCAAGAATGGTGCTCACCAGGCAGCCCAGGGCGATACCGTGGCTCACCAGCAGCGGTCGGCTACCTGCCGGTAGCTTGAGGCAATCTGCCAGTGCCGCCTGAACGCGCACGCTCAGCTCCTGCATGGACTCACCCTCAGGAATACGGCCATCTTCGGTGCCGTTGACCAGCGTACGACGCCAGCCCTCTTCCTGCTCCGTCAGAGAATCCACATGACGTTTTTCCAGCACGCCCATGTCGAGCTCGCGCAGGCGAGGATCGAGGATAATGTCGCACCCGCAGGCCTCAGCGATAATGCGCGCCGTTTGCTGCGTGCGCCCTAAATCGCTGGCGATAATGTGCGTGATGCCCAGGGTTCTGGCGCGCTCCGCAACCTGCCATGCTTGTTGCTCACCTTTGGCGGTGAGAGGACTGTCTGACTGGCCTTGAATACGTCGCTCGGCGTTCCACTGCGTTTCACCGTGGCGAACAAGGTAAACCTGTAACATGTTTTTTTCCGTTATACTGCGATGAGTTTTTTTCGAATCGAGCTTAATTATGCACCATGTTGTCTCTGCTACCACTAATCCTGCCAAAATTCAGGCAATTCTAAGGGCATTTGAAGAGATCTTCGGCGAAGGATCCTGCCATATCGACGCCGTCGGCGTCGAGAGCGGCGTCCCTGAACAACCTTTCGGAAGCGAGGAAACGCGCGCTGGCGCACGAAATCGCGTCGTGAATGCGAAAGCTCTGCGCCCGCAGGCCGATTTTTGGGTCGCGATTGAAGCGGGAATTGACGAAGGGGCAACCTTTAGCTGGGTGGTGATTGAGAGCCGCGAGCAGCGCGGAGAATCCCGTTCAGCGACGTTGCCTTTACCGGCTACCATTCTGGAAAAAGTGCGGGCGGGAGAAGCGCTCGGGCCGGTGATGTCGCACTACACCGGCATCGACGAGATTGGCCGCAAAGAGGGTGCCATCGGCGTGTTTACCGCCGGGACGCTGACGCGTTCGAGCGTTTACCATCAGGCAGTGGTGCTGGCGTTAAGCCCGTTTCATAACGCGGTGTACCGTTGAAACGCCACGATGAGAGCTGATCTTTTGCAGGTCTGATAAGCGCAACGCCATCAGGCCTGCAATCGCACTCTTTCCCGATAACAGGAAATCCCCTCAGGCATTTTTCAGCAGCACTTCCTCAAGCCACTGGCGCAACTCAACCGGGGCTGATTTCAGGCTGTTCGATCCACGGGTAATCGTAGCAATCCCCGCCCCCAGCTCATTCTTCAGCTCACGCTGGCTCATCTCACCCCGCAGCAACTCTTCAATAATGCGCACGCGCGTCCCCAGCGCTTCGCGCTCGTCGGGCGTCAGGATCAGCTGCATCAGAGGCAGGTGCAGATCTTTCTCGTAGGACTGGCGAAGCAGCTCCACAAAACGAAGCCACTCCTGGTTGCGCTGTTCGGCCATCGCCGATGAATAAGGGGAATGCTGGGTCATGTTATGCCGCCGTTTGTACTCTTAGACGAGTACAAGCATAACACAACCCATCCGGATTAATACTTTCTCTGCCACTCCGCGTCGCTCATCAGGGTGTCTTTCTGCCCCATGAAGTAGCGGTAGTAGGCATCATAGGCCAGCACATTCTTCACATAACCGCGCGTTTCGGAGAACGGAATGCTCTCGATAAACGCCACCGCGTCGATGCGCCCGGCGCTGTTGCCAAGCCAGGTGCGCACACGCCCAGGCCCTGCGTTATACGCCGCCGAAGAGAAGATGCGGTTATTGCCGAACTGCTGATACACATACTGTAAATAGCTGGTGCCGATGTTGATGTTGGTATCCGGATCCAGCAGCTGTGACGGGCTGCTGTAGCCTGGAATATTAAACATCTTCACCGTATGCGTGGCGGTCCCCGGCATAATTTGCATCAGGCCACTGGCCCCCACCGGCGAGCGCACTTTCGGGTTCCAGGCACTCTCCTGACGGGCAATCGCCATCGCATAGCTCTGCGGGATATCTTTGCCGCTGGTGTAACGATCAAACAGATCGTTGTAGGCCAGCGGGAAACGCTCTTCCAGATGATCCCACAGTTTTCCGGCGATCGTCGCCTGCACGCTCAGATCCCACCAGCGGTTATCGAAGGCATAACGCGCCAGCTGGGCTTTTTCGTCAGTCGTGCGGCTGGTCACCAGGTTGGCCCACTCGCTGCGCGCGGTGTTATCCATGCTCCAGTACATCAGCTCGCGCACGCGCGCCATTTCCGGTCCCTGCGTCAGGGCTGGATTGGCGTTTGTCGGGGCTTTGTCGATTTTCAGCGTGTACTCCTCGCCAAGACGCTGCGCCGCCGCCATCGGATAGAAACCGCGCTGCTGCATCAGGGAGTGAAGGATCTCTTTCGCTTCGTCATCACGCCCGCGCTCCATCAGCAAATCGGCCTGCCAGTAACGCCACTCGTCCTTTTCTTTCGCATCCATCGGCAGGCGGGAGAGCCAGGTGTTTAAACCACGGCGATCGCCGGTGCCGAGCGCCATACGCACGCGGCGTTCAACCAGCGAGGTCGAGTTTGAGCGCATGATCGCATCGTCACGCCAGCGCGCCTGTTCGTCGGTCACATTGGTGCCCATCAGACGCCACGCGACGATATCGCGCAGATCCTGGGTTTGATCGTCGTTGAGCTGCTGCGCCTGCACCAGCTGCGGAATCATCAGCCTTGCGTTTTCCACATCGTCACGCGCCACGCTGGTAAAGGCCACCGCCGCCATTTGGCGGGTGAAATCGGTCGCGCCCGTCGAGCGAGCAAACGTCAGCACAGAATTGGGATCGTTGGCGAGCTGAAGAACCGCTGTGGAAATGGTCTGGTAATCGGAGGGCATCTGCCCGGCCAGCGTGGTCACGAGACGCGTGTTGCCCGCTTTCATCGCCAGGCGAATACGTTCGAGATAGGCCAGCGGATCTTGCTGACCCGATGCGCGCCAGGCGCCAAACAGCGAGTCACAGGCGTTTGGCAGATTTTTGCCCGTCAGCCACAGATCTTTCGCTCCGCTCCAGGCTTCCTGCTGCTGCCCGGTCGCCCATTTAGCGTAATAGAAATTACACTGCGCTTCGGTGGTGCCCGGTTTTTCCGGGCTGAATGCCAGCAGACCGCGCCAGTCTTCACGACGCGCCAGCTCGTTCACAAAGCGCGATTGCAGAGTGCGGGCGGGCGGTAGCGTCGGATTCGCCTGGATAAAATTCGCGACGGTGAGGGTCGGCTGGTTCATGAGATCGTCGGTGATCTGGCGGTATTCCAGATACGGATAGAGCGGATACTCTTTCAGCGTCGGCATCAGTGCCTGCACGGTATCCATCTGCTTACTGTCCCACGCCTGCTTGATTTGCGCATAGCGGTTACGCTGTTCATCCAGTGAATCGGCATGCGCTGCGTGGCTTATCGTCATCACGCATACGCTGGCAGCCAGCAGACGCCAGACCACCTGTTTGGCTTTTTCCACAAGCTCTTCCTCATTTTGTTGAATACCGTTGCGGCGTCGTGCCACATAAAAATGTAATGGATCTATGCTAACCAGGCATACCGCAACACGCCACGTTATGGACACTTTTTTACCTTTCTTGCGTGCTTTAACACTCCCGACGTTCCTGGCTGGGATTAGGCACTGAAAAAGGCTACACTTCGCAGCTGAATTCTATTTTCTTCACGATAAAAGAGGCGAAGTCCACGTGGCTCAATTCGTTTATACCATGCATCGTGTCGGCAAGGTCGTTCCGCCGAAACGTCATATTCTGAAAAATATCTCGCTGAGCTTCTTCCCGGGCGCAAAAATTGGTGTTCTGGGTCTCAACGGTGCCGGTAAGTCCACCCTGCTGCGCATTATGGCCGGCATCGATACAGACATCGAAGGTGAGGCTCGCCCGCAGCCTGGTCTCAAAATCGGTTACCTGCCGCAGGAACCGAAGCTGAACCCGGAACACACCGTTCGCGAATCCATCGAAGAAGCCGTTTCTGAAGTTGTTAACGCACTGAAAGGCCTGGACGAGGTGTACGCGAAGTACGCTGAACCGGACGCTGACTTCGACAAACTGGCGGCGCAACAGGGTAAATTTGAAGAAATTATCCAGGCGCATGACGGTCACAACCTGAACGTCCAGCTGGAGCGTGCGGCCGATGCTCTGCGCCTGCCAGACTGGGACGCGAAAATCGAAAAACTGTCCGGTGGTGAACGCCGCCGCGTCGCGCTGTGCCGTCTGCTGCTGGAAAAGCCAGACATGCTGCTGCTCGACGAACCAACGAACCACCTGGATGCCGAATCCGTCGCCTGGCTGGAACGCTTCCTGCACGACTTCGAAGGGACCGTTGTGGCGATTACCCACGACCGTTACTTCCTTGATAACGTGGCAGGCTGGATCCTGGAGCTGGACCGCGGCGAAGGTATTCCGTGGGAAGGCAACTACTCCTCCTGGCTGGAGCAGAAAGATCAGCGTCTGGCGCAGGAAGCGTCTCAGGAAGCTGCTCGTCGTAAATCGATTGAGAAAGAGCTGGAGTGGGTTCGTCAGGGTGCTAAAGGCCGTCAGTCTAAGGGCAAAGCCCGTCTGGCACGCTTTGAAGAGCTGAACAACTCCGAATACCAGAAACGTAACGAAACCAACGAACTGTTTATTCCACCAGGCGCGCGTCTGGGGGATAAAGTCGTTGAAGTGAGTAATCTGCGTAAATCCTACGGCGATCGCCTGCTGATTGACGACCTGAGCTTCTCCGTGCCGAAAGGGGCGATTGTCGGGATCATCGGTCCGAACGGCGCCGGTAAATCAACCCTGTTCCGCATGATGTCTGGTCAGGAACAGCCTGACAGCGGCACCATCACGCTGGGTGATACCGTGAAACTGGCCTCCGTTGACCAGTTCCGTGATGCGATGGACAACAGCAAAACCGTGTGGGAAGAAGTCTCCGGCGGGCAGGATATCATGCGTATCGGTAACACCGAGATGCCGAGCCGCGCCTACGTTGGCCGCTTCAACTTCAAAGGTGTGGATCAGGGTAAACGCGTCGGCGAGCTGTCCGGCGGTGAGCGTGGCCGTCTGCATCTGGCGAAACTGCTGCAGGTTGGCGGTAACGTACTGCTGCTCGATGAACCGACCAACGACCTGGATATCGAAACCCTGCGTGCGCTGGAAAACGCCATGCTGGAGTTCCCGGGCTGTGCGATGGTGATCTCGCACGACCGTTGGTTCCTGGACCGTATTGCCACCCACATTCTGGATTACCAGGACGAGGGTAAAGTGGAGTTCTTCGAAGGTAACTTTACCGAATACGAAGAGTACAAGAAACGCACGCTCGGCGCCGATGCGCTGGAGCCAAAACGTATCAAGTACAAGCGTATCTCCAAATAAGTGACTGATTTGCCCGGCGGCGTTTTGCCTGCCGGGCAAACGAAAGAAAGCAGGCCGGGTAAGGCGTCATCGCCTCCCGGCATTCACACCCCAACGTAAAACCGCTTCACCTCATCAAACTGCATCGCAAACTGGATATAGCTCATCAGCGCAGGCGAATTCAGCTTCCGGCTCGGGTAGACCAGCCATAGCTCATTCCCCTCCACGCGCCATTCTGGCAACACCGGTACCAGCGCCCCCTTCTCGATTTTATCTTCCAGCAAAAACGCGGGCAGCAGCGTGATTCCCGCCCCCGCAATGGCACTCTCCCTGGCGTAAACCAGGTTATCCGTGACATGCGCATTGTCAGGCAGATGTCGATAATCCTCGTCGTTACGACGCAACAGCCACTCCGGCCAGGCTTTGTGAGTGATACAGCGGTGATCCACCAACTGCCGTGGATGTTCCAGAGGAGCAAAACGCGCCAGATAATCGGGCGAGGCCAGCATATAGCGCGGGCAGTTGCCAATCGTACGGCCAATCAACGAAGAGTCCTGCGGCTTGCCGGTGCGCAGCGCGACGTCATAGCCAGACTCCACCAAATCCTGCACATCATCTGAAATACAGACATCGAGCGACACATCCGGATAACGGCGCTGAAACTCCGCATTCAGATGCGCCAGCAGCGTGGCACCAATCCCCGCCGGGCTTGTGATCCGCAGCCGACCGCCGGGATTATCGCGCAGACGCTGAATGGCGTATTCCGCGCGCTCGCTCGCCGCCAGCATCTCGCGGCAGTGCACCAGATAGTGCTCTCCGGCATAGGTTAGATTGAGTTTGCGGGTGGTGCGGTTCAGCAGGCGGATACCGACCTGCTGCTCAAGCTGGCTAATTCGCTGGCTGACGCTTGATTTTGGCAGGCTCGCTTTTTGCGCCGCCGCGGTAAAACTGCCCATCTCGGCCACCAGCGCAAACAGGGCCATATCCTGTAGCTGTTTAAACATGATTGTTCATCTCAAACGAACACTTTGTTATTGATTGTCCATCTTATCACGCAACTGGTGACTTAATAGACTAGCCTCAACAAACGCATTCCATAAGGAGTTCACCATGTCCGTTAAAGCCATTGCCGTTAATCCAGACCAGCCTTCTGCTTTTATTGAGATCACGCAGCCCATGCCGCAGCCCGGCGAGCATGATTTGCTGGTTGAGGTGAAAGCCGTTTCTGTAAACCCGGTCGATACTAAA
The DNA here is from genome assembly GCF_004115925.1 of Lelliottia nimipressuralis. GTDB lineage: Bacteria > Pseudomonadota > Gammaproteobacteria > Enterobacterales > Enterobacteriaceae > Enterobacter > Enterobacter nimipressuralis. Next base: position 215,527 of record NZ_SDDX01000013.1, read on the forward strand.
GTTCATGCCAGCCTGAGCAAAAACGGTCTGCAGGCGCCGCGTATTCTGGGCTGGGACGCCAGCGGAATTGTGAAGGCGGTCGGTGCGGGCGTTACGCAATTCAAAGCCGGTGACGAAGTGTGGTACGCAGGGGACATCACCCGTCCGGGCAGCAATGCCACGCACCAGCTGATTGATGCGCGCATCGTCGGCCACAAACCGCAAAACCTCGACTGGGCTGCCGCAGCGGCTCTGCCGTTAACCGCCCTGACGGCGTGGGAAGGATTGTTTGAACGGCTGAATATCCAGGACGCCGGATCGGACAAAACGCTGCTGATCATCGGGGGCGCGGGCGGCGTCGGATCGCTGGCGATCCCCTTTGCCAAACACAACAGCCAGATCAAGGTGATCGCCACGGCGTCCCGGGAGGATTCGGCCCAGTGGTGTCGGGATCGCGGTGCGGATCTGGTGGTGAATTATCGCGACCTGCAAGGTGAACTGGCGAAGCACGACATTACCTTTGTGGATTACATTTTCATTCTTAACGATACCGACGGGCACTGGGCGGCGGTCAGCGAGCTGATTGCGCCGCAGGGGCATATTTGCACCATCGTTGAGAACGACCATCCGCTGGATCAAAGCAAGCTGAAGTCTAAATCTGCCGCGCTGCACTGGGAGTTCATGTATACCCGAAGCATGTATCAGACTGCGGACATGGCGCGTCAGGGTGAGATTCTGAATGAGGTCGCGAAGCTGGTCGAAAACGGTGTGGTGGAGAGTTCGCTGAGTGAGACGCTGCAGGGATTAAGCGTGGAGAGCATTAGCGAAGCGCACCGCAAAGTGCTTGACGGGCATATGCGCGGGAAGGTGGTAGTGCAGTTCTGAGGTCATTACCCTCTTTCTGACCCTCTCCCTGTTTAGGAGAGGGGATCGTTCGGAGCAGCGCTTTACGCCTGCTCCCCCATCAACGTCTTCACCAGCTCCACGCAGCGCAGGAAGCGGCCATCGTAGTCCGACTCCTCCACATGGACAAACTCCACGTTATTCTCACGCAGCATATCCACCAGCATGGTCTGGAACTCTTTGCGGTCGACGGAGCTGCCCAGGCTGCGCATCCCATCGGCGACCCACGGCGTGTTGTTTTCCAGCAAAATCACCAGATCGAAGCGATACTCATCGATCAGCGCCTGAACAAACGGATGCTCACGGCCCTCGTACTTTTTACAGAATGCCTGAGTGGTCACGAAATCCGTATCCACAAACGCCACTTTGTTCGCGTATTTGACCGCGAAATCAATGTACTGCGCATGGCCCAGCGCGATTTTGTCGTAATCGGAATACTGGAGCGCCATCTCGTCGCCGCCCAGATGTGAGAAGACGTAATCGCGCCCATACTCCCAGGCACTGGTGGTGTTGAAGATATTCGCCAGCTTGTTGACCAGCGTAGATTTACCGCTCGATTCACCGCCCAGAATTGCCACCGTGCGCACAAAGAACGGCTTCACTTCCGTTGGGATGTAATCCCAGTAGCGGAAGGGGTTTTCGCGGATTTGTGCGCCGCTGATGTTCATGAAGGTGCGCTTAGGATCGATCAGCACTGTTTCCGTTCCGAGATGTTCGCGGAACTGCGGCGCATCGGACTCTTCAGAGGTATAGATCCAGTTCGGGGCTATCCCCTTCTCTTCCATAAAGGCTTTGATGCCGTTACTCCACACATCCCAGCCGTGCGGATACGGCTCCATGCCCTCTTCGTTAAAGGCATGAATACGAATGTTTTTTTGGTATTTGAACGTCTGCAGCAGCCAGCGCAGACGATCTGAGACAGTCGGCTGCTGGGACATGGCGCTGTCTTCGAACAACGCGCGATCACGCGTGTCATCGTAACCCATGATGATATGCAGCTCATCCACCTGGCTACAGGCGCGCTGAATCAGATAGATATGGCCGGTATGCAGCGGATAAAACTTGCCAAATACCACGCCGATATTCTTTTGCATGCGCGGAAATTCAAGGCCCAGAAAGCGGTGCAGCGCCTCAAGTTTTTGCGCGCTCGGGCTTTTGATTTTGGCATTCAGAAGCTGGCTTAAATAGCCCTTGGTCATCCCGCTGGCTTCCGCCACCTGCTGCAAAGTACAGCCTTTCTGGCGGATCGCGGTTTTAAGATAGTCAAATGTTGACACAAGAGCCTCCTGCTAAGTGAGGCGGGTCAGCAAAACGCTCCCGCCAAAAAGATACGCACGTTAATATTATAAGTCGTCAAAGACGCTTAACGCATCCGACAGTTTTTTCACCGGGAAAATTTTCATCCCTTCCGGCACTTTTTTCGGTACGTTGGCGGCAGGGACAATGGCACGACGGAAACCGTGTTTCGCCGCTTCGGAGATACGCTCCTGGCCGCTCGGGACCGGGCGAATTTCTCCGGCCAGCCCCACTTCGCCAAACACCACCAGATCCTGCGGGAGCGGTCGGTTGCGCAGGCTGGAGACCATCGCCAGCAGCAGGGCCAGATCGGCACTGGTTTCTGTCACTTTCACGCCGCCCACCACGTTGACGAACACATCCTGATCAGCCATTTGCAGGCCGCCGTGACGGTGCAGCACCGCCAGCAGAATCGCCAAACGGTTTTGCTCAAGCCCGACCGCCACGCGACGAGGGTTGCCCATCATGGATTGATCCACCAGCGCCTGAATCTCCACCAGTAGCGGCCGCGTCCCTTCCCAGAGCACCATCACCGAGCTGCCGGCGGTCTCTTCGTCGCCACGGCTCAGGAAGATGGCCGATGGGTTGCTCACTTCACGAAGACCTTGTTCGGTCATGGCGAAAACGCCCAGCTCATTCACCGCACCAAAACGGTTTTTATGGCTGCGCAGGGTGCGGAAACGGGAATCCGCATCGCCGTCGAGCATCACGGAGCAGTCGATACAGTGCTCAAGCACTTTTGGACCGGCCAGAGAGCCATCTTTGGTGACGTGGCCGACCATCACGATGGCCACGCCGCGCGTCTTAGCAAAGCGCGTCAGATAGGCGGCGGTTTCACGCACCTGCGCCACGCTGCCCGGCGAAGACTGAATATCCGCCATGTGCATGACCTGGATGGAGTCGATGACCATCAGCTTCGGCTGCTCTTCGTCAGCAATCATACAGATTTGCTCGATGCTGGTTTCCGACAGCATATTCAGATTGCCGGTCGGCAGACCGAGACGGTGCGCGCGCATCGCGACCTGCTGCAAAGACTCTTCACCGGTCACGTACAGGGTTTTCATCTGTTCGGCGAGTTTGCACAACGTTTGCAGCAGCAGCGTCGATTTACCGGCGCCGGGGTTACCGCCGATCAGTATCGCGCTGCCCGGCACCACGCCGCCGCCCAGTACGCGGTCAAACTCTTTGAAACCGGTGGAAAAACGCGGCACTTCATCGAGGCTGATCTCGGAAAGTTTTTGTACCTTCGAGACCCCAGCGTTACCCGCATAGCCGCTCAGACGCTCGTTGCGGGCCACGGTTGGCGAAGCGGCCACACGCACTTCGGTGATGGTGTTCCAGGCATGGCAGGCGCTGCACTGCCCCTGCCAGCGCGGATAATCCGCACCACATTCATTACAGACAAATGCGCGTTTTGGAGCTTTCGCCACGGTTTACCTCTTTATTTCTGATTCACGCTACCGGAAAGGATGCAGAACACCCCCATCAGATCGGCGTGACGAATGGTGACTTCCGTCTTTTCGTTTACTTTTGGCTTGGCATGATAGGCAATGCCCAGCCCGGCCACTTTGATCATTGGCAGATCGTTCGCGCCGTCACCGATGGCGACAGTCTGCGTGACCGGAATTTCATATTTTTCCGCCAGACGCGTCAGGGTGTTGGCTTTGTACTGGGCATCGACGATATCGCCGATCACTTCGCCGGTCAGTTTACCGTCGCGGATCTCCAGTTCGTTCGCCACAACGGTGGTCAGGCGCAGTTTGTCGCGCAGGTAGTCCGCGAAGAAAGTGAACCCGCCGGAGGCAATCGCCACTTTCCAGCCGAGGGTTTCCAGCTTCAGTACCAGTTGGGTGAGGCCCGGCATCAACGGGAGTTCATCACGCACCTGACGCAGGATGTTGGCATCGGCCCCTTTCAACGTGGCGACGCGCTGCTTGAGGCTGGCGGCAAAATCGAGTTCGCCGCGCATGGCGCGTTCGGTCACTTCCGCCACCATCTCACCGCTACCGGCCAGTTTCGCGAGTTCGTCGATGCACTCGATCTGAATGGCGGTCGAATCCATATCCATCACCAGCAGTCCTGGCGTTTTGAGATGCGGGATTTTACCCAGCGGCGCCACATCCAGCCCGGCTTCGTGGGCCAGGCGGGTCGCGCGTTGTGTCAGCGATCCGGCCAGACGCAGCACCTGATAATCTTCCACGCACCAGGCCGCCACAATCACCATCGCCGCGCCGAGCTTGGTTTGGTATTGCGTCAGGCGTTGCTTATCCAGGCCACGGCCATACAGCAGCCAGCCGCTACGCCCCGCATGGTAGTCCAGAGGCATGACCTCGTCGCCACTTAATGAGAGCGGCAATCCTGGCCATAAAGAGACGTCATCGGTCAGGTCGCACCAGGTAATGTTCGGCATTGAAGCTCCTGTAAATTGGTTCGCGCCGGAAGGTTCCAGGGGGAAAATAACGCATGAGGCTACCCTGTAACCATCACTTCTGGCAACATTAAGCCGTAAATTTTCAGCAGGTGGAATATGGCTCGCGCAAAACTGAAATTCCGGCTTCATCGTGCAGTGATTGTCCTGTCCTGCCTCGCGCTTCTGGTGGCGCTGATGCAAGGGGCATCCTGGTTTAGCCAGAATCATCAACGACAACGTAATCCGCAGTTCGAAGAGCTGGCGCGAACCCTGGCGCGTCAGGTTACCCTGAGCGTTGCACCCGCAATGCGCACCGAGACGCCGGACGATAAACGCATCGCCCAAATACTGCGTCAGATTACGGAAAACAGCCGTATTCTGGATGCAGGGGTCTACGACGAACAGGGCGATCTGATTGCCCGCGCCGGTGAGCACGTTGACGTGCGCGACCGTCTGGCGCTCGACGGCAAAAAGGCTGGCGGCTATTTCAATCAGCAAATTATCGAGCCGATTCAGGGCAAGAATGGCCCGCTGGGCTACCTGCGTCTGACCCTCGACACCCACACCCTGCCGACCGAAGCCAAACAGGTGGATAACACCACGAATATTCTACGCCTGATGTTACTCCTTTCGCTGGCGATTGGCGTCGTGTTAACGCGCACGCTTTTGCAAGGCAAACGCACGCGCTGGCAGCAGTCGCCTTTCCTGCTGACGGCCAGTAAATCGGTGCCAGAAGAGGAAGAGAGCGAGAAGAAGGATTAATGGTAAAGTGGGTGGACGATTCGGAAAGGAAATCTGCCATGACGACACTACGCCTGCTTATCTCTGACTCTTACGATCCCTGGTTCAACCTCGCGGTGGAAGAGTGCATCTTCCGCCAGATGCCTGCCACACAGCGCGTCCTGTTCCTGTGGCGCAACGCCGATACGGTGGTCATTGGCCGCGCGCAGAACCCGTGGAAAGAGTGCAACACCCGGCGCATGGAAGAGGACAACGTGCGTCTGGCCCGTCGCAGCAGCGGCGGCGGCGCGGTATTCCATGACCTCGGCAATACCTGCTTTACCTTTATGGCCGGGAAACCGGAATACGATAAAACCATCTCCACCGCGATTGTGCTCAATGCCCTGAACGCCCTCGGCGTGACGGCAGAAGCCTCCGGACGAAACGATCTGGTGGTCAAAACCCCAGAAGGCGACCGTAAAGTTTCCGGCTCGGCCTATCGCGAAACCAAAGATCGCGGTTTTCACCACGGCACTCTACTGCTTAACGCTGACTTGAGCCGTCTGGCGAACTATCTCAATCCCGACAAGAAAAAGCTGCAGGCCAAGGGGATTACCTCGGTGCGCGGTCGCGTGGCGAATCTGGTGGAGCTGCTGCCAGGCATTACCCATGAGCAGGTTTGCGCGGCAATTCGTGAGGCGTTTTTCGAACATTATGGCGAGCGCGTCGAGGCGGAAGTGATCTCCCCGGACAAAGCGCCGGATTTGCCCAACTTCGCCGAAACCTTTGCCCGACAAAGTAGCTGGGAGTGGAACTTCGGCCAGGCACCGGCGTTCTCGCATCTGCTGGATGAGCGTTTCACCTGGGGCGGCGTAGAGCTGCATTTCGACGTTGAACGGGGCATTATCACGCGCACGCAGGTGTTTACCGATAGCCTCAATCCGGCCCCGCTGGAAGCGCTGGCGGCCCGTTTGCAGGGATGTTTGTATCGCGCGGAGAGTCTGCAGCAAGCGTGTGACGCGCTGTTAGGCGAGTTCCCGGAGCAGGAAAAAGAGTTGCGGGAGCTGTCGGCGTGGATAGCGAAAGCGGTGCGGTGACAGAAAAGCCCGCAAGCGGGCTTTAACATTGCAGGCCGGGTAAGGCGGAGAAGCCACCCGGCAAACAGACTTACTCTTTATCGCCCAGCAGAACGGATTCCAGCGCGATTTTGATCATGTCGTTGAAGGTGGTCTGACGCTCAGCGGCAGTGGTCTGCTCGTGAGTACGGATGTGGTCAGACACGGTGCAGATGGTCAGCGCTTTCGCACCAAACTCAGCCGCTACGCCGTAGATGCCCGCCGCTTCCATTTCCACGCCCAGGATGCCGTATTTTTCCATCACGTCGAACATTTCGCCGCCGTCCGGTGCATAGAACAGATCAGCAGAGAAGATGTTACCGACGCGCGCATCAACGCCCAGCGCTTTCGCCGCGTCAACCGCGTTACGCACCATGCCGAAGTCAGCGATGGCTGCAAAGTCGTGGTCTTTGAAACGCATACGGTTGACTTTGGAATCGGTGCAAGCACCCATACCGATGACGACGTCACGCAGTTTCACGTCCATACGCACTGCACCGCAAGAGCCCACGCGGATGATTTTCTTCACGCCGAAATCGGTGATCAGCTCTTTGGTGTAAATGGAGCAGGACGGGATACCCATACCGTGACCCATCACAGAGATTTTGCGGCCTTTGTAAGTACCTGTGAAGCCCAGCATGCCGCGCACGTTGTTCACTTCACGTACGTCTTCGAGGAAGGTTTCCGCAATGTGCTTCGCGCGCAGCGGGTCACCCGGCATCAACACTACGTCCGCGAAATCGCCCATTTCTGCATTAATGTGTGGGGTAGCCATCTTCAGATCCTTTTAAAATTGTCGTTTTGTCGGGTGGCGGCTGCGCCTGACCCGACCTACTAAATCGTAGGCCCGGCAAGCGCAGCGCTGCCGGGCATGCGCATCACAGCATGTTTTTGCCGTAGTCCATTGGCGAAGTACCGAAGTAGCTCGCAATGGTCTGGCCGATATCCGCGAAGGTTTCGCGGTGGCCCAGCGATCCTGGTTTCACTTTCGGTCCGTACACCAGCACAGGAATGTGCTCGCGGGTGTGGTCGGTACCGGTCCAGGTTGGGTCGCAGCCGTGGTCAGCGGTGAGGATGATGATGTCATCTTCCCCCACCAGCTCCAGCAGCTCCGGCAGACGGCGGTCGAACAGTTCCAGACCGGCGGCATAACCAGCGACGTCGCGACGGTGGCCCCAGGAGGAGTCGAAGTCTACGAAGTTGGTGAAGACGATAGTCTTGTCGCCCGCTTCTTTCATCTCTTTGATGGTGGCGTCGAACAGCGCGTCCAGACCGGTGGCTTTCACTTTTTTGGTGATGCCGCAGTTGGCGTAGATGTCTGCGATTTTACCGACAGAAACCACTTCGCCCGCTTTCTCATCAACCAGTTTCTGCAACACGGTCGGTGCTGGCGGTTCTACGGCCAGATCGTGACGGTTGCCGGTACGCTGGAAGTTGCCCGGTTTGTCGCCGATAAACGGACGAGCAATTACGCGGCCAATGTTGTAGCCGCCTTCGGTCAGCTCTTCACGCGCGATTTCGCACAGCTCGTACAGACGATCCAGGCCGAAGGTCTCTTCGTGACAGGCAATCTGGAACACGGAGTCAGCGGAGGTGTAGAAAATCGGCTTACCGGTTTTCATGTGCTCTTCGCCGAGCTGATCCAGAATCACCGTACCGGAGGAGTGGCAGTTACCGAGGTAACCCGGCAGATTGCCGCGCTCAACCAGCTTGTCCAGCAGCTTCTGCGGGAAGCTGTTTTCGTGATCGGAGAAATAGCCCCAGTCGAACAGAACCGGTACACCGGCAATTTCCCAGTGACCAGACGGGGTGTCTTTACCTGAGGAAAGCTCGTGCGCCCAGGCGTATGCGCCGATCACTTCTGCGTTAGCGTCCATACCGGCCGCCACTTTACCAGTCGAACCTTCATGCGCCTTCACCAGACCCAGGCGGGTCAGGTTTGGCAGAGTCAGTGGGCCCTGACGGCCATTGTTCGCTTCGCCTTTCGCACACGCTTCTGCGATATGGCCCATGGTGTCGGAACCGACATCACCAAAGCGGTCTGCATCTTCTGTAGCGCCGATGCCGAATGAGTCCAGCACCATAATAAATGCACGTTTCATATGTTCTCCGTACTTATGTGCTTCAAAAATTCATAAAAAACCGATCAGATCAGTATACCGCTATTCGGTGATACGACGATAGACGGTTGGTGTGGTTTCGGGAGCTGTGTCGTCAAGTTTAATGGCCGCTTTTACCGCTTTCGCCGCTTCCTGCCAGCTGGCTTCGTCTTTGGCATGGATGACCGCCAGCGGACGCTGCCCGTCAACGCTGTCACCCAGACGGGTCATATCGGTAAAGCCGACGCTGTAATCAATCGTGTCCGATGCCTGACGGCGCCCGCCGCCCATCGATACCACGGCCATGCCCAGCGCACGGGTGTCCATGGCGGAGACAAAACCTTCCGCATCGGCGTAAACCGCCTTGCTGAGCGTCGCGGTCGGCAGGTATTTCGCGTAGTTTTCGACGAAATCGGTTGGGCCTTTTTGCGCAGCCACCATGCGACCGAAGATCTCTGCCGCTTTGCCGTTATCCAGCACTGCCTGCAGTTTCGCGCGCGCGTCGGCGTCGTCTTTGGCGAGCTTACCGGAGATCAGCATCTCAACGCACAGCGCCATAGTGACGTCGAACAGACGCGGATTGCGGTATTCGCCGGTCAGGAACTGCACGGCTTCGCGCACTTCGACGGCGTTACCCGCGCTGGAGGCCAGCACCTGGTTCATGTCGGTGAGCAGCGCCGTCGTGCGCACGCCTGCACCGTTGGAGACGCCCACGATCGCTTCGGCCAGTGCCGCAGAGAGTTCATAGGTAGGCATAAACGCGCCGCTTCCCACTTTCACATCCATCACCAGGGCATCCAGACCTTCCGCCAGCTTTTTGGCGAGGATCGAGGCGGTGATCAGCGGAATGGAATCCACTGTCGCGGTGATATCGCGGGTGGCGTAAAAACGTTTATCCGCCGGCGCGAGAGAGCTGGTCTGGCCAATAATCGCCACACCAACGTCTTTAATAATTTCGCGGAAGCGCTGGTCATCCGGGAAGATATCGAAGCCCGGAATGGCTTCCAGTTTGTCGAGCGTACCGCCCGTATGCCCCAGGCCGCGCCCGGAGATCATCGGGATATAGCCCCCACATGCGGCGACCATTGGGCCGAGCATCAGGGAAGTGACATCGCCCACGCCGCCCGTGGAGTGTTTATCCACAATCGGGCCGTTGAGGTTAAGGCTTTTCCAGTCCAGAACGGTTCCTGAATCCCGCATCGCCATGGTCAGCGAGACACGTTCCGGCATCGCCATATCGTGGAAGAAAATGGTCATCGCCAGGGCGGCAATCTGCCCTTCAGAGATGGTGTTGTCACGAATACCGTTGATAAAGAAGCGGATCTCTTCGTCGCTTAATGCATGACCATCACGTTTTTTACGAATAATTTCTTGTGCGAGAAACACGGTAACCCCCGGGGAATCAGGTTAAATGCGGCGGTAAACCCGCCGCGATAAAATATTACTCTTCATAATTCGAGCTGTCGGAGGGCGGCAAGAAAGTGCCCCCCAGGCGCCTACACAAGTAAGAGACTGGGGTGAAAGTGCAGCCTGACTATGACGAGTAATTAGTAGCTGCTGGCACTCTTACCGTCACCGTGACCCAGCGCTTTCAGCAGGCTTGCCAGCAGGCTGGATGCGCCGAAGCGGTAGTGACGGGAATCCGCCCAGTCGGCGCCAAACAGGTCGTCAGCGATGGCCAGGAACTGCTGCGCGTCCTCTGCAGTACGCACGCCGCCCGCAGGTTTGAAACCAACGGTTTTAGACACGCCCATGTCGCGAATCACTTCCATCATGATGCGAGCGCTTTCTGGCGTTGCGTTGACCGGCACTTTACCGGTAGAGGTTTTAATGAAATCCGCACCCGCTTTGATGGAGATTTCAGATGCTTTACGAATCAGCGCTTCTTCTTTCAGCTCGCCCGTTTCGATAATCACTTTCAGCAGCACGTTAGCCGCCGCACAAGCGTCTTTACAGGCTTTCACCAGGTCAAAACCGACCTGCTCGTTGCCGGCGATCAGCGCACGGTACGGGAACACCACGTCAACTTCATCAGCACCGTAGGCAATCGCCGCGCGGGTTTCAGCCAGCGCAATGTCGATGTCGTCATTGCCGTGCGGGAAGTTGGTGACGGTTGCGATACGCACGTCAGGCGTGCCCTGCGCGTTCAGCGTCTTACGTGCAATCGGGATAAAACGCGGATAGATGCAGATGGCAGCGGTATTGCCCACTGGCGTTTTCGCCTGATGGCACAATGCGATCACTTTTTCATTGGTGTCGTCATCGTTCAGGGTGGTCAGGTCCATCAGTTTCAACGCGCGCAGGCTGCTTGCGGTTAAATCGGTCATAACATTCTCCAACGGCTTCGCCGTATAAATTTTCACCGTGCGGGTCTGTGAGTATTCTAACATTCACCCGCATTCACACTTCGACATTCATCACAGTTAATGAAAACTGCGTACAAATTTGCATTACTGTAATGAGATCAACTTCAAACTTTAGTCCTCAGGCTGCTGGCTAAAACAGCAATCACCCGCGTCGGATCAAATGGCTTCGCATGATGAGTTCCTACAATCTGCCCATCAACCGCAGAATAAAAGGAAGCGAACATGTCCACCTCCGGTCTCGATGCTTTGCAACAACGTTGCCAGCAAATTGTGACAAGCCCGGTACTGACAGCCGAGCAAAAACGTCATTTCCTGGCGCTGGAAGCGGAAAACAATCTACCCTACCCCGCGCTGTCACAGGCCGCGCGTGCGGCACTGGACGAGGGTTTCATCTGCGATATGTTTGAAGGCCATGCGCCCTTCAAACCGCGCTACGTTCTGCCGGACTACGCTAAATTCCTGGCAAACGGCTCAGAGTGGTTAGAGCTGGAAGGGGCGAAAGATCTCGATGACGCCCTGTCGTTACTCACTATCCTCTACCACCATGTTCCATCCGTCACATCGATGCCGGTGTTTCTCGGCCATCTCGACGCGTTGCTGCAACCCTATGTTAGAATTCTAACACAAGAAGAAATTGATAGCCGAATAAAACGTTTCTGGCGTTATCTCGACAGAACCCTGCCAGACGCGTTTATGCACGCCAACATCGGCCCTGCGGATACCCCAATCACCCGCGCTATTCTACGCGCCGATGCAGAGCTGAAGCAGGTCGCACCGAATCTCACCTTTATTTACGACCCGGAAATCACCCCTGACGATTTGCTGCTGAGCGTGGCAAAAAATATTTGCGAATGCAGTAAACCGCATATTTCCAACGGTCCGGTGAATGATAAAATTTTCACAAAAGGCCGTTATGGCGTAGTGAGTTGTTACAACTCCCTGCCGCTGGCGGGCGGTGGCAGTACCCTGGTTCGCCTCAACCTCAAGGCTATTGCCGAGAGCAGTGAATCAATGGACGATTTCTTTACCCGCACGCTACCGCACTACTGCCAGCAGCAGATCGCGATTATCGATGCACGCTGTGATTTTCTGTATGAGCAATCCGGCTTCTTTGAGAATAGCTTCCTGGTAAAAGAGGGGCTGATTGATGCGGATCGTTTTGTGCCGATGTTTGGCATGTACGGTCTGGCCGAAGCGGTGAATACCCTGTGCGAGAAAGCCGGACTGAACGCGCGTTACGGCAAGGATGAGCAGGCCAATGCGCTGGGCTACCGCATGAGCGAACAACTTGCGGAATTTGTCGAAAATACGCCGGTGAAACACGGCTGGAAGCAGCGCGCCATGCTGCATGCCCAGTCCGGAATCAGCTCTGACGCGGGTACTACGCCGGGTGCGCGTCTGCCGTATGGCGATGAGCCGGATCCGATTAGCCACCTGCTGGCCGTCGCGCCGCATCACAAACATTATCATTCGGGCATCAGTGATATTTTGACGCTGGACGAAACCATCAAGCGTAACCCGCAAGCCGTGGTTCAGCTTTGTCTTGGGGCGTTTAACGCCGGGATGCGCGAATTTACGGCCAACGTGGCCGGGAACGATCTGGTGCGTGTGACCGGGTATATGGTGCGCCTGTCGGATCTGGAGAAATACCGCGCGGAAGGCTCTCGTACCAACACCACCTGGCTTGGCGAAGAGGCCGCACGCAATACACGTATCCTTGAACGTCAGCCGCGTGTGATAAGCCATGAACAGCAGATGCGCTTTAGTTAGTCAGGTTATCCCTTTCTCCTGCGTGGACGGGCCGGGCAGCCGCCTGGCACTGTTCCTGCAGGGCTGTAACCTGCGCTGCAAAACCTGCCACAACCCGTGGACCATCGGACGCTGCAACGATTGCGGCGACTGCGTGCTTCACTGTCCGCACGATGCCCTGAACATTCAGGCCGGGCGCGTCTGGTGGCAGGAGAGTATCTGTCAAAAATGCGACACCTGTTTGCACGTCTGCCCGCAACAGGCCACCCCGATGGCGCAGCGTTTCAGCGTAGAGGAAATCCTCGGGCAGATTCGCACCGTCGCGCCCTTTATTGAAGGGATAACCGTCAGCGGCGGCGAAGCCACTACCCAGCTGCCGTTTTTGGTGGCGCTGTTTCGCGCCATCAAAGCGGACGCGTCACTGAAGCATTTAACCTGTCTGGTAGACAGCAACGGGCTGCTGAGTGAAACCGGCTGGCAAAAACTGCTGCCGTTTTTTGATGGTGCCATGCTGGATCTGAAAGCCTGGAACAACGAGCACCACCGTTTCCTGACCGGACGCGAAAATCCGCAGATCAAACACAGCATTCGCTGGCTGGCACACCATCAGCGTTTAACGGAACTGCGGCTGCTGGTGATCCCGGATCATTGTGATTATCTGAAACATCTGGAGTCGCTGATCGCCTTTATTCACGCTCTCGGCGATGTGCCTGTCAGGATCAACGCTTTTCACGCCCACGGGGTGTACGGCGAGGCGGCCAGCTGGCGCAGCGCCACGGCAGAGGATGTAGAACCCCTGGCCTGCGCGCTGGAGAAACAGAGGATAACGGTGATCCGCCCGGCGCTCTATTTATAGGGTGATGCCAAACAGATCTTCCGTGTTTTGCAGCAGCGCATCTGCGAGGGTTTCTGCCGGCTCAGCACGTAATTCACACAGTGTCGTAAAGACGCGCGCCGCCTGCTCCGGGCGATTCGGCTGGCCCTGAAAACCGTTCAGTGGCATGTCCGGCGCGTCAGTTTCCAGCAGCAGGGATGACAGGGGCAACTGCGCCATCACGTCGCGGGTTTTACTGGCGCGCGGATAGGTGATTGTGCCGCCGACGCCAATTTTGTAGCCCAGCTCGATAAAACGTTGCGCCTGTTGCAGGCTTCCGGAAAAACCGTGCACTACGCCGGTTCGCGGCAGATCGGCACGTTTGAGGTGCATCGTCAGTTTGTCGTGAGTGCGTCTTGAGTGGAGGATCACCGGCAGATCGTGGCGTTTAGCCAGTTTTAGCTGCGCATCCAAAAGCGCCTGCTGGCGATCGAATTGCGGATCGTCGCGATAGAGATCGAGACCGATCTCACCGATCGCCACCAGTTTTTTCCCGGCGGTGAGAATAGAGGCTTCCAGCTGGTCCAGATGCGCATCCTGATGCGTTTCCACCACAATGGGATGCAGGCCCAGCGCGGCGTAGAGTGCCGTGTGGCTGCGAGCCAAATCGAGCACCCGCTCAAAATTTGCCGCTTCAATGGCAGGCACGATAATCGCCTGCACACCCGCCTTCGCGGCCTGCGCGATACTTTGCGTCTCGTTGCCGGTAAACGGCGGAAAATCAAAGTGGCAATGGGTGTCGACAAAGCGAAAAGTCACGCCAGATCCTCGTTATCAAAGGTCGTATCGTTCGCCTGCGGGGCATCCACCAGCGGCATCGTCAGGGCGTCGTTTGCCACAATCGCCGGTGGCGTGATGATACGCTTATGTCGATAAATAGGCGGACTTTCGGCCAGCAGTTTCCCCACCGTTGCCAGGAAATAGCGAGCGCACAGACGCCCGGTTTTATAGTCATCGCGCAGCGCAGGTATGCGACTGCCCAGCGCCATGCTGTTAAGGGGTTTCGGCGGGTAGATTTCAAAGATTTTCAGCTTGCCCGGCGGCTTTTCGATAAACCGCTGCATTGCGCTGTAGCTGGTTTCATGCTGATGAGCGATGTTCACCAGCGGCTGCAGGCTACTGTCCCCAAGCCATTTTTCCATGCGCTTAAACCACTGCGGGGTGTAGTACATCTGCGACGGCACGGTGCGGATCACCACGATAGTTTGCGCACCACGGCGGGCGGCTTCCTGAACGGGGACGGCGTCGCTGATCCCACCGTCCAGATAGTTGATGCCGTCGAGGGCCGCTGCGGTCCGGTAGAAGCCAGGAATCGCGCTGGATGCACGCAGAATATCCAGCCAGTTCTCTTTTTGCGGTGAGAAGTAGCCCGGCGTGTAGTCATCGCCCCGGCTGGCGCACATCCAGAACTCTTTTCCCGTATCAAAAAGGCGAGAAGCGGTGTCCATCGCCAGCGGCATCTGGCTGGAGGTGGAGTCTAAGAGCCAGTCCAGATCGATGAGATTTCCGCCGCGTACAAATCGCAGCGGATTGAAGAAATCGCGAGAAGTGGTGTAGCGCATGATCACTTTGCGGGCGTAACCGGGCTGGTTACAGACGTAGGCAGAGAGATTTTGCGCCCCGGCGGACGTGCCAAAGAAGAGATCGAAAGGGTTAAATTGCGCGCGCATGAATTCATCCAGCACCCCGGCCGTAAAGATGCCTCGCTGCCCACCGCCTTCGCATACCAGCGCCAGCCGGCCGACGCGAAAGGGTTTTAACGCCAACGGCGCGATATTGCCGAGCGTAACCGGAATTCTCTGCCCCACTGCTACACCTGTTTTTGATTCTTCTGTTATTACACAGTAGCGCAAACTGGCCCTATGACTCAAACCAGAAAAAGCCAGTCGCAAGGACTGGCTTTTAGTGTGGTGTTGTCGGCTGTGTTTTCCGACGGGCTGATTACGCTTATCTAGGGACGACGGCGTCCGGTAAACAGGCTGACCAGGAACAGGATAATACCGACAACGAAAACAATTTTCGCCGCGCCGGCCGCTGTACCCGCCAGACCACCAAAGCCCAGAGCGGCGGCAATTAACGCGATAACCAGAAATATAATGCCCCAACGAAACATAAAACTCTCCTTTACCATAGTTAATATCAGCCGCTATATGTGAGCGCTCAGGTGCTCACAAGCGTTGTGTCCAAAAGTCGTTCTTATTTCGCTTTCAGATCGTTTTTGACGCTTTTAACGCCATCGACGGCTTTAGCGATAGTTTCGGCGCGTTCCACCTGCGCCTGGGAATCAACCGTACCGGAGAGCTGGACCACACCGTCGGTGGTTTCAACTTTCACTTTACGAGACGGTACGATGTCATCTGCTAATAGTTTAGCTTTGATTTCGCTGGTGGTTGCGGTGTCGCCTGCATAGCCTTTCACAGACGCGTCTTTAGCATCACGCACGTGCAGTTTGTCGCTGACTGAGGTGACGCCTTCAACGCCTTTCGCCACGGTGACGGCTTGTTCAGCCTGCGCCTGGCTTTCCACGAAGCCACTCAAGGTGACCACTTTTTTGTCAGTTTTTACGGAAATGTCGGTGCTCTTGATGTTTTCATCATCCACCAGAGCCGCTTTCACTTTTGCTGTGATAGAGCTGTCATCCATGAAATTACCGACTTTATTCATAGAGCTATCGATTTTTTGCCCTGCGCTGTCCGCGGTGGATTGCGCCTTATCCGTAGTAGTGCTTTCTGCCAGGGCAGAACCACTTACCAGGAGGCCACCCAGAGTGACTGCCAGCAGAGTTTTAGAAATCTTAAGTCTTGTCATATTCATCGATGTATTCCTGTAGTTTGCTCGGAAGTTGAGCGTCAAAACATCCCTTCATACTAGTTTTTAATCTTGCGAATAAACACACGGCCGGGATGAGAGACTCATGAACACGCATTGAACAGGACTATCATCCGCGCCCGGTGTTAAACACTGAGTTAAATATAGATCACATTGACAAAGCCGCTTTCAGAATCGGGCAAAAAACGAGCAATAACGCTAAAATCGCGTTGAATTAAGAACATTCCGCAAGGGATTAATAAGGCTGGAGTTTAAGAAGAGCACGGCGGGCGCCGTGCTCTGAGAAAGGATTAGTGCTCGCGGGTTTTGCGGAACTGAACGTCAGGATAGCGTTCCTGGGTCAGATTCAGGTTAACCATGGTTGGGGCGATGTACGTCAGGTTATCGCCGCCATCCAGTGCCAGCTGGATTTCGTTCTTACGTTTGAACTCTTCGAATTTCTTCACGTCAGCACATTCAACCCAGCGCGCCGTCGCCACGTTCACCGATTCGTAGATCGCTTCCACATTGTACTCGCTCTTCAGACGTGCAACGACCACGTCGAACTGCAGCACACCGACCGCGCCCACGATCAGATCGTTGTTGGCAATTGGACGGAAGACCTGCACCGCGCCCTCTTCGGAGAGCTGGACCAGACCTTTGAGCAGCTGCTTTTGCTTCAGCGGATCTTTCAGACGGATACGACGGAACAGTTCCGGCGCGAAGTTCGGGATACCGGTGAACTTCATCATTTCACCCTGGGTGAAGGTGTCGCCGATCTGAATGGTGCCGTGGTTATGCAGGCCGATGATGTCGCCCGGATAGGCTTCTTCAACGTGTGAACGGTCGCCCGCCATAAAGGTCAGCGCGTCGGAAATGACAACGTCTTTCCCGATACGTACCTGGCGCAACTTCATGCCCTTTTCATACTTACCGGAAACCACACGCAGGAAGGCCACGCGGTCGCGGTGTTTCGGGTCCATGTTGGCCTGAATCTTAAAGACGAAGCCGGTGAATTTCTCTTCTGCGGCTTCGACAAGACGGGAGTCAGTTTTGCGCGGCATCGGCTGCGGTGCCCACTCCACCAGACCGTCGAGCATATGATCCACACCAAAGTTACCCAGTGCGGTACCGAAGAATACCGGCGTGATTTCCCCGGCCAGGAACAGCTCTTTGTCAAACTCGTGAGAAGCGCCTTTAACCAGCTCCAGCTCATCGCGCAGCTGAGAGGCCAGCTCTTCGCCCACCGCCACGTCCAGATCCGGGTTATCCAGACCTTTTACGATACGCACGTCCTGGATGGTATGACCTTTACCGGTCTGGTACAGATACACTTCATCTTTATAGAGGTGGTAAACGCCCTTGAACAGCTTACCGCAGCCGATCGGCCAGGTAATTGGCGCGCAGGCGATTTTCAGCTCGCGCTCCACTTCGTCCATCACTTCCATCGGATCGCGGATGTCACGGTCGAGTTTGTTCATGAAGGTCAGGATCGGCGTATCGCGCAGACGGGTGACTTCCATCAGCTTACGGGTACGATCTTCTACCCCTTTCGCGGCGTCGATGACCATCAGACAGCAGTCAACCGCCGTCAGCGTACGGTAGGTATCTTCGGAGAAGTCTTCGTGGCCTGGGGTGTCGAGGAGGTTCACCAGGCAGTCGTGATACGGGAACTGCATCACGGAGGTGGTAATGGAAATACCACGCTGCTTTTCCATCTCCATCCAGTCCGATTTGGCGTGCTGGCTGGAGCCACGGCCTTTTACCGTACCGGCGGTCTGAATCGCCTGTCCGAACAGCAGTACCTTTTCGGTGATGGTCGTTTTACCGGCATCCGGGTGAGAAATAATGGCAAAAGTACGGCGCTTCGCCACCTCTTGCAGATAAGGAGACAACGTCATAATCAAATCTTCTTATATAAGCGCGGCAGCAGGCCACGCATCATGGAATACGAAATTGCGGCTATTTTACCCATCAATGGGGGGCAGGCAATCATTGTTTACACAGGAGTTGCTCCAGTTCGTTCAATGACGATACGGTCCAGGTCGGTTCGATGCCTTCAGGCAGCGCGCGACCGTGTGCGTTCAGCCAGCAGGTTGCCAGCCCGGACTTCATCCCGCCCAGAATATCCGACTCGGCGGTGTCTCCGACCATCAGCACGCGCTCACGTGCAGGATGGCCGGCTTTTTCCAGCGCATAGTCAAAAATACGCGGATCGGGTTTTGGCACGCCTACCTGTTCAGAGATCACCAGCGCGTCGAAATGATCGCGCAGGCCTGTGCGTTCAAGGCGGATCTGCTGCAGGGCGGTAAAGCCGTTGGTGATGATTCCGAGCTTCACTTTGCCTTTAAGGGCATTAAGCAGGGAAATCGCCCCTGGCAGCGGTGCGCAAATCTCCGCCATCGCGTTGAGAAAAGCCTCGTTTAGCGCGCCGGGAGAGACATTCAGACGCTCGGACCAGCCCTGAAAACGCTGATGCTGGAGCTGTAACGCCGAGATGGCACCGTTCTGGTAATCCACCCAAAGCGGTTTGTTCACCGCTTGATAGTCCTGAAAATCTTCTGCGGTAAAGGTGACGCTATAGTCTAAAAACATCCGCTGTAGGCCGCCAAACGAATCAAACGTAAACAGCGTTTCGTCGGCGTCAAAGAAAATCCAGTCCCATTTCATCGTTACAACCTTATTTGTTATCCAAGCGGCAGCGCCATGATGATGGCGTCTTCGCGTCCCTCGGCAGTCGGGTAATAATTACGGCGAATCGTCGCCTCGTTAAAGCCTAAGCTTTCGTAGAGTGCGATGGCGGCCGCATTGGAGGCGCGAACCTCCAGCCACAGCGTGAAGACATCACGTGTCTCCAGCTCGCGTATTACATGTTCCAGCAGTTCCCGGGCCAGGCCACGGCGCTGGTATGCAGGATCGACGGCAATGTTAAACAGCGTCGCTTCATCCAGCACGACCTGCGTAATGGCAAATGCCGCCATTTCGCCATCGACATCCAGATGGAAATTCAGATAGCGCTCGCCCTGATTGCTGGCGAATGTTTTTTCGCTCCACGGAAAGGCATGGGCGCGCGTCTCGATCGCGAACGCTGATGCCAGATCAGACGTCGTGAGGGAAGAAATCGTGTTCATATTCACAGATTTGTTGCCATAGCGCGCTTCGCGCCTTTGGGTTTGCTTTCAATTCTTCCAGTGGCGGCGTAAGCAGCTGACCGCCCTCAAGGGGAGTCTCATCCGCAACGCCAAGCCGCCAGCTGTTGCAGCGGCTCTCCGGCGGCAGCATCGCCACGCGCTCGGGCGTCAGCTGTAACACCTGATCGGCGCTCACTTTCAGCGTACGCAGAACGTCGCTGACCAGCGTCTCAGTGAGCGAGGGCAGCTCTTCAGCCACCATGACCAGACGAACGTGTGCCGGAATGGAGATAGCGATTTCACCCTGCAACGCCGTCGGGCGACGCAGAGACCACTGGGTGATGCCCAGTTGCTGTAACTGCCAGTCACGTCGGGATGTCATAGGGAAAACTCCTGTCTGTCAGGCGCGCAAATATAGCAAATTCGTCGTATATCCGCCAACAAACTACTATAATCCCCGGCTGAGTTTATTGAGGAACAATTCATGTCTGCATTTACCCCGGCAAGTGAAGTCTTGCTGCGTCACAGTGATGATTTCGAAGAAAGCCGTATTCTGTTTGCCGGAGATATGCAGGACGATCTGCCTGCCCGTTTCGAATGCGCCGAAAGCCGCGCCCATACCCAGCAATTCCATCACTGGCAGGTGTTAAGCCGTCAGATGGAAGATCGCGTGCGCTTCAGCCTGGTGGCGGAGCAAAGTGATATCGCCGACTGCGATACGCTGATCTACTACTGGCCAAAGAACAAACCTGAAGCGCAGTTCCAGCTGATGAACCTGCTCTCCATGCTGCCGGTTGGCTGCGACATTTTCGTCGTTGGCGAGAACCGCAGCGGCGTGCGTAGCGCCGAGCAGATGCTGGCGGAATACGCGACGCTGAACAAAATCGACAGCGCGCGTCGCTGCGGTTTGTACCACGGTCGTCTGGAAAAACAGCCTGAGTTTGATGCCGAAAAAGCCTGGGGCGAGTATCAGCTCGAAGGGCTGACAATCAAAACGCTGCCGGGCGTCTTTAGCCGCGACGGTCTGGATGTGGGCAGCCAACTGCTGCTCTCCACCTTTACGCCGCACACCAAAGGCAAAGTGCTGGATGTCGGCTGCGGCGCAGGCGTGTTGTCTGCCGTGCTCGCCACCCACTCCCCGAAAGTGCGTCTTACCCTGTGTGACGTGAGCGCGCCGGCCGTTGAAGCTAGCCGTGCCACCCTTGCCGCCAATGAGCTCGAAGGCGACGTTTTCGCCAGCAACGTGTTCTCAGAGGTGACAGGGCGTTTCGATATGATTATCTCCAACCCGCCATTCCACGACGGCATGGAAACCAGCCTTGAAGCGGCACAAACGCTGATTCGCGGTGCGGTACGTCATCTCAACAGCGGCGGTGAGTTGCGCATCGTGGCCAACGCCTTCCTGCCTTATCCTAACCTTCTGGATGAAATTTTCGGCTTCCATGAAGTGCTGGCGCAGACCGGTCGCTTTAAAGTTTACCGCACGGTTATGACACGTCAGGCGAAGAAGTAATTTGCCGCCAGCCCGGCTGCGCATCGCGCTCCGGGCTATACAAATGCCGATTTTTGCAGCAATCAAAACATCCTGGGCAATTATCTGTTGACGGAAAGCTGAAAACATCTAGAATGCGCCTCCGTGGTTGCGATACTTTTTAAGTATTGATGGTATGCGACGGTGGCGGAATTGGTAGACGCGCTAGCTTCAGGTGTTAGTGTCTTTACGGACGTGAGGGTTCAAGTCCCTCCCCTCGCACCACAAACCATGTTTGATATTGTTCTCACCGGGCGACGGTGGCGGAATTGG
>NZ_SDDX01000014.1 GCF_004115925.1 Lelliottia nimipressuralis
TCGAAAAAGAGCCGCGCCAGCCGAGGGAATTCAGGCTGTAGACCGCAATCAGCGGCCCGGCAGTCATGGCGAAGCCAGCCGAGGAGAGCAAAATCGACTGTGCGAAAGTTCTCTTCTCCAGGGAGAAGTTCGAGACCACCGCTTTGGCGCAGGAGCAGGGATAACCGGAATGGCCGATCCCGGATAAAAAACGAAAAGTGACCAGCAGCCCCAGGCCGAATCCCAGCATCCCAAAGCACAGGGCGAAGCCGCCGAGCAGACAGAGTGAGACGCTCAGCACTTTCTTGTAGCCGAAGCGATCGTTCAGCCAGCCTGCGGGGATTTGAAACAGCGAATAGGCGAGAAAGAAGATCCCGGTGATATAACCCAACTGCTCAGGCCGAAGATCAAATTCACGTTCAATGGGCAACAGCGCAAAACCCATCACCGTCTTGTCGAGATACACCACCACATAACCGACAAAGAGCAGGAAGATCATCAGGAAACGATTTTTCATAGCCGATATCCCTTTTGTTATCACCCCGCCAGAGAGTTGTCGACAGGTGAAATTAAAATGCGACATGCATCACATAACAGACTGAACAACAACAGATTATGTGGATTCTTCATCGACGTTAGCAGCTTTGCCACCCGGCCATAAGATACAATTTTTGTACAGGTGATACTTTTTACTGATAGGGGTACGGGTTGCGCTATCTGCCGAAATTACAGCAACTGAAGGTTTTCCAGCAGGTTATCCGCAGCGGCAGTATTCGCGGTGCGGCCAGAGCCTTAGGGCAATCTCAACCGGCGGTCAGCAGAACGCTGCGCGAACTGGAACAGACTCTGGAGACGCGGCTGATTGTGCGCGGGAATCAGGGGATGACGCTGACGGAAACCGGGCGGGCGTTTTCTCAGCGGATGCAGTTTATTCTGGAGGAGCTGGAGCGGGCGGCCGATGAAATTCGCCAGATCGATCAGTTTTCCCAGGGGGCGGTGGCGATGGGCATTTCCTCTCTGCTGGCCCTGACGGTCTTTCCGGCACTAAACGACGCCTTCAGGACGCAGCTTCCTCACTCCACGCTGCTGGTGAAAGAGGGGCAGCTTTCGATGCTGTTGCCCGCACTGCGGGAGGGGCGACTGGATTTCGCCGTCGGGACGGCAGGCCCAGGCTTACCCCTGGACGATCTCGTGCGCGAGCCGCTGTTCAATGCCTCCTTCGGCATTATTGCCCGCAAAGGCCATCCTCTGGCGCAGGCCACCACCTTCGATGCGTTGCAAAATGCGCGCTGGGTGTTGCCGGAGACCGATATGGGGTATTACCAGCAGCTTCGGCTTTCAGCGAACGATTTTCTGCCACAGCTGGCGGAAACGCCCGTGCGCACAGACTCGATGATCTCAGGGCTGAGTCTGGTGTTACAGTCGGATTATCTGACCATTGTGGCGCGTGCGATGCAGGCTCCGTTCGGTTTACAGGATCAGCTCTGCCTGCTGAATATTGACGGCCTTCCGCAAGCCGAGTATCACGTGCTGTATTCGCAAAAATCGCCGCTGACGTTCGCGGCGCGCCGACTGCTGGATCTGCTGCGTCACCATTGTCAGGCGTATGACTGGCACTAACTTTTCAACGGGCACCGAAGATGCGTCAACTCAACAGACTGAATCAGTTTCAACGCCTCTGGCAACCCTCTGCCGGTGAGTCGCAGCAAATTACCGTCGCGGAGCTGGCGGAACGCTGCTTTTGCAGCGAGCGGCACGTGCGTACGCTGTTGCGCCAGGCGCAGGAGGCTGGGTGGCTAAGCTGGAGGGCACAGTCCGGGCGAGGCAAACGCGGCACATTAACCTTTCACGTCACCCCGGACCGCCTGCGTAATGAGATGATGGAGCAGGCGCTGATGCGCGGGCAACAGCACGATGCGCTAGAGCTGGCGCAGCTGGCCGCACCGGAACTGCGCGCCTTGCTGCACCCTTTCCTCGGCGGCCAGTGGCAAAACGATACACCCACATTGCGAATACCCTACTACCGTTCCCTTGATCCGCTCCATCCTGGCTTTTTGCCGGGACGCGCGGAACAACACCTGGTCGGACAGGTCTTTTCCGGGCTGACGCGCTTTGACGACGACAGCCGCGAACCTGCCGGGGATCTTGCCCATCACTGGGAAGTGTCAGCCGATGGCTTACGCTGGCATTTTTACATCCGTTCGACGTTGCACTGGCACAACGGCGATAAGGTCGAAACCACACAGCTGCGCGCGAGCCTGCTCGAACTCTTTGCCCTCCCCGCCCTGCGACGGTTGTTTAACAGCGTGCTGAACGTTGAGGTAACGCATCCCCAGTGCCTGACCTTTGTATTGCATCAGCCTGATTACTGGCTGGCGCATCGTCTGGCCAGTTACTGCAGCCGTCTCGCCCATCCGAAACGCGCCCTGACAGGCTGTGGCCCGTTCCGGTTGACGGTGTTTGAACCCGATCTGGTGCGCCTGGAAAGCCATGAGCAATACCATCTCAGCCACCCGCTGATCAAAGCCATTGAATACTGGATCACTCCGCAACTGTTTGAGCAGGATTTAGGCACCAGCTGTCGTCATCCGGTACAAATCGCGATAGGGCAGCCGGACGAACTGGCTAATCTGCGTCTGGTCAGCAGCAGCACCAGTCTTGGCTTTTGCTATCTCACGCTCAAGCAGAGTGGCCGCCTGAGTAAAAGACAGGCGCAGCGGCTCATCACGATTATCCATCACACGACGCTTCTGCACACCCTGCCGCTGGATGAAAACCTGATTAACCCCGCGCACGAATTGCTGCCGGGCTGGACCATTCCCGAATGGCCGCAGTTGCGGGATGTTCCTCTCCCCGACACGCTGACCCTGATTTACCATTTGCCCGTTGAATTGCACACCATGGCTGAACAGCTCAAACAGTATCTGGCAAAGCAGGGTTGTACGCTCAACGTCATTTTCCATGATGCTAAAACCTGGGACGGCTGCGGCAATCTGGCCGAAGCGGATCTGATGATGGGTGACAGACTGATCGGCGAAGCGCCGGGATATACGCTTGAGCAGTGGCTGCGTTGCGATACCCTGTGGCCGCATCTGCTCAGCGCGCCGCAGTATGCTCATCTTCAGGCAACGCTGGATGCGGTACAGACGCAGGTCAGCGAGCACACGCGGCACAGCGGTTTGCAGTCGATTTTCACCCATCTGATGGAGAATGCGGTTTTAACGCCCCTCTTTAACTATCAGTATCAAATCAGCGCTCCGCCGGGAGTGAACGGTATTCGCCTTAATACCCGCGGCTGGTTTGATTTTTCGCAGGCCTGGCTTCCTGCCCCGAACGCGTGAAGAAGCTGGTCGCCAGGCGTGCCAGACGTTACCATATTGTTTTTACCGATACTGTTGAGACCTATTTATGAAACGTGCCGTCGTCGTGTTCAGCGGAGGACAGGATTCCACCACCTGTCTGGTTCAGGCCCTACATCAATATGATGAAGTGCATTGTGTGACGTTTGATTATGGTCAGCGCCATCGCGCTGAAATCGACGTGGCCCGAGAACTGGCGCTGAAACTGGGCGCACGTGCGCATAAAGTGCTGGACGTCACGCTGTTAAACGAACTGGCTGTCAGCAGCCTGACGCGCGACAGTATTCCTGTCCCTGACTATGAGCCCGATGCCAGCGGCATTCCCAATACCTTTGTACCGGGCCGCAATATCCTGTTCCTGACGCTCACCGCGATTTATGCCTACCAGGTGAAAGCGGAGGCGATCATCACCGGCGTGTGCGAAACCGATTTTTCCGGCTACCCGGATTGCCGCGACGAGTTCGTGAAAGCGCTTAATCACGCCGTGGATCTGGGTATGGCAAAAGAGATTCGCTTTGAAACGCCGCTGATGTGGCTCGATAAAGCCGAGACCTGGGCGTTAGCCGATTACTGGGGCAAACTGGATCTGGTGCGTAATGAAACGCTGACCTGCTACAACGGCATCAAAGGCGACGGCTGTGGGCAATGTGCCGCCTGTAACCTGCGCGCCAACGGTCTGAATCATTACCTGGCCGATAAGCCAGCAGTGATGGCGCTGATGAAGAAAAAAACTGGGCTGAAATAAGCCCTGGCGCGACCGGGTGAAGGACATTCACCCGGTCACAACATTATTCGATTAACAGATCGAGCTTCTCGCGTAACTCGCCTTCTAACGGCAGCGCTTTCTGCGTTTTTAAATCAATGCAGACAAAGGTAATCAGCGCATCAGCCACCACCTGCCCTTCCGGGTCCAGCGTCACGACCTGACTCAACACGCCGCTTTTACCGTTTAACTGTTGCAACTGGCTCGTCACCGTCAGGCGATCGCCCAGCACCGCAGGACGGCGGTAGTTGATATTGATATTGGCAACCACAAAAGCGATGTTGTGCGCCGTGAGCCACTGGAAGCTTTCGCTGTTTTCCAGCCCGTCCCAGCGAGCCTCTTCGAGGAATTCGAGATAACGAGCATTATTCACATGCTGGTAAACATCGAGATGGTAACCGCGTACTTTGATCTGAGTCTGCATAGCGCACTAGCCCTGAAATTGTTATAGGATGAGAGGTCATAACTGGTATGACCTCTTTATCCTGGCAAAATTTTGCCACTGTGCAAGTTATTGTGTGATTACAGTGTCAGGTGCGTGAGGTTGCGCTCAACCAGCGCGTTACCGATCCCCGGTACCTGCTTCAGATCGTCGACGGTTTTAAACGGACCGTATTCGTCACGATAGCCGACAATGGCCTGCGCTTTTTTCAGCCCAACGCCATTCATGACACGCGCCAGATCCTCTGCCGAGGCAGAGTTGATACTAACCCGGGTACCTTCGTCGTCGGTCGCTTTAGTGCTGGCTGTCGCCTTAGGCTGGGAAACTGCCGCGTCCGACGTGGTGGCTTCAGCCGTCGTCGCAACGGTATGCGCCTTCGCCGCCGGTGTCGCCGCCAGTGCGCTAAAACTCATCCCCGTTGTGGCGATCGCAAGCGTCATTAAAAGTGCTTTGATTCCATGTTTCATGCTGTTTTCTCCTTGTTTGTTGACAGCGAAGCCACAATACCCGCCCTCAAAAACAACAACAAACAGCAGATTTCAGAAATGGAAAAGGCCGCGTAAGCGGCCTTTAAATATTGCAGTGCGTTGCGAAAATCTGCGAGCAGCGCCGTAATTACTGCTGCTGCGTGATGATATCGCCCAGCTTGATTTTAGCGTCTTTGCGCAGGTTGCTCATCAGTGCTTCGAAAGCGATCTGGGCATTGTTCTGGGTGATGCCCTGAACCATCGCTTTTTTCTGCTCTTCCGGCATGGTGCCTGCTTTCACTTCGTCAAGCGCCAGCAGAACGATGTTGCCCTGCATGTCAGACGCCGTACCAAAGCTCGGTTTGTCTTTCGCAGGCAGGCTCAGGCCAAACGCCGCCTGGCTCACCGGATCCTGACCTGTACGGCTCAAGGTTTTCGCCTCACCGAAGCTCAGCCCCGCCGCTTTCAGCGCCGCATCACCTTTACCTGCTTTCAGCTCAGCCAGCAGTTTTTCTGCATCCAGCTTCGCCTGCTGTTCAGCTTTGTTGTGTTTGACCAGAGTAGCAATCTGATCTTTCACAGCATCCAGCGGTTTGATGGTTTCGGCTTTATGCTCCGCAATACGCAGAACAAACGCACGATCGCCGTCAACGGTGATAATGTCAGAGTTGCTGCCCGGCGTACCGTTCTCACCCACCAGACCACCGTTGAAGATGGCATCGGCAACCGGTTTGAAGTTCAGCTCTTCAGGCAGGTTATCGTGACCGAACCAGCCTGTTTCTACGGCTTTCACGCCAGCAGCCTGCTCAGCACCCGCCAGAGATTCGTTGTCGTTGCTTGCCGCGTCGCTCACTTTCTGCTGCAGCGCGTAGTACGCATCCAGCGCTTTCTCTTGCTTCACTTTCGCGGCGATATCATCGCGAACGTCAGCCAGCGGTTTAGTTTTAGCAGGCTGGACATCATCCAGACGCGCCACCAGGAAACCGACAGAGGATTTGATCACACTGGACAGCTGGCCTTTCTCTTTCAGGCCCGCGTTTTTCAGCTCGTCTGGTGTGGTAGCGTCTTCCAGCCAGCCCATATCACCGCCGTTTTTCGCAGAGATGATGTCGGTGGATTTCGTTTTGGCCAGTGTCGCAAAGTCGGCGCCTTTAGCCAGCTCGTCGACAACCGCCTTAGCATCGGCTTCAGTTTTGGTCTGAATGACGCTGTAACGGTTACGCTGCGCCTGAGTGAACTGATCCTGGTGCTGGTCGTAGTAAGACTGTACTTCGCTGTCAGACGCTGTTTCCGGCATCGCTGCGGCGTCCAGCTTGATGTAGCTCACGCGGAACTGCTCAGGTGCGGTGAAGTTGTTTTTGTTCTGCTCGTAGTAGGCTTTGATCTCGTCGTCGCTGACTGACTGTTTTGCCGCCAGTGCGTTGACATCAATCGTTGCGGTGCGAACGACACGCTGCTGAGCCACCAGGGCTGCCAGCTCGTCGGTTTCGCCCTTAAGCATGAAATCGGTACCGACTACCGCGTTAATCAGTTGCTGAGTGGTCAGCTGATTACGCAGCGCTTGAGCGTATTGATCCGGCGTCATCCCCATCTGATTAACGATGGCGGTGTAGCGGGAGTTATCGAATTTACCGTTAGACTGGAAAGCCTGGGTCGCGAAAATGGCCTTTTTGACCTGCTCATCGCTAATGCCCAGCCCCAGGTGTCGGGAATACTGATCGAGCAGCGCTTCGTCGATAAGACGATTCACGGTCTGCTGACGGAGGG
The DNA here is from genome assembly GCF_004115925.1 of Lelliottia nimipressuralis. Classification (GTDB taxonomy): domain Bacteria; phylum Pseudomonadota; class Gammaproteobacteria; order Enterobacterales; family Enterobacteriaceae; genus Enterobacter; species Enterobacter nimipressuralis. The sequence continues at coordinate 6,778 of NZ_SDDX01000014.1, forward strand.
TTTTCATATAGCCTTCGTTCGCTGCAAGCTCAGAGAACTGTTCGCCGAGCTGTTGCTGCATGCGATTACGTTCCCCGGCAAAGGCATTTTCAAACTGCCCGCGGCTGATTTCCTGGCCATTCACTTTCGCGGCGTAGTTGCTACTACCGCCAATCAGGTATCCACTCACACCGGTCAAAATAAACGACACGATAATGATACCGAAAATAATCTTGAGCACGAGACTGTTAGCAGCCGTGCGTAAGTTGTCCATCATGGTGAAACCACACTCCGCTGTAGGTGACTGGTGACCTCACGCTGGGCAAAATCCTGACCGCAGCGCGTAAGGTTGTATTGTGACAAGAAACCGGGGTAAATGTCAGCCCACAACGCGCATAAACTCGCATAAAGTCGCGCTGGACAAACAAAAAAGGCACATCAAATGATGCGCCCTTGTACTTTTCAACTTCCCTTGAACGAGAAAGCGATCAGTTTACTGCGTCTTTCAGTGCTTTACCTGCACGGAAACCTGGCACTTTAGCGGCAGCGATGGTGATCTCTTTACCGGTCTGAGGGTTGCGGCCAGTACGGGCAGCACGCTCTTTAACAGCAAAAGTACCAAAACCTACCAGCGCAACGTCATCCCCGGATTGCAGAGATTCAGTTACAGAGGCAATTAATGCATCTAACGCACGTCCAGCCGCAGCTTTAGAGATATCAGCACCCGCAGCAATTTTGTCAATCAGTTGAGATTTATTCACTGTTCTCTTCCTCTCTTTATAATTTATATCGCGCCTGAATCCTTCACGACGCGACCGCGCAGCAGTTATATCAGGCCTGCCATGACCTTACAACACCCGTTGTTGATGGCTAACCCAATCAGCAATCTAAATTAGCTATACAAAAAAAGGCTGGCAAGTGAGAAATCACCTGTCAGCCTTGTTTTTCTTAGCGCTCTTTGCGCGAGGTCACTATTTTGCGGTTACGACCTGCATTCCAGAGGGCTCATTCTGCAGCGCGAGGCTCAGAACTTCCTCAATGCGTTTCACCGGATGGATATCCAGATCGGCGATAACATTGTCAGGAATCTCTTCCAGATCACGTTTGTTCTCATGCGGGATCAATACGGTTTTAATACCACCGCGGTGTGCAGCCAGCAGTTTTTCTTTCAAACCACCGATCGGCAGCACCAGACCACGCAGCGTGATCTCACCCGTCATCGCCACATCAGCGCGAACCGGGTTACCCGTCAGACAGGAGACCAGCGCGGTACACATCGCGATACCGGCACTTGGGCCGTCTTTCGGCGTAGCCCCTTCAGGAACGTGGACGTGAATGTCGCGTTTTTCGTAGAAGTCAGGATTAATACCCAGCTTCTCCGCACGCGCACGGACCACGGTCAGCGCTGCCTGAATGGACTCCTGCATGACTTCGCCCAGAGAACCGGTGTAAGTCAGCTTGCCTTTGCCTGGCACACAGGCGGTTTCGATGGTCAGCAGATCGCCGCCCACTTCCGTCCATGCCAGACCGGTCACCTGGCCCACGCGGTTTTCGTTATCGGCACGGCCATAATCAAAGCGCTGTACGCCCAGATATTCGTGCAGATTGTCGCCGTTGATCTCGATGTGCTTCAGGGATTTATCCAGCAGAAGCTGTTTAACCGCCTTACGGCACAGTTTAGAGATTTCACGCTCAAGGCTACGCACGCCCGCTTCGCGAGTGTAGTAACGGATAATGCTGATAATCGCACTATCGTCGACCGTAATCTCGCTCTCTTTCAGCGCGTTACGCTCAATCTGTTTCGACAACAGATGGCGCTTGGCAATGTTCAGTTTTTCGTCTTCGGTATAACCGGACAGACGGATCACTTCCATACGATCCAGCAGCGGAGCCGGAATGTTCATGGAGTTGGAGGTCGCAACGAACATCACATCGCTGAGATCGTAGTCCACTTCCAGATAGTGATCGCTGAACGCCACGTTCTGTTCTGGATCTAACACTTCAAGCAGAGCAGACGCCGGGTCGCCACGCATGTCCGAAGACATTTTGTCGATCTCATCGAGCAGGAACAGTGGGTTTTTAACGCCCACTTTCGCCATTTTCTGAATCAGTTTACCCGGCATGGAGCCGATGTACGTGCGACGGTGACCGCGAATTTCCGCTTCATCACGCACGCCGCCGAGCGCCATACGGATGTATTTACGTCCGGTAGCTTTGGCGATGGACTGACCCAGAGAGGTTTTACCCACACCAGGAGGCCCTACCAGGCACAGAATCGGGCCTTTCAGCTTGTTCACACGGCTCTGAACCGCAAGATACTCAAGGATACGGTCTTTGACGCGCTCAAGGCCGTAGTGGTCGGTATCGAGGATCTCTTGCGCCTGACGCAGGTCTTTTTTGACCTTGCTACGGGCATTCCACGGTACCTGTACCATCCATTCGATATAGCCGCGAACCACGGTCGCTTCGGCCGACATCGGAGACATCATTTTCAGCTTCTGCAGTTCTGCTTCAGCTTTCTCTTTTGCCTCTTTCGGCATTTTCGCCGCGTCGATCTTACGCTTCAGCGCTTCGTTTTCGTCTGGGGCGTCGTCCATCTCGCCGAGCTCTTTCTGAATGGCTTTCATTTGCTCGTTCAGATAGTACTCGCGCTGGGATTTCTCCATCTGCTTTTTGACGCGGTTGCGAATGCGTTTCTCAACCTGCAGCAGATCGATTTCGGATTCCATCATCGCCATCAGATATTCCAGACGCTCGTTCACATCGGACATCTCCAGCACGGACTGTTTATCAGCCAGCTTCAGCGGCATGTGTGCAGCGATGGTGTCCGCCAGACGCGCAGGATCGTCGATGCTATTGAGCGACGTCAGCACTTCTGGTGGGATTTTTTTGTTCAGCTTGATATAGCCTTCAAACTGGCTAATCGCCGTGCGCACCAGCACTTCCTGCTCGCGCTCGTCGAGCTGCGGCGACTCAAGGTACTCCGCTTTGGCAGAGAAGTGTTCGCCATCGTCAGAAAGCGTAGTGATACGCGCACGCTGCAAGCCCTCTACCAGCACCTTCACGGTGCCGTCAGGCAGCTTCAGCATTTGCAAAATAGAGGCCACGGTCCCGACGGTGAAAAGATCGTTTACACCCGGCTCATCCGTTGATGCTTCTTTCTGCGCCACCAGCATGATTTTCTTATCATGATCCATGGCGGCTTCAAGGCAACGGATAGATTTTTCCCGCCCTACAAATAAGGGTATGACCATGTGCGGATAAACCACCACATCGCGCAGCGGCAATACGGGGATTTCAATGCGTTCAGAACGCTCAGGATTCATAGAGCTCTCTCTTAGTTTAGTGTCCGCCAGGTAAGCAGGTCATGTCACTGTGTTACACAACCATAAACATGTAACCAGTATATGGGGATGTTTCCCACACATTCAACGCTATGAATAAGGAAAAATAAAAGGGGAGATAAAATCCCCCCTTTTTGATTAACTGCTTGTATGATTTGGCTAATTATTCGCCAGACGCCTGCTGGGCTTCCGGTTTGCCATACATCAGCATTGGTTTAGATTGGCCGCTGATAACGGATTCGTCGATCACCACTTTTTCGACATCTTCCATGGACGGTAAATCGTACATGGTGTCGAGCAGCGCCGCTTCAACGATAGAGCGCAAACCACGCGCACCCGTTTTACGGACCATCGCTTTCTTCGCGATAGCGACCAGCGCTTCGTCACGGAACTCCAGATCCACGCCTTCCAGATTGAACAATGCCTGATACTGCTTGGTCAGCGCATTTTTCGGCTCTTTCAGGATCTGAATCAGCGCATCTTCACTCAGCTCATTCAGCGTTGCCACTACCGGCAGACGACCGATGAATTCAGGAATCAGACCAAACTTGATCAAATCTTCTGGCTCAACCTGCGACAGCAGTTCGCCTTCGTTCGCTTTCTCGGACTTGGCTTTCACCGTCGCGCCAAAACCAATGCCGGAGCCGGTTTCAACACGGTTGGCGATCACTTTATCCAGCCCTGCGAACGCGCCACCGCAGATGAACAGGATCTTAGAGGTATCAACCTGCAAGAACTCCTGCTGCGGATGTTTGCGTCCACCCTGCGGCGGAACCGCGGCAACCGTACCTTCGATCAGCTTGAGCAGAGCCTGCTGCACGCCTTCGCCCGATACGTCACGGGTGATGGACGGGTTATCGGATTTACGAGAGATTTTGTCGATCTCATCGATATATACGATACCGCGCTGGGCTTTCTGCACGTCGTAGTCACACTTCTGCAGCAGCTTCTGAATGATGTTTTCAACGTCTTCACCCACGTAACCGGCTTCGGTCAGCGTGGTAGCATCAGCCATGGTGAACGGAACATCCAGCAGACGTGCCAGCGTTTCGGCCAGCAGCGTTTTACCGGAACCCGTTGGGCCGATCAGCAAAATGTTACTTTTGCCAAGCTCAACGCCATTGCTGGTATCGCCGTTACGCAGACGTTTGTAGTGGTTGTACACTGCAACTGCCAGCACCTTTTTCGCCGGTTCCTGGCCGATGACGTAATCATCAAGATGATGACGGATCTCGTGCGGAGTCGGCAATGCGCTGCGCTCACGATGAGGCGCTACTTCTTTAATCTCTTCGCGGATAATGTCGTTACATAAATCGACACATTCGTCGCAGATATACACGGACGGCCCGGCAATCAGTTTTCGCACTTCATGCTGGCTTTTGCCGCAAAAAGAGCAGTACAGCAGTTTGCCCGAACCATCTTTGCGTTTATCTGTCATGAGTCCAAACCTCTTTTTAAGTTCTTTGTGCCGCACATGACGACGCAAATGCCATTCTCAGACGCAAGTTACTGTGAAGCAAAATGCCGCCTACCTTAGTATAGCGGCACACTCGCGCCGTGGGCATCAATTACGATGGGTCAAAATGGAGTCGACTAAGCCGTACTCAACTGCCTCTGATGCGGAGAGGAAGCGATCGCGCTCGGTATCACGCTCGATCTGCTCAAGTGATTGACCCGTGTGGTGCGCCATAAGTTCATTCATGCGCCCTTTCACTTTCAGAATTTCACGCGCATGAATTTCAATGTCTGTCGCCTGGCCCTGGTATCCGCCCAGCGGCTGGTGAATCATCACGCGGGAATTTGGCAGACAGAAACGTTTGCCTTTTGCCCCTGCAGTCAGCAGGAACGCACCCATCGATGCCGCCTGCCCCATACAAATGGTGCTGACGTCAGGCTTGATGAACTGCATGGTGTCATAAATGGACATCCCGGCAGTGATCACGCCGCCAGGGGAGTTAATATACAGGTAAATGTCTTTTTCCGGGTTTTCCGCTTCCAGGAACAGCATCTGCGCCACGATCAGGTTCGCCATATGGTCTTCCACCTGGCCGGTCAGAAAGATAACGCGTTCCTTGAGCAGACGGGAATAGATATCAAAAGAACGTTCACCGCGAGAGGTCTGTTCAATAACCATTGGCACCAGAGCCATATGGGGTGCAAAGTTATCTCGTTCGCCACTGTATGACATTTCCGTCTCCTGGATAAAAATTGGAAAATACCTGCTGTACTGATTGTAACCTTATGGACGGATTATCAGCCAGTCTCATTCATCGTGATTACACACTTATGGGGACGGCATCGCCATATTTCAAGCATAACAATCTTTTGTTGTAACGCTAACACTGAAAGGGCGTTTTAGCACTCTTCCTGGGCTATTACTGCGATAAAAAAAACCCGTTACCAAATGGCAACGGGTTTTTGTTCAAACTTTAAACCGTTGGGGCAGAATTACGCCTGCTGGTTCATCAGTTCGTTGAAAGAAGTGGCTTTTTCAGTCACTTTTGCTTTAGCCAGAACCGCTTCAACAGCCTGCTCTTCCAGGGCTACGTTGCGCATGTTGTCCATCAGCTCTTTGTTGCTGCCGTAGAACTCAACCACTTCACGCGGATCTTCGTAAGCAGAAGCCATCTCTTCGATCAGGCCTTTCACGCGATCTTCGTCAGCTTTGAGCTCGTGGGTACGAATCACTTCGCCCAGCAGCAGACCGACTACAACGCGGCGTTTAGCCTGCTCTTCGAACAGTTCGCGAGGCAGTTCCAGCGCTTGCTGCTGGTTGCCACCGAAGCGCTGTGCAGCCTGGCGACGCAGAACGTCGATTTCGCTGTCAATCAGTGCTGCAGGAACGTCGATTTCGTTCGCTTTCACCAGACCTTCGATAGCCTGAGATTTCACACGGTTACGCACGGCGCCGTTCAGCTCGCGCTCCATGTTTTTACGCACTTCTGCGCGCAGACCGGCTACGGAGCCATCTTCAACGCCGAAACGTTTGATGAACTCTTCAGTCAGTTCTGGCAGTTCGCGCTCTTCAACTTTCTTCAGGTTGATAACGAACTTCGCTGCTTTACCTTTCAGGTTTTCAGCGTGGTATTCTTCAGGGAAGGTCACGTCGATGGTGAACTCTTCGCCCGCTTTGTGGCCTTTGATACCGTCTTCGAAGCCTGGGATCATACGACCCTGGCCCATCGCCAGTACGAAGTCAGTCGCTTTGCCGCCTTCGAACTCTTCGCCGTCTACAGAGCCGGAGAAGTCGATGGTGACACGGTCTTCTGCTTCAACAGCGCCGTCTTTGTCTTTCCAGTTCGCCTGCTGCTTACGCAGAGTATCCAGCATACCGTCAACGTCGGTGTCGGTCACTTCAACGATTGGTTTTTCAACTTCGATGGTGTCCAGACCTTTCAGCTCAACTTCTGGGTAAACTTCGAACTCTACGGAGTAGGTGAAGTCTTCGCCCAGTTTGTATTCGCCCGGAACGTAGTTCGGTGCGCCGGCTGGATTGATTTTTTCTTTGATGATGGCATCAATGAAGTTGCGGCTCATCAGGTCACCCAGCACGTCCTGGCGAACAGAAGCGCCATAACGCTGAGCAACGACATTCATCGGTACTTTACCCTTACGGAAGCCGTCAATACGTACTTTTTTTGCTACGTTGACCAGCTCGCTTTTCACAGCAGTTTCGATGCTGTCAGCAGCGATAGTAATCGTTACACGGCGGCCAAGGCCTTGAGTGGTTTCAACTGAAACTTGCATCTTGTTACCTCAAAAAAATCACAGTGCTCGGTCAACTCTGAATTTGTCTCGCAATACCGGGATGCTCACTATTTAGCAGATTCACATTCCCTGTCGCCAGAATCATCCCGAAGACATTCATTAAGACGCGGCATTATAGCGGCATCACTTGGGTGAGTCGAGAACGGTTGGGGCATCTAGCTGCGGCTTTTTTCACAATTTAAGGCTATTTTTGGCCTAAAATTCGCCCCACACGTTCAAAACGCAGACAAAACAAAACGGCCCGCAGGCCGTCTTGACATCATTCTGTATGCAACATACTGGAAAAACTCCAGCGGTTGCAACCCGGATCGATTACGCGATGCTTCCCGCACCCCGACAAGGTGGTGAGGCGAAGATCGTATCCTGCAACCCTTCCCACTCCTTAATGGTGTAGGTATGAAGGGCCAGCGCATGCACTGTGGAGGAGAGTTCTTCCGTCAACGTTCCGTAGATCATACGGTGACGATTAAGGAAGCGTTCCCCTACGAAGCGGTCGCTAACCAGTACAACTTTGAAATGGCTTTCAGAACCGGCCGGCACGTTATGACGGTAGCTCTCATCGACAACTTCGAGGAACACGGGATTAAACGCTGTCCTTAGTTTTTCTTCGATCTGTTCACGTATCATCATGATATTACTCCTCTGACAACGCTGAGATGTCACCCATCCCTTTAAATGTTAGCCGCTTTTACCGCTTCCATTACATCAAGACAACAAATATTTAGCTTTCGTCTGATTTCCTCATTCAAATGGATGAAGTTCACTGTCTCCCTCATACGTTTTGTCCCTGGTGCAGTAAAGAAAATGTCAGTGGTGGTCAGATTTCAGACAAGACGATGAATTTACATGCGTTGACCACTTCCCCTTGCCGTTAGCGATGTTATGATGGCGGCAATTTTTCTCTGTATATGCTAACGATCCGTTGAGAACCTGAAATGTTAAAAAAACTCTTCTTTCCGCTGGTAGCTCTCTTCATGCTGGCTGGTTGCGCCACTCCGCCGACCACCATTGACGTTTCGCCAAAAATTACCCTGCCACAGCAGGACCCGAGCCTGATGGGCGTCACCGTGAGTATCAACGGTGCCGATCAGCGTCAGGATCAAGCGCTGGCAAAAGTGACTCGCGACAACCAGCAGGTAACGCTGACCGCTTCCCGCGACCTGCGCTTCCTGCTGCAGGAAGTGCTGGAAAAACAGATGACCGCTCGCGGTTACATGGTTGGCCCAAGCGGTGCCGTTGATCTGCAGATCATTGTCAACAATCTGTATGCCGACGTTTCTCAGGGCAACGTGCGTTACAATATCTCCACCAAAGCGGATATCGCCATCATCGCCACCGCGAAGAACGGCAACAAGATGAACAAAAACTATCGTGCAAGCTACTCGGTTGAAGGTGCCTTCCAGGCCTCCAACCAGAACATTGCTAACGCAGTGAATAGCGTGCTGACGGATACCATCGCCGATATGGCGCAGGACACCAGCATTCACGAATTCATCAAGCAGAACGCGCGTTAATCCCGCACACTGACCCGGCGCTTCGCCGGGTCAGTCATATAGAAACATGTCCAGTCATTACTTGCGCATTTTCCAGCAGCCAAAATCAGCGATATTGCTGATCCTTGGTTTCGCCTCCGGTTTACCTCTCGCCCTCACCTCCGGCACGCTTCAGGCCTGGATGACGGTCGAGAATATCGATCTCAAAACCATTGGTTTCTTCTCCCTTGTCGGCCAGGCCTATGTCTTTAAGTTTTTATGGTCGCCGGTGATGGACCGCTATACCCCGCCATTCCTCGGCAGACGCCGTGGCTGGCTGGTGATGACTCAGATTCTGCTGTTGCTGGCGATCGCCGCAATGGGGTTCCTGGAGCCATCAACACAATTACGCTGGATGGCCGCCCTGGCGGTGGTGATCGCCTTCTGTTCAGCCTCGCAGGATATCGTTTTTGATGCCTGGAAAACGGATGTGCTACCGGCAGAAGAGCGCGGGACCGGCGCGGCGATTAGCGTTCTGGGCTACCGCCTGGGGATGCTGGTGTCCGGCGGGTTGGCCCTGTGGCTGGCCGACCGCTATCTCGGCTGGCAGGGGATGTACTGGCTGATGGCCGCCCTGCTTATCCCGTGCATTATTGCGACCTTTTTCGCCCCTGAACCGAGCGATGTTATCCCGGTTCCCCGTACGCTCGAACAGGCCGTCGCTGAACCGCTGCGAGACTTCTTTGGGCGCAACAACGCCTGGCTGATTTTACTGCTGATCGTCCTTTATAAGCTCGGCGACGCGTTTGCCATGAGCCTGACCACCACGTTCCTGATTCGCGGTGTGGGGTTTGATGCGGGTGAAGTCGGCGTGGTGAATAAAACGCTGGGGCTGTTTGCAACCATTTTGGGCGCGCTGTATGGCGGCGTATTGATGCAGCGTCTGTCGCTGTTCCGCGCCCTGCTGATTTTCGGCATTTTGCAGGGCGTCTCCAACGCCGGTTACTGGCTGCTCTCTATTACCGATAAACAGATGTTCAGCATGGCTGCCGCCGTGTTCTTTGAAAACCTGTGCGGCGGGATGGGGACAGCGGCATTTGTCGCCCTGTTAATGACGCTCTGCAATAAGTCGTTTTCCGCGACACAGTTTGCGCTGCTCTCTGCCCTTTCCGCCGTCGGCCGTGTGTATGTCGGGCCGATTGCAGGCTGGTTTGTCGAAGCGCACGGCTGGCCAACGTTTTATCTGTTCTCCGTTTTTGCTGCGGTTCCAGGAATATTATTGCTGCTGGTCTGCCGACAGACGCTGGAATATACCCAGAAGACGGATCACTTTATGCCGCGCACGGAATATCAGGGTGCTTATCGTTTTGCCCTGCGGCTGTTGCTGGTCGGCTGTGTGATGCTGGCGCTGTGGCTGATCCTGTTGATTATCAACGCCTCCACGGCGCTTGAACTGCCGTTTGAAGCGATCCTGCTGGACGTCGGCGGGTTACTTGCTGTCATCGGGATTGTCACCGGGGGTCTTCTCGATTTCATGGCACTGCGTAAAACGCGGCTGACCTGAAGCTAAAACCGAAAGGTTATTTACCGTGGTAATAACGATATGAAATTATAACGGAGAAATAACCGACCTCGGCTAGAAAAAATATTTGTTGTTTTGTGCTGGATAGGTTCCGGAAATTATTGGAACCTCCCCTGCTTCGCTATTTTTCGTTAAACGATTCAGCTTCTGGCAGATTAAATTTTCGTATTTCAATTGTCTTTTAATTGATACTTTTTTGTTAATTTATTGTTTATTTTTAACAATGGTTATACCAATTGCCCCGTTTGCGGTATCCTTGTAAGCCCTTTCGTTATAACTCCCGTACCATCGGGCTTTTGTCTTAAAAATAGACATAATTTGCAACACATGTGACACGTGCGGCAGAACCCGGTAACACCTTCCTGACACAGGGCTAATGATGTTTACAGTAATGTAACCTTCCCGTAAAATGCCCCCACACTTTAAACGCCACCAGGTCCCCGTGGAATTGAGGTCGTTAAATGACACTTAGGAAATACAATAAAAGTTTGGGATGGTTGTCGTTATTTGCAGGCACTGTTTTACTCAGTGGCTGTGATTCTGCGCTTCTCGACCCCAAAGGACAGATTGGACTGGAACAACGTTCACTGATTCTGACGGCCTTCGGCCTGATGATGATTGTCGTTATTCCTGCCATTTTGATGGCAGTTGGTTTCGCCTGGAAGTACCGTGCGAGCAATAAAGATGCGAAGTATAGCCCTAACTGGTCACACTCCAATAAAGTGGAAGCTGTGGTCTGGACGGTGCCTATCCTGATCATCCTGTTCCTTGCCGTGCTGACATGGAAAACCACTCACGCGCTTGAGCCGAGCAAACCGCTGGTTCACGATGAAAAACCGATTACCATTGAAGTGGTCTCCATGGACTGGAAATGGTTCTTCATCTATCCGGAGCAGGGCATTGCTACCGTGAATGAAATCGCCTTCCCGGCGAACACTCCGGTGCAGTTCAAAGTCACTTCTAACTCCGTGATGAACTCCTTCTTTATTCCGCGTCTGGGCAGCCAGATCTACGCGATGGCCGGTATGCAGACAAACCTGCACCTGATCGCGAATGAAGCAGGCACCTACGATGGTATCTCCGCCAGCTATAGTGGCCCGGGCTTCTCAGGTATGAAGTTCAAAGCTATCGCGACGCCGGACCGTGCCGCTTTCGACCAGTGGGTCGCTAAAGCGAAACAGTCTACTAACACCATGTCTGACATGGCGGCATTCGAGAAAGTGGCAACACCTAGCGAATACAACAAGGTGGAGTACTTCTCTAACGTGAAACCTGATTTGTTTAAAGACGTTGTGAACAAATTTATGGACCACGGGAAGAGCATGAACATGACTCAGCCAGAAGGTGAGCACAGCTCGCACGAAGGTATGGAAGGCATGGACATGAGCCACGCGGAAACCTCTCACTAAGGGGCCGAGGAAGAAAATGTTCGGAAAATTGACACTGGATGCAGTGCCGTACCATGAACCGATTATCGTGGTTACGATTGCTGCAATTATCATTGGTGGCGCGGCCTTACTGGGCCTGATCACTTACTTCGGTAAGTGGAGCTACCTGTGGAATGAGTGGCTGACTTCGGTTGACCACAAAAAACTCGGTATCATGTACTGCATCGTCGGTATCGTCATGTTAATTCGTGGCTTTGCCGATGCAATCATGATGCGTAGCCAGCAGGCACTTGCTTCGGCAGGTGAGGCAGGCTTCCTGCCACCGCACCACTACGACCAGATCTTTACCGCGCACGGCGTGATTATGATCTTCTTCGTGGCGATGCCGCTGGTTATCGGTCTGATGAACGTGGTTGTGCCGCTGCAAATCGGCGCGCGCGACGTAGCGTTCCCGTTCCTGAACAACCTGAGCTTCTGGTTTACGGTTGTCGGCGTTATCCTGGTTAACCTGTCACTGGGTGTGGGCGAATTCGCACAGACCGGCTGGCTGGCTTACCCGCCGCTTTCGGGAATTGAATACAGTCCAGGCGTAGGCGTCGATTACTGGATTTGGGCGATTCAGCTCTCCGGTATCGGTACGACCCTGACCGGTATTAACTTCTTCGTGACCATTATCAAGATGCGTGCCCCAGGCATGACCATGTTCAAGATGCCGGTATTTACCTGGGCATCTCTGTGCGCCAACATCCTGATTATTGCCTCCTTCCCAATTCTGACGGTTACCGTCGCGTTGCTGACCCTGGATCGTTATCTGGGCACCCATTTCTTCACGAATGATATGGGCGGCAACATGATGATGTACATCAACCTGATTTGGGCATGGGGTCACCCTGAAGTGTACATCCTGGTTCTGCCGGTCTTCGGTGTGTTCTCCGAAATCGCCGCGACCTTCTCGCGTAAACGCCTGTTTGGTTACACCTCACTTGTGTGGGCAACCGTGTGTATTACCGTCCTGTCGTTCATCGTTTGGCTGCACCACTTCTTCACCATGGGTGCGGGCGCGAACGTAAACGCCTTCTTCGGTATTACCACCATGATTATCGCCATCCCGACCGGGGTGAAGATCTTCAACTGGCTGTTCACCATGTATCAGGGCCGTATCGTGTTCCACTCAGCAATGCTGTGGACCATCGGCTTCATCGTCACCTTCTCTGTAGGTGGGATGACCGGCGTACTGCTGGCGGTACCGGGTGCTGACTTCGTTCTGCACAACAGTCTGTTCCTGATTGCGCACTTCCATAACGTTATCATCGGCGGCGTCGTCTTCGGCTGCTTCGCTGGCGTAACTTACTGGTGGCCTAAAGCGTTTGGCTTCACGCTGAACGAAACCTGGGGCAAACGCGCATTCTGGCTCTGGATCGTTGGTTTCTTCGTGGCCTTCATGCCGCTGTACGTGCTCGGCTTCATGGGTATGACCCGTCGCCTGAGCCAGCAGATTGATCCACAGTTCCACCCAATGCTGGTTGTTGCAGCCTGTGGTGCGGTACTGATTGCAATGGGTATCGCATGCCAGCTGATTCAGTTCTACGTCTCTATTCGCGACCGCGAGCAGAACCGTGACCTGACCGGTGACCCATGGGGTGGCCGTACGCTGGAGTGGGCAACCTCTTCCCCGCCTCCGTTCTATAACTTTGCCATTGTGCCGCAGATCCATGAGCGCGACGCATTCTGGGAAATGAAAGAGAAAGGCGAAGCGTACAAGCAACCTGAGCATTACGAAGAGATCCACATGCCGAAAAACAGCGGTGCGGGCATTGTGATTGCCGCCTTCGCAACGGTATTTGGCTTCGCCATGATCTGGCACATCTGGTGGCTGGCGATCGCGAGCTTCGCTGGCGTGATCATTAGCTGGATTGTGAAGAGCTTTGACGAGGACGTGGACTACTACGTACCAGTCCGTGAAGTCGAAAAACTGGAAAACCAGCATTTCGATGAGATTTCTAAAGCGGGGCTGAAAAATGGCAACTGATACTTTGGCGCACCCAACTGCCCATGCGCATGACCACGCGCACCACGATACAGGGCCGATGAAAGTCTTCGGCTTCTGGATCTACCTGATGAGCGACTGCATTCTGTTCTGCTGTCTGTTCGCAACCTATGCCGTTCTGGTGAACGGCACAGCGGGCGGCCCGACTGGCAAGGACATTTTCGAGCTGCCGTTCGTTCTGGTTGAAACCGCTCTGCTGCTGTTCAGCTCCATCACCTACGGCATGGCGGCGATCGCCATGTACAAAAACAACAAGAGCCAGGTTGTCTCCTGGCTGGCGTTGACCTGGTTGTTTGGTGCTGGATTTATCGGGATGGAACTCTATGAATTCCATCACCTGATTGCTGAAGGCATGGGCCCGGATCGCAGTGGCTTCCTGTCAGCGTTCTTCGCACTGGTAGGTACCCACGGTCTGCACGTAACATCTGGTCTGATCTGGATGGCGGTGCTGATGTTCCAGGTTTATCGTCGCGGCCTGACCAATACTAACCGCACACGTATCATGTGCCTGAGTCTGTTCTGGCACTTCCTGGACGTGGTGTGGATCTGCGTGTTCTCGGTTGTCTATCTGATGGGGGCGATGTAATGAGTCATACTAACGATCATGGCGCTTCCCACGGTAGCGTGAAAACCTATATGACAGGTTTCATCCTGTCGATCATCCTGACGGCGCTCCCGTTCTGGATGGTGATGAGCGGAACGGCTTCTCACACGGTGATTCTGGGCACAGTCCTGATCTCCGCTGTGGTGCAGATTCTGGTGCATCTGGTTTGCTTCCTGCACATGAACACCAAATCCGATGAGGGCTGGAACATGACGGCCTTCATCTTTACCGTGATTATCATCGCTATCCTGGTAGTCGGTTCCATCTGGATTATGTGGAACCTGAACTACAACATGATGGTTCACTAAGAGCGGCGAGTATGTTTAAGCAATACCTGCAAGTAACGAAACCAGGCATCATCTTTGGCAACCTGATCTCCGTGATCGGAGGGTTCCTGTTGGCCTCTAAGGGCAGCATTGACTACACCCTCTTCGCATCCACGTTGATTGGCGTGTCACTGGTGGTTGCGTCCGGTTGTGTATTTAACAACTACATCGACATGGATATCGACAGGAAGATGGAAAGGACCAAGAATCGGGTGCTTGTCAAAGGCCTGATATCTCCTGCCGTCTCGCTGGTGTACGCCACCTTGCTGGGCTTTGCTGGCTTTATGCTGCTGTGGTTTGGTGCCAACCCTCTGGCCTGCTGGCTGGGGGTGATGGGTTTCGTGGTGTATGTGGGCGTCTACAGCCTGTATATGAAACGTCACTCCGTCTACGGTACGCTGATTGGTTCTCTCTCCGGCGCTGCGCCGCCGGTGATTGGCTACTGCGCCGTCACGAACGAGTTCGACAGCGGTGCGCTGATTCTGCTGGCTATCTTTAGCCTGTGGCAGATGCCGCACTCCTACGCCATTGCGATTTTCCGCTTCAAGGATTATCAGGCAGCGAACATCCCGGTTCTGCCGGTCGTGAAGGGTATTTCAGTCGCCAAGAATCACATCACGCTGTACATCATCGCCTTCGCCGTGGCGACGCTGATGCTCTCTCTCGGAGGCTACGCTGGATACAAATATCTGGTGGTGGCTGCTGCGGTGAGCGTCTGGTGGCTCGGTATGGCGCTGCGCGGGTACAAAGTGGAAGACGATAAAGTGTGGGCACGTAAGCTGTTTGTGTTCTCGATTGTCGCTATCACCTCCCTGTCCGTGATGATGTCCGTCGACTTTATGGTGCCTGATTCACACAATCTGCTGACTTACGTCTGGTAAGCACGCTGATATGAACAAGCCGGGTGATGATAACCCGGCTTTTTTTTGCCCTGTCGCGCTCCGCTTGCACAGGCCTGCGTAACCGCCAGGCCGGGTAAAATGAAGCCGCCACCGGCAATGTTCAGCCCCCGTAATATCTCTTAAACAAACACCTATTTACCGCACTTAACACCCCGCCTACACTAGTGCCTGCTTTTGAACAGAGGTGGTAATGAACGATTATAAAATGACACCAGGCGAACTGCGCGCAACCTGGGGTTTAGGGACTGTTTTCTCGCTGCGCATGCTTGGCATGTTTATGGTCCTGCCTGTTCTGACTACCTATGGTATGGCACTTCAGGGCGCCAGCGAGGCGTTAATTGGTCTGGCAATTGGCATCTATGGCCTGGCCCAGGCGATATTTCAGATCCCCTTCGGACTACTCTCCGATCGCGTTGGCCGTAAGCCACTGATTGTCGGTGGCCTGCTGATCTTTGTCCTCGGCAGTATCATTGCCGCGCTGTCACACTCTATCTGGGGCATTATTCTTGGCCGTGCGCTACAAGGCTCAGGGGCGATTGCCGCCGCCGTAATGGCGCTGCTCTCGGATTTAACCCGCGAACAGAACCGAACCAAAGCGATGGCGTTTATTGGCGTCAGCTTTGGCGTCACCTTTGCTATTGCCATGGTGCTTGGCCCGATCATTACCCATAAGCTGGGCCTGAATGCCCTCTTCTGGATGATTGCCGTGCTGGCGACGATTGGCATTGCGCTAACGATTTGGGTGGTGCCGGACAGTAAAAATCACGTTCTGAACCGTGAATCGGGCATGGTGAAAGGCTGCTTCAGCAAAGTCATCGTTGAACCGCGTTTGCTGAAGCTCAACTTCGGCATCATGTGTCTGCACATCCTGTTGATGTCCACCTTCGTGGCCCTCCCCGGCCAGTTGGCGGCAGCCGGATTCCCGGCGGCGGAGCACTGGAAGATTTACCTGGTAACGATGCTGATCTCCTTCGTTTCCGTGGTGCCGTTTATCATCTACGCCGAAGTAAAACGTCGCATGAAGCGCGTATTCCTGGGCTGTGTGGCGCTGCTATTAATCGCAGAAATTGTGCTGTGGGGCTCCGGTCCACACTTCTGGGAGCTGGTGCTGGGCGTGCAGCTGTTCTTCCTCGCCTTTAACCTGATGGAAGCCCTGCTGCCATCGTTAATCAGCAAAGAATCCCCAGCCGGATACAAAGGTACGGCGATGGGCATTTACTCCACCAGCCAGTTTTTGGGCGTCGCCATCGGCGGTTCGTTCGGCGGCTGGGTAGACGGATTATTTGATTCGCAGACCGTATTTCTTGCCGGCGCGCTGCTGGCGATGGTCTGGCTGCTGGTTGCCAGCACCATGAAAGAGCCGCGCTACGTAAGCAGCCTGCGGGTGGAAATCCCAGACGGTGTGGAGATAAGCGACGCGCTGAAACAGCGGCTGGAAACAACAGAAGGGGTCAGCGAAGTGCTGATCGTCCCAGAAGAGCGTAGCGCTTACGTCAAAATCGACAGTAAAGTCACCAATCGCTTCGAAGTGGAACAGGCTATCAAAGCCTGAAAAAATGCCCGGCTTGCCGGGCATTTTCGTTTTTAATCGCGAAAGTTCTTAAACTGGAACGGCTGACCCAGGTCGCCGCCGCGCACCAGCGCCATAACGGCCTGCAGATCGTCGCGCGCTTTACCGGTGACACGAATCTCTTCGCCCTGAATTTGCGCCTGCACTTTCAGCTTACTGTCTTTGATGAGCTTAACGATTTTCTTCTGCATCGCGCTCTCAATACCCTGCTTAAGTTTGGCTTCAACAAACCAGGTTTTGCCGCTGTGAACGAACTCTTCCGGCACATCCAGAGACGTCCCTTCAATGCCGCGTTTTAACAGCTTGGCACGCAGAATATCCAGTAACTGATTGACCTGGAAATCGGACTCGCTCAGCACCTTGATGGTCTTATTCGCGTCGTTCAGCTCAAAACTCGCCTCTACACCACGAAAATCGAAACGTGACTCAACTTCACGGCTGGCGTTATCCACACCGTTGCGGACTTCCTGGATATCAACTTCTGAAACAATATCGAAAGATGGCATCTTTTCTTCTCCCTTTACTTTTGTTGCGTTGCATAATACCCGCAACGAGGCATAACTCAACAGAAGCTTAGCTGACGGCGCTATACTTAACCGACACGCCTGGCGCAGTTGCAGGTGAGGAGGAACAATGAAAATTACCGTGCTCGGATGCGGGGCCCTGGGCCAGCTTTGGCTCACCGCATTGTGCAAACATGGACACGAGGTACAAGGCTGGCTACGCGTCCCCCAGCCGTATTGCAGTGTAAACCTGATCGATGAAGATGGAAGTATCTTTAACGAATCGCTCACCGCCAACGATCCAGATTTCCTGGCGCAAAGCGACCTGCTGCTGGTTACCCTTAAGGCCTGGCAGGTCTCGGATGCCGTCAGAGCACTGGCGAACACCCTGCCCCGCACCACGCCCATTCTTCTGGTGCATAACGGCATGGGCACCCTCGAAGAGCTCAAAAGCATCCCACAACCGCTGCTGATGGCGATCACCACCCATGCGGCCCGTCGCGACGGTAATATCATCGTCCACGTGGCAAGCGGCGTCACCCATATGGGACCGGCGCGCGAGCAGGATGGCGATTACAGCTATCTCGCCGACGTGCTGCAGCATTTGCTGCCCGACGTTGCCTGGCACAACAACATTCGCCCACAGCTGTGGCGCAAACTGGCGGTCAACTGCGTGATCAACCCGCTGACGGCGCTCCTGGACTGCCCGAACGGTGAACTGAAAAACCATCCGCAGGAAGTGGCGGCCCTGTGCGCTGAAGTCGCGGCCGTGATTGAGCGTGAGGGCATCCACACCTCGGAAGACGATATCCGTTACTACGTCGAGCAGATTATCGACAGCACCGCTGAAAATATCTCATCGATGCTGCAGGATGTGCGCGCACAGCGGCACACAGAAATCGACTACATCACCGGCTATCTGCTCAAACGAGCCCGCGCACATGGCATCAACGTGCCGGAAAATATCCGCCTGTATGACCTGGTTAAACGTAAGGAGAGTGAGTATGAGCGCGTCGGCACTGGTATGCCTCGCCCCTGGTAGCGAAGAGACAGAAGCAGTCACGACCATTGATTTGCTGGTTCGCGGCGGGATAAACGTCACCACCGCCAGCGTCGCCAGCGATGGCAATCTGACTATCGTCTGCTCGCGCGGCGTGAAGCTGCTGGCCGATGCACCGCTGGTCGAGGTGGCGGACGGCGATTTCGATGTGATTGTTCTGCCCGGCGGCCTGAAAGGAGCGGAGTGTTTTCGCGACAGCCCCCTTTTGGTCGAAACCGTGCGCCAGTTTCATCTCTCCGGGCGAATTGTCGCCGCCCTCTGCGCTGCGGCAGCCACCGTACTGGTTCCCCATGACCTCTTCCCCATCGGCAACATGACCGGCTTCCCGGCGCTGAAAGACCGCATCCCCGAGGGACAGTGGGTCGATAAACGGGTGGTCTGGGATCCGCGCGTCAACCTGCTGACCAGCCAGGGGCCGGGAACCTCGATTGATTTTGCACTCAAGATTATCGATCTGCTTGTCGGGCGAGAAAAAGCCTATGAGGTCGCGTCCTCGCTGGTGATGGCCGCAGGGATTTATAACTACTACGAAGCGTAAATAGACACTGATATTCCCCTCAGGCTGGCCATCGCGCCGGCCTTTATTTTCTCTGCTGATAATTGCGGCGGGAATCACAATTCTTATCTTTCTTTCTGACACTGATTCTCATCATGCCCTTTCACCGTCACTAAAACTGCTTATTTTCATTGAGATACGGATTCCCTTTGTCGTTTCCCCTCTGTTTGACAGCCACAGGCTTCCGTGAAAAACTCACCTCAACTGGCATATACCAGTTAAACACTTCGCCCACTAAAGCGGTCTGGAAATGAAGAATGGCGAAGAACAGAAATCTCTTCTGGAGTAAGCAATGTGATTACATTTCTTGAGAACAGAGTCATTCCTGTCCTGATTCGCGTCGGTGAAAACAAAATCCTGGTGGCGGTGCGTAACGGCATTGCCCTGACGCTCCCCTTCACCATTACCGGCAGTCTGTTTCTGATCCTCGCGAATTTACCGATTCCGGGCTGGACCGACTGGCTTGGCCCTTACGCCGAGAAGCTCAGCGCACCGGTTGCCGTGACCTTCGGCGCCATCGGGCTGATTTCAGCCATCGGCATCAGCTACAACATGGCGAAAGAGTACAGCCTCAACGCCCTGACCTGCGCCATCATCACCATGGTGGTCTTTTTACTGGCCCAGCTTAACGATAAGTACCAGCTCAATGTCGATAACCTGGGGGCTGCCGGGCTTTTCTCCGCCATTATTCTCTCGATTCTGACGGTGCAAATTGTCCGTTTCTTTATTCATCATAACGTGGTGATTAAACTCCCCGAGGGCGTTCCCCCTGCGGTCGCCCAGTCTTTCGCAAGCCTGATCCCGGCGGCGGTGGCGATTACGTTAATCTGGTTCGTTAGGGTCATTCTTAACTTCGATATTAATAATTTCTTTACGCTTATTCTCAGCCCGCTGGTCACCGGCTTAGGATCGCTTCCCGGCATGCTGGTCTTAATCTTTTTGATCTCACTGCTCTGGTGTTGCGGTATTCATGGCGACAACGTCCTCTCCGGCATCACCGCACCGATCTTCCTGAAATACATCGCCGAAAATACCCAGGCCTATTTACACCACCAGCCTATTCCGCACATCACCGCCGACGGGTTTTATATCGTCTTTATGTGTCTCGGCGGCACCGGGGCGACGCTCGGGTTAGTCATGGCGATGATGCGTTCGCGCAGCAAGCTGTATAAATCGGTCGGCAAACTCTCTTTGCCCTCCGCAATATTTTGCATCAATGAGCCGGTGATATTTGGCTGCCCGATTGTCTTTAACCCGTTACTGATGATCCCCTTTACCTTAACCCCGATGATTCTCTGTACGTCGACTTACGCGCTGATGTATTTCGACATTATTGGCCGCCCGGTACTGCAGATCCCATGGACTATGCCGCCTATTTTCGCGGCCTGGTTTGTCACCGGAGGCAATATTCCGGCCGTGATTTGGTCAGTCTGCACCATTGCCATTTCAGCCCTCGTCTGGCTGCCGTTTTTCAAACTCGCAGAACGCAAACAGTTAGAAACAGAAGCGGCGGAAGAACACTCGCGCCGTGAAGCTGAAAAACTCCCCGATCCCATCTTGTAAAAAGGATTCACGATGAAAAAGCTCAAAATTGTCACGATTGGTGGTGGCTCAAGCTATACGCCGGAATTGATCGATGGATTTATCAAACGCTACGACGAACTGCCGGTCACCGATTTCTACCTGCTGGACATTGAAGAAGGGAGAGAGAAGCTGGAGATCGTCGGCAAGCTCGCCCAGCGCATGGTGGCGCAAGCGGGTATCCCGATGAACATTCACCTGACACTGGATCGGGAAGCGGCTCTGAAAGATGCCGATTTCGTTACTACTCAGTTGCGCGTCGGCTTCCTTGATGCGCGCATTAACGATGAGAAAATCCCGCTGAAATACGGCGTGCTCGGCCAGGAAACCACCGGGCCAGGCGGTTTTATGAAAGCCCAGCGCACCATTCCTGTGCTGCTGGATATCTGCAAAGCGATGGAAAAATGGTGTCCGAACGCGTGGCTCATCAACTTCACTAACCCGGCGGGCATTGTGACAGAGGCCATCACTCGCCACTCTGCGATTAAGACCATCGGGATTTGCAGCGGTGCAAACAGCATGATGATGGACATCGCCAAAGCTTATGATGTCCGCAAAGCGGATATCAACGCGCGCATCATCGGCCTCAACCACCTGATCTTTGCCGATAAAATTTACGTGAAAGGCGACGATTGTACCGATGATTTTATCGAAAAACTGGCCGTTGGCAGTGCCAATAACTCGCTGAAAAATATTCCGGATATCGGCTTTACCGCGCGCTTTGCCCGCGCGCTGCACATGTATCCGATCTCCTATCTCAAGTATTACTTCCTGACCCGCGAAATGACGGAAACGGCTATCCGCGATTCCGCAAATAAGGGCACTCGCGGTGAGCAAACGCGTGAAATCGAGCGCAAACTGTTTGAGCTGTACCAGGACCCGAACCTGAACCACAAGCCGAAAGAGCTGGAGCAGCGCGGTGGTGCGTGGTACTCCGACACGGCCTGCTCGATCATCAGCTCGATTTTCAACGACAAAAAAGAAGTGCACGTGGTCAACACAGTGAATAACGGCGCGACGCCAGATCTGCCGGATCACGTCACCCTGGAAACCAATGCCGTCATCGATAAAAACGGTGCCCATCCGCTGGCCTACGGCAGACTGCCGGTGAAAATTCGCGGGTTAATCCAGAGTGTCAAAGCCTACGAAGAGCTGACCGTCGAGGCCGCCGTCACCGGAGATTATGCCACCGCCCTGCTGGCGCTGAGCATCAACCCCATCGTGCCCTCCGCCGCCATTGCCGAGCAGATCCTCGATGAGTATCTGGAAGTGAACCATGCCTATTTGCCGCAATATACGAAACGCTAAGGAACTGCGATGAACGTTGAAATTGTTGAAGATTACCAGGCGCTCAGCGCCACTGTGGCCCAGCGCGTGATCGACACCGTCACCCGCAAACCGGATGCTCTGATCTGCATTGCCGGGGGCGATACGCCGCTGGGCGTGTTTGATGTTCTGGTTCGTGCCAGCGAAGAGGGCAACGTCGATTTTTCCCGCGCGGCGTTTGTCGGCCTCGATGAGTGGCTGGGGCTGGGAAAAGCCGATAAGGGCAGCTGTCGCGAGATGGTCTGGGGGCATTTCTTCAGTCGTCTGACGTTACGGGATGAACAAATTTGCTTCTTTGACGGCCTTACGACCGACCCTGAGCAGGAGTGCCGCCGCGTGGATCGTTTCATTGCGGGCCACGGGAGCATTGATATTATCGTGCTCGGCATCGGCATGAATGGTCATATCGGCTTTAATGAGCCAGGCGCGGCACAGGATACGGAGTGTCACGTTGTCGATCTGGATGAGGTCACCCAGTCGGTTTCCGTGAAATATTTCGGCCAGGCGCGCGACGTGAAACAGGGGATTTCTCTGGGGATGAAAACGATTCTGGCGGCGAAGTCTGTGGTTGTGATGGCCAGCGGTGAGAAAAAGGCCGCTATCGTGGCGCAGACTCTGCGCTCAGATATCGACGCCAGTATTCCGGCGACCCTGTTAAAAGCCCATCCACAGGTGCAAATGCTGGTAGATAAAGGCGCTGCAGCTCAGCTATAAACGCTCCGACAGGCGCGCTCGCGCCTGTCATCTTTCAATGCGTAGATTCTTAACCCGAAACAGATCCGCACGGTTATAGCTAATCGAATAGTTAAAGGCTTTTTTATCACTCAGGCGGGTGACTTCCGTAATTTTCAGCATCGCTTGCCCCGGTGTAATATCCAGCAGCGTAGCCAGCTCGCGGTCGAACAGCGCCGCTTCAATTAACGAATCCGCATCGCTGATTTTTTTCCCGGTGTACTCTTCGATATAGCTATACAGCGATCCTTTTTCGAGAACGGACTGTGGAATCACCGCGATGGTTTGCACTGGAATATTGGTGTCTTCGACCAGAACCGGCTGTCCATCCAGAAGACGCACGCGGCGGATAACCCAGACGTCGTCGCCAGGCTTAATCTCAAGGTGTTGTGCCAGCGAGGGATCGGCCTGAATAGTCGTGAAGGTAATTAAGCGGCTGGTGACCTTGACCCGCCCCTGGAATTCGCGAGAAAACCCCAGAATGCTGTCGCTCTTTTCATTGTTGAGGATATAAATATTGCTGGCGGTATTTTTCAGCACAAACATGCCCTTACCATGAATGCGCTCGATATACCCTTCCTGAACCAGATTCGCCATCGCTTTTTGCACCGTCACCCGCGTCACGTGATACACGCTGGCGAGATCGCGCTCGGAGGGAATACTTTCTCCGATTCGATACTTCTGGTCGAGAATATCCTTTTTTATCTTTTCTTTTATTTCCAGGTATTTATGCATACTACCCTCGCGGCGTCCTGACGGATCGTTACTTTACCATGGGCGCAAAATTTGGAAATAAAAAAGCCGGGTAGCGGCTTCGCCTTACCCGGCCTGTTCGTGCAGCGCGCCCCGAAGGGCATTGGTTACGGGCGATAGACCTTCACATTGGTAAAGCCCTGCTCGCGCAGGTAGAGCGCCTGCAGGCGGCTCATTACGCCACGCTCGCACCACAGGAGATAGGTTTTGTCCTTCTCCAGATCGCCAAACTTGGTGCTCAGCTTATAGAACGGCAGGGAGACAACTTCAACGCCCTCCACGCTCAGCGGGCTGGCATCCTGCTCGTCGATAGCGCGGATATCCACGATCACGTCGTTGGCGCTGAATCCGCTTACGGTTTCTACTTCCACCACGTCCTGATCGGTCTGCTGCGCAATTTCACGGATATCAACGTTCGTTGCTTCAGCAACCACTTTTTCGAGGATCTCGAAATCGAAGTTTTGCTCTTCCGCTTCGATCTTCGCCTTCACCGCTTTCACGGTCGGGCTTTTCGAGATCACACCGCAGTATTCCGGCATGGTACGGGCAAAATCTTCCGTACCGATTTTGCGCGCCAGATCGATGATGTGCTCTTTGTCGTGGGAGATCAGCGGACGGAGGATCAGCGTATCTGAGACGTTATCGATCAGACGCAGGTTGGTGAGGGTCTGGCTGGAGACCTGGCCCAGGGCTTCGCCTGTTACCAGCGCCTGCACGCCGTAGCGCTCGGCCACTTTCGACGCCGCACGCATCATCATGCGTTTCAGCACCACGCCCATCTGGCCGTCGTCCACTTTTTCGAGGATTTCGCCGACCACAGGCTCAAAGTTGATCGCCACAAAACGCACGCGGTGGGAACTGCCAAAACGGTTCCACAGATAATGCGCGACCTGACGAACGCCGATCTCGTGCGCCGCACCGCCCAGGTTAAAGAAGCAGTAATGCACGCGACAGCCGCGACGCATCAGCATGTAGCTGGAGACGCCAGAATCGAAACCACCGGAAATCAGGGACAGCACATCTTCTTGCGTCCCAATCGGATACCCGCCAATCCCTTCGTAGCGGCCTTTGACCAGCAGCAGGCGATCGTTTTCGATCTCAAGATTGACGGTCACTTCCGGGTTGGTCAGCTTCACGCGCGCCGTTTCAACGTGCTGGTTCAGACCGCCGCCAACATAACGTTCGGCTTCGATCGAGCTGAATTCATGTTTACCACGACGCTTTACGCGCACGCAGAAGGTTTTGCCTTCGATCTGATCGCGGTACTGGGCCAGCGACAGTTCAAAAATATTGTGCAGTGAGGTAAACGGAACGTCCTCAACTTCCAGAATATGGTGAATCCCGGGAATGCGGGTCAGCGCATCGCGAATATCCAGACGCTTGTTTTCGTCCTTGGCGCGCACTTCAACGTGATCCCAGTGACGAACCACGGCAAGGGTTTCGTCATAATTTTTTAAAACGTTACGAATGTTTCCGGTCAGAATTTTAATAAAGCGCAAACGCACAGATTGGCTTTTGATGGTGATTTCCGGGAACAATTTAATGATAAACTTCATGGCGGCAATGTTTCGTTGGCAAGCCCGTAAAGGCTTGTGATGGAAAAGAGTACAGCAGCCCACACCCGTGGCTGCATCCAGGCGCGGAAGTATACCACTATAGCGGTGCTCCTGTGCACATTGCGCGTTATTTGCTTATCCGCCCGAGTCCGCTACCATGACGGGGCTGAAAATATGAGAGTCTACATTCACTATGCCGAAGAAAAATGACGCACCAGCCAGTTTCGAAACTGCGCTGAGTGAGCTGGAGCAAATTGTGACTCGTCTGGAAAGTGGCGACCTGCCGCTGGAAGACGCGCTCAATGAATTCGAACGCGGCGTGCAGCTTGCGCGCCAGGGGCAGGTTAAATTGCAGCAGGCCGAACAGCGTGTGCAAATTCTGCTGTCCGATAGCGAAGACGCCGCCACAACCCCTTTTACACCGGACGCTGAGTAAATGGATTTCGCCAAAGCGCTTCAGGAATGTGTGGAACGAGCCAACGACGCGCTGCGTCGTTTTATTGAACCACAGCCTTTTCAGAACACTCCACTGGTTGAAGCCATGCACTATGGCGCACTCTTAGGTGGAAAGCGTCTGCGCCCGTTCCTCGTCTATGCTACGGGCAATATGTTTGGCATCAGCAATGACACGCTGGATGCGCCAGCGGCCGCCGTTGAGTGCATTCATGCCTACTCGCTGATCCACGATGATTTACCGGCGATGGACGACGACGATTTACGTCGCGGCCAGCCGACCTGCCATATCAAGTTTGGCGAAGCCAACGCCATTCTGGCCGGTGATGCTCTGCAGACGCTGGCGTTCTCTATTCTGAGCGATGCGCCGATGGTTGAAGTGGCCGACCGTGACCGTCTGGCGATGGTTTCTGAGCTGGCGATGGCCAGCGGCATCGCTGGTATGTGCGGTGGTCAGGCGCTGGATCTGGAAGCGGAAGGTCGTCAGGTTAATCTGGAACAGCTTGAGCGCATCCACCGTCATAAAACAGGTGCGCTGATCCGTGCAGCCGTTCGCCTGGGCGCGCTGAGCGCGGGTGAACAGGGGCGTAAAGCCCTGCCCGTTCTGGACAGATACGCCGAAAGTATCGGTCTGGCTTTCCAGGTTCAGGATGACATTCTGGATGTGGTGGGCGATACTGCAATATTGGGAAAACGTCAGGGTGCAGACCAGCAGCTTGGCAAAAGTACCTACCCCGCCCTGCTGGGCCTTGAGCAAGCCCAACGTAAAGCCCGGGACCTGATCGATGATGCCCGCCAGTCGCTGAATCTGCTGGCCGCACAATCGCTTGATACCTCGGCACTGGAAGCGCTAGCGGACTATATAATCCAGCGTGATAAATAAACATACTAAATCTCGATGAGCCTTTGATGAGTTTTGATATTGCCAAATACCCGACACTGGCGTTGGTTGACTCCACCCAGGAGTTACGTCTGTTGCCGAAAGAGAGCCTGCCGAAGCTGAGCGACGAACTGCGTCGTTACCTGCTCGACAGCGTGAGTCGTTCCAGCGGACATTTCGCCTCCGGGCTTGGCACGGTGGAGCTGACCGTTGCGCTGCACTACGTCTACAACACCCCGTTTGACCAGCTGATCTGGGATGTCGGTCATCAGGCTTATCCGCACAAAATTCTCACCGGCCGTCGCGATAAAATTGGTACCATCCGCCAGAAAGGTGGGCTGCATCCGTTCCCATGGCGCGGTGAGAGCGAGTACGACGTCTTAAGCGTCGGCCACTCCTCCACATCAATTTCTGCGGGTATCGGCATTGCCGTGGCGGCGGAAAAAGAGAACAAACAGCGCCGCACCGTCTGCGTGATTGGCGATGGCGCGATCACGGCGGGTATGGCGTTTGAGGCGATGAACCACGCGGGCGATATCATGCCCGATATGCTGGTGATCCTTAACGACAATGAAATGTCGATCTCAGAAAACGTCGGTGCGCTCAACAACCACCTGGCGCAACTGCTCTCCGGCAAACTCTACTCCACCCTGCGTGAAGGCGGTAAAAAAGTCTTCTCCGGCGTGCCACCGATCAAAGAGCTGCTGAAACGCACCGAAGAGCACATCAAAGGCATGGTGGTTCCCGGCACCCTGTTTGAAGAGCTGGGCTTTAACTACATCGGCCCGGTGGACGGGCATGACGTGCTGGGTCTGGTCTCTACGCTCAAGAACATGCGCGACCTGAAAGGCCCGCAGTTCCTGCACATCATGACTAAAAAAGGGCGTGGCTACGAGCCCGCGGAAAAAGACCCGATCACCTTCCACGCCGTGCCTAAATTCGATCCGACCAGCGGCTGTCTGCCAAAAAGCAGCGGCGGGATGCCAAGCTATTCGAAAATTTTCGGCGACTGGCTGTGCGAAACAGCGGCCAAAGACAACAAGCTGATGGCCGTGACGCCTGCCATGCGTGAAGGCTCCGGCATGGTGGAGTTCTCCAAAAAATTCCCGGGCCAATATTTTGACGTGGCGATTGCCGAACAGCATGCGGTGACGTTCGCAGCCGGTCTGGCAATTGGTGGCTATAAACCGATTGTGGCTATCTACTCGACTTTCCTGCAGCGCGCCTACGATCAGGTGATCCACGACGTCGCTATCCAGAAGCTGCCGGTGCTGTTTGCTATCGACCGTGCTGGTATCGTCGGTGCCGACGGGCAGACGCACCAGGGGGCGTTTGATCTCTCCTTCCTGCGCTGTATCCCGGACATGGTCGTGATGACGCCAAGCGACGAGAACGAATGCCGTCAGATGCTCTTTACCGGCTATCACTATCAGGACGGCCCAAGCGCAGTGCGTTATCCGCGCGGCAACGCCGTGGGCGTCGAGCTGGAACCGCTGGCGAAATTACCTATCGGGAAAGGCATTGTTAAACGTCACGGCGAAAAACTGGCGATCCTCAACTTCGGTACATTGATGCCTGAGGCGGCGAAAGTCGCGGAATCGCTCAATGCGACCCTGGTGGATATGCGCTTTGTCAAACCGCTGGATGAAACGTTAATTCTGGAGATGGCGGCGCGTCACGATTCGCTGGTCACCCTGGAAGAGAACGCCATTATGGGCGGCGCAGGCAGCGGCGTGAACGAAGTGCTGATGGCACATCGCAAGCCAGTTCCGGTGCTGAATCTCGGCCTGCCAGACTACTTTATTCCGCAAGGAACCCAGGACGAAGCCCGCGCGGCGATTGGCCTGGATGCTGCCGGAATTGAAGCGAAAATCCGTAGCTGGCTGGCGTAACATCTCCCCTCTTTTCCCTCCTGCTATGCTTAAAGATAGTATTTTAAGCAATCAGCAGGAGTGGAAGCATGCAATACAACACGTTAGGAAAAACAGATCTTAAGGTTTCCCGCCTTTGTCTGGGCTGTATGACATTTGGCGAACCTCAACGGGGAAACCATGCCTGGACGCTGCCGGAAGAGAGCAGCCGCCTGATCATCAAACATGCCCTCGATGGCGGCATTAACTTCTTCGATACGGCGAACAGCTATTCCGACGGCAGCAGCGAAGAAATTGTGGGCCGCGCGCTGCGGGATTTACCCGTCGCGACGAGGTGGTGGTTGCCACCAAGGTTTACTATCCCTCAGGCGATTTAACTGAAGGGCTGTCCCGCGCGCAAATCCTGCGTTCAATTGATGCCAGCCTGAAGCGGCTGAACATGGATTATGTCGATCTGCTGCAAATCCACCGTTGGGACTACAACACCCCGATAGAAGAGACCCTTGAAGCGCTGGACGACGTGGTAAAAGCGGGTAAAGCGCGCTACATCGGTGCGTCGTCAATGCACGCCTCGCAGTTTGCCGAAGCGCTGGATCTTCAGAAGCAGCACGGCTGGGCGCGATTCGTCACTATGCAGGATCACTACAATCTGATCTATCGCGAAGAAGAGCGCGACATGCTGCCGCTGTGCTATCAGGAAGGCGTGGCGGTGATCCCCTGGAGTCCGCTGGCACGCGGTCGGTTAACCCGTCCGTGGGGAGAAACCACCGCGCGCTCCGTTTCCGATGAAGTGGGTAAAAATCTGTATAACGATACCCAGGCGAGCGATGCGCTGATCGCCGAACGTCTGGCCGGTATCGCCGAGGAGACAGGGGCTACCCGCGCGCAGGTGGCGCTGGCGTGGCTTCTGAGCAAACGCGGTGTGGCGGCACCGATTATCGGTACGTCGCGGGAAGAACAGCTGGATGAGTTGTTGAATGCGGTCGATTTGACGCTGACGCCGGAGCAGATTGCCGAGCTGGAAACACCCTATCAGCAACATCCGGTTGTCGGATTTAAATAAAAAAAGCCGGGCGGCGGCTTCGCCTTACCCGGCCTGCAATGCGTGTGATTTTATCAGCCGGGAAGCCCAGCGCGACCCGGCAGCAAACCACACGACATCACGCGAAGTGATCGTACCCTTTCCAGTCGAGTGTCACAGGGGTGCCGTTTTGCACAAACTGCATCCCCTCGCTCTCAGGCAAAATCTGCCCGATACAGGTAAACGGCGCGCCGAGATTGCCCAGCGCAACATCCAGCGTACCGCGGTTCAGCTCCGGGACGGTAAAGCAGAGTTCGTAATCTTCACCGCCGGACAGCGCCCAGCGCAGCGCCTGCTCAGGCTCGACGTGTTTACGCATCTGCTCTGACAGCGGGAAGGTATCGAGATCGACTCGCGCCCCGACGCCACTTGCCTTAAGAATGTGCCCGAGATCGGAAATCAAACCGTCAGACAGATCGATCGCCGAGCTGGCGCGCTCGCGCAGCGCCTGGCCGTGCAGAATGCGTGGCGTTGGGCGCAGGTGGCGTTTCACCAGATACGCGGCGTCATCGGCGTCGTTCACGGTTAAACGATCCTGCAAAATCGCCAGCCCCGCCGCGCTGTCGCCTGGCGTACCGGTGACATAAATCCAGTCGCCCGGCTTCGCGCCCGAGCGTTTCAGCGCGCGTCCGACTGGCACATAGCCGTGGATCGCCAGCGTCATCGACAGCGGACCGGCCGTGGTATCACCGCCAATCAGCTGCATATCGTAATAATTCAGTTGTTCAAACAGCGCGTCGCTGAAGGCTTCAAGCCAGGCTTCATCGACGCTCGGCAAGGTAAGAGCCAGCGTCAGCCACGCCGGATCGGCGCCCATCGCCGCCAGATCGCTTACGTTCACCGCCAGCGCTTTGTAGGCCAAATCGGCCGGATCGATATCCGCCAGGAAATGGCGCCCACACACTAAGGTATCGGTGCTGATAGCCAGGGTCTGTTTTTCGGGAATATTGAGAAGTGCGCAGTCGTCGCCAATGCCCGTTTCAACATCAAGACGGGAGCTACGAACGCGGTCAAAATAACGGGCAATCAGGGAGAATTCGCCGCATGCCATACGTTATGCCTCAGCAAATAAAAATAAAAAAACCGGAGCCGCACAGCCAGGCGGCAGTGCGAAACTCCGGTTTGCGGATCACTTTTTGTGGGGACGGATCGCAGGTGCGGCTTTATCCAGCACGCCATTCACAAATTTGTGGCTGTCTTCAGCACCGAAGGTTTTTGCCAGTTCGATAGCTTCATTGATGGCCACTTTGTATGGCACATCCTGACGTTTAGACAGCTCAAACAGCGCAATGCGCAGCACTGCTTTCTCAACCTGGCCCAGCTCTTCAAGCAGACGGGACAGGTACGGCTTCATCAGACCGTCGAGATACGCGCTATTAGTCGCCACTCCCGACAGCAGTTCACGGAAGTACAGGACGTCAACGTCTTTGACGTCTTGTTCCGCCAGGAACTGGTATTCAACATCAGCGATGTCGTTCTGGGACAACTGCCAGGAGTAGAGCGCCTGGACGGCACACTCACGGGCGCGGCGACGAGCAGCAGGTTTCACGGAATTCCCCTTACAAAAAAATCAGGCCTTAATGGCTTTCAATACGTTGATCATTTCAAGCGCGGTCAGTGCAGCTTCTGCACCTTTGTTACCGGCTTTGGTGCCAGCGCGTTCGATGGCTTGTTCAATACTTTCAGTAGTCAGTACGCCGAATGCGACAGGAATTTCAGCATCCTGTGCCACGTGCGCCAGACCATTGCTTGCACCACCCGCAACGTATTCGAAGTGAGCAGTACCGCCACGAATCACCGTACCCAGCGCAATCACCGCGTCGTATTTACCGGTTTTCGCCAAAGCGCCCGCTGCCAACGGCAGTTCGTAGGCACCTGGAACCCAAACAACGGTAATATTGTCATCTTTAACCTGGCCAATACGTTTCAGGGCGTCAATCGCACCGTCCAGCAGGCTTTCGTTGATGAAGTTGTTGAAACGCGCAATAGTGATGGCGACGCGAGCGTCCGGGGTAGCAACAGCAGCTTCAATAATATTCATACTCTTCCTTTACGGGTTCATTTGGCCCCGCAGGGGGGCGGATTTTATCATAATACTTCGCGCACTGCTTCTCTATTTCAGAAAGCCTCACGCAGGGATTAAATGCAGGCACACGTCGGGGCCAACCTGCCGAATTTCGCTGAATTTGAGTTGTGGCGCATCGGCCAGTTTTTCAAGGCCGGGCAGCACAAACAGGCCACGCGCATCGGTACCTAACAGTTTAGGCGCAACGTAGACAATCAGTTCATCCACCAGCCCTGCCTGCAATAACGCACCGGCAAGCGTAGGTCCGGCTTCAACCCAGATGCTGTTCACCTGCTGTTTACCCAGCAGCAT
Organism: Lelliottia nimipressuralis; assembly: GCF_004115925.1. Taxonomy (GTDB): domain Bacteria; phylum Pseudomonadota; class Gammaproteobacteria; order Enterobacterales; family Enterobacteriaceae; genus Enterobacter; species Enterobacter nimipressuralis. Next base: position 38,489 of record NZ_SDDX01000014.1, read on the forward strand.
CATCAGCACCACTAAATCGATATGACCGTGATGCTCCGGCACCATAATGCTGCGCACCGCGTCCGGCCATTCACGACTGTCTTCTTGCGTACGTGCAATCCAGGTTTCACCCGGCTGCTGCACGATACGGTGTTCGGGCGTCAGGCGATTCTGACGATCCAGCACAATACGCAGCGGCTGGCGCAGATTTTCCTCGGGATAGAGCGCCCGGGTATCGGCATCAAGCTCTTCCCAGCGCACGGTCATCGCCGGATCGTCTGCCAGCACCGTCTCACTGCTGGTGAGAATAGCATGGCTTTGCGCGCGCAGACGTTGCACATCGCGCCTTGCCTGCGGGGAGGTGATCCACTGGCTTTCACCGCTGGCCATCGCCGTGCGACCGTCAAGAGAGGCGCCCAGCTTCAGCTGAATGTAGGGGAAGCCCGTCCGCATCCGCTTGAGAAACCCCTTATTCAGCGCCTCAGCATCGTTCATCATCAGCCCGTGGCTGACGTCGATGCCCTCCTGCTGCAGGCGATAAAGTCCCCGCCCCGCCACCTGCGGGTTCGGGTCCTGCATGGAGGTCACCACGCGCGCCACGCCTGCGGCAATTAACGCTTCGCAGCACGGCGGTGTGCGGCCATGATGGCTGCAGGGTTCAAGGGTCACATAGGCCGTTGCGCCACGGGCTTTTTCGCCCGCCATGCGTAAGGCGTGCACTTCAGCATGCGGCTCACCGGCGCGATAATGAAAACCCTCGCCCACAACAACGCCGTCTTTGACAATCACGCAGCCCACGTTCGGATTGGGATGGGTGGTGAAGCGTCCGCGCTGCGCGAGTTTCATCGCTCGCGCCATGTAAATCTCATCCTGCATGGGCTTAATCCTGTAGGCGGGCGATCTCTTCGCCGAACTCTTTGATGTCTTCGAAGCTGCGATAGACGGAAGCAAAGCGGATGTAAGCCACTTTATCGAGCTTTTTGAGCTGCTCCATCACCAGGTTGCCGATCATTTTGCTCGGCACTTCGCGCTCGCCGGTGCCACGCAGATGCGATTTAATGTGATTAAGCGCCATTTCGACGTCATCTGCGCTGACTGGCCGTTTTTCCAGTGCTTTTAGCATCCCTCTGCGCAGTTTCTCTTCGTTAAATGGCTCACGTACATCGTTACTTTTCACCACGCGCGGCATCACCAGCTCTGCCACTTCGAAGGTGGTGAAACGTTCGTTGCAGACCAGACACTGCCGACGACGACGGACAGAGGAGCCTTCACCTACAAGACGGGAGTCGATTACTTTGGTATCCACAGCGGAACAGAATGGGCAATGCATACGGTGTCCTGGCTATCTGGTTAACTGAACTCTATTTTACCCTGAACTGGGCCGACAACAAAGGAAGAGCGCTTTTGAGACAAAGGATCTATACCTGACGGCGAGTTACTGGCTACCATTAGGACATCCGTTATTTCAAGGAATTAAACGCAATGACAAGACGTTACCTAAGAATCCTCGTGGTGGGAAGCCTCTTCACCCTTAGCGCCTGCGCACAGCAAAGCGAAGTTCGCCAGATGAAACAGAGCGTTAATACGCTCAACACGGCGATGACTAAGCTGAACCAGGAAACGGTTAAAATCACGCAGCAAAATGCCCTGAATGCGAAATCCAGTAGCGGCGTTTATCTTTTGCCTGGCGCCAACACGCCTGCACTGTTGAAAAGTCAAATTGATACGCTGCGCATGTCGTTGGTCAATGTGGCACCTAACGCCGACGGCACACGCGCCACCCTGCGCATCCAGGGCCAGTCCAACGATCCGCTGCCAGCCTTTAGCGGCAAGGTCGAATGGGGCCAGCTGCAGGGAACGACCGAAAGCTATCAGGAGGTTAACGTGCAAAACCAGCTGATTACCGCACCTGCCAGCGTGCTCGCACCGAGCGATGTCGATATCCCACTGCAGTTAAACGGCACCACGCCAGAGCAGTTAGGTTTCATCCGTATCCACGATATTCAGCCTGCCGCCCAGTAACACTCTTTAGCGGAACGTTTACCGCGTTCCGCTCTCTCTTACATTCCGAAACATTGGCAAGATAAATGATTGCCGTTACAATCCCCGCCGTTTAAAGTACGCAAACGTGAACGCAATCGATTACGCGCATGAGAGATATGTGAAACAACACATATTTTTGTGAGCAGGGATTCCTATAATAGGCTTCGCAGAAACACGAAATATTTAGAAACGCAATTCGCGCATCTTTCACATCCCGAAAGGGATTTTCAATCAGTGGCATGATTATGAAAAAAACAGTATTAGCAGCCGGTGCAGTTCTGGCACTGTCTTCCTCTTTCGCTGTCAACGCAGCTGAAAATTCAAAACCTGAATATGTTTCCGACTGGTGGCACCAGAGCGTCAACGTGGTTGGTAGCTACCACACCCGCTTCGGACCTCAGATCCGTAACGATACCTATCTGGAGTACGAAGCTTTCGCCAAGAAAGACTGGTTTGATTTCTACGGTTACGCCGATGCACCGGTCTTCTTCGGTGGTAACACCGATGCGAAAGGTATCTGGAACCACGGTTCTCCGCTGTTCATGGAAATCGAACCGCGCTTCTCTATCGACAAGCTGACGGGCGCAGACCTGAGCTTCGGTCCGTTCAAAGAGTGGTATGTCGCGAACAACTACATCTACGATATGGGCCGCAACGCATCGGGCCGTCAGAGCACCTGGTACATGGGTCTGGGTACTGACATCGACACCGGTCTGCCGATGAGCCTGTCCATGAACGTGTATGCCAAATACCAGTGGCAGAACTACGGTGCCGCGAACGAAAACGAGTGGGATGGCTACCGTTTCAAAGTGAAATACTTTGTGCCAATTACCCAGCTGTGGGGCGGTAACCTGAGCTATATCGGTTTCACCAACTTTGACTGGGGTTCAGACCTGGGCGACAACGACTTCCGTGACCTGAACGGTAAGAAAGCGCGTACCAACGACTCCATCGCCTCCAGCCACATCCTGGCGCTGAACTACGATCACTGGCACTACTCCGTGGTTGCTCGTTACTGGCACAACGGTGGCCAGTGGAACGACGATGCGAGCCTGAACTTCGGTAACGGTGATTTCAGCGTACGTTCTACCGGTTGGGGTGGTTACCTGGTTGTAGGTTACAACTTCTAATCCTGCCGCAGGCCGGAGTAGCGAACCGCCATCCGGCATCAAAAAGCCAGCGCAATGCTGGCTTTTTTGTTATTTACAGACCAGCGCCCGGCCCTGATCCAGCAGCCACGGACGTAAATAGCCGACGGTGTTGGACATCGGCAGCACCTCATCCGGCAGCCTGATTCCGATGTGCTCGGCAATGTATGCCCGACGCGCCACAATGCGCTGCCAGAGCGCGGGGTAGTCACTTGCCAGCGTATGACGCAGCGTATCATCCGCCAGCGCGACGGTATCTTCAATGCTGGCCCCGGCGTATCCCGCTCTCGACGGAATAATGTCGATTTGCAGGAGCATCCCACTTTTCAAGGTCGCGGCCGAACCGGGGCCAATGGGCGAACAGAGCCACTCTTCATCCGCCACCAGATGCCCCGGATTCAGGTGCCAGTGATACTCGGCTTTTGGTAATACCCGCTCGATTACGTCATACATCTCGCCGCCTTTCATCCCGATGTGCAGATGTTCAAGCCAGGCGACGACCGCACAGAAATAGGGTTTCGCCACCACCTCGAGATAGTCTGCGACGTCGGGCGCAAGCTCCGACGCATTCGCCACTACATACGCCGCTCTGCTGGTCAGCCCGCCTTTGTAGCTGGTGGTGAGGGAGAATTTATCACCGCGCTGAATAACTTTGTCACCGGGATAAAGGTTAGCCCAGGCAAAGCGATCGCCCGTCGCAGCGATGGTGACGACATTATTCGGCTGGCCTTCTGCCGCCAGCAGCGCCGCGATCTGTTTTTCGGTTTTACCGGGTTCGATGGCATTTAGCGCCGTGAGGATCGCCGTTGAGGCCAGATTCGCACCATATTCGTAGTGCGCCAGTTCGTTGGCGTTATTGACCGTACGCGCGCCGCCGTCAGGATCGATAAAAATGCCCGTGGCATTGCGCAGCTGCGCCGTCCCCTCTCCCGCCAGGCGAATGGCATCGACAATAAAAGCGGGTAAATCAAACATCTGATGCGCATCGTCGCCCGAGCCGGTAAAGAGCTTCCAGCCCGCCAGCCCAAGCGTTTTACCTGCCGTTACGCCCGCTTCCTTCAGCAGTTCCGGCAGCGGTTTTTTGTTATCCATCGGCTGATTTGGCAGCGAAAACCACGGGGCATGGATCACCCGGTTTGTGAGCCGTGCATGGGCGGCCAGCTTCAGGTTTTCATTGCCCAGCACCAGCACCGCCTCCCCCGAAGCCTGCAGCACCAGCAGCGCCTCTTCAAAGCGGGGAATAAACCCGGTCAGATATTCGAAGTTACCGCCGTGCTCTTTATCCGCGTAGACAATCAGCGCGTCCAGCCCGTGCTGTTGCATCTTGCTCAGTACACTGGCTTTTCGCTGACGCAGGGTTTCGTCGCTCAACGTTACGGAAGGCACACCATGCCAGACGGCAGGCTGGGGAATGGAAGAAAGGGTGACCATCGGCATTACTCCATGTCATTGCGATTCACAATGCGAGAGTAACCAAATTTGAGATAGCTGTAATAAAAAAATCCCGGCCTTGCGACCGGGATTCCGTTATCAGATTGCTGTTGCCGTTACGGCAGGATAGACGGCTGATCCGCCCCTTCCTTTTCAACTTTCTGCTGCAGCAGATGCTCACGCTTCATGCCCAGTTTCAACGCCAGCGCGGACGCGACGTAGATAGAAGACGCCGTACCGATAGACACACCGATCAGCATGGTCAGCGAGAAGCCTTCCAGAATCGGGCCACCGAAGAGGAACAGCATCAGGATAACCATCAAGGTTGTCCCGGATGTGATCAACGTACGGTGCAGCGTTTGGGTCAGAGAAACGTTAAAGATTTCGTACGGTGTACCGCGACGGATCTTACGGAAGTTCTCACGAATACGGTCAGATACCACGATGCTGTCGTTCAGTGAGTAACCGATAACCGACATCAACGAGGCCACGATGGTCAGGTCAACCTCAATATGGAACAGAGACAACACACCCATGGTGATAACCACGTCGTGCGCCAGTGCGATAACCACACCGGCCGCCAGACGCCATTCGAAACGGAAACCAACGTACACCAGAATCGAGATCAGCGCGGCCAGCAGTGCCAGAGCACCATTCTGCGCCAGATCTGCCCCGACGCTTGGGCCGACGAATTCGATACGTTTAACCGTGGCATCCTGGCTGGTCGCTTCGTTAATCACGTTAACGACTTTGCTGCCCAGTTCCTGGCTGCCATTGGCATCGTGAACCGGAGGCATACGCACCATGATGTCGCGGCTGCTGCCGAAGTTCTGCAGCTGCGGCTCTTCGAAGCCCGCTTTCTGCAGCGCCAGACGCATCTGGTCCATGTCAGCCGGTTTTTCCAGGGTAATTTCGATCACCGTACCACCGGTGAAATCGAGACCCCAGTTAAAACCACGGACACCGATAATGGCGATAGACACAATCAGGAGAAAACCTGAAATGCCGAAGGCCCAGTAGTCCCAGCGCATAAAGTCCCAGACTTTACGGCCATGGTTCAATTGTTCAACAGTATATTCCTGTGCCACAACGCACTCCTCAGATAGACAGCTTTTTGACGCGCTTGCCGCCATACAGCAGGTTCACGATGGCACGGGTGCCGACAATAGCGGTAAACATTGACGTTGCCACACCGATACCGGTGGTGATAGCAAAGCCTTTGATCGCGCCAGTACCCACTGCATACAGGATCAGAACCTTAATCAGTGTTGTCACGTTCGCATCGAAGATGGAGCTGAATGCGCCTTTATAGCCTTCATCGATCGCTTGTTGTACGGAGCGACCGTTGCTCAGTTCTTCTTTAATACGCTCGTTTATCAATACGTTGGCGTCAACCGCCACCGCAAGGGTTAGAACGATACCCGCAATACCCGGCATGGTCAGCGTCGCCCCTGGCAGCAGGGACATGATACCGATGATCAGCACCAGGTTTGCAATCAGCGCGGTGGTCGCAATCAGGCCAAACTTCTTATAGAAGAAGAGCATGAAGATGATTGAAACCGCCAGACCGGCCAGACAGGCTTCCAGACCCTGAGTGATGTTTTGCATACCCAGCGTTGGACCGATAGTACGCTCTTCAACAATCTGAATCGGCGCAATCAACGCACCGGCACGCAGCAGCAAAGAGAGCTGACGCGCTTCGTTCGGGTTATTGATGCCCGTAATACGGAAGCTGTTGCCCAGGCGAGACTGGATGTTGGCGATGTTAATCACCTCTTCCTCTTTCACCAGAACCGCACGACCGTTGGCATCTTTCTTACCGCTGTCTTTGTACTCCACGAACAGAGTCGCCATCGGTTTACCGATGTTATCCTTCGTGAAGTTGGACATGATGTTACCACCCGCGCTATCAAGCGAGATGTTAACCTGCGGCTGGTTGTATTCATCCTGGTTCGAAGTGGAATCGGTGATGTGGTCACCGGTCAGAATCACGCGTTTGTACAGCACAACAGGCTGACCTTCACGTGTCTGTTTCACTTCTGAGTCACCCGGAACACGACCCGATGCCGCAGCGGACTGATCCACGTTGGTGTTCACCAGACGGAATTCCAGTGTGGCTGTCGCACCCAAAATCTCTTTGGCGCGCGCGGTATCCTGGATACCTGGCAGCTCAACCACGATACGGTCAGCACCCTGACGCTGTACCAGTGGCTCAGCAACACCCAGCTGGTTCACACGGTTACGCAGGATATTGATGTTTTGCTGAACCGCGTATTCGCGCGCTTCGCTCAGACGCGTATCGGTCATGACGGCACGCAGCTGATTGCTACCCTGGCGTGAAATCACCAGATCGCGATGACGTGCAGCCAGATAATCGACCGCCTGATCGCGAGCCGTTGCGTCACGGAAGGTGATGCTCAGACCGTAGTTATCTTCCTTACGCACGGTGGTGTAAGGAATGCTTTTTTCACGCAGATCGCTGCGCAGGCTATCAATGTTCTGTTCCTGCAGCTTGCCGAGCGCGGTATCCATATCCACTTCCATCAGGAAGTGAACGCCGCCACGCAGATCAAGACCGAGTTTCATCGGCTCTGCATTGATGGAGGCTAACCAACGCGGGGTTGCAGGAGCAAGGTTTAACGCCACGACATATTTGTCACCCAGCACGCCCATCAGCGCTTCACGTGCGCGGAGCTGCGTGTCGGTGGTGTCGAAGCGAGCAAGAATTGCGCCCTCTTCCAGTGCCACAGACTTAGCGGTAATTTTTTCTTCTTGTAACGTTTTCTGGACCTGGATCAGCGTTTGCTCACTGGCGGCGACACCGCGCGCGCCAGTGATTTGAACGGCCGGATCCTCACCATACAGGTTGGGAAGTGCGTACAGCAGGCCGACGATAATCACGACGACCAGCATGATGTACTTCCACAAAGGATAACGGTTTAACACGGCAGTTCCCTTTGGGAAAAGTTGGATTACAGCGCCTTCATCGTGCCTTTCGGCAGTACGGCAGCAACGAAGTCACGTTTGATAACCACTTCAGTGGTGTCGTTCAATGCGATAGAGATGTAGCCAGTTTCAGCCACTTTCGTCACACGACCCACCAGACCGCCATTGGTCAGCACTTCATCGCCTTTCGCGATGGAGTTCATCAGGTTTTTGTGTTCTTTGGTACGTTTCTGCTGTGGGCGCAGGATCATGAAGTAGAAGATCAGACCAAACACCACCAGCATCAGAATCAGAGACATCGGGCTGCCCTGCGACGGAGCGCCTGTTGCTGCTACCGCATCAGAAATAAAAAAACTCATTCAAATTCCCTCATTATTAAATTAGTCAACGTTCAAAGGTGGAACATCACGACCCTGGCGTTGGTAAAAATCAGTCACGAAGCTCTCTAATTTACCCTCTTCGATAGCCTTACGTAAACCAGCCATTAAACGCTGATAATAACGAAGGTTATGAATGGTATTGAGACGCGCGCCTAAAATCTCATTGCAACGATCAAGATGATACAAATATGCGCGAGAATAATGACGACAGGTATAACAATCACACTCAGCATCCAGCGTGCTGGTGTCATTTTTATGCTTCGCGTTACGGATTTTCACCACACCGTCGGTAACAAACAGGTGTCCGTTACGCGCGTTGCGGGTTGGCATGACGCAGTCGAACATATCGATGCCGCGGCGCACACCTTCAACCAGATCTTCTGGTTTACCCACGCCCATCAGGTATCGCGGTTTATCCGCAGGGATTTGCGGGCAAACATGCTCCAGAATACGGTGCATGTCTTCCTTCGGCTCACCCACAGCCAAACCGCCGACAGCGTAGCCATCAAAACCTATCTCTACCAGACCTTTAACAGAGATATCGCGTAAATCTTCGTAAACGCTGCCCTGAATAATCCCGAACAGCGCATTTTTGTTTTCCAGCCCGTCAAAACGGTCACGGCTACGCTTCGCCCAACGCAGAGACATCTCCATGGAACGCTTCGCGTAATCCCAGTCTGCAGGATATGGCGTGCATTCGTCGAAGATCATCACGATGTCAGAGCCGAGATCGTACTGAATTTCCATGGATTTTTCAGGATCGAGGAAGATCGGATCGCCGTTAATCGGGTTACGGAAGTGTACGCCTTGTTCGGTGATTTTACGGATATCACCCAGGCTGAACACCTGGAAACCGCCGGAGTCGGTCAGGATTGGACCTTTCCACTGCATGAAATCATGCAGATCGCCGTGCAGTTTCATCACTTCCTGGCCTGGGCGCAGCCACAGGTGGAAGGTGTTACCGAGGATAATCTGTGCGCCGGTCGCTTCAACTTCTTCCGGCGTCATCCCTTTTACGGTGCCGTAGGTGCCCACAGGCATAAAGGCTGGCGTTTCAACCACGCCGCGATCAAACACCAGGCGGCCACGGCGCGCGCGTCCGTCGGTGGTATCGAGTTCAAATTTCATTTTTTCTCCAGCGTCAGAAAAACAGTCCGACGTTTTCATACGGTGTCGCGGAATCAGTCCCCGACACGCTCATTCAAAGCCTGCGGATTGTACGTGATAAACATCGCGTCCCCGTAGCTAAAAAAGCGATAATTTTGTTCTACCGCAGCCTTATAGGCGTTCATTGTATGCTGATAACCGGCAAACGCCGACACCAGCATAATCAAAGTCGATTCAGGCAGATGGAAGTTCGTCACCAGCGCATCGATCACTTTGTATTGATAACCTGGGTAAATAAAGATTTGCGTGTCGCCAAAGAATGGCTCAATCAGGTCGGTTTTAGCCGCCTGCGCCGCGCTTTCCAGCGAACGAACGGAGGTCGTGCCGACCGCAATCACGCGGTTGTTGCGCGCTTTGGCGGCGAGCACAGCGTCAACCACCCCTTGCGGCACTTCCGCGTATTCGGAGTGCATGATGTGGTCTTCAATAGAATCCACGCGCACCGGCTGGAACGTCCCCGCGCCGACGTGCAGCGTGACAAACGCCATCTCGATGCCTTTCTCGCGCAGTTTTTCCAGCAGCGGTTCATCAAAGTGCAAACCGGCAGTCGGTGCAGCAACGGCGCCGGGTTTTTCGCTGTAGACCGTCTGGTACAGCTCGCGGTCGGCGTCTTCGTCCGGGCGGTCGATGTACGGCGGCAGCGGCATGTGGCCGATGGCGTTCAGAATATCCAGCACCGGGCGTTCGTCGTTAAACTCGACTTCAAACAGCGCGCCGTGACGGGCCGTCATGGTGGCGTTGATGCTTTCGTCATCACCCAGCAGCAGCTCAGCGCCCGGCTTCGGCGCTTTGGAGGCGCGAATATGTGCCAGAATACGTTTGTCATCGAGCATACGTTCGACCAGCACTTCAATCTTGCCACCGCTGGCTTTACGGCCAAACAGACGCGCCGGGATCACGCGGGTATTGTTAAAGACCAACAGATCGCCAGGGTTGAGCTTATCGAGCAGATCGGTGAAAGTACCGTGCGTCAGCGCGCCCGTTGGCCCGTCCAGCGACAGCAAGCGGCAACCACTGCGCTCCGGCTGCGGATAGTGGGCAATCAGGGATTCAGGTAATTCAAAGGAGAAATCGGCGACGCGCATGACTTATACTCGTGACTTAAAAACAGGCGGCTTAGTCTAGTGCTCACACCTCTTTGCTGCAACAACTAGCCGTATCCGGATACCAAAACGCATGAATTTTCTCGCACACCTGCACCTCGCCCACCTCGCCGACAGCTCACTTTCGGGCAATTTGCTGGCCGATTTTGTTCGCGGCAACCCGGCAGACGACTATTCCGAGGAGGTGGTGGAGGGTATTTTCATGCATCGTCGCATCGATGTGTTGACCGATAACCTGCCGGAAGTGACAGAAGCGAAGGCGTGGTTTCGCCCCGAAACCCGCCGCGTGGCGCCGATTACGCTGGATGTGATGTGGGATCACTTTCTCTCGCGCCACTGGTCACAACTCTCACCCGAGCTGCCGCTGCCGGAATTTGTTCGCTATGCCCATTCGCAGGTGGCGCTCATTCTGCCGGACTCGCCGCCGCGCTTTGTCAATCTGAACGACTATCTGTGGTCCGAACGCTGGCTTGAGCGTTACAGCGAGATGGAATTTATTCAGCGCGTGCTTAACGGCATGGCAAGCCGCCGTCCGCGGCTGGATGCCCTACGCGACTCCTGGCAGGATCTGGACACCCATTACGACGCGCTGGAGGCCCGTTTCTGGCAGTTCTATCCGCGCATGATGGCGCAGGCGAAAAACAAACAACTTTAATAGAAGTGTGATTGATAGGTAAAAACTGGCTGAACGATTGTCAGCGCCTCTTTGTCTTAATGCTGAACACTCTCTATACTGGCCCGCGTTGCGTTCCAAATAACCTTAGTTACTACAGGAGAATCACATGGTTCTGGTCACTCGTCCGGCTCCGGATTTTACAGCTGCAGCCGTTCTCGGCAACGGTGAAATCGTTGAAAACTTCAATTTCAAACAGCACACCAACGGTAAACCTACCGTTCTGTTCTTCTGGCCAATGGACTTCACTTTCGTTTGCCCGTCTGAACTGATCGCATTCGACAAACGTTACGAAGAGTTCCAGAAACGTGGCGTTGAAGTTGTGGGTGTTTCCTTCGACTCCGAATTTGTACACAACGCATGGCGTAACACCCCTGTCGACAAAGGCGGCATCGGTGCAGTGAAATACGCAATGGTTGCGGACATCAAACGCGAAATCCAGCAGGCTTACGGTATCGAACATCCGGACGCTGGCGTTGCACTGCGCGGCTCCTTCCTGATCGACGCGAACGGCATCGTGCGTCACCAGGTAGTGAACGATCTGCCACTGGGTCGTAACATCGACGAAATGCTGCGTATGGTTGACGCGCTGCAGTTCCACGAAGAGCACGGCGAAGTGTGCCCGGCTCAGTGGGAAAAAGGTAAAGAAGGCATGAACGCGTCTCCAGACGGCGTGGCTAAATACCTGACTGAAAACGTCTCCAGCCTGTAATCGGCACGGATGATAAAAAAGGCTCGCTTAGGCGAGCCTTTTTGTTTTCTCTGAACCCTGCGCCGGGAGTGAGCTTCGCCCTACCCGGCCTCATCATCAGGTTAAAACGCGAAACACGAGCAGCCCAGTACGCCCCAGAATGCCTGGTCATCCGATACCGGAATACCCGACTGGCGTGCAATACCGTGCTGGTGCCCATGCACTCCGCAACTGCCGATGCACTGATGCATCTGCACAACGGCTCCAACATTTGAGGCCACTGGCGGCGCTGAGCGGTAATGCCCCGGCACTTTCACCACTGGCGACCACTCCGGCAGAACCGGGATCGGCGGCGGCGACAGCGGACTAAACTGTCCGGCGGCATACACCACTTTGCCGTCCACTACCGTCAGCACCGATTCGATGCCTTTGATCTCCTCTTCCGGCACGCTGAAGTAGTCTTTCGACAGCACCACCAGATCCGCAAGCTGCCCTGCCACGATGCGGCCTTTCTTGCCCTGCTCGCTGGAGAACCACGCGCTGCCTGCCGTCCACAATTCCAGCGCGATATCACGCGGCAGACGGTTGCTATCGTCATACATCGACAGCCCGCCCACGGTGCGACCGGAGACCAGCCAGTACAGCGCCGTCCACGGGTTATAGCTCGCCACACGGGTGGCGTCGGTGCCTAAGCCCACGGGCACGTCCAGCTCCAGCATTTTCGCGACCGGCGGCGTGTGTTTCACCGCCTCTTTGCCGTAACGATCGACAAAATACTCGCCCTGGAACGCCATGCGATGCTGCACCGCAATCCCGCCGCCCAGCGCTTTTACGCGCTCAATGTTACGCTCAGTGATGGTTTCCGCGTGATCGAAGAACCAGTGCAGGCCGTTAAACGGTATGTCGCGGTTCACCTTTTCGAACACGTCCAGCATCCGGCTGATAGATTCGTCATAGGTGGCGTGAAGACGGAAAGGCCAGCGCTGCTCTACCAGATGACGCACCACGCGCTCCAGCTCGTCTTCCATCCCCTCAGGCAGATCCGGGCGCGGCTGCAGGAAATCTTCGAAGTCCGCCGCCGAGAAGACCAGCATTTCCCCCGCTCCGTTGGCGCGATAGAAATCGGTGCCTTGTCCCGGTTTGAGCATATCGGTCCAGCGTTCGAAATCTTCCAGCTCCTGCTTTGGCCGCTGGGTAAAGAGGTTATAGGCGATGCGAATCGTCATCTGCTCTTTGGCGTGCAGCTCTTCGATGATTTCGTAATCTTCCGGGTAATTCTGGAAGCCGCCACCCGCATCAATCGCGCTGGTTAACCCTAAGCGGTTAAGCTCACGCATAAACTGGCGCGTCGAGTTCACCTGCTGTTCCAGCGGCAGTTTTGGCCCTTTCGCTAGCGTGGAATAGAGGATCATCGCGTTCGGTTTGGCGATCAGCATCCCGGTGGGGTTGCCGTTATTATCACGGACGATTTCACCACCCGGCGGGTTTGGCGTCTCTTTGGTGTAGCCGACAGCTTTCAGCGCCGCGCGATTCAGCAGCGCACGATCGTAGAGATGCAGCACAAACACCGGTGTGTCCGGCGCCGCGTCGTTCAGCTCCTGGATCGTCGGCATTCGCCGTTCGGCAAACTGAAATTCGCTCCAGCCGCCCACTACGCGCACCCACTGTGGCGTCGGGGTGCGATCGGCCTGCTCTTTCAGCATCCGCAGGGCATCGGCCAGCGACGGCACGCCTTCCCAGCGCAGCTCAAGGTTGTAGTTCAGCCCGCCGCGAATCAGGTGCAGGTGCGAATCGTTGAGACCGGGGATCACCGTGCTCCCTTTCAGATCAACTATTTGCGTCCCTTCGGTGGCGTAACTCATCACCCGGTCGTGGTTGCCGGTGGCGAGGATCTTGCCGTTGGCAATGGCCACCGCCTCAGCGAGCGGATTTTCACGATCAAGGGTGTGGATCTGACCTTTGGTTAAGATCAGTGTGGCAGTTTGAGACATAACGTACTCCTTTGAGCCGAATCAGGCTTTTTTCAGCCATCCGGCGAACAGGCGGGTCACGATGGGCATCCACAACCAGACCACCAGCGCGACCACACAAGCATCGTTAAGCAAATGCAGGAATAAAGACCCTTTCAGGCCTGGAAGCAGCGCGCCGGTCAGTTGCGGTACGACGAGCGTGCTGGGGAAAATCACCATCAGCGTCATCAGAAACTGTTTCCACTGTTTCGGCTTGCGCACATGCGTCTCCGGCGGCGTAAACCAGAACGCGGCCTCGGTGCGCACTTCCGTTTTGTCCCCTTCGGCCAGCAGCGGTTCAATCTCTTTGACCAGCACTGAACGGGTATCGGACTGCGTCCAGGCATAGAGGTGTTCGAGGGTGTCGAAGCGGATAATGACCGTCCACAGATCTTGCCCTTCCGTCGGGCGAATCACGTTCGCGCCGAGGTGTCCGGGAAATTCTGCGGCCACGGGCATGATTTTGCCCAGCCACTGTTCGTATCGCGCCGCCTGTCCGGCCAGCAGGGTATGGGTGATCACCAGCGTCACATGTGAATTTTGCGCCATGAGAGTATCCAGGTCTGATGAAAATGGCGGGTTCAATCAACCCGCCGGAGGGATTTACGCTTTACGCTCAGGCGCGCCGTGAACCAGGGTATAGGCATAATCGACGCCCATCCCGTACGCTCCGCTGTGCTCACGCACCAGATCCATTACCGCGTCGTAAGTCTCTTTGCGAGACCAGTCGCGCTGGTACTCCAGCAGTACCTGCTGCCAGGTCACAGGAACGGCACCGGCCTGCACCATACGGTCGATAGCACGCTCATGAGCATCGACGGAAGTGCCGCCCGAGGTATCAGTTACCACATAGACTTCGAAACCCTCATCCAGCGCCATCAGCGCCGGGAAGGTAAGGCACACTTCGGTCCAGAGGGCCGAGATGATGAGTTTTTTGCGGCCCGTTGCTTTGACTGCCGCAACAAACGCATCATCTTCCCAGGAGTTCATCGAGGTGCGTTCAATTGGTTTCACATCCGGGTGAACAGCCAGTAATTCCGGCCAGATATAACCGCTAAAACTTTTAGTTTCGACCGAGGTGTAGATAACCGGCACATCAAATATTTTGCCCGCTTTCGCCAGTGCAACCGTATTATTCTTAAGGAGTTGGCGGTCAATATTCGCCACACCAAACGACATTTGCGGCTGGTGATCAATAAAAATAAGCGTGGAATTTGATGGGTCAATCAGTTCGCGGATAGACATAAATGTACCTTTTAATCAATACGTTAAAAGAAAACTAAATGTGTGCGATATGTGGTCGGGCCCTGACTGATAAAGCAAATTGAGTATAGCGAGAATTGATTGACGTGATATTAAAGATATTTGTCCGCTCTGTTTAATTTAACCGAACGACTTTGGGGAATATTCTGCAACGGGCAACGTATGCCCGTTGCAGAAAGGGGCTAATTACCGAACCAGACCGTGGCAGAAATGGCAGGCAGAGACAGCACGCCCTCCTGGATATCTCCTTTGCCCTCTTTAAGTTGCCAGGTCTGGAGATTGAGCAACGGAGAGTCGTCCAGCACCACTTCACAGGCCTCCCCGCGGTTAATCGCCACCAGCACGCGCTGCTGGTTATAGACGCGGGCAAACACCACCACGTTGTCGTGGGCATAGACCACCTGACAGCCGCCGTAGCGCAGCGCCTGACTGTGTTTACGCAGTTTCGCCAGCCGCTGATAGAGTGCCAGCAGGTTTTTGTCCTGTTTCTCACTCTCCCACGGGAAGGTTTTGCGGCAGAACGGATCGTTGTTGCCATCCAGCCCCACTTCATCGCCGTAGTAGATGCACGGCACTCCCGGCCAGGTAAAGAGCCAGGTGACCGCCAGCGGCAGGCGCGCCACATCTTTACCTAACAGCGATTTAAAGCGCGCGGTATCGTGGCTGTCGAGCTGATTGAACATCCGCAGCTGCTGCTGATGGGACAAGCTTGCGCGATAGTTATTCATCCACGCCATGCAGGTCTGGGCATCGATGTGCTGCGGATCGTAAGAGATATCGGTATTGGCGAGGAATCCCCATACCGGGAAGGTAAATCCGCGGTAGTTCATCGCCGCGTCTTCCGCATCGGCCTGTAGCCACTGGCGCGCATCGCCAAAATGCTCGCCAAACACAAAAGCTTCAGGCTGCGCGGCCTTGGCCGCCTGGGTAATGCCGGTTACGTGCTGAAGATTGTTCCTCGCGCCGCCCGCTTCACCAAGCATATGCACCACGTCCAGACGCCAGCCGTCCATGTTCCACGGCGCTTTCAGCCAGTGGCGCACGATGCTGTCTTCGCCGCCGTAGATTTCGTCAACCAGCGTCGGGGACTGAAAATCGAGTTTCGGCAGGCTCGGATAGCCCAGCCAGTCGAGCGCTCGCCCCTCTTCGTTAAAACTGTACCAGTCGCGCTGGGCAGATTCCGGATTGTGACAGGCGCCGCCCGTGGCGCGATTGTGGCGGTCAAACCAGGCGTGGGAATCCCCGCTGTGGTTAAACACGCCGTCGAGAATCAGGCGCATCCCTTCACGGTGCGTGTTCTCCCGCAGGCGCAGCAGCGCCTCGTCGCCGCCAAACTGCTCGTCGACGTGGCGATAATCTTCCGTATCGTATTTATGCACGCTCGGGGCTTTAAACACCGGATTGAGGTATAGCGCCGTTACCCCCAGTTTTTTCAGGTACGGCAGTTTTTCACTGATCCCGTCCAGATCGCCGCCGTAAAACGTCGATCCGCCGGCCTGCGCCGTCAGCGGTTCATCCCAGGTTTTACGGATAATGTCGTGGCCCGCCGCATGGTGGAAATAGACCTGATCCTGATCGGCCGTGCGCTGCTGGCTGCGGGCAAAGCGGTCAGGGAAGATCTGGTAGAAGACCTGGTCGTACACCCACTGCGGGCCGTTGTCCGGGTAATCGACGGCAAACTGCTCCAGCCGTGCGGGTGGGAAACGGCTAAAGCCCTGCGGGGTGAACCACAGCTGGCGGTTGTTCCACAGCAGCTTAAAGCTGTAGCGACGGCGCGGCTGGCCCTGGGACAGATCAATGGTGGCTCGCCAGGCGGTGACGCCCGGCTGCGGCTGCGTGCGCTGTTTATGCATAGTCAGCGCCGTCTCTTCGTTATCCACTTCGGCGCGCAGCATGACGCGCTCCGGCTGATTTTCTCCCGTCAGCCACAGCGTAATCACTAAGTTGTCTTTGTTTTGCTTAACAAATGGGGCAACCGGAAGGTGCCAGGCGTTCAACATCACGTATCCCCTTTGATGAAATTGAGGCCACCTTGCCACAGCGTAGTGGAGGATAACTCATCATGAAAAGGTTTATTGGGGGAGGAGGTGGAGGGAGGAGGCGTTTTACCGCGAAAAGCGTGCTTGCCGGGTAAGCAGAGCGCCACCCGGCATTTTTTACGTTACTGCGCTTCGGCCAGCTGGCGCTCGCGGCGGCGTTTAAACGCCCATCCCACCAGCAGCAGAACAATCCACGCAAAGCCCACGTACAGGGAGATACGGGTGTCCGGGTGATAGCCAATCAGCCCGATGATAAAGACCAGGAAAATCAGGCCAACGACCGTGGTCGCGACGCCGCCCGGCACTTTAAATTTCAGCGCTTTCACCTCTTCCGGCGGCAGACGGCGGCGGAATGCAATCTGCGAAATCAGAATCATGATCCACACCCAGACCGTCGCAAAAGTCGCCAGAGACGCAATCACCAGGAAGACGTTTTCCGGCATGATGTAGTTCAGATAGACCGAGAGCAGCAGCGCGACAGTCATCACCATCACCGTGACCCACGGCGTGCCGCGACGAGAGGTTTTCGCAAACACTTTCGGCGCGTTGCCCTGCTCTACCATGCCGTGCAGCATACGCCCTACGCCGAAAACGTCGCTGTTAATGGCGGAGAACGACGCCGTGAGCACGACAAAGTTCAGGATACTGGCGGCAAACGCGATGCCCAGATGCTGGAAGGTCAGCACAAACGGGCTGCCGTTGGTCCCGACCTGATTCCATGGATAGATGGACATAATCACAAACAGCGTGCCCACGTAGAACACCAGAATACGCATCGGTACGGAGTTGATAGCGCGCGGAATAGATTTCTCGGGATCTTTGGCCTCACCCGCGGTGATACCGATGATTTCGATACCGCCATAGGCAAACATCACCATCTGCAGCGACATCACCATCCCCAGCCAGCCGTTGCTGAAGAACCCGCCGTTACTCCACAGGTTGTGGATGCCGGTCGGTTGCCCGCCGTTGCCAATACCCCAGATGATGATGCCAAAGCCCGCCACAATCATGATGATAATCGTCGCCACTTTGAAGAAGGAGAACCAGAACTCCAGCTCACCGAAGACCTTCACGCTCATCAGGTTGATGGCGCAGATGATCAGCACCACACTTAGCACCCAGATCCAGTGCGGCACCAGCGGGAACCAGACGCCCATATAGATGCCGAACGCCGTCACGTCGGCTATCGCCACGATCAGGATTTCGAAACAGTAGGTCCAGCCGGTAATGTAGCCCGCCAGCGGGCCGAGGTTTTCCTGGGCATAGCGCGAGAAAGAGCTGGCTGACGGATTGTGTACCGACATTTCACCCAGCGCGCGCATGATGATATAGGCCGCGACGCCGCCGATAATGTACGCCAGCAGCACGCTGGGTCCGGCCATTTTGATGGCATCTGCCGAGCCATAAAAAAGGCCTGTCCCGATTGCCGAGCCAAGCGCCATGAAACGAATGTGGCGGGTACTTAGCCCACGTTTGAGTTTGTTCGTGCTTTCCATTTAAATCTTGCCATTCAACTCGAAAAAAACAAAAAACCACGGGGCCATAAGCCCCGTGGTTAAACAATTTGTCGTTGATTAATGCGCGCTGGAAGTCACCTGACGCCCTGCTGCACGGTCCCAGATAATAGCCAGAACCAGTGCGACAACGGTCGGCATTAACCAGGCCAGGCCTTGCTCTGACAGCGGCAGACGCTGTGTCCAGGCTGGCAGGATCCCACCGAATGCGGATGCTTTAATCCCGTCAAGGATACCAAAAAGCAGGCTGATAAACATCGTTGGGGCAATAATTCGCGAGGAATTGTTCCACCAGGGACGGGTAAAGCTCAGCACCACCAGCACGATACACGGCGGATAAATCGCGGTCAGCACAGGAATGGAGACCTGAATCAGGTGGCTCAGACCAAGGTTAGAAACCGCCATTGAGAAGCCACCAAGGATGAACACCAGCGTGCGATAGGACAGCGGAATATACTGGGCGAAGAACTCGGCACAGGCGCAGGTCAGGCCAACAGCCGTCACCAGACAGGCCAGGAAAATCAGTACCGCCAGCAGGAAGCTCCCCGCTCCGCCGAAGGTGTGCTGAACGTAGGCATGGAGGATCGCCGCGCCGTTCGCGTTTTGATCGACCAGCGTCGCGCTATCAGAACCCAGACGGAACAGCGCCAGATACAGCAGCGTCAGACCGACGCCCGCCATCAGGCCAGCCCAGATGGTGTAGCGGGTCAGCAGACGCGCTTCGGTCACACCGCGAGAGCGCGCGGCGTTAACGATGACGATACCAAAGACCATCGCGCCCATGGTGTCCATGGTCAGATAGCCGTTCACAAAGCCGTTCGAGAAGGCCGCGGTTTTGTAGGCGTCCAGTGACTCGCTGATCGGGCCTGCTGGCCACATGATGGCCGCAACGGCCAGCACGATCAGCGCAAGAATTTTCATTGGCGCGAGGAAGTTACCCACGGTATCCAGCAGTTTGCCCGGATAGAGGGAGACCAGAATCACCAGCGCAAAGTAGACCAGGCTGTAAATCAGCAGCGGCAGCGCGCCGTCACCGGTCAGGGGAGCAATCCCCACTTCGAAGGAGACCGTTGCGGTACGCGGGGTCGCAAACAGTGGACCCACCGCCAGATAGCACACGGTTGCCAGCAGAACGCCCGCCACTTTACCGATCGGGGTGCTGAGGCTGTCCACGCCGCCGCCGACTTTCGCCAGCGCGATCACGGTCAGAACCGGAAGACCGACCGCAGTAATCAGGAAGCCAATCGCCGCTGTCCAGACGTGTTCACCCGCCTGCAGGCCAACCATAGGAGGAAAAATGATGTTACCTGCGCCGACGAACAGCGCAAAAGTCATAAAGCCCAGCGCGATGATGTCACGCGATTTTAAATGATGGGTCATAGAACCTTACTGCCTGTGGATGTGGTGTTGAAAACGTTGAGATTTTCGCCATCCCAAAGGGGACGATACAGCGGAAAATTTACTCAATTTCAGCGGGATATGCTCCCGTCATGCCGTGGCGAAGAATAGTTTTTCGATTTACCACGTAAATACAGTCGGTATGACAGTATATGGGGCGCAATTTAAACGCTTATAACGTTTAAAGGCAAGGAGGGATCTGAAAACCAGAACAATATGCCAGCATGAAAATTCAGACCAGAACAATCCTCTAAGGTTAAGAAAAACTCATGGCTAATCATGCGAACAAAAAAGCAACAGCCGTATAAAATTCATTCACGTTTCGCTTGACTGCAAAGCAAACAGGCCAGCATACGCTGGCCTGTGGAAAGGAGGGCTGACACACACGTCGTCAGGCACTTTTTTTGGCAATTAAACGTTCCGGGATAACGAAACTGAAGCGCGTGCCTTTGCCCGGCGTACTCTGAATATCAAGGCGGCTGTCGTGGTGATTCACGGCGTGCTTAACAATCGCCAGCCCCAGCCCGCTGCCGCCTGTCTGCCGCGATCGGGCTTTATCCACGCGATAGAAACGCTCGGTCAGACGCGGAATATGCTCCGGTCCAATCCCCGGCCCGTTGTCCTCGACGCTAAACTCTGCCCCCGTCGGGACGCGCTGCCAGCGCACAATAATCTGCGTGCCCTCTGGCGTATGGTTCACAGCGTTGTAAACCAGGTTTGAAATCGCGCTGCGCAGTTCGTCCTCGCTGCCGAGCACCTTCAGACTGCTGTCCAGCTCGAAAGTGAACTGATGCCTTTTGTGGCTCAGGGTCTGGGCTTCCCGCTCAACCACCCGCAGCATCATCGGCACGTCGATGGTTTCATTCATCGCCAGCGTCGGTGCCGCTTCAATTTTTGACAGGGTAAGCAGCTGCTTCACCAGTCCTTCCATGCGATGCGTTTGCTCGCGCATGGTGTGCAGCGCTTTCTCTCGCGGCGCCCCCTCCAGCGTCTGCTCCTGCATCATCTCCAGATACCCCTGCAGCACCGTCAGCGGCGTGCGCAGCTCGTGGCTGACGTTGGCAAAAAAGTTACGCCGCGCCCCTTCGAGCTGGTGCATCTGGGTCACATCGCGCGCCACCATCAGCCACTGCTGATCGCTGTACGGCATCACGCGAAACTCAAGGTGACGGCCATTGTTCAGCACCAGATTATGCGGGCGGGTAAAATCGCGTTTTTTTAGATACAGGGTGAATTCAGGATAACGCAGGAGGTTAAGGATATTCTGGCCGTTATCGTCCGGCCAGCGCAGCCCCAGCAGCTGTTGTGCCAGGCCATTACACCAGAACATCGTCCCTTCTTCGGTGGTCAGAATCACCGCATCCGGCAGCGATTCGGCGCCGCTGCGAAAGCGTTTGATCAGGCTTCCAAGCTCACGACGGCGCTTTTTATTTCGCATCTGCATCTGATGCAAGCCGTAAAGCAACGGCTCCCAGCTGCCGCTGCCGGGCGGTGGCGTCATGCTGCGATCGACCCACAGCCACCAGGAGAGACGCAGTAAATTCCAGAAATGCCAGACCAGCAGGCCGGTCACTGCCGCCAGTAAAAACCACGGCAGATAACCAAAAATCGCCCCCAGAATGGCGGCGGGAATACAACATAAAATCAGTTCAAAAACCAGCCTTTTCCATGACAGACGTTCCAGCACGCGTCACACTCCTGTCATTGTTCAGAAACGGGTCGAAAAACGATAACCCGTACCGCGGACCGTCTGCACCATACGATCGTGGCCGCTGTGTTCCAGCGCTTTACGCAAGCGGCGAATGTGGACATCGACCGTCCTGTCTTCGACATAGACGTTAGTCCCCCAGACGTTATTCAGCAACTGTTCACGGCTGTAGACGCGTTCCGGGTGAGTCATAAAGAAGTGCAAAAGTTTGAATTCTGTCGGGCCCATATCCAGCGGGTTTTCGCCGGTCATCACGCGATGCGAGGTCGGGTCGAGGCTTAACCCCTGCATTTCGATCACCTCTTCCACCGCCATCGGCGAAATACGGCGCATGACGGCTTTGATACGCGCCACCAGCTCTTTCGGCGAGAACGGCTTGGTGATGTAATCATCCGCGCCGGTCTCAAGACCGCGCACGCGATCTTCCTCTTCACCGCGCGCCGTCAACATTACCACCGGGATATCGCGGGTCATCGCTTCGCGTTTAATGTGCTTGATAAATTGCAGGCCAGAACCGCCGGGCAACATCCAGTCAAGCAGAATCAAATCGGGCCAGGGTTCGTTGAGTTGATTCACCGCGCTGTCATAATCTTCCGCCTCAACCGGCTGGAAGCCATTTTGTTCGAGCACGAAGCACACCATTTCGCGAATCGGAGCTTCATCTTCTACGACCAGAATACGTCTCGCCATACTTTGCCCTGTCTTATTAAAGTATCAGTTTGTAATGCGGCGCCATTATGCGTCAGATTTATGACAGATTTATGAAAAACATTACCACCATGAATGGCAAACTGTTGTTTTATTACAGCGGTTATTTTCCAGCCCCTGAAAGCTTATAATCCCCTTCACCCTTTTTTGCCATGGAACTGTTATGCGCATACTCCACACCTCGGACTGGCATCTGGGGCAAAATTTTTACAGCAAAAGTCGCGCCGCCGAACATGAAGCGTTCCTGAACTGGCTGCTGGAGACGGCGCAGTCGCAGGAGGTGGACGCGATCATCGTTGCCGGGGACATTTTTGATACCGGCTCGCCGCCGAGCTATGCGCGTGAGCTGTATAACCGCTTCGTGGTCAATCTGCAGCAAACAGGCTGCCATCTGGTGATCGTCGCGGGCAACCACGATTCCGTCGCCACGCTCAACGAATCCCGCGATATTCTTGCGTTTCTGAATACCACTGTAGTGGCAAACGCCGGACATGCCCCGCAAATCCTCAAAAAACGCGACGGAACGCCGGGCGCCGTGCTTTGCCCTATTCCTTTTTTACGTCCGCGTGACATCGTTCAGAGCCAGGCGGGGCTTTCCGGCGGCGAAAAACAGCAGCATCTGCTGCAGGCCATCACGGACTATTATCACCAGCAGTACGCCGAGGCCTGTGCGCTGCGCGGTGATGCGCCGCTGCCGGTCATTGCTACAGGGCATCTGACCACCGTCGGTGCCAGCAAAAGTGACGCGGTGCGCGAAATTTATATTGGTACGCTGGATGCGTTCCCGGCGCAGAATTTCCCGCCAGCGGATTACATCGCGCTCGGCCACATTCACCGCGCGCAGATCATTGGCGGCTGCGAGCATATTCGCTACTGCGGCTCACCGATTTCCCTCAGCTTTGATGAAACCGGCAAAGGCAAAAGCGTGCATCTGGTGAGTTTTGCCGAGGGTAAACTGAGCGCGGTCGAGACGTTAACCGTACCGGTGACACAACCGCTGGCGATGCTCAAAGGCGATCTGGCCGCCATTTCTGCGCAACTTGAACAGTGGCGCGGCGTGGAACAGTCGCCTCCCGTCTGGCTGGATATTGAAATCAGCACCGATGAATATCTGCACGACATGCAGCGCAAAATTCAGACCCTGACCGACGATCTGCCGGTTGAGGTGTTGCTGGTACGCCGCAGCCGCGAACAGCGCGAGAAAATTCTCTTAAGCGCGCAGCGCGAAACCCTCAGCGAATTAAACGTGGAAGAGGTATTTGAGCGCCGCCTGGCGCAGGAAGCGCTGGACGACGCACAGCGCACGCGCCTCAACGAACTCTTTACCCAGACCCTGCACGCGCTGCATGACGAGGAAAACAACGCATGAAAATTCTCAGCCTGCGTCTGAAAAACCTCAACTCCCTGAAGGGCGAGTGGAAAATCGACTTCACCGCCGAGCCGTTTGCCAGCAACGGCCTGTTTGCTATAACGGGCGCGACCGGTGCGGGTAAAACGACCCTGCTCGATGCCATCTGCCTGGCGCTGTACCACGAGACGCCGCGTCTGAACACGGTGTCGCAATCGCAAAACGATCTCATGACCCGCGACACGGCGGAGTGCCTCGCCGAAGTGGAGTTCGAAGTGAAAGGCGTGGCCTATCGCGCATTCTGGAGCCAGAACCGCGCCCGTAACCAGCCGGACGGGAACTTACAGGCACCGCGCGTGGAGCTTGCCCGGTGCGAAGACGGCAAAATTCTCGCCGATAAGGTGAAAGATAAACTCGATCTGACCGCCTCCCTGACCGGGCTGGATTATGGCCGTTTCACCCGTTCGATGCTGCTGTCGCAGGGGCAGTTCGCGGCGTTTTTAAATGCCAAACCCAAAGAGCGCGCCGAGCTGCTGGAAGAGCTGACCGGCACCGAGATCTACGGCCAAATCTCCGCCATGGTGTTTGAAAAACACAAAACGGCAAGAACCGAGCTGGAGATGCGCGAAGCGCAGGCGGCAGGCGTGGTGCTGCTGAGCGAAGAACAGCAACAGCAGCTCCATCAGGGTTTGCAAGCACTGACTGACGAAGAAAAAACGCTGCTCAGTGAACAGCAAAACCGCCAGGCACAACATCAGTGGCTAGTGCGCAGCGAAGAGCTGGCGCGTGAACAGCTGCGCGCGCAATCGGCACATCAACAGGCGTTACAGGCACAAGCCGACGCCCAACCGGAACTGCTTAAACTGCAGCAGGCACAGCCTGCGCTGGCGCTGCGCCCGCTCTGGGACCGTCAGCAGGAGCAGGCGTCAACGCTCACCCGCACGCAGCAGCTGATTTCCGAAGTAAATACTCGCTTACTTTCACGCAAGGGGCAGCGGGCGCGGATCCGTAACGGCGCAATGCGTGAGGCAGAGCGGCTCCAGTCACAGCACAAATCGCTCGCCAGCTGGATAGACGAACACAACCACTTCGGTCTGTTGAGCCAGCACATT
This sequence comes from Lelliottia nimipressuralis, assembly GCF_004115925.1. Classification (GTDB taxonomy): domain Bacteria; phylum Pseudomonadota; class Gammaproteobacteria; order Enterobacterales; family Enterobacteriaceae; genus Enterobacter; species Enterobacter nimipressuralis. The sequence goes on from NZ_SDDX01000014.1 coordinate 63,149, forward strand.
GGCGGCTGGCGCGCGTTATTTACCCAGCAGCAGCGGGATAAATCTCAGGCTGCGGCGCTGGGTAAGCGTCTGACTGAACTGCAACAAAAACTGGCCGCGCTGCCGCTCACTTCACTGACGCTATCCGCAGAAGAGACCGCACAGGCGTTAGAGCATCAGGTGCAGTATCGCCCGGCACGCCAGCGTCTCGCCACACTGCATGCCCGCTATCAGCCGCTGCAAAAACGGCTGATACAGATGCGCGCAACGCAGGAAAAAGACCAGGCCGCGCAAGCCACGCTTGATCAAACCCTGGCTGCGCGGCGCCAGCAGTACAAAGAGAAAAACCAGCACTATCTGGATCTGAAAACCCTGTGCGAACAGGAAGCGCTGATCAAGGGTCTGGAGGCGCACCGCGCCAGCCTCGAGGCGGGTAAACCCTGCCCGCTGTGCGGTGCAACCGAACATCCCGCCGTGGCGCAGTATCAGGCGCTGGAGGTTAGCGCTAACCAACGTCGCCGCGATGAACTGCACGCCGAAGTGAAACGGCTTGAAGAAGAGGGACTGTTGCTGCGCGGACAGCTAAAAGCGCTGGTAGACCAGCGTGAGCGCGAAGCCGCAGAGACCCTGACGCTCACTCAGGAGGAGCAAGCGCTCACACAGGAGTGGCAGTCGGTGTGCGCGTCACTGAAGGCGAGCCTGAACATTCAGGAAGATATTGCCCCCTGGCTGGAGGAGCAGGAGCAGTACGAGCGCCAGCTGTATCAGCTCAGCCAACGCCTGGCCTTGCAGAATCAGCTCAACGAACTGGAACAGCAGATTCACCAGATTCAGCAGCAGATTGATACCCAGCGCCAGACCTTGCTCAGTGCATTAACGCCGCTCGCCCTTACCGCGCCGCAAGAGGGCGAAGAGAGCGCGTGGCTGGCACTGCGTGAAACCGAATCGAATGAGTGGCAGGAAAAGCAGAAGCAGCTGACGGCCCTTCAGGAACAAATGAACGCCCTGATGCCGCTTCTCGATACGCTGCCCGCATCCGAAGATGAAACGGCGGACGAGCCGGTCCCCGACAACTGGCGCAATATTCACAACGACTGCATCTCCCTGCAAAGCCAGCTCGCCACCCTGCAACAGCAGGAACAGAGCGATCGCGAGCGTCTGGCACAGCTGCAAACCCAGTTTGCTACTGCGCTCCAGGAGAGCAGTTTTGCCAGTGAAGCCGCGTTCCTTGCCGCACTGCTTGATAGCGATACCGTACGCAAGCTGGAACAGCTGAAACATACGCTGGAACAACAGCTCCAGCAATCCTCTGCGCTGGCCTTACAGGCGGATCAGCAGCGTCTGGAGCATATGGAAAAGCAACCGGAAGCGCTGCCGGAGGATTTGGACGTACAGGCATTGCAGGCGCAATTACAGCAACTGGCACAGCAGCTGCGCGAAAATACGACGCGTCAGGGCGAGATCCGCCAGCAGCTGAAGCAGGATAGCGATAACCATCTTCATCAGCAGGGCTTGATGCAGCAGATTGAAGAGGCCGCGCGTCTTGCCGATGACTGGGGATATCTGAACGCGCTGATCGGTTCCAGCACCGGCGACCGATTCCGTAAATTTGCCCAGGGGCTGACCCTCGATAATCTGGTGTGGCTGGCCAACCAGCAGCTCAACCGCCTGCACGGGCGCTATCTGCTGCAACGCAAGGCCAGCGATGCGCTGGAGCTGGAAGTGGTCGATACCTGGCAGGCCGACGCCGTGCGCGATACGCGCACCCTCTCCGGCGGGGAGAGTTTCCTGGTAAGCCTTGCGCTGGCGCTGGCGCTGTCCGATCTGGTGAGCCATAAAACGCGAATAGATTCCCTGTTCCTTGATGAGGGCTTTGGGACGCTGGACAGCGAAACGCTGGACACAGCGCTGGATGCGCTCGATGCCCTGAACGCCACGGGCAAAACCATCGGCGTCATCAGCCATGTCGAGGCGATGAAAGAGCGCATACCGGTACAAATCAAAGTGAAGAAAATTAACGGGCTGGGGTACAGCAAGTTAGACAGAGCCTTTGCGGTGGAGTAAGCGCGATCAAGGGGGGCTTTCCGGCCCCCATTCTTTTATGCCAGGGGGATTACAAATCGCAAAAAGTGTGACGGCGATCAAAAAGCCATTTTCAATATTACTTACCCTATGGCGACGTTTTTCGCTCCCATAAGATATTTCTAACTCGCATATTACCCACCGTTCCGTTGTGGTTGATTTCTTGTTTCTTATTATCTGGCTTACTCAGGTCAGTGGATATTATTCACTGGTCGGGAGCAACATTTTACTGAGGGCTTTATGCGCTATTTGCTTCCTGTTTTATTACCGATTGCTCTGGCTGGTTGTGCAACGGTATCCACCACTAAAACTATTCAGGTCACACCACAACCCGGCGCCGATCATATTGTTGTAGATACTAATGCCACCGCACGCTGCAAAGATATTCTGTTTATTATCACCTGCAAAGTGAATTTAGACATGACGCCGGTTGGGGTGATGGAAAATGCGCCCGCAACGGCATTCGTTGCAGCGCCAGCACCTGCCGCCAACGAGACCGTGGCAACCCGACTGGAAGAACTGGATAAGTTAAAGTCTCAGAAACTTATTAGTACCAAAGAATACCAGGCAAAACGTACTGAGATTTTGAGAGGCTTATAATGAAAAAAACAGGTTGTATTTCGTTGGCGATTGCCGCTTTCTTATTACAAGGTTGTGTCAATATCGGCACGTCAAAATCCGTTTCTATTCCGGTTAATCCATCGCAGAAAAGCATGCTAGTGACCAGCACCGCGACCGTTCACTGCAAAGATTATTTCATCTTCTTTAAATGCAATATCGATGTAAACACACAGTCCATGTAAACCTATTTATCAGCAACGCTTATCATTCCTGATAAAATAAAAAGCCTGACGTTTTACATCAGGCTTTTTCACAGCTGAATACAACGGACGATCAGTTAGGCCACAACCACGCCGCGCCACGCACGCCGCTGGAATCACCGTGCACCGCTTTGCGGATCGGCGTTTCGCATTCACCGCCGAACACCCACTGCTTCACCAGCTGCGGAACCGTGGTGTAGATACGGTCGACGTTGCTCATCCCGCCGCCCAGCACGATCACATCCGGGTCGAGAATGTTCACCACGTGCGCCAGAGATTTCGCCAGGCGCATTTCATAGCGGCTCAGCGCCAGTTCGGCCACCGCATCCTGCTCTTCTACCAGACGCATAATTTCGTTGCCCTTGAGCGGTTGTCCGCTCAGGCGACGGTAGTCGGTGGCAAATCCGGTCCCGGAGATGAAGGTTTCGATACAGCCCTGTTTGCCGCAATAGCATGGCACTTCGGCGCGGTATTTCAGTTCGTCTTCGTCCATCCACGGCAGCGGATTGTGTCCCCACTCGCCCGCCGTCCCGTTGCCGCCGATATGGGCGCGACCGTTGAAGGCCACGCCTGCACCACAGCCAGTGCCGATAATGACCGCAAATACGGTCTGTGCGCCCGCCGCCGCGCCGTCAATCGCTTCGGAGACAGCAAGGCAGTTGGCGTCATTTGCCAGTCGCACTTCGCGGTTCAGGCGCGCGCTCAGATCTTTATCAAACGGCTGACCGTTGAGCCATGTGGAGTTCGCGTTTTTTACCACGCCGGTGTAAGGCGAAATCGAGCCTGGAATCCCCATCCCAACCGAGCCGGTCTGCCCTGTGGCTTTTTCCGCCATGTCCACCAGCTGTGCGATGGTTTCGATAGTCTGCTGGTAGTCGTCACGTGGCGTCGGAAGACGATGTCTAAAGAGCTGCTCGCCGCGATCGCTCAGCGCAATGACTTCTGTTTTGGTGCCGCCCAAATCAATACCAATACGCACAGGACTCTCCTCATTATTTTGATTATCAACAGAGTAGAAGCAGGCTACCCGATTAGCAATGCAAGCACTGCCACAATTCGTTATCATGCCCGCTGATTTAACGACAAGGCCGTGGAAATTATCATGCTGTGGTTCAAAAATTTGATGGTTTACCGTCTCAGCCGCGACGTTTCGCTGCGTGCGGAAGAGATGGAAAAACAGTTAGCCGCTTACACCTTTACCCCATGCGGTAGCCAGGATATGGCAAAAACCGGTTGGGTTTCTCCGATGGGTTCTCAAAGCGATGCGCTGACCCACTCGACAACCAATGGTCAAATCATTCTTTGCGCGCGCCAGGAACAGAAAATCCTGCCGTCACCGGTGGTGAAGCAGGCGCTGGAAGCGAAGATCTTCAAGCTGGAGGCCGAACAGGGCCGCAAGCTGAAAAAAACGGAAAAAGATTCCCTGAAGGATGAAGTGCTGCACTCTCTGCTGCCTCGCGCCTTTAGCCGATTCAGCCAGACCATGATGTGGATCGACACCGTGAACGGTCTGATCATGGTGGACTGCGCCAGCGCCAAGAAAGCAGAAGATACGCTGGCTCTGCTGCGTAAAAGCCTGGGCTCGCTGCCGGTGGTTCCGCTGGCGATGGAAAATCCGATTGAACTGACCCTCACCGAATGGGTTCGCAGCGGCAGCGCGGCACAAGGTTTCCAGCTGCTGGACGAAGCCGAGCTAAAAGCGATCCTCGAAGATGGCGGCGTGATCCGCGCGAAGAAGCAGGATCTGGTCTGCGACGAAATCGCAGTTCATATCGAAGCCGGCAAACTGGTGACCAAGCTGGCACTCGACTGGCAGCAGCGCATTCAGTTCGTGATGTGCGACGATGGCTCGATTAAGCGTCTGAAGTTCTGCGATGAGTTGCGCGATCAAAACGAAGATATCGATCGTGAAGATTTCGCCCAGCGTTTTGATGCGGACTTTATCCTGATGACGGGTGAGCTGGCGGCATTGATTCAGAATCTGGTGGAAGGTTTAGGCGGCGAAGCGCAGCGCTAAATTCTCAAATCAGAAAAGCAGGCCGGGTCAGCGTCAACGCTACCCGGCCTTTTTTTATTTCAGATAACGGCACAGATAAGAGGTTGGCTCTGCAACCTGCAGGTTGAACTCGCTGTGGCCAGGGACGTTGAAGACTTCTCCGGCGGTGTACGCCTTCCATTCGGTTTCGCCAGGCAACAGCACATTCAGCGCGCCGCTGATCACCGTCATCTCTTCAGGCTCTGCGGTACCAAAGGTATATTCCCCTTCAGCCATAACGCCCACACTGGCACGGCCAGTACTGCTGCTGGTAAAACCAATGGATTTCACTTTACCGGAAAAGTATTCGTTACTCGAAAGCATGAACTGGCCCTTATGTCTTTGGATAAAAATCCACTATAGGGGCCATCCTCCGTGCCTGTCACGCAAAATCATCAGGCCAGTAATTCAGACGCCAGACGGGTTACCAGAACGTTCGAGAGCAGCACCGGTACATCGAGGGCTTTTTGCAACAAATCACGATGTCGCTGGTGAAAACCGAGACAATCGAGCATCAAAACGTCAGCGCCCTGCTCCAGCAGTTCACGTCCTGCTGATATCAGTTTGGCTTCGCTATCCCAGATCGGGTTTGCCAGGGCAAACAGCGGCGGTTTTTGCAGAACTTTCCACTTCGCTATCTGGTTCTCCAGCAGTTCTGCAATCGGCACGATTACCCCGACCTGATGCCCGTCGACAATCGAGGCCACCAGCGGAGGGATAATCCGCATCGGTTCAAGGAGGATAGCGTTTCGCGCCATAAGACCCGAAATCGGGGCGGTGCTCATTAACAGGATGACGTCATATCCTTGATTATCGAGCACTTCGATCACGCCCTGTAAAGCACGCTCGATTTTGTGATGTGAAACATGCGCGAGTTTACCGTCGCTTAACAATGTCGGCAGGGTCACCTCATTATCTGCAGGTGCGTAGTCTTCCATGACCTCTTCCCGACTCATCTTACCGAGCAGGCTAAGATGGGTGATTTGCTGTTCGGAGACATGCTCAGTTAAGAGCGGTAACACTTCGCTGACAGGGACCACCCCGATGGTGAGGATCGCCAATGTTGCCTTCATCGTTTTCGCCTTTCTTCACTACCATTGCGATAATACAGGCACAAGCTCAATACGCTGCGCGGTTCTTGTTTCAGCTTAAACAGGTCAAAAGCGTAGCAGCATATCCCTACACCGAAATGTAAAGATCCAACGCCCGGTCTGAATCTCACTGTAATAACTAAATATTAACCCCCACTTAACATTCACGCTGAGTTAAAAGTGTGATTCAGGCACGGTTGTTATCGATTTCAGATTTGTATCAGGACTTTTCAGGATCTTCGTAGCGGCGCTTGGCATCCAGTGCTTCCTGCTCAGTTTCATGTTCGCTGATCAGGGAGTCCGGCTTTGGGTGGTCCGCACGCAGTTGATACCAGGTCACGGTTTGGGCACCGGTGCCTTTTTCAATAGTGACAATGCGCGCTTCACGTGGGTATGGCGGTCTGGTTGGCATAGTTCATCCTTTTTTAACGGCTAAACTATGAGTATAGACGCCTGCTAGCTGGCGCAAGCCAAACGCAGGGCGGTAACAATCTGATTTACGACCTGTTCCGGCGACTGTGCGGCGTCGATCACGTGGTGCGCCGCTTCGCGATACAGGGCGTCGCGCTCGGCGAGAATCTCGCTCACCTCTTCGCTGATTGGTTTCCCGGTCAGCGTAGGGCGTTGCCCCTCTTCCGGGAATGCTTCAAGGCGCTCCACCAGGGTAGACACGGGCGCGCACAGGTAAATCACAATCCCTTTCTCGCGCATAAACTGGCGATTACGCTCTGCGAGGATAATGCCGCCGCCGGTAGCAATGATGGTCGACGGTGCGGTTACCGCTTCCAGCGTGTCGCTTTCACGCGCGCGGAAACTTTCCCAGCCTTCTTTTTCGACAATCTCGGCAATGGTCTGGCGGGCCTGAGTTTGCAGCCAGTGATCGGTATCGACAAACTGGCTCTGACTGACACGCGCCAGTTCAAGGCCGACGGTCGTTTTACCGCAGCCACGGGGGCCAACTAAAAAGATGGGTTGGGTCATAGCCAGGTGTTCCCCTTGATACCGCATGGTTGCGGTGTGTAATGTCGAAAAACGAGCAATAATACCATTAAACTAGTACGCAAGGTAACTGTAAAAATAGGATTACAACAAGATTATGTTTGTATGACAGAGAGCGTCTGGCGTGCTTTTAACGCTTGTTCTCTGTAAAGAAATTATTGCATGAGCGGGTACGTCAACTTTACTGTAAAGCACCAGGCGATGACAACCCTGCGGTTGCCACACTATATCACAAAACAGCAATGCTTATCATTACGCAGTACGGCGCTTCACTTCCAGCAGCCATTTATCCAGCTCGGCCGCGAACTGCTGACGGTCACGCTGCGAGAGCGAATCCGGCCCACCGGTCTGCACACCGCTGGCCCGCAGGGTATCCATAAAATCACGCATGGTCAGCTTTTGGCGGATCGTCGCCGGTGAGTAGCGTTCACCGCGCGGATTCAGCGCCGCTGCGCCTTTCTCCAGCACCTCTGCCGCCAAAGGAATATCGGCAGTAATCACCAAATCCTCAGGGCTGCACAGGCGCACAATTTCGTTATCTGCCACGTCAAACCCGGCCGGAACGCGCATTGAACGGATAAATTTCGACGGCGGAATACGCAGATTCTGGTTTGCCACCAGCGTTAGCGGCATCTGCACGCGCTCAGCCGCGCGGAATAAAATCTCTTTAATGACATTCGGACACGCATCCGCATCCACCCAAATCGCCATACTTTCTCCCCTGGATGACATTGGTGGCTATTGTCGCCTGCTTTTCGTTGTTAAGCTATAAATCAGAACTCACAACGGATAATAACGGAGAGACGTGATGGACAAAAAAATCGGTTTTATCGGCTGCGGCAATATGGGAAAAGCCATTCTCGGCGGTCTGATTGCCAGCGGTCAGGTATTGCCAGGGCAGATTTGGGTCTATACCCCGTCACCGGATAAAGTTGCCGCGCTGCATGATGAATACGGCATTAATGCCGCCGAAAGCGCACAGGATGTCGCGCAGATTGCCGACATCGTCTTTGGCGCCGTTAAACCTAACATCATGATTAAAGTGCTGAGCGACATCACCTCCAGCCTGAACAAAGACACGCTGGTGGTCTCCATTGCGGCAGGCGTGACCCTCGATCAGCTGGCACGCGCCCTGGGCCACGACCGAAAAATTGTCCGCGCGATGCCGAACACGCCGTCGCTGGTCAATGCAGGAATGACCTCCGTGACGCCTAACGCGCTGGTAACAGCAGAAGACGTGGCCGATGTGCTGAACATCTTCCGCTGCTTTGGCGAAGCAGAAGTGATTGCCGAATCGATGATCCATCCGGTGGTGGGCGTCAGCGGTTCCGCGCCTGCGTATGTGTTCATGTTTATCGAAGCGATGGCCGATGCCGCCGTGCTCGGCGGGATGCCGCGCGCGCAGGCTTACAAATTTGCCGCGCAGGCGGTAATGGGCTCCGCTAAAATGGTGCTGGAAACGGGTAAACATCCAGGCGAACTGAAAGACATGGTTTGTTCACCGGGCGGCACCACCATTGAAGCCGTGCGCGTTCTCGAAGAGCGCGGATTCCGCTCGGCGGTGATTGAAGCGATGAATAAGTGCATGGAAAAATCAGAGAGTCTCAGCAAATCCTGATGACGCGCGCCGGGCGTCAGGCTGCCACTTCGGTGCGGTTGCGTCCGGCATTTTTCGCTTTGTAGAGCGCCACATCGGCGGCTTTTAGCCACTCGCGATAATGGCCAAATTCAGGCGTTAACGTTGCCACACCAACGCTTATCCGCAGTCGTACCTGCGGCGCGCAGGGTAGCGTTAAGGTTGCCAGCCGCTCATGGACACGCGACATGGCCGCAATGGCACTCTCCGCTGGCGTGCCGCTCATGATCACCGCAAATTCGTCACCACCGAAGCGCCCGATAAGATCCCCGGCGCGCAACGCTAGTTGCAACTGTCGGGTGACGGCAATGATCGCCTCATCGCCCACATCATGCCCCCAGGTATCGTTGATACTCTTGAAATGATCGATGTCGATAATCAGGATCGCCGCCTCGCGATGGCTGCGCCGACAGGTGTCGTATTCATTGCGCAATAAAATTTCCCAGTGACGTCGGTTAAACACGCCGGTCATACCGTCGCGGGTGCTCATCAGCTCCAGACGGCGCTTGTGCTCTGCCAGACGGATGGCGGTCTGATAGCTGACCCAGGCAAAATAGACTGGGTAGAGAACCATCGCCGGCAGCGCCAGCCAGAGTTCCTGCGAAGAGAGGGTAAAGGTGGGAGAGACACCGGTGAGTTTCAGGGTGATCAGGGCCGCAATAATCGTCAAGGTTGCACCAGCAGTGAACAATTTGACGCCCCCTGCCCCCATCAGATTCATGCCTATCATTATTGTCAGTGCCGCCGTGGGAAGTACATTCAGCCCCATCAGCCCCATCCAGATCCCCGCCATAATGGCATCGACTTTCAGGTTCTTTATTTCGCTGGCTCGCGGATCGGCGGCGCGGTAAGCCAGCTGCCAGGCGAGATGTGGCCAGACAAACGCCCAGCCCACCAGCACCAGCCACCAGAGGCCAGGCGGAGACTGGGCGACCAGCGCGCCTGCGACAGGGAAAAACATCGCCGCTAACCCGAACATCCGCGGCAGTCTTACCCGCCGGGCAAATCGGATTCCGGAACGGTGGTGGTCATCCTGAGAAAGGTTCTGGGGCCACTCTTCTCGCGTGACGTCTTTATTGTAAAAGTTATCGTCATTCATAATTTTTGGGAACATTCTGAAACATTTCCCAAATTATAGAGACGGGTGTTGTGGGGAAAGTATGAAATTTCGGGTGAGCCGCTGGCACCGCTCACCCGTTAGGACTACGCGGATTTCTTCAGGCAGGCGCTCATAAATTTACTGCGGTCTTCCCCTTTTAGGGATTGCTGCGTCGCCAGGCCGTTACATTCGCGCATCTTTTGCTGCTGCGGCGTGAGGCTCTTTTCGCCCGGTTTCGACGAACTGTTTTTCAGGCAATCGCTCATGTACGTTTTACGCGCATCGCCTTTCAGCGTCTGGGCTGTCGCCTGTTGATTACAGGTGGTCATCCGTTGCTGCTGCGGAGTGAGCGTTTTTTCGGCGGCGGACGCCACAGACATCAGGAGCAGAGAAGAGAGCAGGGTTACAGTAAGAGTCAGTTTCATAACACCATCCTTTTGTGAAGGTTCACAGTAAGTCTGGTTCGTGGCGGGAAAAATACCACCCGACGGAAGGGGATTTCCGCCGGGTGATCGCTTTATTTCAGGCCAAGAGCGGCTTTCATGGTGTAGAACAGATCCGTTTGATCCGTCAGCCCGACCACATTTGCCGCGTGCGGGCCATACGCCGCGATGCGCAACTGTGTGCCGGTATGTTCCATGGAATCGCCTTCGGAGTTGCCATAGCTCATCACCATTACCGCACCGTCTTTAGTGTTCAGCGCCTGAGTCAGGCCTGGCGCTTTGGTATCAGGTGCCACGATCTGGCTGGCGTGCGCATGGTCAGCGGTCACTACCACGAGGGTGTTGCCGTCTTTCTTCGCGAACGCCAGCGCTTTCTGCACGGCTTCATCAAGATCGACGGTTTCGCCAATCTGACCGCACGGATTCGCCGCATGATCCTGTTTATCAATCGACGCGCCTTCAACCTGCAGGAAGAAGCCCTTCTCCCCCTTGCTCAGCAAAGCGATGGCTTTGTCGGTCATCTGCGCCAGCGTCGGAACGCTGTCATCGCGTTTCGGGTTTGGCGTGCAGGTCACCGCCGGTTTGTCGATGTTGCCGTGGTAAGAGGCTTTTGGCCCTTCCCAGCGCACCGGCATGTTGCCGTCCGAGAACAGGCCGAGCAGCGGCTTGTCCTGGGACGCTTCGGTGATCGCCGCCAGAGAAGCGGCATCGCTCACCAACTGATAACCCCGCGCCTGCGCCTGTTCACGCAGAGTTTTGCCCTGCCATTCTCCGGCCGTCGCGGTTTCCGCGAACGTTTTCGCCCCGCCGCCCAGCGTCACATCGGCGCGGGCATTCAGCAGTTGTTCGGTGATGGAGCCTTTACCGCCCTTTTCCAGCGCATTGGTCGGGCATTTTTCGCTGGTCACGGACGGGCCGTAGCATTTACGCGACGTCACATGCGCCACCAGCGCCGCAGGCGTTGCATCCTGCAGTTCAGCCGTTGAGACGTTACCTGTCGCAAGGCCAGCCGCCTTCGCCATCTCCAGAATCGTCTGGTGATCCTTTTCGTGAATATCGACGCCCAGCGCGCCGTTATAGGTTTTCACGCCCGTGGTCCACGCCGTGGCGGAGGCCGCCGAGTCGGTCACGTAATCAGGCTTACCGGTTTTTTTATCCAGCGCATAGTGGGTGTATTGTCCGGTCAACGGCAATGCGTCAATACCTTTAAAAAAGCCACCGGCCCCTTCGGCATAATTTCGCGCGGCGGTGATTTCGGAATCGCCCATCCCATCACCAATCAGCAAAATAATATTTTTAGCCGGTTTATCATTTAGCGATGCACGCAGCGCTTCGGTTTGATCTTCTGACAGACGGCGTGCGCCGCCCGGCTGCGTGATATCTCCCTGAGCCGCGCGATTATCCAGCACCTGGGTATTCGTGGTGTCGGCATAAATGGCAGGGGTAAATAATAAAGGCAGTAATGCGATGAAAAGTGCGCTCTGTTTCACTTTATTTCTCCATGTACAAATACATAAAAATAAACAGAGCGACTATAGGCACAACTTATGACAATGCTATGACAGGTTTTTAGATTCTGTGACAGATTAACTACGAGGATGCCGCAACAGCTTTTTTACGTATTGCTGTAGCATTTCGCTATCCTGAATCGGCACTTGAGAGTCGGGCCTGGCATCCTCCAGCGCGCCCTCAATACTTCGGATCAGCGCCTGCTGATCGGTCTGCGCCATTTGCCGTAAAAGGGCCGTGACAACGATTTCTAACGCTTCAACCTGGGCAACCAGTTCTTTTGACTCTTCTTCCTTTTGGGCAAGCTTAACCAGCAACTCTGCAATGAGATTTTTCATCGTGCTATTTCCTTATCAGGTTTTTGCTGACGGTATCATTACGGTTGATTATTGCAAAGAGGCGAAAAGTATTATCTTTATGAAAAAACACGCTATGTCGCAAATAACGATGATTTATCGTCAGCGAAACGTTTTGCTATTATAAAAACTGATTGCGTGGCAGCAAAATAGTAGAAAGCAGGCGCCATTATTTTTGAAAACAGCGCCTGTTGTGGGTTAATACATAATATATCTTCTTTACGTCGCGATATTCGCCATTTTCTGACGGCGACGGCGTAATGCTATCGCGAGCTGGATAACGTTCAGTAACACCACCACTGCCGTAGCGGCAAATACCCAGCGGAATCCCGCCATCGCGGAAACGGTCGCGCCCATTAACGGGCCTGCGACATTCCCCAGATACATAAATGACTGGTTATAACCAAAGATGCGTCCGGTGACCTGATCGCTTGAGTATTTCACCAGCAGGGTTTGTACCGCTGGCAGCATCGCCCCATCGGCAAATCCGAGCAGGAAGCGCAGCACGCCGAGCTGGAACGGCGAGGTGACGAAGGACATCGCGAAAAACAGCACCACGGCGATAATCAGGGTCGCCATTAATATCCGCGCCGTACCGATACGATCCCCGAGCTTACCCAGTCGTGGGGCAGAGATCAGCGCGGAAACGCCTGGCACGGCGGCGATCATCCCGCTCAGGAACGCAATATTGTTACTGTCCGGCGCCATGGATTTAATAAACAGCGCCAGAATCGGCCCGATGGAACCGTTGCAGAGCTGAATCACCAGCGTTGTCACAAAGAGGCTGATCATCAGGCCGGGGTAGGGCAGCGTGGCAAAAACCGCTTTACCGCTCAGGCGATCGGCTTTGCTGACCGTCGGGCGCACGCCCTCTTTAATGAGGAACAAGGTCACCAGAAAACTCACCATCAGCAGCATCGCGGTAATGAAAAACACCGCGCGCAAGCCGACGTGGTCAGCCAGAAAACCGCCCATCAGCGGGCCGCCAATGACGCCGCTGATTTGCGCAGTCGAGAGTGTGCTGATAGCCCAGCCGCTGCGCTCGCGCGGAACCTGTGACGCCACCAGCGCCATCGCGTTAGGAATATAACCGGACGTCAGCCCCATCAGGCCGCGCAGGAGAAAGAGCTGCCAGACGTTAGTGGCATAGGCCTGCAGCAGGATTGCGATCGCCATCCCCAGCGAGGCGCGCAGGAGCATCAGCTTGCGCCCTTTGCGATCTGCAAGGCTGCCCCACATGGGCGAGACAATGGCGGAAACCAGGAAAGTAATACTGAAGGTCAGACCCGACCACATTGACAGCGCTTCGTGGGACGACACGCCGAGCTGGGAGACATACAGCGGCAGGAAGGGCAAAATCTGGCTGATCGCAAGACCGGTGAAAAAACAGCCAAACCAGACAGATATAAGGTTGACTTTCCAGGATTCCATAACAGGCAAACTCTTCATTTTTAGGCGAATTCGCCGACAGATTAGCAAGTTGCGTCACATCACGTAGCGCCAGAGGTGCGGCAGCGACAACTTTGGTGTTTTATCTCCCCAGTCATCATATTTGTGAAACAAGTCACAAATCATCCACTTTTTGGTGGTGAATTATGCTTTAACGGCAGAGGCCAAAACCACGCATTCCGAGGTGAAAATGGTTGGCGTGCGCCGCGTTATACTCCGGCCCAAGCCCGTTACCGTAGTAATCACAGCTGGCGCTCAGCAGCGCGCGCAGCCAGGGCTGTGTTTTGTCGTTGCGCCAGCCGCGCAGCACCGTCACCCGCTCGCCGTCTGCCAGATGAAACGCGCTGATATCGAGCGCTTCGGCGCTGGCATGTTCGCTGCGACGCGCATCAGGCCGGTTGTAGATATTGCGACAGGCAAAGCTGCCGAGATGCTCCACGCGCGTCAACGGGCTGCCCATCATCGTCTGAGTGAGCGGCCGGGCCTTTTGATGGATAAACAGCGCGGAACTCAGGGCCAGCGGGCAGCTGGCGATAAAGCTGCTGCTCAGGGAGACCGGGCCGAAACTGCGCACCCGCACGACGCCGTTGAGCGGGCACTCTCCGGCACTGTCCGCCAGCGCCTGGGTCTGGATGAGCTGTTTTTGATTGGCCTGCTCCAGTAGACTGACACAGGCTTCGGGCGTCAGGCGACGCAGCTTAAACTGGCTGATTTTCCCCGGCGGATCGTCGAGCGAAAGCGGGGTAAACGGGTTGTAATACGACGGCAGCCAGCGATAGCCCATCACCGCCGCGCCCACCACAATCAGACAAACCAGCACACTTTTCCCTCGCACAATCCCTCCTCGTCAATAGCTCAAAACATTATGGCAGAAGGCGGCGAAACCCACAGAACATCGTGGTATGTTATGGCCTTTGATGAGTCAGACTGGAAGAAAGTGAAGATGGCGAAGCAGCGGGTAGGAATTGTTTTTGGGGGAAAATCGGCAGAACACGAAGTGTCGCTGCAGTCGGCCAAAAATATCGTTGATGCGATTGATAAGAGCCGTTTTGATGTCGTACTGCTGGGTATTGATAAGCAGGGCCAGTGGCACGTTAACGATGCCAGTCAGTATCTGCTGAACGCAGACGATCCGGCGCATATCGCGCTGAATCCATCAGAGATCAGCGTTGCAACCGTACCGGGCGTCGTGCAGGGCCAGCTGATTAACGCGGGGAATGCGCAAGCGCTATCGCAGATTGACGTGGTTTTCCCGATTGTACACGGCACCCTGGGCGAAGACGGTTCCCTGCAAGGAATGTTGCGTATGGCGAACCTGCCGTTCGTCGGCTCCGATGTCCTTGGATCTGCGGCTTGCATGGATAAAGACGTGACCAAACGCCTGCTGCGTGACGCCGGGCTGAACATCGCGCCGTTTGTGACGCTCACGCGCGCCAATCGCCAGCATTACACCTTTGCCCAAATCACTTCTCAGCTCGGCCTGCCGCTCTTCGTAAAACCTGCGAACCAGGGCTCTTCCGTTGGCGTCAGCAAAGTGACCAGCGAAGCACAGTTCACCGAAGCCGTGCGTCTGGCGTTTGAATTTGACCACAAAGTGGTGGTTGAGCAAGGGATTAAAGGCCGCGAGATCGAGTGCGCGGTGCTGGGCAATGATTTCCCGCAAGCCAGTACCTGTGGCGAAGTGGTGCTGAACAGTGATTTCTACTCGTACGATACCAAATACATCGATGATAAAGGGGCGCAGGTAGTGGTCCCGGCGGTGCTGGATCCAGAAATCAATGACAAGATCCGCGCGATCGCGATTGAAGCCTATCAGGCACTCGGCTGCGGCGGAATGGCGCGCGTTGACGTGTTCCTGACGGCAGAGAATGACGTGATCATCAATGAAATCAATACGCTGCCAGGGTTTACCAATATCAGCATGTACCCGAAACTGTGGCAGGCGAGCGGTATCAGTTATCCGGATTTGATTACCCGTCTGATCGAACTGGCGCTGGAGCGTCATGCTGCTGACAGCGCCCTGAAAAGCTCCGTAAACGGTTAATCCGCTTTTTCGGCGCTCTCGACCGTTTCCGTCGTCGGCTCTTCAGGTCGACGGCGGATTATAAAGCCCGCCAGCCAGAAACTGATCACCCAGGTCACCAGCCCTACCGCATAGGTTTGCCAGCCTTTCGCTTCAAATCCCAGCAGCCCAACGACACCGTTAAGAATAAAAATCAGGCCAATCGCAAAGGCGTAATAATGCCAGTCACGGCGTAGTTTGGCAGACAGCTTCATGGCAACTCCGGCAGAATAAAAAGATATCCTCTCACAGTTTTCTTATGCGGTCTGTGGCGGATGCGGAAAATCTTAAATGCGTCGCAATTTAACTTAAGTCAGCAAAATGTGATGTAAGACATAAATTGCTAAACCAGGAGCATTCCCTGGCCCAAATTACCACGATTCTGATATTGACAAATGCTATGACCTGTCAGACTCACCTTGTATGACTGGCACATTGCCAGAATGAAATAGGGGGAGGTTTTTATGGCAGACTTTACACTGGCGAAGCCGATTTTTGGTGGCAGAAAACCGAGAACCTCCACGTCCGGCAACATCGCCTATGCCCTGTTTGTGCTGTTCTGTTTCTGGGCGGGGTCACAGCTTCTGAATATGCTGGTGCATGCACCGGGCGTTTATGAACACCTGATGCAGGTCCAGGACACAGGCCGACCGCATGTCGAAATTGGTTTGGGTGTCAGCACCATCTTCGGATTGATTCCGTTCCTCGCAGGCTGTGCCATCCTCGGCGTGATAGCCCTGGTGCTGCGCTGGCGCCGTCATCACTGACGTTTAGTTCAGTGACATACAGCGAGCCCGACGATCGTCGACGCGTTTCGCGAACCACGCCGTGGTGAGATTGCGCGTGATCTTCGGGCTTTCAAGCTGAATGCCCGGCAAAACTTCTCTCGGCAACGCGTTGCCACTCTTCTGCTCCGCCAGCTTAAACACCTGCTGATAAAGATCCGTTTTCTCAAATGCCAGGCTGTCCCCTTTCTCCAGCTGACGGCGGATCTCGCTGTTGCTCATATCCAGTTTGATCGCCAGTTTGCGCACCGCCTGCTCGGTTGTACCCGCCTCGCTGCTGCCGTAAGCAATCAGATCGCCATCCAGTGCCAGCTTCGCGCCCGTCGCGCGGTTTACCGCATTCTGGAAAGCGGCGTTACGGCTGGCATACCAGCCCGCGTTGAAATCAGCAAAACGATACAGCGGGGCGCTGTAGTTGGCGGGATAATTCAGGAGATGGTAAGTGCCGAACCACAGCCCACCGCGCAGAGAAAACACCTCCTGGCGCACCGTGCCGTCGATTTCCCACGGATAGCCGCGGGTATGTTTCTCGGCAAAGTCGATGCTGACCTGCATCGGGCCGCCCGTGTGCACCGGATTCAGCGAGCCAAACAGCTTCTGCCCCATCGGCACCATATCGATAAAATCATCGAAAATGGCGCTCAGCTGTTTCTCGGTTTTCACCGTATCCAGCCGCTCGCTGTAGCTTTTGCCGTTAGGCGAAGTGATTTTGAGCGCCGTGTGGACGAGGAACACCGGGATGTGCATTTTTTCTGCCCGGCGGTCTATCTCCTTCCAGGCAATTTTGTTAAGCCCAGGCACCGCCGGATCGGACTGGTACATGGACTCTTGCTGCGCCACCGCCAGCACCGAGCAGATATTCTCCTCGGTCGGGGCTATCTTCTGGCTCTCGAAGGTTTTCGCCAGCACGATTGCCCAGTCGTCGCGATCCTTGACGCTGGCAGGCATTTTCTGACGCACCACGCTTGCCACATCAACAGGCTTTTCGCCCTTTTTCAGCGGCGCGGCACCTTTGTCGGCGCATCCGGCCAGCACGAGAGCGGCCAGCAGTGATAAGGGTAACGCGCGTCGTATGGCAAATGGCATAGCAACTCCCTGTTTTAACCTAATGTGTTGGTCACTTCCTGCAAGTTCTGGTCGTCCAGCTCGCGTTCGAAACTGCGCAGACGCTTATAGATCGACATCAGCTCAACCAGCGTAGTCCATGAAGCAATCAAATACTGGAAAGAACCGCGAACCTGACCGAAAACGTTGTTGATCTGTGTCATCAGACCGAGCGTAATCGTACCTGCGACAATCGACGGGAACAGCAGGAACAAACCGAAAACGCTATCAACCTGCAAATATAAGATGCGGGCGATGTTGAAATACATGTAGTGGAAATAGAGGCGGAAGTAGTTGCGACGCACCGCGCCAAACAGCTCGCGAACAGTCGGCGGTGAGGCGCGTTCGGGGTCATCTTCCCCGTAGACCAGCTCTTTACGGTAGGCAGCTTCCACGCGCTGGTTTTTGAACTCCAGCCCCGGCAGTTTTATCCCCACCGCCGCCAGCAGCCCTGTCCCCATCAGCGACCAGACGATGGCCGCAATCACCAGGCCATAAGGCAGATGGCCGACAATCGGCAGCTCCGGAACGTGCGCGGAGAGCTTGACGAGCACCGGCAGAAACGCGATGAGGGTCATAATGGCGTTGATAAAGCTCACGCCCATATCTTCCAGCGTGGAGGCGAAACGCATCGTATCTTCCTGCACACGCTGCGCGGCACCCTCAATATGACGCAGCTGCTGCCAGTGCGCCATATAGTGTTCGTTCATCGCGGTACGCCAGCGAAAGACGTAGTGGCTGACGAAGAAGTTATTCATGACACCGATAATGACGGCGATTAGCGCGATGCCGAGGAAAATCCCGACTTCATGATAGAACTGATTGATGGTGACCTTGTGCGGGGAACTGAGCGCGGTCTGAATCAGATCGTAAAACGGCGCATACCAGGCGTTGATCGCAACGCCGACCTCCACCAAAAACCAGGTAACAAAGATGATTAGCGCTGTGCCGAGAATCGACCAATACTGCCAGCGATGCGGCGCATAGCTGAACCAGAACAGGGCAAACAGCCCTACGCACAGCGCATAGTAGGCGTAAAACAGCAGATAGCTGAGGGACCAGAAGCGCGCCGCGCTGATAGGCACATCGCCCGTTGCGCCGGTGATGCGCTCAATCCACGCACCGCCGCCCGCCTGCCAGAAAATGACGGCGATCAGCGCCCAAATAAACGCCGAGAGAAAAAAGGGTCCCGGCTTTGGGAAAAAAGACTTAAACATGGTGCTTCCTTCTTGTTGTTATGGCGTTGCTGTGTTCAACAAAATACCACACGAAAAACCCGCCACGCGCCGCTCACCGGCGCGTGCAGAAAAAATAGACCTGTGGTTTATAGGTTAGTTCGCCTGCCATCCGGCAAGAATTGTTTCGGTGAGTTTCACGGTGGGCGCATTACCCGGTGCGCTAAGGGTGCCCCAGACCTCGTTATAGTGCTTAATCAGCACCTGCGCCTGCGCCGCCGGGCGATGTGCGGTGGTATGCGCATCTTCCGCCACCGTGATGTGATAGCCCCGGCTCACGCCATTTTTGAGGGTGGTGTCCACGCAGTAGTCGGTTGCACACCCGCAGATGACGAACTGCTGAATACCGTGTTCTGTTAATAATGCCTCAAGCTGAGTGCGATAGAACGCATCGCAGGCGGTTTTGGTGACATAAAACGCCCCCGCTGGCTGATGCAGTTCAGGCAGCAACGCAAAACCTTCGCTCCCCTCCTCCAGTCCACCCGCTTCGATGTGCTGAATAAATATCACCGTATCGGCGGCGTGTGTAAGCTGATTGATTCGCGAAACGCATTGTTCGCGTTGAATACGAGGCGTCGCAAACACGCCCTGCTGCATATCGACCACCATCACCACACGTTTTTCAGCCATCACCGTCTCCGAAGAATTGAGTCATACCAGCCCCTATCATAAGCCCGATGTCACAAAACAGGAGACTGATTGCAACGAAATTGTTCTTATTTACCCGTGGTTACGTTTTTCCCGCTATCGTTATGCAATTCGGCCCTTTGCACCGCGCCGTTTAGTAGTATAAATACGCATTACTTCTTTCATTCACTTCATGGATGCTTTTCGTTGAAACGTTGTCTGCTTTCCTTCGCCGCGCTGTGTGCGGTGAGCCTAACGTCTGTCCAGGCTGCCCAGCCGCTGACGGCACCTGTTTTCGCTTCTGATATCGCGGACCGCTACGCCAATCTTATCTATTACGGCAGTGGCGCAACGGGTATGGCGCTGGTCGTGATTGATGGTAATCAGCGTGTGTTTCGCAGTTTTGGTGAAACGCGTCCTGGCAGCAATGTCCGTCCACAGCTTGATTCGGTCATTCGCATTGCCTCTTTGACCAAGCTGATGACCAGCGAAATGCTGGTGAAGCTGCTCGATCAGGGCGTGATCAAACTCAACGATCCCTTAAGCAAATACGCACCACTTGGGTCGCGCGTGCCTTCTTATCAGGGGACACCGATTACGCTGGTGAATCTGGCGACGCACACCAGCGCCCTGCCGCGTGAACAGCCCGGCGGCGCGGCGCATCGCCCTGTTTTCGTCTGGCCGACGCGCGAACAGCGCTGGACCTACCTGACAAACGCCACGCTGAAATCCGCGCCTGGTGCTCAGGCCGCCTATTCGAATCTGGCGTTCGATCTGCTGGCCGATGCGCTGGCGACGGCATCAGGAAAACCTTATACCCAGCTGTTTGAAGAGCAGATCACACGGCCCTTAGGGATGAAAGACACCACCTTTACGCCGTCTCCCGATCAGTGCAAGCGCCTGATGGTGGCGGAGAAAGGGGCAAGCCCGTGTAATAACACTCTGGCAGCGATTGGCAGCGGCGGAGTTTACTCCACGCCCGGCGATATGATGCGCTGGATGCAGCAGTTCCTCTCGTCCGATTTCTACGCCCGCAGCAATCAGGCCGATCGCATGCAGACCCTGATTTATAAACGCAATCAGCTTCATCGGGTGATTGGCATGGATGTTCCAGGCAAAGCCGATGCGCTGGGCATGGGCTGGGTCTATATGGCTCCAAAAGATGGACGTCCGGGTATTATTCAAAAAACGGGCGGCGGCGGCGGATTCATCACCTATATGGCGATGATTCCGCAGTCAAATGTCGGTGCGTTCGTGGTGGTCACCCGCTCGCCAAATACCCGGTTTATCAATATGAGTGATGGGATCAATAATCTTGTGGCCGAACTGAGCGGAAATAAAGCCCAGGTCGTTCCCGCATCCTGATCGAATTAATATTCCGCGGGCAAACGGTTGATGCTAACCAGTTTGCCCCGGTTCATATTAATATAATTACCCTGGCGTAAAGCCGACAACACCTCCGCCACAACGGAACGCGAAATACGCGTGCTGCGCTGAATATGATTCATCACACCAATTTTAGAACGCAGTGTTTCATCCCATTCCGCCATATCCAGTAGCATGGCACGAATCTGGCTGTAGGAGTTATTTCCGACCAGCTGCATATCCCGCTTTTCTAATATTCGGTTTATCCATGACAGCCAGCAAAATGCGTCATGCCAAAGATGAGATTGCTGAATAAGTTGACGGGCAGTGACGGCCGGAAGATAAAAACCACTGCAGGATGAGTGTGCCACCATCGTATATTCCTGCTGATGTTCCATCATTCCCGCCGTGAGGCCAAGAATGAAAGGGGTTGTCACTATTCCGAGGAGAAGATCGTCGGGCCGACGATGGATTGCCACTATTCCCGTCTGTATGACAAAGGTATGTTGTTCTTTATCGAAGCATTCATGGTAAATAATATTATGCGCAGAGGCTTTAAAGGGTGTGCTCTCGGCTTTCAGACATTGCTCGAGCCGTTTAAATTCAGAAAGGGGTTTCGCATCAGGATTCATACAGACCTCAAGCTATCCTTACTTATCGGTGCTGTTTCATTATTGTCGTTATAGTTAAAAACGCGGGGAGAGGAACCTCCCCGCGATTCAGGCATTACCAGGTGTATTTCACACCCAGGTTTGCGCCCCAGTTTTGGTCAACATCGCCGCCACCAAGGTAATTAGCTTCCGTATAGGTGCTGAAGTTTTTGGTGAAGCTGAACTGAGTGCCCAGTCCAACACGCACAGCAGACCCTTTCACGCCGTTGTCGATGCTGTCGCCGTTGATATCCGCATCGTTGCTTGCATCGTCATAAACGTATGCCAGCGTGAAGTGCGGAGTCAGTGCCTGCTCGCCACCGTAGTTGAAGGTATAGCCCGCATCGATACCTGCTTCATAACGCATGCTGTCGTAGGACTGACCGTCCATACGCATGTCGTTGCTCAGCTGATAATCGTCGCCCGACTGGAACAGCCCAGACACAGCGGCGTACGGCGTGACATAACCAGAAGTATTTGGTTTCCAGTCGTAGCCCAGTTTCAGACCGAAGCCCCAGGCATCCGTGGTGGTGTTACCGTCCACATACTGGCCGTTGCTCATGGTTGCAGAGAGATCGTTATTGAAGCGGGTATAGCTCAGTGAGCTATCAATAAAGACATTGTTAGCAAAGTACGCGGATGAGTAGATCATCGCCGTCTGGCTATCCTGATCAACCTGACCAGAATGATCGCTCACGTCGCCTTTCGCGAAGCCTGCTGCACCACCCAGGATCCATTTAGCGTTATTGCCGTCAATCTGCGTGTCCAGACCAACCATTACGCCGTTAACATCCTGATCGTAGCTGATTTCGCCGTTATCGCCGTCGAAGTTGCCACCGAAGTAGCTCACCCACGCGCCGCCT
Source organism: Lelliottia nimipressuralis (assembly GCF_004115925.1). Classification (GTDB taxonomy): domain Bacteria; phylum Pseudomonadota; class Gammaproteobacteria; order Enterobacterales; family Enterobacteriaceae; genus Enterobacter; species Enterobacter nimipressuralis. The sequence goes on from NZ_SDDX01000014.1 coordinate 85,339, forward strand.
TTGTCTGCCAGGCCATGACGGCTATTGGTCAGACGATTACCCACGGCATCCTGCTCCAGATTCCAGATATTGGTGTTTGCAGAAGGAATGCTGAGCGCCATGTTCGCGTAGTCAGTCAGCTCTTCCTGATGCAGCACCACGCTGTCGCCCTGCTGCTGCGCCTGGTAGGTGTAAGCGCCCAGATCGGCTTTGTTGGCTGCAGTGAAGGTCGCCTGGGTGTCTGTATTGTTGTCATAGACGCGAATGACTTCATTGCCTTTATAGTCAGCAATGGAACCTGCACCCGTCGCATTGTCGATACGCACTTTGTAGTTACCTGCGGCTTCGCCGTTCACCGCCAGGTGGCCGTCGGAGTTCAGTGCAACCACGCCGTAGTCGTAATCGGCTTTGCTCTTATCGTTGGTAACGTAACGAGCGTTGTTCAGGTCGGAATTCAGCACGTAGTCACGGCTCGCCACGTTCAGCACACCGCCATCCGTCAGCACCATGTTGTGCGTATCAACCTGACCCAGACCAAGCGCCAGTTCCGCACCGTTATCCACGGTAATGGTGTTGGCATACAGCTCAGCGGTCTCTTCCGTCAGCGCAGCCTGGCTGTAGCTGTCGAGATAGAGACTGTTTGTTGCCACGCCACCGCTATCGCCAATATTCAGTGATGAGCCGTTGGTGAGGGTGATGCTGTCAGCCAGCAGGCCAGAGTTTTCAACATTGACCTGTGACTGGTTTTTCACCGCCAGCGTGTCGATGTTGGAGAGCTTACGCGTGTCCCACTCAGACGCGTTGTCCAGAGTGATGTTAAACAGGCCGCTCTGATAAACCTCTTCACCGGCGACATGGGCGTTAGTATCGTAGGTTGAATCTGGCCAGATGCTATTTGGTGACAGCGTAGTCCAGTCAACGCCGGTATAACCCAGACCGTACATCTGTGCAGTACCGATAGCTTCAACGCTGGACTGTGCTGCCCCAACCCACTTACTGCCGTTGGTTAAGGTCACATCCAGTTTATCGGTGCCATCCCAGCCGTTGGTAGTTGGGTTATAGACGCCATCGTCTGTCGTATCCGTCGCCGGATCGCCGTTTTCGAAGAAGTTGTTATCGAAGGTGCTGGAGAACAGGATGTCGCCTGTAACGGTGGAGTGATCAAACGTCGCGGTGGTCTGCATGGCGTTGTCTGCACCGCTTGATGCAACGATCAGCGCTGCATCGTCCGCCGCTGTGGCATTGGTTTCGCCATAGTCACTCGGCTTCGCACTTTGGCCATAAAAACCGTTGGTACCCAGATCGCTGTAAGCACCGGAAGTCAGTACGGAATCTTTCACCACCAGCGTATCCGTAAAGACATGGTTGCTATTGGCTACCCCTTCAACGTCATCATAAGGCGTATTATCAACCTGCTGATAACCCTGAGTCAGGGTAATGCCCGCAACGTGGGAGTTATTCTGGATAACGATATCGGATTCAGTGTCCAGCGTAATGGCATTACCTGCGGCATAGGTATCGAGATAATGGGTTTCGGTTTTATCACCATTCACAACGTCATAAGCATAATGCTCATAGGTATCATTGATGGTGGAATTATCTACCGTCAGGCTGAAACGATCGTACTGAGAATGTATCGTACCGTCCGCATCTAATCCCTCTGCGCAGGTGTCAGACTTGCACTCAGAGGTGATCATTCCATTGATGGTGCTGTTTGAAATGCTCAGCGCATTGGCACGACCACCCACACCATCGTCCAGATAGTACGTGGAAATAACGCCATTCACGGTGGATTTATTGATGACAGGATAAATATCGCCATCGTGGCTGGCGTCTGAATATCCCCAGTCTGCATACCCGTCAAACCAGGGAGTAGAGACCGTGTTGTCATAGCCGAAGGTATTATATGTTGTACCGGAAATGTCCTTAGCATTAGCCTGAGAAGCGATAGCCAGCGTGCAGGCTAATGCAATTTGAGATACGGCGAGTTTCTTTTTCCATGTTTGCATTGAGTCAATCCCTCCTCAGGGACGTAAGCAAGTTTGTCCGTAAAAACACAAGTGCAACTAAATATCGTGCGGTGGGAATTATGCGACCTCACTTCAAAAAGGTTCAATGAATGATTCCATTAAGTCCGTATCCAGACAAATAACAAAAAGAGTTCTGCAGATATAAATAAGAAATTATCAAAACGTCATAAACACAATGAATTACACGCGTTTTCACCCATATTAATTAATATATTTAAGCCCAATGAAATATGTCAGGAAAATAGGAATGGCAGCACTAAGAAATATCATGAATAAATTAAAGGCTTTGCTGAGTTTACTTTCAAATAGAGAATAACCGGATGCCCTTGCTCTGCTGGCAACATTTTTCCCTGCACTTCTCACCGCTTTTCTAACAAAACCACCACTTTCGTAAAACAGCGAACGGTCATTTCAGGTACAATATGCGCTATTGTTCTACAGACATCAGGCATCCCATGACCGATTTAATTGCACGTCCCCGTCGCCTGCGCAAATCCCCCGCGCTGCGCGCTATGTTTGAAGAGACAACACTCAGTTTGAACGATCTGGTGTTGCCGATTTTTGTTGAAGAAGAGATCGATGACTACAAAGCCATCGACGCCATGCCGGGCGTTATGCGCATTCCGGAGAAACACCTGGCGCGTGAAATTGAGCGCATTGCCAACGCGGGCATCCGCTCGGTGATGACCTTCGGGATCTCGCACCATACGGACGCCACCGGCAGCGATGCGCTGAAGGAAAACGGCCTTGTGGCGCGCATGTCGCGTATCTGCAAAGAGGCCGTGCCGGAAATGATCGTCATGTCCGACACCTGTTTCTGCGAATACACCTCTCACGGCCACTGCGGTGTGCTGTGCGATCACGGTGTGGATAACGATGCCACCCTGATTAACCTCGGCAAGCAGGCTGTCGTTGCCGCCGCAGCTGGCGCAGATTTCATTGCGCCTTCAGCGGCAATGGACGGCCAGGTGCAGGCGATTCGCCAGGCGCTGGACGCGGCTGGATTCACCGATACCGCAATCATGTCCTACTCCACCAAATTCGCCTCTTCCTTCTACGGCCCATTCCGCGAAGCGGCTGGCACTGCGCTGAAGGGCGATCGCAAAACCTATCAGATGAACCCACTCAACCGCCGCGAAGCGATCCGCGAGTCTCTGCTGGACGAAGCCCAGGGTGCCGATTGCCTGATGGTCAAACCAGCCGGGGCATACCTGGATATCCTGCGCGACATCCGCGAGCGTACCGAGCTGCCGCTGGGTGCCTACCAGGTGAGCGGCGAATACGCGATGATCAAATTTGCCGCGCAAGCGGGTGCGATCGATGAAGAGAAAGTGATCCTCGAAAGCCTGGGTGCGATCAAACGCGCGGGCGCAGATCTGATCTTCAGCTACTTCGCGCTGGATCTGGCCGAGAAGAAAATCCTGCGTTAATTCGCCCATGTGCCGGGTAGCGGCTTCGCCCTGCCCGGCCTGTTCCTGCCCCTACGAAACTTCATCAAACTGCCATACAAACGACATCGGGTGCTTCTACTGTCTCGGCAAGACGACAGGAGAAACCATCATGTTCAGTCTCGATAGCGTTCTTGACGATCTCTGGCCTCAGGCGAAGCCCGCCCCCTGGCAAAAAAGCCTGTTAAAAAAGCTGTTCTACGAAGACGAGTTCCAGCAGTTCGCCGCCCGACACCGTCACCTGAAAGGGCTGGATATGGTGGAGCAGATTCTGGAACATCTGGATATTCTCTGCACTCTCTGCGCACGCGACCTCGAACAGATCCCCGAATACGGCCCGCTGATTATTATTGCCAATCACCCTACCGGCACGCTGGATGGTCTGGCGCTGCTGTATGCGGTTTCCCGCGTACGTCGCGATGTGAAAGTGGTCACCAACCGAATGCTGACGCACCTCGAACCCCTCAGCTCGCTGTTTATCCCGGTGGACAACATGGGCGGAAAAACGGCGAAATCGTCGCTCGTGCAGATGGAAAACCACCTGCAAAACGCAGGTGTGCTGATCTTTTTCCCGGCAGGCGAAGTCTCACGCCCGACCCGCAAGGGTATTCGCGATAAAAAGTGGCATTCTGGCTTCATCAAACTGGCCAGCAAACTGCGCGCGCCGCTGCTGCCCATTCATATTCAGGCACATAACAGTGTGCTGTTTTATGCCTCCACGCTGGTCTCACCGACGCTTTCGCTGCTGCTGTTAATGCAGCAGATGTTCCGCCGCCGCCACAGCACCTTACCGATAAAAATCGGCCAGCAGATTGCATGGAGCTACTGGTTCAGTTCAACCCTTTCACCCCGTGACATGGCCGAGCAATGCCGCCAGCACGTGATGCGTCTTGGCAAGGGATTGCCGGGGAGGTTCAAAACCCAGTGCGCTATCGCCCGCCCGGAAGATCGGGCCACGCTAAAACGCGAGCTGGCGCTGGCTGAATGCCTCGGTAAAACCGCCGATGGGAAAGGGATTTATCTCTGGCAACGCGACGGACAAGAGGACGCGCCCCTGCTGCGCGAACTGGGGCGTTTACGTGAGATCGCCTTTCGCGCCGTGGACGAGGGCAGCGGTAAACGTCGCGACACCGACAGTTACGACGATGATTATCTGCATCTGATCCTGTGGGATGACGAAGAGCTGGAAATTGTCGGCGCCTACCGCTTTATCCCCACCGCAAAACAGCTTGCGCACCGCGGGCTGGAGGGTCTTTACAGCTACAGCCTGTTTCACTACGACGACAAAATGCAGGACGTGCTGGAGCACGGCATCGAGCTTGGCCGCAGCTTTATTCAGCCGCGCTACTGGGGCCGCCGTGGACTAGACTATCTGTGGTCAGGGATTGGCGCTTATCTGGCGCGTTACCCGCAATATCGCTATCTGTTCGGCCCGGTGTCCATCTCCGGTGGTTTGCCTCCTGCCGCGCGGGATCTGCTGGTGGCGTTCTACCGTCTGTGGTTCCCGGCCAGTCATCCGCTGGCCGCCTCTCGCCAGCCCTATCCGGCATCATTGCCCGATGTGCTGGCGCAGTTTGGCGGCGTGAATTACGTCGAGGATTTAACAAAGCTCAAGTCGCTGCTCGGGAATCTGGGCTGCGGTATTCCCCCGCTCTACAAACAGTATTCCGAACTGTGCGAGCCAGGCGGCGTGCAGTTTATCGATTTCGGCAGCGATCCGGCGTTCAACAACTGTGTGGATGGGCTGGTGCTGGTGGATTTATGCTATCTGAAGGCGAACCGGTATCAGCGGTATATTGAGGCACATCTTTAACTTTTTTGCCGGGTGGCGGTCTTCCTCTACCCGGCCAGTAAAACGCAGGGCGGGCAAGCGTTGCGCCACCCGATACCATCACGACGCGCGATAAAATGGCTTATCGCCCAATATCGTCGCCCGCTGCATTATCCTGCGCTGCGGCAGATAATCAGCATTGGCGTAATGCTGCGTCACGCGGTTATCCCAGATCGCCAGATCGTTTTGCTGCCAGCGCCAGCGCACCTGGAACTCCGGCTTCGTCACATGTGCAAACAGGAACCCTAACAGCGCCTCGCTCTCTTTCTCGCTCAGATCCACAATTCGGGTGGTAAAGCCTTCGTTGACAAACAGCGCCTGCTTGCCAGTGACCGGATGCGTGCGCACCACCGGATGCAGCAGCGGCGGGTGTTTCGCGACCGCCTCCTGCCAGCGCTGGTGCTCTTCTTCCGTTTTGCGGTACTTATATTCCTGGAACGATTTCTTGAAATCGTGCTCCGCCCGCAAACCGCTCAGCAGCTGTTTCAGCGGCGCCGACAGCGCCTCAAAGGCGGCAATCCCGCTGGTCCATAAAGTATCGCCTCCGGTTTCCGGCAGCAGCTTGGCCGCCAGAATCGCTCCGGCGGGCGGCGTTTCGATAAACGTGACGTCTGTGTGCCAGTTGTCGTTATCCGGCGGATTATCGTTATGGGTATCCAGCACGATAATTTCTTCCACCCCTTCCGCGTGCGGATAGACCGGGTGGATATGGAGATCGCCAAAACGGAGTGCCAGGGCGCGCTGCTGCTGCGGCGTCACCGCCTGCTCGCGCAGAAAGACCACCTGATGGCGCAGTACCGCGTGGTACAACTGCTCAAACTGGTTATCACTCAGGGGGCGCGTCACGTCGAGGCCCGAAATCTGCGCGCCGATATAAGGTCCCAGCGGGGTAATGGTCAGACGTTCACTCATTGTATCTCTCCATGCCAGGGCGTCAGGCGACGCTGTAACGCGCGCAGCCCCAGTTCTAAACTAAAGGCAATCACGGCAATGACCGCGATCCCTGCCAGTACCACATCCGTCGCCAGAAATTCGCCTGCCGACTGCACCATGAAACCAAGCCCGCGCGTTGCGGCAATCAGCTCTGCCGCCACCAGCGTCGACCAGCCCACGCCTAAACCAATGCGCAAACCGGTTAAAATCTCCGGCAGCGCGCCGGGTAAAATCACAAACCACAGCACCTGTGCGCGACTGGCTCCCAGAGACTGCGCCGCGCGGATCCGCACCTGCTGAGCGCTCTTCACCCCTGCCAGCGCCGACATAGCGACGGGGGCAAATATGGCCAGATAGATCAGCAGGATCTTTGAGGTTTCACCGATACCAAACCAGATCACCATCAGCGGCAGATAGGCCAGCGGCGGCACCGGCCGATAAAGCTCAATCAGCGGATCGAGGATCCCGCGCACGGTCGGGCTTAGCCCCATCGCAATCCCCACCGGAATACCGACGATCACCGCCGCCAGCAACGCCACCAGAATGCGCCCCAGGCTCGCCGCCAGATGCTGCCATAAGGTCGCATCCATAAAGCCTTGCGGACCGGCGATGGAGACCAATTTCGTCAACACCTGACTCGGCGGGGGCAGAAACAGTGGGCTAACCCACTGCTGCGCTGCCACCGCCCACCATATCGCCAGCAACACCAGCAAGGTGCCTGCGCTCAGGGTGATCTGACGTGAAAACGGCCAGCGGAGGGTGAAACGTTTTCCGGCCCGTTTTTCGCTAAAAACAATGCTCATGAGAACGCCTCCCGCTGCTCAAATACACGGCTCAACACGTATTCGCGCTGAGCAATAAAGTGCGGATCGGATTTGATGCTGCGCACCGGTTCCCCTGCCACGTAGCGGCGGGCAAAGTCCAGCGGCAGGCGCTCCAGCACGCGGCCCGGTCCCGGTGACAGCAGCACCAGTTCGGTGGCCATAAACACCGCCTCTTCGATATCATGCGTAATCAGCAGCACCTGCTTACCCGTTTCGTGCCACAGGCGCAGCAGCAGGGTTTGCATCTGCTCGCGGGTGAAAGCATCCAGCGCGCCAAAAGGCTCATCCAACAGCAACAGCTGCGGATTGGCTGCCAGCGCACGGGCAATACCGACTCGCTGACGTTGACCGCCCGAGAGCTGCCAGATAAAGCGTTTTTCCGCCCCTTCCAGCCCCACTTTTTTCAGCATCTGGCGCGCCGTCTCAAGACGCCCGGCACGCTCGGCTCCCGCTAATTGCAGACCGAAGGCCACGTTCTCTTGCACGTTGCGCCAGGGCAGAAGCCCTTCGCTCTGAAAGACCACGCCGCGCTCGGCGCCGGGGCCTTCCACACGTTTACCTTCCAGGTGAATGGTGCCGTGCTGATACGGAACAAACCCGGCGATCAGATTGAGCAGCGTGGTTTTCCCGCAGCCGGAGGGCCCAAGCACCACCAGAAGCTCACCGCTATCCAGCGTCAGATTGATATCGTCCAGCGCAGGTTTCCCGCCGTAGCTGGCGGACAGGTTTGTAATTTGCAGCATCACGGCCTCCCGTTACTTCACAAAACGATCGGTCACGAACTGGCTGTAATCCGCCGCTACCGCAGGCACTTTGCCCTGCTCTTTCAGGAACCCGGCGGTATCGACAATCGCTTTATTCACCGGCCCGGACAGCTGCTGCACCTGTTGCGCAGGCGTCAGATAGGTGTTGCCCTTCACCAGCCCCGGCACGTCGGATTCAGGTACTCCGCTCAGGCGCGAGAGTTTTTCCAGATTGGCAGGCTGTTTCAGCCACTCATCCGGATTTTCGATATACGGCTGTTGGGCGTCGATGGCACTTTTGGCGAAGGCTTTCACCACCTCAGGATGTTTCTCGGCGAAATCCTTGCGCACCACCCAGACGTCCAGGGTCGGCGCGCCCCACTGACCCACTTTTTCCGAGTCGGTCAGCACGGTGCCGTCTTTTTCCAGTTCGTTGACTGCCGGTGCCCAGACATAGGCCCCGTCAATATCCCCGCGCTGCCAGGCGGCGATAATTGCCGGCGGCTGCAGGTTCAGAATCTGCACCTGACCCGGCTTGATCCCCCAGTGTTTCAGGGCTGCCAGCAGGCTGTAATGGGTGGTTGAGATAAACGGCACCGCAATGCGTTTACCGATCAGATCTTCGGGCTTAGTGATATTTTTCTTCACCACCAGCGCTTCGGAATTGCCGAGCTGTGAGGCCAAAAGAAACACTTCAATCGGCACCTGCTGGCTGGCCGCCACGGCGAGCGGGCTTGAGCCGAGATTACCGATCTGCACATCACCCGACGCCAGCGCCCGCACGATGCTCGCGCCGCTGTCGAACTTGCGCCAGTCGACTTTTGCCCCGCTCTCTTTGGCGAAGGTATTGTCCGCCTGCGCGACTTTCGCCGGTTCAGCGGAGGTTTGATACGCGACGGTCACATCGACCGCCTGCGCCTGAAATGCCCACAGCGCCAGTGCGCCGAGTAATGTGATACGCGATGAAATTGCCATAATGTCTGCTCCCCTCTCTTGTTATGGGAGCAGTATTTCTGGCGCGGGAATTTTGATAAAGGAATAAAAAAGAATCTGTAATTCCTAACAGTTTTTAGATAAAGAAGTGCAAAGCAAAGTGAAAAAAGAGATAACTCACCTCAGCCGCGCAGCCAGGTGTTGGGCAGAATATACTGCCGGGTTAGCAGGTCGTGACGAAACACATACTGGCAAACGCTATAGAAGTGTTTGGCATTCAATCGATGGCTCATTTTGTCGCGCAATTTATAGACCTGTTTTTGCGAGCAGTTCAGCATTTCGGCGATCTCCCCAATACACACCCCGGCCAGTAAACTCGTGATGAGGGTTCTCTCAAGCTCATTAATTTCAACGTAAATCTTACGCTGCCATTTATCAGACGAAAACGTTTCCAGTTCAGTCAGGATGTCCAATGCCACTTTCTCGCAGGAGGATCGCATGTCGACGGCCCGATCCCGTCTGAGTGTCGGCGACGCCTGACAGGTTTCATTCTCCATTTGCAGGACTAATGCCTTGGTTTTATCGAATGTGGCAGACAGCCATAAATAAGCGTTTTCCAGAAAACGTAACGGGACCCGACTATCAATTAATACTGCACATTCACGCGCGTGTTCTTTCGCGGAAATAAGCTCCTGCCAATGACGAAGCGGCAGGAATTGCTTAATTCCATCGTACAAATAGTTATCTTTTGTTATTAAAACAATTGAAGACATTCAATTACACCATCAAGCTATTCAGTAAAAAAAGCACAGGGGAACGCTGACCCTTTATATTTAAAGGGTCAGAACAGGAAATTATCAACGAAAACTACGTAGAGACAGAGTTATTCCGTTTCAGAGCACACCAATACGGTTCGCCGTAAATCACTAATATTCCAGATTTCGTTGTGTAATTTCCTTACTTTAAAGAAAAAGACTTTTTGCGCCGACGTTAATTTTTGAGACAGAACCTCAGGCAGCGTTTCGGAACTATTTTTATCAATTCCCTCGCGCTGGAATTCAACAAAAGCATGGTTACTGTCATCGGAATAACGTAGCCGCACATAACGGTCGACGATGTAGCGTTGATCACCGTAATTCACCACGCCATACTCGGTAATATAACTGCGAGCATCGGGAACAAAATGGACCGCGAGATGAATTCTGGCATCCAGTTTTTGTTCGCCATCATCCATATTCAGATTGATATCGGCGGTACAATCGAGATCGCTTTCGCTCTGCGGCACATAGAGCAGCGCACCCACAAACAACAGGATAAGAACAGCGACGAGACTAATCACCTTTAGTCGTGACGAAGTTTTTACATTCACCCAGCGCCCCTTTCACATCCAGCGTGCATTTTGCGACAATGATTTCGAGAAGATCCGTTTTTTCATGGAGCTTGCTGTCATCGTAATAAATGTTATGTGGCGTAGCGCATTTCTGTAATAACGTTGCCCCCTTGCCATCCGCGAAATAGCGCTCGACACGATTCACGTTGACGCCGTTGAAATAGTATATTTTGCACTCATTCACTTGTTTATAAAAAATGACCTCATCTCGTTTTCCAAAAAAATTAAAATACAGCGCCACCACCACGGCAATAATCATGGAAAGTGTGGCGGCTGCGCCTATCAGCCAGCTCTTATTGACACCCGGCTCGTTATCTGGCTGGGAGATGGCCTGCATCACCATATAGTCACGTGATTTCTCATTGAATTGCAGATCGTCAATCATCAGCGTAAACCCCTGCTTGGGGATTGTTTTCAGCACATCATGAATATCGAATTCTGAAAAAATTTTACGCAGTATGCTGACATTATTGTTCAGACTATTGCTCGAAGGCGTCAATCCAAAATCTCCCCATACCTTCTGCAAGAGGTTCTCTCGCGTCATGAGCTTATTATTATTCTCCAACAACACCAGTAAAAGCCGACACGCCGGATTGGAAAGCAAATGCTGATCTTTATCATCCGATATCGTCCTCTCTGCCACCTTAAAAGAGACTTTTTTGTTTATTATAAAATGCATAGCACTGTCACCAGCTCCAATATTAATCCACACTTTTTATGGCGATAATGCCAATAACCATTTTAGCGTATATGAATAGGGGTGACAAAATACCTGAAATTCAGTCAAACAAATAAACCACATTTTTTTGATGGAAATATACCATTCAGGCCGCAAGATATTGTTGTAATTGCGCTTTACTCAATGCATTTGAAAATAGATAACCCTGTTGGATCTGAATCCCCATTTCACAAAGCGCCTGAGATTGCCCTGGTGTCTCCACGCCTTCGGCAATGAGTGCGAGATTTTGTGACTGCGCAAGTCCGGCAATCAGGGAAATAATCGTCGCGGAGCACTTTCCTTGCGATAATCCCTCGACAAATAAACGGTCGATTTTTAATCCATCGACATTGAATTGCTCAATACAATTCAGATTCGCACAACCGGTTCCAAAATCGTCAAAATAGACCGCAACGTCCGCAAGCTGTAATTTCAGAATAGTCCCCGCCACTTCCGGTGTATTTGCCAGGGGCTGCGCTTCGGTCACTTCCACGACCAGCCGATATTTCTCCAGCGGCAGCGCGGCAAGAAACGAAAGGGTGTCGAAAACAAAGCCCGGTTTTTCGACCTGCGCAGGGCTTGCGTTAAATGACAGATGTAATCCCTCCGGCAGCAGCGCATCCAGCTCGTTAATATCGTCGGCCACCTGGCGCAGCAGGTGCTGGGTCATTTCCGACAGCAGCCCATTTTCTTCAAAGGCGCTGATCAGCGCCACGGGCGTTGCGTCCACATCGGCGAGAGCCCAGCGCATGAGCACTTCCAGCCCGTGAAGAGTCTGAGTACGGGCATCAATCACCGGCTGATAATAGGGGACGATCTCCCCCATCATCAGGGCGCAATAGAGATCGACGCTGTTCAAAGAGGATTCAGGTATGTTCATCATTCCACCGTGATCAGCATGATCGTTGAGCCAGAAAACTCGCCCGCTTCCGGCGTACCGTTGGTGCGCAGCACCGACTTCACCGTAACGTTGTCCCGCGCTTCGACATCCAGCGTAAAGCCCGATGTTCCAAGCACGTTGTCGTTCATATAAAGCTCAGAATAGAGGCTGCCGTCATCGCGCAGATCCACTTTGTCGGCGGAGTAAATATAGAGTTTCAGCGTTTGCGAGGTCGTGCAACTGATGCTCACATTTTCGCTCACCTCATGGCCCTCCAGCTCCTTACGACTCAGCGTGCCGTGATCGAGGGTCAGCACATCCTGATCGAAATCACAGGAACCACTCGGTGCAGGAGCGGCGCCGCAAATACTGTTTGGCATTAACGGATAATCTTGAAACGTCGAAGAGTTAATTTCCGAGGCGTTGCTGCCCAGCTCTTTCCCGGCCGCATAAAAGATCCCGACGCACTCTTCGGTCGCTACCGTCGTCCCGTTGTGCCGCGTGGTGGACGTGAAAGGCAACGCAAAGACCGTTTTCAGCTCTTTTCCGAGAGCTCCCATCGTCTCTGCCGTTAATAAAAATGGATAGTTCCCAGACCCCCACGAACGGGGCGTGTTAAGTCCAGAGGTGCCGGCTGCGTTATGCCGATGGCCTATAAAAATCGTACATGCCGTTAAGCCATAGCAGGGATTGGGGGTGGAATCCTCCTCATCCCAGTCGGAAATGGTAAACGTGTAGTCGTAGCAATAGGTCGCGATGGTGCAGGTTTCCAGCGTATCAATCCAGGTCCAGATCGACGCCGAAGCATTCTGGCTCGTGGCCAGCCCTCCCAGCAATATCATGGCGTACATCAATCGTTTCATCAGAATATCCCTTACTGGTACTGAATTTTCAGGGTGGCGGAGGCGGTAAAGACGCCGGTTTCCACCTCGGTCGCATCGCTTTTGACAGGCGCGGCCTGCAAGACCGGTACTTCCGGCCAGGTGAACGGCATCCAGGTATTGAGCGGCATCGACTCACCGTTCATATACAGCTTGATACCCAGCCCCTCGCGGTCGGTGGCGAGATAATCATCGCTAAACGACGTCGCGGTGCCCTCGAACTGCATCTCCAGATCGTTGGAATTCAGATCCTCGCAGGCCAGCGTGTAATCAATGTTCTGCATAAAATGCTCGCCATCGATCTGCTTCGACTGCAGGTTATTGCCGAAGTCGACGTGAATGGTTTCGCCGTTATTAATTTCACAGACGCCCTCGACGATCACCCCGGTCACATTCACCGTCAGGGCGGCAAAACAGGCGGTCGTCAGCAGTAGCCCGGATGCGCCTGACAGCAGGCGGACAAAGAAACTAGTCATAGTTAAGCCTGAAGTGGATTAGCGCATTCCACGTACCCGCCACCAGCGGAGCAGCGGTACGTTCCGGCGCGATATAGTAGAAGAGCGTGTTGCCGCCAGGCTCAAGCAGCAGCGGCTGCCCTTCGCTTCCCAAACGCACATCACGGTGATCGCGATCGGTCAGGCGCAGCGCCACCCCGCTGGTGCCGGACACGCGCACCAGACCGGGATTCAAGACCTCACCCGGTGCCACAAAGCTGACGGTGACGGAAGGCTGATCGCGGCTCCAGAGCAAATTCCCGCTCCAGGCGTCGCGAATAGTCGCGGGCGAAGGGAGACAATCTTCGAGCCGGAACGCCACTCGCACGGGCGTCCCCTGGTCACCCGGCTTTTTCAGCTCACCGGTGGCGGTAGTGCCCATGTCGATCTCCTGCCACGCCGACTCCATCGCCAGACGACAGGCGCTCTCGGTTAACGCGCCGTAGACCGAGAGCAGGCCATACTCGCCGTCCACCAGCGCCACATCATCGGCAGCGGCGGGTCCTGCGGCGAGCAGCAGCCCCAGCGCACACCCTTTTTTCCACTCTCTGAATTTCATCGCGCCTCCCGTAATCACTTACTTTTTCTTTTCCTGCGCAACCGCCTTGCACGTATTGCCGCCGCAGCTAAACACCAGCTTCGCGCGTCCGCCAAAGTCATTCACATAGGTCAGGACCGGCGCAGCGCCCAGTGCCGATGCGGAAGGCGCGAGAACCAGCTGCCCTTTCGGCTCTACCATTACCGGCTTAAACCCCGCCGCGGCTTTGCCGGTCAGTGTCGACGACGCATTCACCAGCGAGATGAAATACGGCGTCGGATTGGTGATGCGGTACTTATCCCCTTCACGCGTCAACGTGAGCTGTTCCTGGAACGGCGTGGCGTAATCCGTGCGTTTCACTTCGATGGCCGAAGGGCGATAAAACAGCTTGATGCGCGTCTGGAGCGCCAGCTGCAGGGTGTTAGGCCGGGTGCTTTTCGGCGGGATCTCGCGCAGGTTAAAGTAGAACAGCGACTCGCGATCCTGCGGCAGACGCTGGATCGAGGAGGTGGATTGCACCTTGATCTGACTCTGCTCGCCGGGCTCAATACGCTGAACCGGCGGGAGCAACACCAGCGGATCGGTGATTTTGTTGCCCTGAGGATCTTCCACCCAGCCCTGCGCCAGATACGGCAGGGTTTTGTTTTCGTTGGTGATCCTCAGGCTGACGGATTTCGCCGCACCGTCAAAAATTACCCGGGTACGGTCCAGCGCCACGGCGGCGTTGGCCTGGTGGGCGACAGCGGTAAATGCCAGTGCGATGCCTGCCAGTGCATCCAATCGTACAATCGTCATCTTAGTCAGCTCATCTCGTTTTCTTGGCCGGTTTATTCCGGCGCGCAGGTTAAAAGCAGGTTATCCAGGACCTGCGGAAGAACAGGTGGCAGGTTCACCACGCAGCGGGCTTTGCCGTCCCATTTCACGGTCATTTTTCCATTGGCCTGGATGCCGCTCAGCCAGACGCTCCCTTCGTCGTTCACGACGCCGGTTTCCTGATTTTTGTTGTTCACCACAGAGGCGCCAAACGGCGGGAAACTGCCGTCCGCTTTGCGGATAAACGCCATCGCTTTGCCCCCGGCAATCACATCGAACTGGCGATAGCCGATGGCCCCTTCAGTGAGGGTGGCCTGGGAGACAGAGCGGGTGACGTCGGCGTTTTCGTCCAGTTTGTCGACGTCGATGCGGATCGGGTTGCGGTAGTAGCTGTTCACGTCTGCAATCACCGCCTTGCCAAAGTGGTTGGTCTTGACCGAAGCGCCAAAGCCTTTCACCGGCACGCCGCTCACCCCTGCGGTATCCACCAGCACCCGACTTCCGCCGCGCGCGTTGGAGCGGTGCGCCGCGCCGCCTTCCGTGGTCATCGTCACTCCACCGTTGAGGGTCATCCCCAGGGCGCTGTAGTTGCCGGACTGATAGCTGGCATTGGCCTGAACCTGCGCGCTGTCGCCCTGCCAGGTGTAGTAGCCGTAGCCCGTCGGGCCGCTGCGCGAAAGGCCACTGCTGACCTGGAAGCTGTTGTGCTCATCGAGGCGGCCGTAATAGCTCACGCGATGCGTGTTATCCGTGCGGTTGACGGTGGCGCCGTAGCTCAGTGACGTGCCGTTGCCAATCGGCAGTGAAATCGACACATACGCGCCGTCATCCTTCAGGGAGTAGTATTCGCTGCGATACACGGACAGAGAGACGCTCATGTTTTTGAACGGCCCGACGTCGATGTAGCGCGACATGGAGAGCGTCAGGCGATCGTTATCGGCGCTGTTCCAGTAGGTCTGGTGGCTATAGTTCAGATAGGTGCTCAGCCCCAGCTCGCGAAAGCGCTTGTTGAAGGAGAGCGTGTATTTTTCTTTCGGGCTGTGAGACGCCCCGCTGCCGTAGCGCGCGTCGAGATATTCCGACATGTTCATAAAGTCGCGCTCGGAGAAACGGTAGCCCGCGAAGGTCACCTGGCTGTCGTATTCATCGAAGGTTTTTGAGTAGCTGACCCGGTACGATGTGCCTGACAGCGTGCCTTCAGACGGCAGCGACGCGCGCGACTGGGTGATATCGGCGGCGAGCGCCCCCAGCAGGTAGAGATCGCGTCCCACCCCTGCCGACAGGGCGTTATAGTCTCCGCCCACCACCGTGCCACCATACAGCGTCCAGCCGTTGGCGATCCCCCAGGAGGCTTCGCCGGAGGTAAACAGCGGCCCGGTCATGCTGTGCTCCCACTCGGAGGGTTTCCCCGCCGCCAGCTTATAGCGCACCGCGCCGGGGCGCGTCAGGTAAGGCACAGAGGCCGTCGTCACCTGGAAGGTTTGCACGCTTCCATCCAGCTCTTCCACCCGTACATCCAGAGTGCCGGAAACCGCGTCATTCAGCTCCTGAATACGAAACGGCCCTGCCGCCACCTGGGTTTCATAGAGCACGCGCCCTTGCTGGCTGATCGTCACTTTACCGCCGGAGCGGGCGATGCCTGTCACTTCCGGCGCGTACCCGCGCAGGTTCGGCGGCAGCATGCTGAGATCTGAGTTCAGGCTCACCCCGGTAAAGCGGAAGGTGTCAAAAATGTCCGAGCTAAGGTAATCCTCGCCCATCGTCAGCTTGGCCTTCAGCGACGGAATGGCGCGATAGAGGTAGTAGCGGCTGAAGCTAAAATCTTTATCCGTGGTGCCGTTACGCTTGTCCCAGTTGGTCTGCCAGTCGGCGCGGGCGCGCCACGGCCCGAGGTTGGCCCCAAAAACGCCGGTTCCGCTCAGACTCTGGCTGTCAGATGCATTCACCGAGTGCTGGGTCTGCATGTTGAGGTTGTAATCGGCCATCACCCCAGAAATCCCCTCATCCCAGCGCGACGGCGGGTCCCAGTTCGGGGCGGTGAATTCAAGGTAAGCCTGCGGGACGGCCAGATAGAGCGTGTCTTTCGCCAGGTCGACGCGGATCTCCAGCCCTTCCAGGCTGCTCTTATCCAGACACTGGCCGTCACGCAGCCAGCGCAGATCGTTCATCACGCTGGATTTCAGATTGAAGCGTGAGAGCTGATCGGGCGTCAGACAGATCAGGCTCTGCTGGCCATTTTCGCCCTCGGGATAGACCACAATCTGCTCTTCCCGAAGGCTCTCCTTGTTCACCATAATGGTGAAGGTGTATTCGCCTGGCATCACGTAGCCGCGACGGGAGAAATGGCTAAGATCGATATTGTCTTTGTCCTGGGTATCCAGCACATCAGTGTTGAACTGGATATCATCATCAGCCCAGGGCGCTGAAACCGGCAGAAGCATCCCCAGAATAAGCATACTGAGGGTCGAGCGTCTGAATCGTGGCAGAGTCTTTTTATGCATCTCAGTAATAATCCATTCTGAAGCGAATCAGAGACTGATAAGCGCCTGATTTCAGAGGCTTACCGTCGCTGATAATCTGCAGCGCGTAGTGAAGATCGAGCGTTCCCTGCGTCACCTCTTTCGCCGGAAGCGCCACGCCTGGCAGGGCGCGGTTCCCCTCGGTGTCGCGCAGGGTCAGCTCAATGCCCTCGGCCTCTCCGCGAATGCCAAAACGTTCTGTTCCGGTCATGGGATCGAAGGTGATTTGGTAATACTCAGAGTCGAACAGGCTGTGCCCTGGTGATGGCAACATCAGGCAATTAATTAAACGAACGGTAAAATGACGCGTTGGGCCGTAGCCTTTGGTGGCTATTTCGGCGACGGGCGTTTCTCCCATATCAATCGTCTGATCGCGGCTATCAAGATCAATTGCGCAGGGGGTATAAAGCACCTCCCCTTTAATGAATACCGCGCCGTCCCCCTGGTTTGCCGCGAGTAATGGCAGGCAATAACCAGACAGGAGAAAAAGGAAGATTTTCACGATCGGCGGTGTCGATGTAGATATTAAAATATGCATCGCAATCCCTTTTCTCTTATTCGGTCAAAGTTCAATTTCAGACGGCCCGGACAGGCCGCCTGAATAACATCGTGAAATAAGGGAAAACCTTATTCGTATGCCAGAGTCCAGTTCGTCACGCCGGTGAAATCACCTTCGGTTGGCGCTTCGCCACCGATGATGTAGGCGGAGTAAGCCAGGGTGTTATCGCCGTTCTGAAGGGTCTGGCCTGCGGTCGCTTCGCCCAGCGTGATGGTGTTGCTGTCGCCGTCAGTCATCACGATGCCCACGTCGGTGGCAGAACCGGTCACACCCAGTACCGCGCCGTCAACGCTGGAATCTGCGCCGGTAAAGGTGGTGGAAACGGTGTTTGCCGTATCAACAGAGCAGTTTTCCAGGTGGATGTAGAAAGGAATCGGAGTAGAAGTCCCGCCGTTTGCTACCGCAGAGCTGGAAACCTGACCCAGGTCGATGGTCTGATCGTCATCGCCCGCCGCAACGGAGCATGGCGCGTCAATCACGGAGCCGGTGAAAGTCACCACACCGCTACCTTGATCGGCCTGAGCGCCAAATGCAGTTAAACCTGAAGCCAATACCAGAGCAGAAAAAACGTTATTTAGTTTCATAAAAAGTGGTCCTGTAATTAAGGAAATGACACACAAATAAGATTTTTGATTAATGAATTTTGAGTAAAACACTCCCGCGCCAGATTAATGCTCTGGCGTCATTCCTTCACAAATCAAAAAATCTCTAAACATATTCATCAGCAAGTTCAAAGCCATTTTCGTATTTCGGCTTACGCCTCACTGATGCAATAAATAGTAACCCGTAATGACCTAAAAAAAAGGCGAAATAGCCCTTTCAGTCAATAACAAACAACTTCAACAAATAAGAGATAAAATTAGAATAATAAATACAGCAGATCTCAGCATTAGGTTTTAATACTAACAAAATGCAAAATAATAGATTATCGAACCATGAGTTAACGAATCAGGCCCGAGAGACAGACGTAAAATCAGCGCCTGTTGCCGCAGCGCGTTACATCTTCTTTACCCGATTTCACAATACATCAATAGACGCGCGGATTTATTCATATATAAAGGCGCCGCCTGAAACACGCTGGAATATTCGTTGAGGTTTTTAATTTATTGCATTTTTGTTACACAGGTTACATATCCGTGCTCAGCTTATTGCCACCCCCGGCGCAACAGGCATCATGGATATCAACTTCGGCAAGAGAAATAAGCAATGATCAAAGTGGTGCTGGTGGATGACCATGTGGTAGTGCGGTCGGGTTTTGCGCAGCTGTTAAATCTGGAGGACGACCTGGTGGTCGAAGGCCAGTACAGCAGTGCGGCTGACGCCTGGTCGGCGTTAACCCACAGCGAGATTGACGTCGCGGTGCTGGATGTCGCCATGCCCGATGAAAACGGGCTTAGCCTGCTCAAACGTCTGCGCCAGCAGCGCCCGACGTTTCGCGCCATCATTTTGAGCATCTATGACACACCCGCTTTCGTGCAAAGCGCGCTCGATGCGGGAGCCAGCGGGTATCTCACCAAGCGCTGCGGCCCGGAGGAGCTGGTGCAGGCGGTGCGCTCCGTCGGCATGGGCGGCCACTATCTCTGCGCCGACGCGGTCAAAGCCCTGCGTGGCGGCCAGCCGGTGTCGAAAGTGCTCGATGTCCTCACCCCGCGCGAGCGGGAGGTGTTCGATCTGCTGGTAAAAGGCGAAAGCGTCAAGGCCATCGCCTTTACCCTCGAGTTGAGCCATAAGACGGTTCACGTCCACCGCGCCAACGTGCTGGGAAAATTGCAATGCAGCAGCACCATTGAGCTGGTGCATTTCGCTCTCGACAATCAGCTGCTGACGGGCCACTGATGCGGCGTTCCCTGCGGCACATTGTTCTCTCCCTGTTTATTATGCTGGCCTGGGGAACCGGCTGGCTGATGCTGTGGACGCTCAGTTTTTATCTCACTCACAACGGCCAGCAGGCGGTGCTTTTTCTGCCGCAGGGCGTCTATCTGGCGCTGCTGATCCTCCTGTCGCGCCGTTTCTGGCCCGCCGTGGTATTGCCGACGCTCGCCGCCATTCTCTGGCTGCACAGTGAGCAGTTACTGACAAGCTATCTTATGCTGGCTGCGCCGCCCCTCGGGCTACTCAGTGCTTACGCGGCGCAACGCTACTGGCACCGTTTTCCCCTGTACTGGCAGCGGCTGTCGCTGCTGATTGCGGCGGTGAGCGTCAACGCGCTGCTGCAAACCCTGTGTCTCGCACCGTTTCTGCAAAGCCCCGCCACGCTCCTGGGGCTGGCCTCTTTTACCGGCGGCGTGCTGCTGACACCGTTCGTCTATCTGGTGTTTGAGTTTTTACGCCAGCAGCATCGCTACCATCTTCTCGGGCTGGACACGACCAATCCGCCCTTGCGCACGTCGCTGATCATCTGGTGCAGCCTGTTTTTCATCATCGGGATCGGCACGCAGATGGTGCTCTCCCCCGCTCTGGAACGCCTGCTGCTGATAGTGGTGTTCCTGCCAAACGTGGTGATGGCGTGGAAATTCGGCTGGCAGGGCGGCGTGCTCTCCGGTCTGCTCGGCAGCATGATGATCACCATTGCCCGTCAGGTGGGCGTGGGGTTTTCGGACCTGCTGGAGCTGGAGATTTTTCTCGCCACCCAGTCCCTGCTCGGCATCGGGCTGGGGATCGCCATCAGCCGTCAGCAGCAATTGGCGCTGAATCTCGATCACTATCGCCGCAGGCTCGAAGCGGAGCTGCAGGCCCGTCGGGCGCTGACTGAAAAACTGATCCACACGGAAGAAGATACCCGCAAGCATCTGGCGCGCGAGCTGCACGACGAAATCGGCCAGAACATCACGGCGATTCAGATCCAGTCCCAGTTAGTCAAACGCGCGGGAGATACCCCCCTGGCGGTGGAAGCCGCCGGTCAGATCAACGAGCTGGCGCGACGCATCCACCATTCGACCCGCCAGTTGTTGCGCCAGCTGCGTCCGCCGGTGCTGGATCAACTCTCGCTTCAGGAGGCGCTGCACCATCTGGTGAACGAATTCGCCTTCGCCGAGCGCGGCATCGACTGCCGTTTTGACTGGCAGCTGGCCGCCCCGCCGCAAAACGAAACCCTGGTCTTTACCCTCTATCGCCTGTTGCAGGAGTTGCTGAATAACGTCAGCAAACACGCAGACGCCAGCGAAGTGCGGATCGTCTTGCGCCAGCACCATGGCCGCCTGTTGCTGGAGGTCACGGACAACGGCAGCGGAATTGCGCCGGACAATGCGCCCGGCTTTGGTATTCAGGGCATGCGCGAGCGCGTACACGCCCTGGGCGGTGAATTTACCCTTGAGTCGCAGGACGGCACTCGCGTAATTGTTAACTTGCCCACAATTTTGCAACAAACACCGCACTAACCAGGAAAAAGTCTTAGTCACTCCAGACTTTCTCTCATCCCTTTTGTCTTGCACTTCCCTACAGTCAGCTCAAACGGAGAACGCCATGCACGCACTGTCTGCTGAACAGATTTCTCAACGCTATCGGGCCCTGCGCCCACGCTTGTTGCTGTGCATGGTGGTGGGCTACGCGGCGTTTTACCTGACGCGTAAAAGCGTCAATTACGTTCTGCCCGCCCTGCAGATGGATTTGGGGCTGAGTAAAAGCGATATCGGGCTTATCGGGTCGCTGTTTTATCTGAGCTACGGTCTGTCGAAATTTGCCGCCGGACTGTGGCATGACCGCCACGGGCAGCGGGCGTTTATGGGGATCGGCCTGCTGGCCACCGGGGTGCTAAACGTGCTGTTCACCTTCAGCGATTCGTTTGGCCTGCTGCTGTTCATCTGGACGTTGAACGGATTCTTTCAGGGATGGGGCTGGCCGCCCTGCGCGCGCCTGCTCACCCACTGGTATTCGCGCAACGAGCGCGGCTTCTGGTGGGGATGCTGGAATACCTCCATCAACATCGGTGGGGCGATTATTCCGTTGATATGTGCCTTTGCCGCCCATCTCTGGGGCTGGCAGGCGGCGATGCTGACACCGGGGATTATCAGCATTGTGCTCGGCATTTGGCTGACCACGCAACTGCGGGGGACACCGCAGGAAGAGGGTCTGCCAACGGTCGGGGAGTGGCGCAACGATCCGCTGGAGCTGCGCCAGGAGCAGCAAAGTCCGCCGATGGGTTTGTGGCAGATGTTACGCACCACCATGCTGCAAAACCCGATGATCTGGCTGCTCGGTGCCTCCTATGTGCTGGTCTATTTGATCCGCATCGCGCTGAACGACTGGGGGAACATCTGGCTGTCGGAGAGCCACGGCGTCAATCTGCTCAGCGCCAACGCGACGGTGATGCTGTTTGAGGTCGGCGGTTTGCTCGGCGCGCTATTCGCCGGATGGGGCTCGGATCTGCTGTTCAGCGGGCAGCGTGCGCCGATGATTTTGCTCTTCACGCTGGGCCTGATGGTTTCTGTCGCCGCACTGTGGCTGGCGCCGGTTCACCACTACGCTCTGCTGGCGATCTGTTTTTTTGCGGTCGGATTTTTTGTCTTTGGGCCGCAAATGCTGATTGGTCTTGCCGCCGTCGAATGCGGACACAAGCAGGCGGCAGGCTCAATAACCGGTTTTCTCGGCGTCTTTGCCTATCTGGGGGCTTCGCTTGCCGGATGGCCGCTGTCACTGGTTATTGAACATTACGGCTGGTCGGGGATGTTCAGTTTGCTCTCTATCGCCGCCGTACTGATGGGTTTATTACTGATGCCGCTGCTGATGTCGGGCATCACCGCTTCTCGCAGTCACATAACGTCTTAAAAGGGCTGAATAATGAAAACAACGCTTCTCTCTACCCTCATTGCTTCCGGGATCGCGCTGGCTACTTTGACCGGTGCCGCACAGGCCAAAGGCCGTCTGGTGGTCTATTGCAGCGCCACCAACGAAATGTGCGAAGTCGAAACCAAAGCGTTCGGCGATAAGTACGACGTCAAAACCTCGTTTATCCGCAACGGTTCCGGCAGCACGCTGGCGAAAGTCGATGCCGAGAAGAAAAACCCGCAGGCAGACGTCTGGTACGGCGGCACGCTGGACCCTCAGTCTCAGGCCGGGGAAATGGGGCTGCTGCAGCCATACAAATCAAAAAATCTTGAGCAGATCATGGAGAAATTCCGCGATCCCGCCAAGGTGAAAGGCAACCTCTCCTCCGCCGTTTACGTCGGTATTTTGGGCTTTGGCGTCAACACCCAGCGCCTGAAAGAGAAAAACCTGCCGGTACCGAAGTGCTGGAAAGATCTGACCAAACCGGAATACAAAGGCGAGATCCAGATCGCCGATCCGCAAAGCTCCGGCACCGCCTATACCGCGCTGGCAACCTTCGTGCAGCTGTGGGGCGAAGATCAGGCGTTTGACTACCTGAAACAGCTCAACGGCAATGTCTCCCAGTACACCAAATCCGGCATCGCTCCGGCGCGTAACGCCGCGCGCGGTGAAACCGCCATCGGCATTGGTTTCCTGCACGACTACTCGCTGGAAAAAGAACAGGGCGCACCGCTGGAGCTGATTTCGCCGTGCGAAGGCACCGGGTATGAGATCGGCGGCGTCAGCATTCTGAAAGGCGCGCGTAACGAAGAGAACGCGAAGCTGTTCGTGGACTGGGTGCTGTCAAAAGAGGCGCAGGAGCTGGCGTGGAAGAAAGGCAAATCCTACCAAATCCTGACCAACACCACCGCCGAGACCTCGCCGAACTCCCTGAAACTCGACGATCTGAAGCTGATTAGCTACGACATGGACAAGTACGGCTCAACGGATGTGCGCAAAGCGCTGATCAACAAATGGGTCAGCGACGTGAAGATGGGTAAATAAGCCCGCGATACGTGGTCAATGCCGGGTGGCGTCTGCGCGTGACCCGGCCAACATTTTCCTCAACACCCGGAAAACTTATGTCACACACACTCGCTCTTCATCCCGTCAAAAAACGGGATGCGGTATTCCTGTGGGTTTTAGTCGGCTGGCTGGCGTTTGCGCTGCTGCCGAGCTGGAGCCTCGATTACGGCCTGCTGGAGTCGACGCGAGAGGAGATTCTCGACGCCTACAGCTGGTCCCATTTCAATATCAGTTGGCTGTGGTATTTGCTGCCAAGCCTGCTGCTGGTGCGGCCGTTTAACGAAGCGAAGCGCGAGCAGCGCAGCCGCCACTATCTCGACGCCGGTTGGGCGCTGCTGTGCATGGCCTTTATCGTCGTCAGCGCTACGGTGGAAGGACGCGGGTTAGGCTTCGCCACCATTGTGCTGTTCGTTGCTCTCGGCGCGATTATGACTCTGGCGCTGACGCGTCTGGAGTGGCTGGGCGGCGACCGCTTTGTAATTGGCTCGCTGATCACCATTGTGGCCCTGATCGGCATCTTTATCGTCTGGCCGAGCATCGCGATTTTCATTCCGATGTTCACCAACGACGCCGGGGAGTTCGCCCCGCTGGCCTTTATGAATGTGCTGTCCCAGGCGCACATCGTGCAGGTGATTATCAACTCCGTGCTGCTGTCGATTGCCGTCGGTATCGGCTGTACTTTCTTCGGGCTGGTGCTGGCGATCTACACCACCCGCATCGCGAAACGCAGCGCCATCATTGGCCGCATCTTCTCGATCCTGCCGATCGTCACCCCGCCGTTTGTGGTGGGTTTAGGCGTGACGCTGATGATGGGCCGCTCCGGCTACATCACCGAGCTGATGGTCGACTGGTTCGGCCTGACCAACACCAACTGGCTGTACGGTTTCACCGGTATCTGGCTGGCGCAGGTGCTGGCGTTTACCCCGATGGCTTTTATGATCCTCGACGGCGCGATCAAAACCATCCATCCCTCGCTGGAAGAGGCTTCCTATACGCTGCGCGCCAGCCGCTGGCAGACCTTTAACGGCGTCTTCGTGCCGCTGCTGAAACCCGCGCTCGCCAACGCGTTTCTGATCGTGATCGTCCAGTCGCTGGCCGACTTCAGTAACCCGCTGGTGCTCGGCGGTAACTTCGACGTGTTAGCCACCCAAATCTACTTCTACATCACCGGCTCGCAGCTCGATTATCAGGCCGCCAGCACCCTCGGCGCGTTCCTGCTGGTCTTCTCCCTGCTGGTGTTCTGCATTCAGTACATGTGGATCGGCAAGCGCTCGTACGTCACGGTCTCCGGCAAATCCTACCGTGGCGACGTGCAGCCCCTGCCGGTGACGCTGGTGTGGAGCGTGGTCGCCCTGCTGACGGTGTGGATCGCCTTTAACGCCCTGCTTTACGGCAGCATTTTCTACGGCAGCTTTACGGTCAACTGGGGCGTGGATTACACCCTGACGCTGGACAACTTTATCAAGCTGTTCGGCCAGGGCATGAGCGACGGCGCATGGCCTTCGCTGCTCGATACCCTGCTCTACGCCGGGATCGCCGCGCCGATCACCGCCGGTTTTGGTCTGCTGATCGCCTGGGTCGTCGTGCGCCAGCAGTTCAAAGGCAAAAAGACCATCGAATTCACCACCATGCTGTGCTTCGCCGTGCCGGGTACGGTGGCGGGTGTGTCGTACATTCTGGCCTTTAACAGCGCCCCGGTTTACCTCACCGGCACCGCGGCGATTGTGATTATTTCGATGGTGATGCGTAACGTGCCGGTCGGCATTCGCGCCGGGATTGCGGGCTTAGGGCAGATCGACAAATCGCTCGATGAGGCCTCTCTTAGCCTGCGTGCGGGCTCCCTGCGCACCATCACCCACATTCTGCTGCCGCTGCTGCGCCCGGCGATTCTGTCGGCGCTGATCTACAGCTTCGTGCGTGCCATTACTACCGTCAGCGCCATTGTGTTCCTCGTCACGCCAGACACCCGCGTGGCCACGGCCTACATTCTGAACCGCGTGGAAGACGGCGAGTACGGCGTGGCGATTGCCTACGGCTCAATCCTGATTGTGGTCATGCTGGCGATCATTTTCCTCTTTGACTGGCTGATCGGTGAGGCGCGTACCTCCCGTTCCAAAGCTAAAAACCAGGCGTAAAACTATGACTCAGAAACATTTCGTTGAACTGCGCAATGTCACCAAGCGCTTCGGGAATAATACCGTTATCGAGAACATCAACCTGGCGATCCCGCAGGGACAGATGGTGACGCTCCTCGGCCCGTCCGGCTGTGGGAAAACCACCGTCCTGCGCCTGGTCGCCGGGCTGGAAAAGCCGACTGAAGGGCAGATTCTGATTGATGGCGAGGATGTGACTCATCGCTCCATCCAGCAGCGTGATATCTGCATGGTGTTCCAGTCTTACGCCCTGTTTCCGCATATGTCGCTGGGCGAGAACGTCGGCTACGGCCTGAAAATGCTCGGCGTGTCGCGCGCGGAAACCAAAGCCCGGGTGAAAGAGGCGCTGGCGATGGTCGATCTGGAAGGGTTTGAAGATCGCTATGTCGATCAGATCTCCGGCGGCCAGCAGCAGCGCGTGGCCCTCGCGCGCGCGCTGATCCTCAAACCGAAAGTGCTGCTGTTTGATGAGCCGCTGAGTAACCTCGACGCCAACCTGCGCCGCAGTATGCGCGACAAAATTCGCGAGCTGCAAAAGCAGTTCAATATCACGTCACTCTACGTGACGCACGATCAGAGCGAGGCGTTTGCGGTGTCGGACACGGTGCTGGTGATGAACAAAGGCAATATTATGCAGATCGGTTCGCCGCAGGATCTCTATCGCCAGCCCGCGTCGCGTTTTATGGCGAGCTTTATGGGCGACGCAAACCTGTTCCCGGCCCGCTTTAGCGACGATTACGTGGAGATCCACGGCTATCGTCTGCCGCGCCCGATGCACTTTGCGCGTGAAGGTTCCGGCTCCGTCGGCGTGCGCCCGGAAGCCATCACCCTGAGCGAACGCGGAGACGACAGCCAGCGCTGTATTATTCGTCACGTCGCCTACATGGGGCCGCAGTACGAGGTAATTGTGGAGTGGCACGGGCAGGAGATTTTGCTGCAGGTTAACGCCACGCGTCTGCAGCCCAACGAAGGCGACCATTACTACCTGGAGATCCACCCGTACGGCATGTTTGTGCTGGCAGACGCGGCGTGAGTTCGCCCGGCGGCGTTACGCGTGCCGGGCCTGCGGGTTTTCAAGCCGGGTCAGGCGAAGCCGCCGCCCGGCGATGCTTAGCGCAGAGCCTTAAGCTCAGCAATATCCTTCGGCGTGGTGCGACAGCACCCGCCAATCAGCTTTGCCCCTGCCGCAATCCACTGCGGCAGATACCCCGCCAGCGTTTCACAGGCTTCGCCGTGATGGTGCCAGGTTTTGCTCACCGCGTCGTAGTGCTCACCGGAATTCGGATAGACCACCAGCGGTAGATCCGTCAGCGTGTGCAGATGCTGAAGCGCCGCCGTGGTGTTTTCCAGCGCAATACAGTTTATCCCCAGCGCCACAATCTGCGGATTATCCGCCAGCGCAGCCACTACCTCTCGCAGCGGCGTGCCGTCGCTCAGATGCTCGCTGTCGCGCAGGGTAAACGAGAACCACGCTTTCGCGCGGGGATAGCTTTCCAGCAGCGCTGCCAGCACGGCGATCTCCGCAAAAGAGGGGAGCGTTTCGCAGGCCAGCAGATCGGCCCCCGCATCCAGCAGGGCTTCCACCCGCGAACAGTGAAAATCGGTAAACGCCGCAGCGCTTCGGACGTAATCCCCGCGATATTCTGAGCCGTCCGCCAGAAACGCGCCGTAAGGCCCCACGGAACCGGCCACCAGCAGCGTGCCCGCCTGCGGGTTTTCCGCCAGACAGGCTTCACGCGCTTTGCGCGCCAGCTCCACGCTTTTGCCGATCAGCGCGCGGGATTGCGCTTCATCGTAGCCGCGTGCGGCAAACCCTTCTGCCGTCGCCTGATAGCTGGCGGTAATCGCCACCTGCGCGCCGGCGCGGAAATAATCGAGATGCACTTCGCGGATCAGCTCCGGGTTCTCCACCAGCACTTTGGCGGACCACAGGCTGTCGGCAAGGTGACAACCGCGCGCTTCCAGTTCCGTCGCCATCGCTCCGTCCAGCACGATAAAGGGCTGTGTTTCAAGGAGGGTGGTAAGCGGATTATTCTGCGACATGTTCAGGCTCCTGGGTTTTTGAGGTTTGAGTCAGGTAGTAGGCACCATAACACAGGGCGACAAACGGCAGCCCGCAGTAAAGGGCAATACGCTGGGTCGGATC
The DNA here is from genome assembly GCF_004115925.1 of Lelliottia nimipressuralis. Taxonomy (GTDB): domain Bacteria; phylum Pseudomonadota; class Gammaproteobacteria; order Enterobacterales; family Enterobacteriaceae; genus Enterobacter; species Enterobacter nimipressuralis. Next base: position 112,980 of record NZ_SDDX01000014.1, read on the forward strand.
AAACGCCAGCCCGACGCAGGCCACCAGGCACAGCACAAAACCCAGCACCGGAACCAGCGGATACCACGGCGCGCGATACTGCAGATCGTCCAGCGCTTTCCCGGCCTGAAGATGACGACGGCGGAACATAAAGTGCGACGCGCAGATGCTGATCCACACCGCCACCACCGCAAAACCTGAAATAGCCGAGAGCGCGACAAACACCGTATCCGGCGCGATGACGCTGGAGAACAGCGCCAGAACGCCGCCCAGCATACTCACGGAGATTGCCGTCAGCGGGACGCCGTTTTTATTGACCTGCGCAAAGCAGCGCGGCAGCGTTTTTTCATTGGAGAGCGACCACAACATGCGCCCCGACGCATACAGCCCGGAGTTGGCCGCCGAGAGGATCGCCGTCAGGATCACGAAGTTAAAAATATCCGCCGCATAGGGAATGCCAACTTTCTCGAACACCAGCACGAACGGGCTTTTTTCAACGCCAGCCTGCTGCATCGGGATCAGCGCCGCCAGCACAAACACGGTGCCGATAAAGAAAATGATTAGCCGCGCGATGGTGGTGCGGATCGCCACCGGAATCACTTTATGCGGATTCTGCGTTTCCCCCGCCGCGATACCGATAAGCTCCGTGCCTGAAAAGGCAAAGTTGACCGCCACCATCGTCATCAGGATCGGCAGACCGCCATGCGGGAACCAGCCTTCGGCGGTGATATTCGCCAGCCCCGGCGCGGGTGAGCCGTCCTGCATCGGGATAAAACCAAAGATTGCCGCCCCGCCCAGAATAATAAAGGCGATGATGGTGATCACTTTGACCAGCGAGAACCAGAATTCCCCTTCAGCGAAAAAGCGCGTGGAGATGACGTTGAGGGCAAAAATGACGGCGCAGAAGACCACGCACCAGATCCATACCGGAACCTGCGGGAACCAGTACTGCATACAGAATCCTGCGGCGGTAAAGCTCGAACCGAGGGCGACCGTCCAGGTGAGCCAGTAGAGCCACGCTACCGTATACCCTGTCGCCGGGCCGAGGTAGCGCGCCGCATAAACGTGAAACGCGCCGGTTTCCGGCATCGCCACGGAGAGTTCCCCCAGGCACTGCATTACCAGCCATACCACCAGCGCGCCAATGAGATACGCCAGCAGCGTCCCGGCCGCACCGGTGGTGGAAATGATGTAACCCGTATTGAAAAACAACCCTGTCCCAATCACGCCACCCAGCGAAAGCATAATCAGGTGGCGGGTTTTCATGGTGCGCTTTAGCTGCCCATTTTCTTGTTCTGTTTGCATATTACCTTCTAAACGTATGGACATCTAAACATCCAAAGAAGGTTTGTTATACCGTGATTGTTAACAAAAAGCTAGCCATGAACCAGCCGCAGCCGGGCGCGGCGCGCGCTGAGACGAGGGTGATGAGTGAGAATGACGTAGAGAATCGGTCGCCAGGCCATAAGCACCTCCACAGAGCAGATACTTACAGCATGGCGCGGGGCGCTGACTTCTTCGGTCAGTCGAAAGTGGTAACGTTCTGAGGGGAGTTCACACATAAAGGTGTTGCCAAATGCGGCCCGCATCTCATCAAACGCGTGATGCGCGGGTGGTTTGCCGGGGGCACGGCGTTTTCCCGACCGACGGGTGTTAAGGTGATCTCCGTAACAAAATTGGTAATTCCCTCAAAGGGTTCTATAGTCGACTCTGTTTCTTAGCCACCAGGACTCGCTAATGCGCTTTAACGGACTGACTAAAGGTTTTTTCATTCTTATTCTCGCCATTGTTTCAGTGGCGTTCTTCGATATCCTCGCACCCTATTTTTCCGCCGTGTTATGGGCGTCAATCCTGGCGGTCATTTTCCATCCGGTGAAAAACAAACTGCGCGGATGGGTGGGTGAACGTAACGGCGTGGCGTCGCTGCTGACGCTGCTGGTGATTTGCCTGATCGTCTTTACGCCGCTGATCGTGATCCTGTCGTCGCTGGCTATCGAGCTGAACGTGGTTTACACCAAGCTCCAGCACACCAATCCGCAGTTTCCGGAGGTGGTGGCGAGCCTGTTTTCACACCTGCCGGACTGGGCGCGGAACTTCCTCGTCGAACACAACCTGGATAACGCCAGCCAGATCCAGCAAAAGCTGTCGGATGTGGCGCTGAAAGGCGGTCAATATCTGGCGGGCAGCGCCTTCTTAATCGGCAAAGGGACGTTTGGCTTTGCGATTAGCTTTGGTGTGATGATCTATCTGCTGTTTTTCCTGCTCAAAGACGGGCCTTATCTGGTGCGCCAGATCCTCGATTCGCTGCCGCTGTCCGATTTTGTTAAACAGCATCTGTTCGCCAAATTCGCCGCCGTCTCGCGCGCCACCGTCAAAGGCACCGCCGTGGTCGCCGTGGTTCAGGGGATTCTGGGCGGGATCGCCTTTTACATTGCCGGTATCGACGGCAGCGTCCTGTGGGGCGCGCTGATGGCCTTCCTCTCCCTCATCCCAGCCGTCGGCTCGGCCATTATCTGGGTGCCCGCCGCCATCTTCCTGTTCGCCACGCAGCAGCTGTGGCAGGGGTTCTTTATCGTCGGCTTCTTTGTGATCATCGTCGGGCTGGTGGATAACATCCTGCGTCCGCTGCTGGTGGGGAAAGACACCAAAATGCCGGACTATTTAATCCTGATCTCTACCCTGGGCGGGATGGAGATTTACGGCATCAACGGATTTGTCATCGGGCCGCTGGTCGCCGCGCTGTTTATCGCCTGCTGGAATTTGCTCTCCGGGCGCGACCACGCGGGGAACGTCGACGAAATCGACGAAGCGTTCATCGAAGAAGGGAAAAACCCTCCCGATTTGTGAAAGCGTGACGATAAATAACAGACTGGCGGCCACGGGCCGCCATTTTTTTGTCACGCCAAATCAGGCGTTTCCTATAATTTCAAGAACGCTATCCCACTAACGGCTGAAAAGGATCCAACAGGTGCGAATTGCCACCATAACCAACTGGGCCTACGGCGTCACGGTGTGTCTGACTCTCGCTTCCGGCGTGGTCATGCTGCTGGCCTCAAATGCCGATAACGCCGAGCGACAGGCCGTTGAACAGCGCCAGATATTTGATCAGTTGACCGAAGAGGTCGAAACGGATGCCTGGGCGCTGTCGGATTTGGCACGCCTGTATGTCATCAATAAAGATCCCGATGCCCTGAAGGACTATCAGCAAAAAGATCAGTCCCGTAAGCCCATTGAGCACCGGCTCTCCCGACTCAAAGATAACGGCGCGACCGGCGAAGAGCTGGCGCTGCTGCATGAAGGGTTACAGGTGGTCGATGAGCTACAGGATGAGCAGCAGGCGGCGCTCGCCAGCATGGCGCGCGGCGATGAGAGACAGGCCGTGATTCTGCTCTACAGTAAGCCCTACGAGCAGGAGCTGGAGCGGGTGCAGAATCAGATCGACCATTTCCGCCTGTTGCTGGATCGCCGCGCCCACAACGCCGTGGAAGAGGCAACAAAAAAGTCCCGCATTCTACGCACCCTGTCAGAAGTGATGGTCGGCCTGACCGCCCTGCTCTTTTTGTTTGTGATGGGCTTTATTTTAAAGCGCCGCGTGCTGCGCCCGGTGGTGCGTCTGAGCGATGTCGTGCATCGCCTCGCGTCGCAGGATTACGCGGTGGAGACGCCTAACTTTAGCCAGATCGATGAGATCGGCGATATGGCCCAGGCGATCCGCATTTTCCGCGAGAACGGCCTGGTGCGGCAGCAACTGGAAAAAGAGCGCGACGCGGACTGGGCCATTCGCGAACTGCTGGCGCGTATGACGCAGCGGCTGCAGGGCTGTGAGAATTTCACCGACGTGATTAACGTCGCCCAGCTGTTTGCGCCGAATATCGCGCCGGGCATTAGCGGGCAGCTGTATATCCTCGATCGCGATCCGTGGCAGATGCGCTGTGTCGCCCAGTGGCTGACGCCTGAGGAGAAACATCCCCCCTTCCATCCCGATGATTGCTGGGCCGTGCGTCGCGGCCAGAGCCATCCGCCGGTCAACGGTGAGCCGGATATCGCCTGCTATCACCTGCCGGAATCGGCGGCGGATCGGTCGCTCTGCGTGCCGCTGATCGCTCAGGGCGAGGCCATCGGTTTGCTCTCGTTCCAGAACATCACCGCGGAAACCGCCCCGTCACGCGCCTATCTTGAGCTGATGGCCGAAGCGCTCGGGCTGGCGCTCGCCAACCAGCGTCTGCGCGACGCCCTGCTGGAAAAAGCGCTCTACGATCCCTTAACTGGCCTGCGTAACCGCCATCACCTCGAAGATAAAATGCAGACGCTGATGAGCCAGGCAATGCGCAACAACGAGCCGTTGAGCTGCCTGATGATCGACATCGATCACTTCAAAAGTATTAACGATCGCTTTGGTCACGAGGCAGGCGATCAGGTGATTAAAAGCGTGGCGGCGATTGTGCAGCGTGCGGTGCATGACAACGGCATCGCCTTCCGCTACGGCGGCGAAGAGTTTCTGGCGCTGCTGACGGACACAGGCGAAGAAGGTGCTCACGCCTGCGCCACGGAGATTTACGAAGGCGTGCGCGCCCTGGCACTGCGCTACGGTCTGGCGGAGATTGGCCCGGTCGATGTGTCGATCGGCATCGCCAGCTATCCGCAGCACGCTCAGAGCGACAACCTGCTGCGTGCGGCAGACGTGGCGCTGTATCGCGCCAAAGAGTTGGGGAGATCGCGGATTGTGAGCTTTGGGATGCTGGAGGCGGGGTGAGTCTTACCGGGCCTGGCACAGCCAGACCGAGTGCCCGCCGCACGCCGGATCCTCAAACATCACCTCAATCACCGCAAAACCGTTATCCGCCAGCCGTTGCCGGTATTCGTCGGGCGACAGGCTGGCGTGATACAGCGGCTCCCCTTCAAATTCCCCCATGGCGATCCCGTTGTCCGTACCGCTGGTGAACATCAGCACGCTGCCAGGGCGGCTATGGCGGGCAAAAATGGGGAACATCTGACGCTGATCGTCAGGCGACAGATGGAAAAAACTGTCCCAGGCGAGCAGCCCGTCGAAGGTTTCATTGAGCGCCATCTGGCGCATATCCAGATGCAGCCAGCGCTGATCGGGAAACGCCTGTTGCGCCCGCGCCAGCATGCCGGGCGCGCCATCAACGCCCGTCAGTCGATACCCCTGGCGGATAAAATGTTCCGCTATCGGCACCCCGTTGCCGCAGCCGATATCCAGAATCGCCCCCTTGCCGCCGATCAGCCGGGTAAACTTATCGAGCCAGCCTTTTTCCATCAAATGACGCGAACGTAACCGCGCAAATGCATCGGCATGGGTGTCGTAGATAGTCAGGATATGTTTAGCAGCGGCATCAGACATCGTGAGTCTCGTGTGCAGAAGTTTCTGGAACGTTTATACCTTACCCGGCGGGCTGAAAACAAAAAAACCGGCGCAGATGCGCCGGTTTGTAGGGACTCAATTCATCGCTTATCAGGCGTTGGTCACCGGTTTTGACTCTGTTTTGGTCTGCGCGTTTTCCAGCATCCGACGCACCGGCACAATCAGCACCGCCAGTACCGCAGCACAAATCAGCAATGCGATGGAGCAGCGCGCGAAGAGATCCGGCAGCATATCCAGCTGATCGGCTTTCACGTGGCCACCGATCAGGCCCGCCGCGAGGTTACCCAGGGCGCTGGCGCAGAACCACAAGCCCATCATCTGCCCGCGCATTCTTTCCGGGGCCAGCAGGGTCATGGTCGCCAGACCAATCGGGCTAAGGCACAGTTCGCCGAGGGTCAGCATCAGGATACTGCCCACCAGCCACATCGGAGAGACACCCGCGCCGCCGTTGCTGAGGACGTTCTGCGCCGCCAGCATCATCAGGCCAAAGCCCGCCGCTGCGCACAGAATACCGATAACAAACTTGGTCATGCTGCTCGGACGCACACCTTTTTGCGCCATCATCGGCCAGGCCCAGCTAAAGACCGGTGCCAGCAGGATGATAAACAGGGCGTTGATCGACTGGAACCACACGGCAGGGATTTCAAAATCGCCGATCATGCGGTTGGTGTAGTCGTTCGCAAACAGGTTGAATGAGGTCGGTTTCTGCTCAAACGCCGACCAGAAGAAGGCCGCCGAAACCAGCAGGATGAAACACACCAGCAGGCGCGCACGCTCTTTGCGGTTCAGACCGGCAAAGACAAACAGCCAGATAAAGTAGAGCGCAACCGAGATAGCAATCACGTACACCAGCATGCTGGCAACCGCGACCGGGTTGATCACAATGATGCCCTGGGCAATCAGCGTGACGATCACCGCCACACCCACCGCCAGTGCCAGCAGCCAGGCGCCGACGCCGTTTTTCTTTGACACCGGGCTGTTCCAGGTGGAGTCCAGACCGACTTCGCTGTCGTAACGTTTCATCGAAGGAACGGCAAACAGACGGAAGATCACCAGCGCTACCAGCATCCCGATACCGCCAATGCCGAAGCCCCAGTGCCAGCCGTGGGTTTTAATCAGCCAGCCGGAGATCAGCGGCGCGATAAATGAACCCATGTTGATGCCCATGTAGAACAGCGAGAAACCGCCGTCACGACGCGCATCGCCTTTCTTGTAGAGCGTCCCGACCATCACTGAGATACAGGTTTTGAACAAACCGGAACCGAGGACGATAAACATCAGGCCGATAAAGAACAGGTTGTTGCCCATGAAAGCCGAGAGCGCGATGGAGAGATGGCCGAGCGCAATCAGAATCGAGCCGTACCAGACGGCGCGCTGCTGCCCGAGCCAGTTATCCGCAAGCCAGCCACCCGGCAGCGCGGCCAGATACATGCTGCCTGCGAAGATCCCGACAATCGCCGACGCATTTTCGCGCGCCAGCCCCATCCCACCGTCATAAACGGTCGCGGCCATAAACAGGATCAGTAACGGACGAATGCCGTAGAACGAGAAGCGCTCCCACATTTCCGTAAAGAAGAGCGAGCCAAGCGGGTAAGGATGGCCGAAGAAAGTTCGGCTTTCTTTTTGATTAACAGTGGATTGCATAGTTCTCCCGAAGAGGTGTGTCGTGTTGCACGTCAACGCTGGATTGTTTGCTGGCCTTTCAGGTCCAGGGCCACTTCTTTACATCCAGCGAAATATTATTTAACCATTTGATAACCGGACGATGGTTTTGTCTAGTGCCCGGAGGGGGACTTTAAGATGAAAATTCGACAGATGTCTAGTTTTGTAGACTTTTTGTTTGATGGAAAGGGGGAAATATTGACATCGTTGCAGAAGATGCGGCCTGATTTGTGCCCTGAAATAAGCCGGAAAAACAGTGCATTTCCCCACTGATTTAGCCCGTCAATTCCTTAAGGAAAACGATCTGCATGAGTGCATCGGGAAGAGGAAGCATCGAGCCTTCATTATTGAGGGCTCAATACAAACATCCGTTGTATAAATTGAACTGGCCTCAGCGGAAAACGGTTGAACGCGACTGGCCGCTTAGCGCGAGGAACGGTCGCGCGCAATGGGGATTATTCAGCCATGCGGGGCCTTTAACAGGGTAGAAGGATCGTTTGAGAATTCACCGTTTTTGATTTCCCCGGCGATAAACGGCAGAGGTTTGCTAAACAGATAGCCTTGTGCGAAATCGCAGCCCAGCGCCTGAAGACTTTCCAGCTGTTCCTGGGTTTCAACCCCCTCGGCAATCGTTTTCATACTGAGGGATTTCGCCATGCCGGTGATGAGTTTAATGATATTAAGGGCGTCTCCCTGTGTGGATATCGAATTCACAAAGGATTTGTCTATTTTGATTTTATCAAAGGCAAGTCGGCTCAGACGGGAAAGAGAGGAGTAGCCCGTACCAAAATCGTCGATGGAGATTTTCACGCCCAGGGCTCTGAGCTTATTAAGCGTATTCAGCGGCGTATTGTTGTCGGTAAAGAGGGAGGACTCCGTCACTTCCAGCTCAAGACGGTCAGCCGCAAGCCCTGTTTCTTTCAGGATAGACATCACTATTCCTGCAAAGGTTTTGCTGCTGAGCTGCACAGGAGAAACGTTTACTGAAATTTTAACCGGAACAGCCCAGGAAGCCGCTTCCCGACAGGCCATTTCAAGCACCGATTTGCCCATCTCGCTAATCATTCCGGTTTTTTCAGCAACAGGAATAAAGGTATCTGGCGATAAAAGACCTTTTAGCGGATGCATCCAGCGAATAAGGGCTTCATAACTGTAAATTTCCCGACTGTACGAATCCACAATCGGTTGATAATAAACCACGAATTCTTTATTCACTAACGCCAGCGCCATGTCATGCTCAAGCGTTCTGCTTTCCAGCAGCTTATCTAACATGCGCTGGCGGAAGACTTTAATTTTGCCAGCGCCTTCATTTTTGGCTTCATAAAGGGCCAGGTCAGCAAATTTATAGAGATAGTCGGAACGGCGCTCAGTATCTGAGTTAACAATGCCCACACAGGTGGTTATATTTATAACAGCGCTATAAATTGTGTAGGGCTGGTTAATACAATCACATATTTTTTGCGCCATCGAAACTGCCTGGCTTTCTGCCAGATCGCTTGTGAGAAAGGCAAACTCATCGCCCCCTAAGCGATACAGCATATCCGAAGGAAGCCCCATCGAAATAAGTCGCTGAGCGATCAGACGCAATAACATATCACCGGCATCATGACCATAGGTGTCATTGACCTCTTTGAATCGGTCTAAATCAAACAACATCACGGTCACAGAGCTTTTATTAGCGTCTGCCAACTTGATGGTTTTGTTTAAATTATCCCAGAAAAACAGTCTGTTACTCAGCTCTGTGAGCGGGTCATGGTAGACGTCATACTCCAGCTTGGTATTCTGGATTTGCAGTTTTTCTTTAGATTCCTGAAGCTCTCCAGCGAGACTCTTAACCTGAATATGCGCTTTGAGAATATTTCTGTTTTGATAAAAAATCAGCACACCCAGTATCGCACTCAGTATTATCAAAAGAACTGAAATCGCTGAATAAATAGAGTACAGCGTTTGAATTTTACTGTTGGCGTTGTTAATCAGATTCAGATCTTTGTTCAACGCACCGGATGAAAGGCGGCTTAATGGTCCATCAAGCGAATACATTACCCTTAGATATTTCTGGAGTTCTGGACGGGTCATTGTCTCAAGATGCGTATCCAGATAATTAAGGGTATTGTCGAGTTTTACAGCAAGTTCATGAAGTGATTCATTGCTATTTATATACTGCCCTAAATCTCCCTGCTTTAATAAATCACTCTGGCTGAGCATAATATCGAGGTGCAGGCGCACATCGTCGAGTGTCATCGACTCATCAATAGTGTAAAGACTGAGCCATGATTCGAACCGATAATACTCTGAGACCAGCTGTCCAGCAGACCATGAACTGGCGTAGTGCGTCAGTTTCTGCAATTCCTGCTGTCTTTCGTGCACAAGAAAAGAGATATATCCTGTAGATATAAAAAGAGAGAATATTATGGCAGCCAGTATTCTGTTCATGTTGTTCTTCTGAAATCCTACTCAATGCTCATTTTGCTGACCTGCCATGCTGACCTTGAATAAAACACCTGATTATTCAGCTCAGGTTCGCTGTCATAGGGATAGACGATGAAGAGCGGACCTTTGTCGCGAACACGCATGTATTCGCCATTAATTTTTAAGGCAAGGATCACATTGTATTTTTGGAAGTCACTGAGAGGGATAACGGTGGTGTAGTCATTAAGTGCAGTAACCTTAACGATAGAACCTTTGGCGCCTACGTAATCCATGAGTTTTTTCAGCGGAATACCCGTAAAGGTTGTGCGCCCATTGTACCAGGGAGAGGCGGTCTGGAAACTGACCATACCCAGCTTTTCAAGGCTGGCGACATCAAAAACGGCTTTGCCCTCTTCATTTGTATTTTCGATATTACCGGACATGGTTAAAAGGACTTTCCCGGTAGGTTTGGGAAGCTCCCCCGCCATAGCCTGCGACGCAATCACTAAGCTGAACAACATGACAATTAACTTCATTTTATCTACCCATCCGTCAAATATAAAAGAATTATAATTTAGTTATTATGCTATTTATACATGCTGTCTGGAGAATAACAATGCATTAAGAAAATTATAATTTAATGCATAAAATCAATGTGTTATGAAATTTTAGTTGTTTAGTGATGATTAATCAAGGTTGATACTGTTATTTTAAGTGCATTAAATCTAACCACGTCTGTACAAACAATAATCTATGTGTTTGGTTAGCGCAAATAAACCCACACAAATATTAATGCTTAGTGTTTGATGCAAGCCCAGTGCCGCGTTGTGGTAAAGAGAGAGGGCTTTGATGCAAGCCTGACGTTTGTCAGTTTGTTGGATAAAATTCCACAATATTGAGAAAAAAATGTCTGGCTGACTTCTGACTCACTCGCAACAAAGCCTTCATCAACGGCAGTTCCGGCTGAACGGCAGGTGCATTCAGTCACCGGTCCCCGCAGGGGGTAGCGGACACGCCCCCTCTCCTGGCACAACGAAGGCTACTCCCAGGCGGAAATCCTGCGACATTTTTCGGGCAGGAAAGCACGACAAGATTGCGCAACCGGGTCTGGTCTTCTGACATATTTCACCTTTATTTGCTCCGGTATAAGGAGGAACAACTGTGGCAAATGCGTTTGTTCTCTAAAGGCTTTAGGGCTCATAATCATCATTCATAGACGAAAAATCTTATGCTAACATCTTATTTATAAATGCGAATCAAAGGTTAAAAGATGAAAAATACAACGCCACATTATACGTCTGTTGATTTATCTCGTTGGGCAAGGAGGGAGCATTTTGAGATATTTCAGACGTTCGCTCAGTCGACATTTAATCAGACTGTTCAATTAGACATTACGGCGTTGCTAAAACATATTAAAAAGGCTGGCTGGAAATTTTATCCGACGATGATTTCCCTCATTTCCAAAATCGTAAATCGGCATCCGGAGTTCCGTATGGCGATGAAGGATAATGAGCTTATCGTATGGGATGAAGTTCATCCAAACTATACCATTTTCCATAATGAAACAGAGACCTTTTCATCATTATGGAGTCACTACGATGGCAATATTCATCACTTCCAGAAAGTATATTCAGAAGATATGGCTCGCTACAGTAATAATACTGCTTATTGGCCTAAGGAGGAGTCACGGGAAAATATATTTTTCATATCCGGTATTCCCTGGGTAACCTTTACCAGCTTCAACGTAAATGTGGCTAATATGAAGAACTTTTTTGCCCCTATGTTCACGCTTGGAAAATACTTCGAACAAGAAGGCAAAGTATTGTTGCCTTTCGCCGTTCAGGTGCATCACTCCGTATGCGACGGTTTCCATGTGGCAAGACTGGTCAATGAGTTACAAGAACTCTGTGACGATTTGCAGCACCACCCAGACAATTCAAGTGATTGATGGTAATGATATTTACGCATTCATCTTTATCCGAGATGGGCAGCAACTTTCAGGCCTGTGTAAAGCGAGGGGACAAATGTTCACAGGGTGTGAAGGCCCGTTAACGCTATGGCAGCAAATATAAGCGCACCACCCTCGCCTGCACCCGAACGGATACTTCGGGTTGCCCTGATAAGGAAAATGATTGCAGGACCGTGACAAATGAAAAATACGATCTAAGATTTTGGGGAAGAAAGCTGATTACATGGAGTTTCTGATGACTATTATTGTGGTGACAGTTCTGTTCTCCCTGCTCATTGTGCTGGGACTAAAATACATCCTGGTGCAGTTAATGAATGCCTGGTGTGATCCTGATGGTCATTAAGCAGTAGTAAACACACTGCCCCGGCGCGAACCCGTAATACCGTCTCATCCGTGGTTCGCGCTGGGAACGCATCCTGACTCACTTCCCCCCTGCTCATCTCCCCTCCCCAGCAAATCTGGCTTGACGCACTGCGCGAACACAATTTTATGGCGTAAATAGACAGCACTTTCCGGCTTGACCTGAAGCTAACTTGAGCTTTTAAGATGCTTATCTGGAACTCAGACAGAAGGACTCGGTTTATGAAACAGGTGGACGTTGGATTTACCCACGTGGCGTTTGTCGTCAGGGATTTGGATAAGAGTATTGATTTCTATCACCGTTATGCCGGAATGGAGGTTGTTCACAGACGCGAGCCTGATGTGCCAGAGGCACGCCAAATGGCATGGCTCAGCGATCGAACGCGTCCATTTGCACTGGTCCTCGTAAAGGCAGATGTCGTGACTGATACTCCTCTTGGGAATTTTGGTCATCTTGGCGTCGCTTGCTCAAGTATCGAAGCGATCGATGAAAAAGTGGCGATGGCGCGAGCAGAGGGTGTGCTGCGAAAAGAGCCGGTTCAGGCTGGTGATCCGGTGGGGTATTTTGTCTTTTTCGCTGACCCTGACGGCAATACGTTAGAACTTTCCTATGGGCAAAGAGTTGGGCTTGAAGCTTCTGGAACGCATACTGAACCCAAAAAGTAACCTGACAGGCCAGTAATTACAGCGCTAACATCCTGGCTCCTGCATCGTTTAAACGCAAGATGACCGCTTATGGCAGAGTGGAGATGGCTATCGATGCACCTCTCTTGCCGGATTAACGAGCAAGGCGCCAGGATGAATGATTGCCTTTAAAATGAAGGATAAACAGGGCGCTCATCAATTTTAGCGCACACGGACAGTTTCTCTTCGCCCGCATATTGAAACCCAAATGAGTCACTGGATATTGAGTGGTAAAGCGTATCGCCATTCGCAAAAGGGATGATTTCGGTATCACCAGCGCGTTTATGCCCGGCCCCCGTTTCGAAGTTTCCTTTCCACCTTTCCTGCGTGTGACCGTAGACGTGAAGAATGATCTCCACCAGACCACGTTGTGGGCAATTAAGGCGTAAAAAGGTAGAGGAGAAATTTAAGGCGTTTGCAAAGCAGGAGAATGACAGAAGGCAAAACAGTAAAGCTCTTAAAAACATAATACCAATATAGGCTCGTTCAAATTTGAATAACAATTTAGCTTAAGTTGCTAATGTTGACATTGCCCTGGATAAATATCACATAATTTTCAACAAGATAGATTATTTAGCGCGAGTGAATGTCTGTTTGTCCCAGGATTTTACTTATATGCCCTGGTTAATTTTTCCTTTGCTCCAGTAAACATGTTCGCATTAGGCTTTTCCAACCCAACCGCTTAAGGGAAAGGCCACACTTACTGTAATGTATTGAAATGCCCCTGCTGAGCTTTTGTTTGTTCAGATGACGGATGCCGAATAGCAACACCGCGGGAGATTTGTCGCCGATGGGAAGATCGGCCGCAGAAGCCTGCCAACCCTTCGGCAGACTTCCTTTGGTGCCGTTCTTTCCTATCGTTTACTCATCGCCAGTTTGGCGGCGAACAGCAAAAACACCACGCCGGTGGTTCTGTCCATCCACTTCACCACGGCCGGCTTTTTCAGCACGCGAGACGCATAGCCCGTGGCGATAATCAGGGTCAATGACCAGAGCGTGCCTATCAACACATGAATGGAAACCAGCAAAAAGGTCCAGGCAAAAGGCGAATGCCCTGCCGGAATAAACTGGGGAAGGAAGGAGACATAGAAAATGCCCATCTTCGGATTGAGCACGTTACCGAGCATTCCGCGCATAAAGCCGTTACCGCTGCCCGTATTCTCCCCGGCGGTGAGCGTAAATTGCTGACGCGGACGAAGCAGCAGCTGAACCCCCAGCCAGCAAAGATAGGCCGCGCCGCACCATTTCAGCAGCGAGTAGGCCACGTCAGAAACAGCCAGTAACGCTCCCAGCCCGAACGCCACCAGCGCGCCCCAGATAAAACAGCCCGTATCAATACCCAGCGCCACGTGCACGGCTTTTTTACTGCCATCTGCCGCGGCGGTTCGCAGGATCAAGGCGGTGTCGAGACCGGGGGTTAGCGTCAAAAGCGTGGCGGCAAGGGTATAGGCCAGAAGGGCATCGGTGACTGACATTGTGCTTCTCCGAAAACGAAGATCCTACTGAAGATTTAACAATGCTGCAACACCCCAAAGTTCGGTAGGGACTGTCAGGCCCTGTGTCATCCTGATATGAGCTGTCAGTCAGTAAGGGGGAATACGCATGAGCGGTTATGAGGTTAGAGTCCATCATCATTTCGGCGCTTTAGCGTTTATAAGACCTTTTATGAGAGAAAAATTTTGTCGCTACCTTTGATGGTCATAATGATTAACAATGAACTATTAAATACAGTGATTATATTACCGGTAATTGTATTTCCTGCTGTTACGCTCTTATAATCTTTTTGAAGGGAATTTGGCGGGCAAGAGAAATCGACCTGGTCATTTTGTTTCTTAGGTAATTATATTCTCTGCAAGGATATGCAATGCGCTATACACCCATTTTAATTGTTCCTTTTTTAACGGCCTGTAGTGTCGGTTTTATTAAATTTGATAATGACCCTCTGGTGCAAGCAACCTATGCGGCTGATGCGACAAAATCTTCAGTTATTGCGGCAGGTGGAAAACCAGACAGTGAGATAAATGTTCCAGAAATCAATGGAAGTTGCATTAACTACACGCTAAAGAAAGGTGAAGAGACGATGCCTTTTTATGTGGCGTTCGATAAGAATGGAAAGCGAAAACATTATGGCTATATCTCCTGCCAACGGGCAAGAGCGAAGGGAGTATTTAGTCAGTAAATTTGCTTAGAATACCATTCCTCTTCTGTTCAAAATACAAGAAGAGGAGTGTCTTAATCACCTTGATATCAGTAGCCTGCAGCCCTGTTGGCGTCTTTGATGCGCTGATTTCTTGAATCTTTTTCGTGTTGATCGTTAGCCTGCATTATCCCACTTGCAGCATCAATCCAATCATTTGCGGTACAACCTGACAATACCATACTCAACATTAATGCAAACGCATACTTCATTTTGGCTCCATCACTCATTATTTTATAATTAGCGCCGGTTTAACACTCAATGTATTTGACGCTAATGCGGATAATTTAACAAATTATCACCTCTCGGGCAAGGTGAGGGTTTCGAACCCGTTCATAAAAAATCTACAATGATTAGCTTAAAACTTAAGGTGCAAGATAGAAAATAGCGCGGTATGTAAAAAAATATTATATTAAAAAAAAGCGGATTATTTCCCTAAACACATCGAACCGATATCGCTGATCTCAATGAGTGCCGTTGCTCCTTGAGTATCAGTGATGTTGGTGGCCTGTTACTGGCACAAAGCGGACTACCCTCCCCTCCGATTAATGAATTCATCTAATAAACCCTAGCTAATTATCCCTCTAATAGAATAAATCACTTTGCGTTATGCTTTTTCTACACAACAGCTGAAGGATAACGTCATGCAAACAGTAAAACTCAATAACGGTACTGAAATGCCCCTGCTGGGCTTTGGTGTGTTTCAGATGACAGATGCCGCCGAGTGCGAAAGAGCCGTTATTGATGCCATCGACGCGGGATATCGCCTGATCGATACTGCCGCGTCTTACCAGAATGAAACCCAGGTTGGGAACGCGCTGAAACAGACCGGCATCGCACGTAACGCACTCTTTATCACAACCAAACTGTGGCTTCAGGATACCCATTACGAAGGCGCTAAAGCACAGTTCGAACGCTCCCTGAATCGACTACAACTTGATTACGTTGACCTGTACCTGATTCACCAGCCTTACGGTGATGTCCATGGAGCCTGGCGAGCCATGGAAGAGTTGCAGCAGGCCGGCAAAATTCGCGCCATTGGTGTCAGCAATTTCCATCCTGACCGACTGGCGACCTTATCGCCTTTAACAAAGTGCCCCCGGCGGTAAACCAGATTGAAGTTAACCCCTTCAACCAGCAGCTGCATGCCGTTCCATGGATGCAAAGCCGTGGCATTCAGCCGGAAGCCTGGGCACCGTTTGCGGAGGGTAAAAATGGCCTGTTCCAGCATCCTGTGTTAACGGCAATTGGCCAGAAGTACGGTAAAAGCGTGGGCCAGGTTGTACTGCGCTGGATCTTCCAGCGGGGCATCGTTTCACTGGCGAAATCGGTGCGCAAAGAACGCATGGCAGAGAACATCAATATTCTCGATTTTGAACTCAGCGCTGAAGATATGCTGCAAGTTGCTGCCCTCGACACCGCAACCAGCGCCTTCTTCTCTCACCGCGACCCGGCGATGGTGGAATGGCTGACTGGCCGCAAACTTGATGTTTAAACGCTTTTTATGTCAGCGGTATCATTTTGATATCGCTGATTTCTAGCTTGGGCTTAAAGCTCTAAACGCCAGTCTTTTACTACTTGGGTTACGGGTGTTGTTCGTGGGCGTTAGGAGGTGTGGGGCTGGGCAGATACTTTTTCACCTGCAAACACACATAGAGCCATTAATCCTGTTTTGTTCTACTTATCTGGGATAACGACTTACATACTAACAACGTAGATCTGAATGTAGGAAAAGCCTTTGTCTACAGATTTGAAGGATATTTTACTGACGAAGAAATGCCACGAGGTTCGTCCATCCGCCAAGAGAAGTAGTTACAGAATTAGATTGAGATTTTGGAGGATGCTTGAATGGTGCCGATAATAGGAACAAATCATGCATGATAACTTATTGTAATTAATCGAAAAATAAAGAATGTCATTGTTAGATACCCCCAGAAGTACCCCCATCAGTTCTTCTCTGAGACAAGGCGGCAAAATTACAGCAAGCCCAACCAGCCTCCCCCACAACTTCAGTCCTAAAAAACCCCACAAATGAATACTTAGGTTAAAAAAATGATATCTAAGTAACAGATGGAGAGAACTGAACCCTTCATACTAAGAAATCACAATGCAGCGAACCCAGTTGTTTATCTGATAGATTTACCATGTTCAACATGAACATACGGCAGTAGTAAGAGCTGTGTTAAAATTTTCATCATAATGAACTCATTGAAAACTCATGAAAGGAACTATGAAAAACGATACTTTGGCTAGGCCTTCATCAATTTATCTTGAACGAAACCTTTCTTATGGTGACAGAACGTTCACTGAAACTGAATTACTCCAAGCTTCAAGGTACATTGTGATTTTAGCTGAACCGGGTGGCGGTAAAACAGAGCTAATGAATAATCTTGCCCGAAGATTAGAGACAGAAACTGTTAATGCCAGCGTTTTTTTTGTTCGCAGGAATTAATGAAAAAAACGCTCCATTATTGATCGACGCGGTAGATGAAGTTGCAACTATCGATCAATCAAGCATTTATAGATTATTGAGCGAAGTCAAGAAAAACACCCCTTCATTAGTAATTATGTCAAGTCGTTCAAGTGAATGGGGGCAATCATCAACTATAGCATTTGAGCAATTTTTAGGGTTCCCCCCTCTAATAGTTAGATTGAACGAATTTGATCGACAACAACAATCTGAAATATTTGAATTTCATACATCTGGCGAAGATTTTAATAGTTTCGAAAGAGAAGTTTGTCGTTTTAACTTAGAGATGCTTTTGCCAAATCCGCAATTTTTAAAAATGTTTGCAGACGCTTATATTGAAAGTAATAGACATTTTATAAATAAACGTTCAATTTTTTCATTAGCAGTTGAACGTTTAGCGAAAGAGGCTAATGCTAAAACTCCCTTGAAGCCATCACATTTAACAGTAGAACAAAAGATCGAACTTGCTTCAGAAGCATTCGCAAAATTACTTCTATCAGCATCGGAAGGTATAACAACATCAGAGGCGAATGAAAGTATAATTTATCCGTTACTAAAAACACTTCTTCCTAAAAATCAAGCATCTAGTGACATCCTTTCAACAAGGTTGTTTAGACTAGGAGAATGTGAATATCAACATCGTCCAGTACATAAGATAGTAGTTGAATACTGCGCCGCTTATCACTTAATTAAAAGAATAAATAATAGTAGTGATCCACTTACTCTGTGGAAATGCCTTCCGATTATTGCACCAAACAATGTAGCTCGCGATGAATTGAGAGGCCTGATCGGATGGATGGCAGCATTAGGAAGCAAGTCAATACAAGAGAAATTGATTGAAATTGATGCTTATGCAGTATTGGCTAACGGTGATCCCTCACAATTAGAACCATCATCAAAAAAACTACTTTTAACAAAACTGAAAGAAATTCAAGAAAAAGATCCTTATTTCCGGAGAGGTGATTTTTGGCGTAGATTCAGCGTAGCTGGTTTTTTTACAAGAGATGTTTCTGAACAAATTAGATCATTAATAGTTGGAAGTAATGACAGTCATTTAAGAGGACTCATTTTTGAATTAATCTCTGGCTCAGAAGTAGTTGAATCGCTTGCTAACGATATTTATGAAATTGCAGGAGACATTGGAGAATCTAATAATATCAGAACTTCCGCAGTTGATTGTTTGTTGCATTTAAAAGGTTATAACCTTTTTCCAACACTTCAGATATTACTTTTTGAAGCTACCAATTTGTCATTAAATATGTCCGCTAAAATAATTGAAAAAATTGGTATTGAGAATTTCTCATTAAAATTCTTGTCAAACTACTTAAAACTATGTACGCATTTATATCCCGCTGAAAGACAACCTTTAGAAAGAGTAGTTGGCACTCGATATTTCATTAAGAAGTTTGTGAGGTCACTACCTACATATCATCTCGAACCGTTACTTAATTCATTAACTTATGAGATTACTTGTACTTGTGGAAAAGAAAGCTACGAGTGTTATTGTCGACTGGGTATTAGTAAAATAGTTGGATTAATTGTTGATCGTTACTTTGAATTTGTAGCACCTCCATACTCACCAGAAAAAGTATGGGCTTGGCTGCATAATCTTAATTTTGTTCATCCTATGCAGCAACAACATAGCAAATCAGTTGAAGTAATTCAGTCAAACAATAAATTAAGACAAGGAATTATTTCTTTTGTATTTGGCCCATTGAAAGATCGAGATGAAATATTTGACCTTAAGATACATACATTTCAAAATTCATTAAATGCTCACTCTGGCCTTCAAATGCGTAACGAAGATTATAAATTTATTATCACCTATGCTTTTGAAATCGATAACCATGAGCTTTGGGCTGGTTTCTTCAGTCCTCACAGACGATTTGGTGTTAATAATCTTCGTGGAAAAGATGAATTGCGTCATTTAATGCGCCAGCACGCATGTTCCAAACCTGAGTTTATGAAAGTATGGATGCGGTTAAATAAAGTTTTTAAAGATATGGAAAAGAATGATTCTGGTTTACATCGTAAACTTGATCGCAAGAGGAAAAGATATGAAAAAAAACGACAAGAAAAAAGATTTACTAATATAGCTTATATTAATGAAAATAGAAATCTGATCGAAAGTGGGAAGCACTGGAATTGTCTTCTCCATTTTGCGCATCTTACTCTCTCTAAACCAGACCAGATAGCAATAGAAGTTGGCGACAATTCATTAGTTAGAAATGCCTTAAAAAATTGTATCGGATTTATTTCCGCTCACGTGCCAAACCTCCGAGAACTCGCTAAATTACAGTGTGAATCCAAATATTCACATTATGAAATGGTATTGTATGCAGCCTGTTTAGAAATCTTCCGAGCGGAAAAAAGCCTGGAGCGTGTACCTTCATCAATGCTAGCTTCTTTACGCACTGGAATTAATATGGGGTTTAGTGCATTAACCTCCGATGAATCCGAGTTATTGAAAGCTGAGATAGATAGAATCCTCTTCGATAATGATAAAAATTTTGCTGAGGAGTTCTTAAGAGAATATGTTGAACCCCAGCTTCAACAACCATGCGCACACCCAGAAGTATGGCTACTTGAAAATGAAACAGTTTTTAACCATCTGCGTTCAAAACTAGCTCTTGAATGGCTTGAAAAATATCCAGATATAGATAGTGACACCCTGTATACACTTTTCGAGATTGCTGTTAAAAACAGTAACAGAGACTCTTTAAAAAAATTAATTTCTCACAAGTGTTTATTATTAGAAGACGTCGAATCTTTAAAAAACTCCCCTGTTAGTTTACAAAAAACATTTTGGTATCTTCGGGATTTTTATTTTAATGATGAAGTAAATCAAACTAGGTGGCGCTATTTGTCGCTCGACAGGGAAAACATCCTTTTATTTCAAGGTGTTTCTGATAGAATTTCCTATGACAATCAGTCTACTTGGCCAGAGCTTTCAGCAATTAAAATTGAATATATTCTTAAAGCTTTTTACAATCTTTGGCCTCAAACCAATCCTTCGTCTGATTTGATCAACGACAGTTCAAATGAAGAGAAAGCATATAGATTCATGAGTGATTTAGTTTGGAAAATTAATTCAGATGACTCATTAGATGCATTAACCGTAACTAAAAGATTATTATCCGATCCAAAATTTACATTATTGAAAAATGCACTGCAAAGCATTCATACACAGCAAGTTCGAAAACAAGCTCTTCATGATTTCGTCCCTCCTACTCCAAATGAAATTGTAAAGTATTTAGATAATGGAGAAATTGTTACGGTCGAATCTTTACGTCAACTTATAATTCAAGAACTAAATGATTTTCAAGGCGCATTATATGGTGGCGAGTTTAATTCTACCGATAGATTCTATCAGAATGGACAGCATCTCAGTGAGAATGATTCAACAGCAATTATTGCCGAACGTTTAAACTTACGTTTAGAACCCCAAGGAATTTCAATTACTCCAGAGCATCAGCTAAAAAACCATAATAGAAGTGATTTTACAGCCACAAAAATATTAAATGGCAAACGTTGCTTATTAGTTACAGAGGTTAAAGGGCAGTGGCATCGAGAATTATACAATGCTGCATCCGCACAACTGTATGAACGTTACTCCATTCATCCTGATGCTGAGCAACAAGGAATTTTTCTTGTACTTTGGTTTGGAAAAGAAGTTGCGGTTGCAGGAAAAAAAACGCATCAGTTTCAATCAGCTGAAGAGCTGAAAACCAAAATTGAAGGATTTTTACCCCACGAATTAAAAAATTTAATAGATGTTTTTGTACTTGACGTCAGCAGAACTTAATTCAATAAAGGGTGTTCTAAATCTACATTGATAGGCGTAATTGTTTATCTGAAGCAACTGTAACTTAGAGCGCGTTCTGCCAAAAATCCCCACTGGCGCTGCCGGTGGGTGGCAACTTTTGACAACTCAATCTGAACTCCAGCGTCCGGGCAAACCAGAACAGCGATCTGAAAGAGGCTCGAGGATGGTTGCAAAGGGGGAGGTGCTTAACACCTCCCCTTCAAGAGTTCGTGTACCTGAAGTTTTCTAAAGCGGTAGCGGTTGACACTTTCCCCCTAGTTTTCCCTAGTAAGGCATAACAAACCATAACAGGCTAACACCTGCCCTGCTTCGCATCAGGATTAACAAAAGTTAACAGCCAAGGCTCAACAAATCTCAACGCCAGCCCTATACGCGTTGGCTGTAGCTGCTGTTCGTAGGCGTCAGGATCCGTTAGGTTGGGTTGACACTTTTCCCAGTTTCTCGCGAAAAAGTGTCAAGTTTGAGGGGCTGGGGGGTTTACAGTTTTTCGCCGTCCAGCAGGCAGAGCGCCCTTAATCTTGTTTTGCTCCAGTCATCCGGCGTATCGGGGTGCATTGTGGCAACGTAGGCCAGCTCAGAACGAAGAAACCGTAAAGCGCCCGCGGCACGGTCTTTGCCATAGAAGCTGTGGGTTTCTTCATCCGGCCGGAAGAGAATCAGCAATTGTTCATCGGGCTCGTGCTTAACATCAAAACCCAGCTCAGCGGCTGCTGCCTCTATCCGCTGGCCAGCATCAATATAAGCCGGCAGCCCTTTCCCGCCGTCATGCTTCCATACCCATGCGGCAGCCTGTGCCCACGTCATTTCAGTTTGGTGTTCGCCAGCACCAGCAGAATTTTGTTTAGCCTGCGATGCTTCGACATCCACTTTATCGCCTGAAATAACAATTTCACCGCGGGCGATCCAGCCGTAAACAGTTTGCCGGCTGACGCCCATATGCCTGGCGTAGGCTGATTTACTTAATAGCATCGTGATGTTTCCCTCCGGGCAGAAAAAAGCCGCCCTCAGGCGGCCTGCTTCTCTTGTGAATTTGTCTGCCGCTGACTGCCTTTGAGCATCGCGCTGACATGTTCGCTTAACTGATCAAGACCGGTCATAAATGGCTGTACTTCTGTTGGATCGTCGCGAGCAACAAATACCCCATAAGTCCCCCCAAACAAACGTAGATTTCAGGGAAATATTTAAAGGGCCGGTAAAGCGGAGATCATAAGGGCGTTCAGCGAACTTGAGTAGACTTTGAGAGATGCTTGAGTGGTGCCGATAATAGGAGTCGAACCTACGACCTTCGCATTACGAATGCGCTGCTCTACCAACTGAGCTATATCGGCCCTGAGAGGCCGGTTACGAGTGTAACCACGGGGCAAGAGGTTAAAACTAACGGGGTGATGCGTCAATAGCCTTGCGAATCAAAAGCCTAATTTTGCATCACCCGCGTTTATTTACGCACGAATCGTATCATCGCCGAAGCCGATCCACTTGTAGGTAGTCAGCGCTTCCAGCCCCATCGGGCCACGGGCGTGCAGTTTTTGCGTGCTCACCGCCACCTCTGCGCCCAGTCCAAACTGGCCGCCGTCGGTGAAGCGCGTTGAGGCATTCACGTAGACCGCAGAAGAATCCACTTCATTGATGAACCGATCGGCGTTGCACAGGGTGCGGGTCAGAATCGCGTCAGAGTGCTGCGTGCCGTGGGTGCGAATGTGGGCGATAGCATCGTCCAAATCGGCGACCACTTTCACATTCAGATCCAGCGACAGATATTCGTCGTCATACTGCTGTGCTTTGACCACTTCTACTTTCGCTGGGCCATCTTTCAACAACGCCAGCGCATTCTCATCTGCATGCAGCGTCACGCCGCTCTCGGCCATCTGCTTGCTCAGCGCAGGTAAGAACGTCTGCGCGATACCCTGATGCACCAGCAGCGTTTCAACGGTATTGCAGGTACTCGGGCGCTGGGTTTTGGCGTTGACGATAATCTTCAGGGCAGGCGCGATCTCTGCGCTGTCATCCACCACGATATGACACACGCCAATCCCGCCGGTGATCACCGGAATGGTCGACTGTTCGCGGCACAGCTTGTGCAGGCCCGCGCCACCGCGTGGGATCAGCATGTCGATGTATTTATCCATGCGCAGCATTTCATTCACCAGCGCACGATCCGGGCTTTCGATAGCCTGTACCGCACCGGCTGGCAGGCCGCACTCTTCCAGCGCCTGCTGGATGACGTTAACGGTGGCCGCGTTGGTTCGCCACGTCTCTTTACCCCCACGCAGAATGGCGGCGTTACCGGTTTTCAGGCACAGGGAGGCGACGTCGACGGTCACGTTCGGGCGCGCTTCATAAATCACGCCGATCACACCGAGTGGGACGCGGCGACGCTCGATGCGCAGGCCGCTGTCGAGCAGCCCGCCGTCAATCACCTGCCCCACCGGATCGGCGAGGTTGCAAACCTGGCGCACGTCATCCGCGATGCTTTTAAGACGTGCGGGCGTCAGAGCCAGGCGGTCGAGCATCGCCTCGCTCAGGCCATTGTTACGCGCGTCGGCCAAATCCTGTTCGTTGGCGAGCAGGATCTGCTGAGACTGTGCTTCCAGATAATCAGCGATTTTTTCCAGAACGCGGTTTTTCTCGCGGCTAGAAAGGAGCGCCAGTTTGTAAGAGGCGGCTTTGGCAGCGGCGCCCATTTGTTCCAGCATGATTGGCTCCTTAGCGAATGATCATATCGTCACGATGCACTGCAACCGGGCCGTATTCATAGCCCAGGATGGCGTCGATTTGCTGTGAGTGATGCCCGGCAATGCGGCGCAGCGCGTCGCTGTTGTAGCGGCTGACGCCGTGAGCAATATCGCGACCTTCAAGATTACAGATACGAATCACTTCACCACGGGAGAAGTTACCTGTCACGCTTTTAATTCCTTTTGGAAGCAATGAGCTGCCTCTTTCCAGAATCGCGGCGGTAGCCCCTTCATCGACGGTGATTTCACCGGCTGGCGGTGCGCCAAAAATCCAGCGTTTGCGGTTTTCCAGCGGAGAAGCCTGCGCGTGGAAACGGGTGCCGACGGAGATTCCTTCCATCACGTCGCCAATCACGCCCGGACGGCTGCCCGCTGCGATGATGGTATCGATACCCGCGCGACAGGCCACGTCGGCGGCCTGCAGCTTGGTGCCCATTCCGCCGGTGCCCAGTCCGGAAACGCTGTCTCCGGCAATGGCGCGCAGTGCGTCATCAATACCGTAAACGTCCTTAATAAGCTGCGCCTGCGGGTTATTGCGCGGGTCGGCGGTAAACAGCCCCTGCTGATCCGTGAGCAACAGCAGCTTGTCTGCCCCGGCCAGAATCGCCGCCAGCGCAGAGAGATTATCGTTATCGCCGACTTTGATTTCAGCGGTTGCCACCGCGTCGTTCTCGTTAATCACCGGAACGATGTTGTTATCCAGCAGCGCACGCAGCGTGTCTCGCGCGTTCAGGAAGCGTTCACGATCTTCCATGTCCGCGCGGGTCAGCAGCATCTGCCCGACGTGAATACCATAGATAGAGAACAGCTGTTCCCACAGTTGAATCAGTCGGCTTTGCCCAACCGCGGCCAGCAGCTGCTTAGAGGCGATGGTGGCGGGGAGTTCGGGGTAGCCCAGATGTTCACGCCCGGCGGCAATCGCGCCTGACGTGACAATCACAATACGATGACCTGCGGCATGAAGCTGTGCGCACTGGCGGACAAGTTCAACAATGTGGGCGCGATTAAGGCGGCGCGATCCGCCTGTTAAAACACTGGTACCGAGTTTTACCACCAGCGTCTGGCTGTCACTCATGATTCTCTGCCATTCAACAATAAGGGAAAATGATGTCAATCAGACGTTTTAACAGGACTCAGCGCCGTTGCCAACTGCTGGCGCACAAAGCTCGCGACTTTGTTGCGCGGGATCAGGAAGCGTAGCGGCAGATTTTGACAGTTTTATGACTGAAAAATTAAAACTGACTTTTTTAAACATATTCTTACTTTGTCATAAAACGTTCACCCGCAGACGATAAAACCCTTCCTGTTTTTCACGGGGTAATAAGCTGAATCTTATTGCTCAGCGAATATTAGCGCGTTTTATAAAACATCAGGATTGAAAATGAAAAAGAGCACTCTGGCATTAGTGGTAATGGGCGTTGTGGCTTCCGCATCTGTACACGCAGCTGAAGTTTATAATAAGAACGGAAATAAACTGGACGTGTACGGCAAAGTAAAAGCAATGCACTACCTGAGTGATGATGATACCAAAGACGGCGACCAGACGTATGTCCGTTTCGGCTTTAAAGGCGAAACACAAATTAACGATCAGCTGACCGGCTACGGTCGCTGGGAAGCAGAATTCTCCGGCAACAAAGCTGAGAGTGATTCCACGCAGAAAACCCGTCTGGCCTTTGCCGGTCTGAAGCTGAAAGATATCGGCTCCTTCGACTACGGTCGTAACCTTGGCGCGCTGTATGACGTGGAAGCCTGGACCGATATGTTCCCGGAATTCGGCGGCGACTCGTCGGCACAGACCGATAACTTCATGACCAAACGTGCCACCGGCCTCGCCACCTACCGCAACACCGACTTCTTCGGCGTGATTGATGGCCTGGACATGACCCTGCAGTATCAGGGCAAAAACGAAGGCCGCGATGCGAAAAAACAGAACGGCGACGGCTTCGGCACCTCGTTAACCTATGATTTCGGTGGCAGCGATTTCGCCGTCAGCGGGGCGTACACCAACTCTGACCGTACCAACGCGCAGAACCTGCTGGCACGCGGTGAAGGCGAAAAAGCCGAAGCCTGGGCAACCGGTCTGAAATATGACGCCAATGATATTTACCTGGCAGCGATGTATTCTGAAACGCGTAATATGACACCAATTTCCGGTGGTTTCGCAAATAAAGCGCAGAACTTCGAAGTCGTCGCGCAATATCAGTTCGATTTCGGTCTTCGTCCGTCCCTGGGCTATGTCCAGTCGAAAGGCAAGGATATTGAAGGCATCGGCGATGAAGATCTGGTGAAATATATCGACGTCGGCGCGACCTATTATTTCAACAAAAACATGTCTGCGTTTGTTGATTATAAAATTAACCAGATTGATGACGATAATAAACTGGGCGTGAGCAGCGATGATATCGTCGCTCTGGGTATGACCTACCAGTTCTGATATCGATGAATGAAAAAAAACCCGGCGCGAGAGCAGCCGGGTTTTTATTGTCTGTCGCTTTTTTGCGGGAAAGGCGTTAAGCGGAGAGTTTGACCTGCTGGTTAGTAAAATTATCAGCCGGTTCGAGCTTTAAATCTAAGGTCGCCAGCAGATCGCGCGCTCGGTCGTGGAATCCACGCAGCGTTAGCTCCAGGCGGTCGATCACTTCCTGGTCCTTGATAGTTGTCGCTTCCCAGTGGCCATCTTTGTTAAACAGGCCAAAGTGATAGCTATACGTAAAACGCTTCTCTTCCGCGTTCATTTCCATCCACCAGCCCCAGAACTCCCGTTTTTCGGGTGCAGGCTTCACGTTGACGCAAACAGCCAGGCAGTCGAAAAAAAAGCGATTCTCTTCACACTGCTCTTCTCGAATATACGGGCCAAGAGCCATGAACTTCTTAATCAGTCTACTTTTCGGGTGTCCACTCGGTAACGTCATTGCGATCTCCTTTTGTGAAGCCACTGTTTTACCAAACCGTCAAAATTTAGCAATCTCTTAACACAATCTCTTGGTGATCCAGCGTGTAATCTCGTTCAATGCTTTGTCAAAATTCTGATACACCGGACTGAAGGGTATCTCGAGCAGCTTGCCATCGGAAGATGACGAGGTGATTAAACGCGACTCTTCTTCCGGGCTGAAAGGATCGTTTTTCCAGAAACCTGACAGCATTGGCGTCGGACAGCGGCGTCCGAGCAGGCCCTGGGTCTTTAATGAATAACGGTTCAGTTCCACACGCAGCGCTTCGTCTGATGCATCATGCATGCCAAGGCGGCTCGCCAGCACGTCTAAATACATCTCCGGCACGCTCCCCTGACGGGTGGGATCGCTGAGCAGCGCATGAACCACCGGCCCAAGACAGGCCACCGCTTTCAGGCGCGACGATTCCAGATAGGCCAGGCGTACCGCGACGTTGGCGCCAAACCGGAAGCCAAATGCCGCCACGCGGGTGTGGTCCACCCAGGGAATATTTTCGAGCGATTTTAACGCATGCTGGTGCAATAAGCTGGAGTCCTGCGTCAGCTTCCACTTCGAGGAAAACCCGATCGACGGCATATCGAGCGTCAGCATCGCGATCCCTTTTGGTGCAAAGTAGCGCTCAAACAGGCTGAAATAATCAATCTGCAGGGAGTCCAGCCCGCCGCACATCATTACCGTCGGGAACGGGCCGTCGCCAGGCGGCATGTGTAAAAAGCCGGTGACCGGCGCACCGCCAGGAATGGTGAACTCCAGTTCACGCACGTTGCACGGCAAACGCTGGGCCGCTTCTTCATACGCACGGTTTGCCAGCGCCTGCGCCTGTTCCGCCAGATCGTCGCCCTTCAGATGCGGATAGGCCGCGATACTGTAAAGATTGGCGGCGTGGAGCCAGTGCTTTCCGCTGAGGGTCTGGTCCTGCTCCTGGTTGGCCTTCTGCTGCCAGAGCATCGCCTGCGTCGCCCATTCGTAAATCCAGTTACCACCGCGATAGCCGACGACCGTATCGTAGAGATCGCTGTCGGTGCGGTCGGCCTCGCTCATGACGATGCGCGCCTGGACGTCGAGAATTTCACGGGCATCAATGCCGCGCCAGATCCACATCAGACGGTTAATCATGCGATACCAGTGCGGCACGTTTTTGCCGTCCAGAGCGGACTGCACAGCAGGCTGAGTGCCAGGGTTGAAGCGACGAACAAGAGTCGACGTTTCTGGGTGTTTGAAACGAGGTTTGAACAGGGTTTCGCTAAGATTCGCCTGGGTCATTGCGCGCTGCCTCCATGATTACGTCACATAGAGGCATTGTAACGCGCTGGAGGCTAAAAAAAACAACGCCCGGCATCACCGGGCGTTAAAAATAATTTCGTTCTGTAATTAACGGCCAGAAATCGGCGGTACGAAAACCACGCCCATATCCCACGGCTGTTCAATCCAGGTATCCTGCGGGATGTCGATAACATAGTCGTTGACCAGCGGACGACCAGCTGGTTTGGCGAAGATAGTGACGAAATGCGCTTTTGGATACATTTCACGGATCGCAACGGCAGTGCCGCCGGTATCGACCAGATCGTCGATGACGATAAAGCCTTCGCCGTCGCCTTCAGCGCGTTTCAGCACGGTCAGCTCGCGCTGGTTATCGTGGTCATAGCTGGAGATGCAGACGGTATCGACATGGCGAATACCCAGTTCACGAGCCAGCAATGCGCCCGGTACCAGACCGCCACGGCTCACGGCAATAATGCCTTTCCACTGTTCAGAAGGCATCAGGCGTGCAGCCAGTTTGCGCGCGTGAATCTGCAACATGTCCCAGGTGACGACGTATTTTTCGCTCATGTGAAGTGTCCCAGCCTGTTTATATACGGCTTAAAAAGTGTTCGAGGGGGAAATAGGTTGCGCGAGATTATAGAGATCTGACGCACTAAAAACCAGTGTTTAGCGGCTCGGGGCGGAGTTTTTACGTGCTTAATGCTAGCAGCGAACGGAGAAAGTGGTATTCTCAACCTCATCTCGCAAGCCCGACTTGTGCTGACTATCACTCTGCTAACCCTGTGACCTGCAAGCTTGTTTGCAGCGCCACGACAAGGAGACTTATCGTGTCTGAACTGTCTCAATTATCGCCACAGCCGCTGTGGGATATTTTTGCCAAAATCTGTTCCATTCCTCACCCTTCCTATCACGAAGAACAGCTTGCCGAACATATTATGGGCTGGGCGAAGGAAAAAGGCCTGCACGCAGAGCGTGACCAGGTTGGCAATATTCTGATTCGTAAAGCGGCCACCGCAGGTATGGAAAACCGCAAACCGGTTGTGCTGCAGGCGCACCTGGATATGGTACCGCAGAAAAACAACGATACCGATCACGACTTCACGAAAGATCCGATTCAGCCGTACATCGACGGCGAATGGGTTAAAGCACGCGGCACCACGCTGGGCGCCGATAACGGCATCGGTATGGCCTCCGCGCTGGCGGTGCTGGCTGACGATCGCGTTCAGCACGGCCCGCTGGAAGTGCTGCTGACCATGACCGAAGAAGCGGGTATGGACGGTGCTTTTGGTCTGCAGGCCAACTGGCTGCAGGCAGATATCCTGATCAACACCGACTCTGAAGAAGAGGGTGAGATCTACATGGGTTGCGCGGGGGGGATTGATTTCATCTCTACCCTGCCTCTGACCCGTGAAGCGGTTCCGGCTGGCTTCCAGACCTTCAAGCTGACGCTGAAGGGCCTGAAAGGCGGTCACTCAGGCGGCGATATCCATTTAGGTTTGGGCAATGCCAACAAACTGCTGGCGCGCTTCCTGGCCGGTCACGCGGCTGAGCTGGATCTGCGTCTGGTGGATTTCAACGGCGGTACCCTGCGTAACGCGATTCCTCGCGAAGCCTTTGCCACCGTTGCCGTTGCCGCTAACAAAGCCGACGAGCTGAAAAACCTGGCGAACGTCTACCTGGATATCCTGAAAAACGAACTGTCAGTGAAAGAGAAAAACCTGACCGTGGTTCTGGAAGCCGTATCCAGCGATAAAGCCGCGCTGACGACCGAGTCACGCGACCGCTTTGTGCAGCTGCTGAACGCCACACCAAACGGCGTGATCCGCAACTCTGACGTGGCGAAAGGCGTGGTTGAAACCTCCCTGAACGTCGGCGTTGTCACCATGAGCGACGACAGCGCGGAAATCATCTGCCTGATCCGTTCTCTTATCGACAGCGGTAAAGAGTATGTCGTGAGCATGCTGGAATCACTGGGCAAACTCTCTGGTGCGAAAACCTCCGCCAAGGGCAGCTACCCAGGCTGGCAGCCAGACGCGACCTCTCCGGTCATGGCGCTGGTGCGTGAAACCTATCAGCGTCTGTTCAACAGCACGCCGAACATTCAGGTGATCCACGCGGGTCTGGAGTGCGGTCTGTTCAAGAAACCGTATCCGGATATGGATAT
The DNA here is from genome assembly GCF_004115925.1 of Lelliottia nimipressuralis. GTDB lineage: Bacteria > Pseudomonadota > Gammaproteobacteria > Enterobacterales > Enterobacteriaceae > Enterobacter > Enterobacter nimipressuralis. The sequence goes on from NZ_SDDX01000014.1 coordinate 143,029, forward strand.
GGTCTCCATTGGGCCGACCATTACCGGGCCACACTCTCCGGACGAGCAGGTGCATATCGAAAGCGTGGGCCACTACTGGACGCTGCTGACAGAACTGCTGAAAGCGATTCCGGCTAAGTAAGACGCTGTACGTGCCCGGCGGCAGTGCGTTGTCGGGCCAGCAGAATCAGTGCCATAGCGATATGTAGAAGTAGGCCCGGTAAGCGAAGCGCTACCGGGCTTTTTTATACGTTTTATAACCCCAGCACCAGCTGTCGCTCCAGCTGCGGGTCCAGCAGCGTGACGTGTAAACCCACCAGCCTCACTCCCCTTCCCCCACGGCGTTCCTGCCAGGCTTTCTTCGCCGTTGCGATCAGGTCGTCTTTATTGAGTCGCGGCCAGACATGCTCCTGGGTTGTTTGCTGGAAGTCGTTAAACTTGAGTTTCACCCCCTGCCGGGCAATCAGCAGATCGGGTTTCACCTTTGCCAGACGCCGCTCCAGCTCGGGGTAGAGCTGCTCGTTAATAATGGTTTCGCAGTCACTCCACTCGTGGATATCTTCCGCCAGCGTGCGCTCGACCCCCACCGATTTACGCAGGCGCTCGCTGTTAATGCTGCGCTCATCAATCCCCTGACTGCGCTCCCACAGCATCCGGCCAAATTTGCCAAAGCGTTTAAGCAGCATCGCCAGATCGCTGTTCTGCACGTCTTCGCAGGTGCGCAGACCCAGCGTTTCCAGCTTTGCGGCCGAGACTTTGCCGACGCCGGGGATTTTACCCAGCGGCAGAGTTTTCAAAAAGGCAGGGACCTCATCAGGCGTGATGACATATTGCCCGTCCGGTTTATTCAGATCCGAGGCGATTTTGGCGAGGAATTTGACCGGCGCAATCCCGGCGGAGGCCGTTAAATTCAGCTCTTTAAAAATGGTCTGGCGGATCTCCTGCGCCATCAGCGTAGCGGAGCCGTGGCAGTGCAGACTGTCCGTGACGTCGAGATAAGCTTCGTCGAGAGAAAGGGGTTCGATGAGCGACGTGTAGCGGGAGAAGATTTCCCGGATATGGGCCGAGGCCTCTTTGTAAGCATCAAAGCGGCCGGGCAACAGAATGAGATGAGGACAGAGTTTAAGTGCCATCGCCGTGGGCATGGCGCTGCGCACGCCAAATTTGCGCGCCGGATAGTTGGCAGTGCTGATCACACCACGCTTAACGCGGCTGCCGCCAATGGCGATGGGGACATCCCGCAGCGCCGGATTATCACGCATCTCCACGGCGGCAAAAAAGCAGTCCATATCGACATGGATTATTTTGCGCATACTTAACCCTCACCCTTTCACTGGATAAGTATACAGTTAAAAATTCAGAATTGAAAAGTATCAGCGTCTTCACATCCTCCACAATTACGCAAAGTTCCTGGTTTCAAACGCGGCCTGATAAGCTATAAATGCCAACTAATTTGTAAACTCATTAGTTCACTCTTGCGAAAAAATGCAGCGATGCTAATGTGAGCGCTCCTAATCCAGAAAATTCTGATTTCGGGTCTCTTTTGCCGTCCTGGCAAGTTGGTTTGGCTTTATCAAGGAACTTGTAGTATGCGTAAAATCGCATTGTTCATTGCGATGCTTCTGATCCCGTGTGTCTCGTTCGCAGGGCTGCTTGGCAGCAACAGTTCAACCACACCGGTCAGCAAAGAATATAAACAACAATTAATGGGATCACCGGTTTATATTCAGATCTTCAAGGAAGAACGCACGCTCGATCTATTTGTCAAAATGGGCGAGACATATCAACTGCTTGATAGCTACAAAATCTGTAACTATTCCGGCGGATTAGGTCCGAAACAACGTCAGGGTGATTTCAAAAGTCCTGAAGGGTTTTATACCGTTCAGCGCAATCAGCTCAAACCTGACAGCCGCTTCTATAAAGCCATCAATATCGGCTTCCCGAACGCCTACGATCGTGCCCATGGTTACGAAGGTAAATACCTGATGATTCACGGTGCCTGCGTGTCTATCGGCTGCTACGCCATGACGGACAGCGGTATTGATGAGATTTTCCAGTTTGTGACCGGCGCGTTAGTCTTCGGCCAGGCGGGCGTGCAGGTGAGCATCTATCCGTTCCGCATGACCGATGCCAACATGCAGCGCCACAAGTATTCGACCTACGCGGATTTCTGGAAACAGTTAAAACCGGGTTACGACTACTTCCAGCAGACGCATAAGCCACCGACCGTCTCGGTCGCGGATGGTCGATACATTGTCAGCAAACCGCTGAGTCATGAAGTCGTCCACCCGCAGCTGGCGTCAAACTACACGGTTCCCGAGACAAAATAGTGCCCACTCGCCTGGCATAATCTTTTGCCAGGTTTCATTGCCCGTCAGGGGCTGAGTGGCGATTACCGTGACCACATCGTTGGGTGTGGTCTCGGTTTGAAAATCAATTTCCACATCCTGATCCAGCAGTTTTGCCACGCCAAAGGGCGCACGACGCGTGATCCAGAAAAGATTGGTCGAGCAGAACGCCATCACATAGCGCCCATCTGACAGCAGCATGTTAAACACACCCTTCTCACGCAGCTCACAGGCCAGCGTGCCGATGTATTTAAACACCGCTTCCATATTTCCCGGCGTGCGCGGATAGCGCTCTGTCAGCTTGTGCAGTAACCAGCAAAACGCTTTCTCACTGTCGGTTTCACCCACCGGACGGAAATTGCCCGTCTCCAGCGATTTATAGCCGGTCAGTTGCCCGTTATGGGCATAAGTCCAGTTGCGGCCCCACAGTTCACGGGTAAATGGATGGGTATTTTCCAGCGCCACTTCGCCCCGATTCGCCTGACGAATATGGGCAATGACCGAGCAGGATTTTATCGGGTAATCCTGGACCAGTCGGGCAATAGGAGAGTTGAAGCTGGGTTGCGGATCTTTGAACGTGCGACAGCCTTTGCCTTCGTAGAAGGTAATGCCCCAGCCGTCTTTATGCGGCCCGGTTCCTCCACCGCGCTGCACCAGCCCGGTGAAACTAAAGCAGATATCGGTTGGCACATTGGCGCTCATCCCGAGCAATTCGCACATACATCACCTCCACAACAGCGGGGGCAAGAGTGCCCCCAGCGAAGTCTTACTTAACCATCTCTTTTTCGATCAGCTGGATCAGGATATGAATCACTTTGATGTGAATTTCCTGAATACGGTCAGCATAACCAAAATGCGGCACGCGGATTTCGATATCCGACGAGCCTGCCATTTTACCGCCATCTTTGCCGGTCAGAGTGATGACTTTCATCCCCTTCTCACGCGCAGCGTCAATGGCTTTGATGACGTTGCCGGAATTACCCGACGTGGAGATCCCCAGCAGCACATCGCCTTCACGCCCTACCGCTTCAACGTAGCGCGAGAAAATATGATCGTAACCGAAGTCGTTACCCACGCAAGAGATGTGGCTAACGTCAGAAATCGCGATCGCCGGGTAACCCGGACGGTTTTCACGGTAGCGACCGGTCAGCTCTTCAGCGAAGTGCATCGCATCGCAATGTGAACCGCCGTTACCGCAGGAGAGCACTTTGCCGCCGGCTTTGAAACTGTCTGCCAGCAGAACCGCCGCGCGCTGAATCGCGTGAATATTGGCTTCATCTTTCAGAAAGTTGGCCAGCGTTTCCGCCGCTTCGTTCAGTTCGTTACGAATAAGATCCTGGTACATGAGGATAATCCTTCAGTATTGATGAAATAACACAGGGAGTGTACCGGATCGCGAGAAAAGCGAGAAGCTATACCCGTCATACTTGACGTGGTCTTTGCGCTGGCAGTGCCTGCTCTCACCCTCTCACTGACTTAAGTCTGCTCCTGGTCATGGCGATGCAGATCCCTCGGCGTTTTGATTATTCGTGCCTGTCAAAACCTGAACAATGTGAACCAGGTTGTAATTATTTTGTGAATGCATTGCTAAAAGAAATAACATCCACTACAACCATATCATCACAAGTGGTCAGACCTCCTACAAGCAAGGGAGCTTTTCTTTATGATGATTTTGAGCATTATCGCAACCGTTGTTCTGCTCGGTGTGTTGTTCTATCACCGCGTCAGTTTATTACTGAGTAGCCTGATTCTGTTGGCCTGGACGGCTGCGCTTGGCCTGTCTGGTCTGTGGAATATCTGGGTTGTGCTGCCGCTGGCAATTATCCTGCTGCCGCTCAACGTGCCTACGATGCGTAAGTCGATGATTTCCGCCCCGGTGTTCCGCGGCTTCCGTAAAGTGATGCCACCGATGTCACGCACGGAAAAAGAAGCCATCGACGCGGGCACCACCTGGTGGGAAGGCGATCTGTTCCAGGGCAACCCGGACTGGAAAAAGCTGCACAACTACCCGCAGCCACGGCTGACAGCTGAAGAACAAGCCTTTATTGATGGTCCGGTAGAAGAAGCGTGCCGCATGGCGAACGACTTCCAGATCACCCATGAAATGGCCGATCTGCCTCCGGAAATGTGGGCCTATCTGAAAGAGCATCGCTTCTTCGCGATGATCATTAAGAAAGAGTACGGCGGCCTGGAGTTCTCCGCTTACGCTCAGGCTCGCGTGCTGCAAAAACTGGCTGGTGTGTCAGGGATCCTGGCGATCACCGTTGGCGTACCAAACTCTTTAGGCCCAGGCGAACTGCTGCAGCATTACGGCACCGAAGAGCAAAAAGATCACTATCTGCCGCGTCTGGCGCGTGGTCAGGAAATCCCTTGCTTCGCGCTGACCAGCCCGGAAGCTGGCTCTGATGCGGGTGCTATCCCGGATACCGGCGTAGTCTGCATGGGCGAGTGGCAGGGCCAGCAGGTGCTGGGTATGCGCCTGACCTGGAACAAGCGTTACATTACGCTGGCACCGATTGCCACCGTACTGGGCCTGGCATTCAAACTCTCTGACCCGGACAGACTGCTGGGCGACGAGGAAGATCTGGGCATTACCTGTGCGCTGATCCCAACCTCTACGCCTGGCGTCGAAATTGGTCGTCGTCACTTCCCGCTGAACGTACCGTTCCAGAACGGTCCGACCCGTGGCGAAGATATCTTTGTACCGATTGATTACATCATCGGCGGTCCGAAAATGGCCGGACAGGGCTGGCGTATGCTGGTGGAATGTCTGTCGGTCGGTCGCGGTATCACCCTGCCGTCGAACTCTACCGGTGGCCTGAAATCCGTCGCGATGGGGATTGGTGCTTACGCCCACATCCGCCGTCAGTTCAAAATTTCTATCGGTAAGATGGAAGGTATCGAAGAGCCACTGGCGCGCATCGCGGGCAACGCTTACGTGATGGATGCGGCGGCGTCGCTGATCACCTACGGCATCATGCTGGGCGAAAAACCGGCTGTGCTGTCAGCTATCGTCAAGTATCACTGTACCCATCGTGCGCAGCAGTCAATTATTGATGCGATGGATATTGCTGGCGGTAAAGGCATTATGCTCGGCGAAGGCAACTTCCTGGCGCGTGGCTATCAGGGCGCACCGATTGCCATCACCGTGGAAGGCGCCAACATCCTCACCCGCAGCATGATGATCTTTGGTCAGGGCGCGATTCGCTGCCATCCGTATGTACTGGAAGAGATGGCTGCGGCGCAAAACAACGACGTGAATGCGTTCGACAAGCTGCTGTTCAAACACATCGGCCATGTCGGCAGCAACAAAATGCGCAGCTTCTGGCTGGGCCTGACGCGCGGTCTCACCAGTGCCACACCAACGGGTGATGCGACCAAACGTTACTACCAGCATCTCAACCGCCTGAGCGCGAACCTGGCGCTGCTGTCAGACGTGTCGATGGCAGTCCTCGGCGGCAGTCTGAAGCGTCGCGAGCGTATCTCTGCGCGTCTGGGCGATGTCCTGAGCCAGGTATTCCTTGCCTCTGCGGTTCTGAAACGTTACGACGATGAAGGCCGTCATGAAGCGGATCTGCCGTTAGTCCACTGGGGCGTGCAGGATGCGCTCTATCAGGCAGAGCAGGCGATTGACGATCTGCTGGCGAACTTCCCGAACCGCTTTGTGGCAGGCGCACTGCGCGTGGTGATCTTCCCAACCGGTCGTCATCATCTGGCACCGTCCGATATCCTGGATCACAAAGTGGCGAAGATCCTGCAGGTGCCAAGTGCAACCCGCTCCCGTATCGGTCGCGGTCAGTACCTGAAGCCTACCGAGCATAACCCGGTTGGTCTGCTGGAAGAGGCGCTGCTGGATGTGATGGCAGCCGATCCTGTTCACCAGAAAATCTGTAAACAGCTGGGCAAAAACCTGCCGTTTACTCGCCTGGATGAACTGGCCAAACAGGCGCTGGCGGGTGGGATCATCGATCAGAATGAAGCTGCGGTACTAGTGAAAGCGGAAGAGAGCCGTCTGCGCAGCATTAACGTGGATGATTTCGAGCACGACGAGCTGGCGACCCGGCCGGTAAAGCTGCCGGAGAAGGTCCGCAAACCTGAAGCGGCCTGACCCGCATCGCTTCCACAAACCCCGCCGCGTGCGGGGTTTTTTATTGCCACATTTTCTCTTTTTCCCGTGCTACAGTGTCAAAAAGCCGTCTTTCGAGGAGTCATGATTGTGCCTGGTTTGAAGATTACCCTTTTACAACAGCCCCTGGTGTGGATGGACGGTCCCGCCAACCTGCGCCATTTTGATCGTCAGCTCGAAGAGATCACCGGACGCGATGTGATTGTGCTGCCGGAGATGTTCACTACCGGGTTCGCCATGGAGGCAGCAAAGCAGTCTCTGGCGCAGGATGACGTCGTCGCGTGGATGCACAGCAAGGCCCGGCAGACGAACGCTCTCGTCGCGGGGAGCGCCGCGCTGCAGACCGAGCGTGGGCCGGTGAACCGCTTCCTGCTCGTCGAGCCAGACGGCACGCTGCATTTTTACGATAAACGCCACCTGTTCCGCATGGCCGATGAGCATCATCACTACGAGGCGGGTAACGAGCGGGTGGTGTTTGAGTGGCGCGGCTGGCGCATTCTGCCGCTGGTCTGTTACGACCTGCGCTTCCCGGTCTGGTCACGCAACCGTAATGATTACGATCTGGCGCTGTACGTCGCCAACTGGCCTGCGCCGCGCTCGCTGCACTGGCAAGCGCTGTTGGTGGCGCGCGCCATTGAGAATCAGGCGTATGTGGTGGGCTGTAACCGCGTAGGCACCGATGGCAATGGGCATCACTACCGCGGCGATAGCCGGGTGGTGAATCCGCAGGGGGAAATTATTGCCACCGCCGAACCGCATCAGGCGACGCGTATAGACGCCGAGCTTTCGCTAACGGCACTGAAAGAGTACCGGGAGAAGTTTCCGGCATGGCAGGACGCGGATCCGTTTAGTATTGGATGAAAAAAAGCCGGGTGCGGCAGCGCCTCACCCGGCTTAGATGCTGATAGCGGTTTGTTAACTCACTAACGCCTGCCCGTCTTTGCGGCTTTCGGTTGCGGCGACGTAGTGCCCTTCCGGCATGCGGTAAATCACCTGCGCGCCGCCAAAGTTATAATCCTGCAGCGGATCTTCCACCGTAATCTGATGCCCGCGTTCGCGCAGCGCCGCAATGGTATTGCGGTCGAAGCTCGATTCAACGATCACTTCCCGGCCCTTCACCACGCGCCAGCGCGGCGCATCGATCGCCGCCTGGGGGTTTTGCCCGTGCAGCATAATACGCAGCGCCATCTGCATGTGACCCTGCGCCTGCATTGGCCCGCCCATCACGCCAAACGACATCAGCGGTTTGCCCTGCCCGTCCATCGCGAAGCCCGGAATAATGGTATGGAACGGACGCTTACTGCCCGCCAGGGCGTTAGGATGTTTAGGATCCAGCACAAAGCCACAGCCGCGATTTTGCAGGCTAATGCCCGTGTCCGGCACCACGACGCCTGAGCCAAAGCCCATAAAGTTGGACTGGATAAAGGAGATCATCATCCCGCTGGAATCGGCGGCAGAGAGGTAAACCGTACCGCTTTGTGTCGGCGCGCCGTAGGTGAAATCAGACGCGTTATCCTGATCGATCAGCGCCGCGCGCGATTTCAGATAGTGGTCGCTTAACAGCTCTTTCGCGGCAAACTCCATGTGCTCTTCGTCGGCCACGTAGCGATCGAGATCCGCCAGCGCCAGCTTCATCGCCTCGATCGACAGATGCAGAGATTGCACAGAGTCCGGATGATGTTTTTCGATCCCGCACTGCTCCAGAATCCCCAGCGCAATAAGCGTGGCGATCCCCTGACCGTTTGGCGGCAGCTCCTGCACCGATCCACCGGCGAAATCGCGCGACAGCAGCTCCACCCAGTCGACGCGATGATTCGCCAGATCGTCTGCCGTCAGATGCGCGCCGTGCTCTTTGGCGAAAGCAGCGATTTTCTGCGCCAGCTCACCGCGATAGAAGGCTTCGCCGTTAGTTTTGGCGATCAGCTCCAGAGAGTTGGCCTGCGCCGGATTACGGAAAATCTCACCGATGCGCGGCGCGCGGCCCTCTGGCGCAAAGCAGGCGCTAAAGCCCGGCTGATCTTTCAGTTTGTTAAAGCCGCGCTGCCACAGGTGACCAATCAGCGGCGACACCGGGAAACCATTACGCGCGTACTCAATGGCCGGTTGCGCCAGGGTCGTCAGCGGCAGCGTGCCAAAACGCTCGGCCAGTGCTACCCAGCCGGAGACGGCGCCCGGCACCGTCACCGCGTCCCAGCCAAGCTCTGGCACGTCGGTTTTGCCCGCGTACAGATCCGCATGCCAGCTGGCAGGCGAACGGCCTGATGCGTTCAGACCGTGCAGCTTTTCGCCGTCCCAGACGATGGCAAAGGCGTCGCTGCCAATGCCGCAGCCCGTCGGTTCAACCACCGTCAGGGCCATGGCCGTGGCTATGGCGGCATCAACGGCGTTACCGCCGAGCTGTAACATCCGCATCCCGGCCTGCGCCGCCAACGGCTGCGAAGTGGCGACCGCGTTGTGCCCCATCATTGGCGGGCGTCGTGAATCGTAACCGGTCGTAAAATCAAGCGCTTTGGTCATCATGACTCCTTAGTCGTGGCGCGGATCGAGCGCATCGCGCAGCCCGTCACCGAGTAAATTAAAGCCCTGTACCGCAAGGAAAATGGCGATACCAGGGAAAACAGACATCCATGGCGCCTGTTCCAGAAAACCTTTTGCCGTGTTGAGCATTGAGCCCCATGACGGATTCGGCGGCTGCTGACCAAGGCCGAGAAACGACAGGCTGGCCTCGGCGATAATGGCGGAGGCAATCGCCAGCGTGGCCTGCACCAGAATTGGTGACATCACATTGGGCAGCACATATTTCACGATGATCCAGCGATCCGGCAGGCCAATCGCCTTCGCGCCATCGATGTACTCTTCGTTGCGAATGGCGATCACCTGGCCGCGCGTCAGACGAGCAAAAATCGGCATGGCCGACAGCCCGATGGCGATCATCGCGTTAGTCAGGCTGGGGCCTAAAAACGCCCCCAGTGCGATCGCCATGATCAGGAACGGGCATGCCAGCAGCGCTTCGATAAAGCGTGAGATCACGCCGTCCCAGATCCCCTGGAAGTACCCCGCCACCAGCCCGAGCGGTACCCCGATCGCTACGGCAATGACCACCGACATACAGCCCGCCATCAGGGACGTTCGCGCGCCCCAGACGATGCGCGAGAGAATGTCGCGGCCCAGCTCGTCGGTGCCAAACCAATACAGCTCTGACGGCGGCTTACGCACCGCCAGGAAGTTAGCTTTGACCGGATCAAAGGGCGCAAGCCAGGGGGCAATCAGGGCGATGAGCACAAAGATGCCGACAATCACCGCGCCAATCACCGCGCTTTTATTGGCGAGAAATTTCTTCAGCACCCGATTCTGCGCGCGTGGCAACGCAGGTACTACGGTTTGAGTCGTCAGTTCAGCCACGATTAACCTCGCATTTTCGGGTTGATGAGGACGTAGAGCACGTCAGCCAGCAGGTTCAGCATCAGGAAGCCAATCGCCACGATCAGCACCACGCCCTGCACCACCGCATAATCACGGTTAAAAACCGAATCGACGATCATTTTGCCAAAGCCTGGAATTGTGAAGACCTGCTCGGTCAGTACCGCGCCGCCCAGCAGTTCACCAAACAGCAGCGTGGTAAGCGTGATCACCGGCACCAGCGCGTTGCGAAACGCGTGCTTGAGAATCACCGCTTTCGGCAGCAGCCCCTTTGCCCGCGCGGTACGGATGTAATCGGCTTTCAGCACGGCGATCATTGAGGCGCGCGTGTGGCGCATCAGCGTCGCCGCCAGGCCGGTACCGAGCACCGACGCAGGCAGCAGCAGCGTGCGCAGGTTTTGCAGCGGATCTTCGCTGAACGGCACATAGCCGGAGGCGGGCAGCCACTGCAAATTGACCGAGAAGACCAGAATTAACAGGATCCCCAGCCAAAAGTGCGGTATCGAGATCCCCGAGATCGCCACAAAGTTGGCACCGTGATCGATCCAGCTGTTTTTGTTAACCGCCGCGAGGATCCCCATGCTGATGCCGAACACCAGCGCAATGATCATCGCCAGCAGCGACAGCTCCATCGTGACCGGCAATTTGCTGGCAATCAGCGACGTCACGGGCTCGTGAGTGCGTAAAGAGACCCCCAGATCGCCCTGCAGCGCACGCGTCAGCCAGTCAAAATATTGCACCGGCAGCGGCGCATCGAGATTCAGTTCTGCGCGCAGCTGAGCAATCACCGCCGGATCGCGCTCTTCGCCCGCCATCGCAATCAGCGGATCGCCGGGCAGCAGTTTTTGCAGCCCGAAGACCATCATGCTCACCAGCAGTAAGGTCGGGATCGCCAGTAGCAGGCGTTTGCAAATCAGTTCCAGCATGGTTTCTCCTCAAGCCCTCAGTTACTTAGCAAGCGACAAGCCCGCCAGACGCACGATGCCGTCCGGGTACGGTTTGAAGCCCTGCACGCTCTTGTTCAGGCCAAAAATGCGCGGCTCAAAGTAGAGATAGGCAATCGGCATGTCCGTTTGCAGCTGTTTTACGACCTTGTCGTACAGCGGCTGGCGGGCGGCGGGATCGGTGCTCAGACGCGCCTGGGTCAGCCACTCGTCGACCTGCGCATTGCTGTAACGGCCGTCGTTGAGGTTGCCTTTGCTGTTGATGAAACCAAAGATGCTGCCGTCTGGATCCGGACGACCGGACCAGCCGGAGAAGCTCAGCTGATAGTCACCGCTCTGCTGACGATCGAGCAGCGTGGCGAATTCCGTCATTTGCAGATTCAGGTTAAAGCCCGCTTCCGCCGTCATCGCCTGCAGAACCTGGCCCACCTGCTGTGACGTTGGGTTGTTCGGCACCAGCAGATTGACGTTCAGCGGCCCGTTAATGCCCGCCGCTTTTAGCAGGGCTTTTGCTTTTTCCACATCGCGGGCCGGAACCGGCACCTTGACGTGGTAAGGGCTGACCGGCGAAAACGCCTGGTTTGCCGGGGTGTACAACCCTTCAAACACCACCTGGTTCAGCGCATCGCGGTCGATGGCCAGTGAGAACGCTTCGCGCACACGCGCATCTTTGAACGGATCGTTGGCCGGAACTTTGCCGTTATTGATGTTGAAAGTGATCCCCTGATAACCGAGACCGGTCACCTTCGCCAACGCCAGTTTGCTGTCGGCTTCGACGGTTTTCACGTCGCTGGCGGCGATACCTTCTGTCAGATCGAGGTCACCCGCGCGCAGGTTTGCCAGACGCACCGAGGCATCCGGGATCGGCAGATAGATGATTTTGTCGAAGTGATAGGCGTCTTTGTTCCAGTAGTTGTCGAAACGGCTCAGAACGATGCGGTCCTGAGAGACGCGGCTGTCAAATTTGTACGGGCCAGAGCAGACAGGATGGGCGGCAAAATCCGGCTTTTTGGCCGCTTCCGGCGCCATCATCGCCCCTGCGCGGTCGGTCAACTGCATCAGCAGCGCGGCATCCGGCGTTTTCAGGTGAATGGCAATTTGGGTCGGGCTTTTCACTTCCACCGATTCGACAGAAGAGATTTCACTTTTACGCAGCGAGCCTTTTAAGGACAGGGCGCGTTCGAGGTTATATTTCGCCGCTTCAGCGTCAAATTTTTCGCCGTCGTGGAAGGTCACCCCCTCACGCAAATTCATGGTCAGGGTTTTGTTGTCATCGCTCCAGGACCAGTCTTTTGCCAGGCCCGGCACGACCTTCAGATTTTCATCCACATCAACCAGCCTGTCGCACAGAGAGGCGAAGACGAAGCGGCCATAGTAGGTGCGCGCCAGATGAGGATCGAGCATATCCGGGTCTGCGCCCAGACCAATTCGCAGAACGCTTTCCGAGTGCGCAGGGAGTGCTGCGCCCAACAACATAACACTTCCCAGTACGGTCAAAAGAGAATTACGCATTGTCATTATCATGAGTTCCTTGCTGGAAGAGACGAGAGTGATGCCGCATGTTCAAACAGCGCGCGGCGGCGCAAAAAGGCAGCGGATGGCGGTGCTATCTGGATAACACTGCGATCGCGGTTAATTTCCTGCCAGCGATGGCAGGCCACCTGGCGTCCGCCCTCCAGAACCTGTGCGATCGGTTCGACCTGGCGGCATTCATCCGTGACATACGGGCAGCGGGTGTGGAACCGACACCCGGAAGGGGGATTCGCCGGATTCGGTAAGTCGCCCTGCAACAGCGGCGCGTCGCGCTCTATGCCCGGCTGCATCTGGGGCGCAGAAGCAATCAGCGCCTGCGTGTACGGGTGCAGCGGCGCGTCAAAGATTTCATCGACGGTAGCCAGCTCAACAATCTGGCCGAGATACATCACCGCCACGCGATCGCTCATGTGGCGAATGACCGCCAGGCCGTGAGCGACAATCACCATTGTCAGCCCCAGCTGATGTTTCAGGCTTTCGAGCAGGTTCACTACCTGCGCCTGCACGGAGACATCCAGCGCGGAAACCGGCTCATCGCCGAGCAGCAGTTTTGGCCCGGAGGCTAGCGCGCGCGCAATGCCGATACGTTGACGCTGTCCGCCGGAAAACTCGTGCGGATAGCGTCCGGCCCAGGCGGCAGGCAGCCCGACGGTTTTCAGCAGTTCCGCGACGCGATACTGGCGGTCGGCTTTTTTCATATTCTGGTGCAGCCACAGGGGTTCACCGACGATCTGCTCCACCGTCATGCGCGGATTGAGCGAGGCAAACGGGTCCTGAAAGATGATTTGCAGTTCACGACGAAGCTGGTTCAGCCGCGAACCTGACGCGTGGGTAATCTCTTCGCCCTGATAGAACACGCGCCCTTCGCTGGCCGCCAGCAGGCGAAGCAGCAGTCGACCGAGGGTGGATTTCCCGGAACCGGACTCACCGACAATGGCCAGCGTTTCGCCCGGCATCACGGCGAGTGAAACCCGGTCGACGGCGGTGACAAAACGGGCCGGCGCAAAGAGTTTTTTCGGGCCGGGGAAGAGTTTGCTCAGATCGCGAGCTTCGAGGATCGGGGTAGTCATGCGATTTCTCCCAGCGCAATGTGTTGCTCAAGGGGCACACGGAAACAGGCCACCTGATGGCCCGCTCCAAGGGTGTGAAGCTGCGGTTTTTCATCGTGGCAGCGCGTCTGGGCGAACGGACAACGGGTGGCGAAACGGCAGCCCTTCGGCATCGATTCGGGCAACGGCACGCTGCCCGGAATGGTCGAAAGCTGGCCTTTACGCGCACCGAGGGACGGAATCGACCCCATCAGACCGATGGTGTAGGGGTGCTGCGGATCGGCAAAAATACTCTCGACGCTGCCCTGCTCCACGACCTGTCCGGCATACATCACCGCCACCTGCTGCGCGACTTCCGCCACCACACCCAGATCGTGGGTGATCATCAGCACGGCGGTGCCGGTTTCGGCTTTTAAGGTATTCAGCAACGTCAGGATTTGCGCCTGGATTGTCACGTCCAGCGCGGTGGTTGGTTCGTCGGCAATCAGCAGACGCGGGTGGTTAATGAGCGCCATCGCAATCATCACACGCTGGCGCATCCCGCCGGAAAGCTGATGGGGATAAGATTTAAGACGCATCTCCGGCGCCGGGATCTGCACCTTTTCCAGAATTTGCAGCGCCACTTTCATGGCGTCGGATTTCGACATTTTCTGGTGGCGGATCACCGCTTCACTAAGCTGATCGCCGAGAGTAAAAGCCGGGTTGAGGGAGGTCATCGGCTCCTGAAAGATCATCGCCAGTTCACTGCCGCGCAGATCGGCGTATTCACGCGGGGAGAGCTTGCGCAGATCGTGGCGACGGAACTGCATTTCACCGCTGACAATCTGCGCACTGGCAGGCAGCAGCCCCATCAGCGCCAGCGACGTGATACTTTTTCCGCAGCCGGACTCCCCCACCAGCGCCAGCGTTTCACCTGATTTCACGCTCAGGGAGATGCCGTCGAGCACGCTGACCGGCGATCCAGCGAATTTCACATTGAGATTGTGCAGGCGAAGGACCGGCGCTGCCTCCTTAAAAGGGATCGTCGTCATAACAGGGAATCATCCTCAAGGTTGATGGCCTGAATCAGGGCAGTTTGCAGGGTGAGCAGGTGTTCGCGCATCGCGGCGGCTGCTTCATTGGGCTGGCGGTGGATAATCGCCGTCATGATTTTGTGGTGGTGATCGTTGTAGCTGTCGACGCGCTCTGGGGTACGCGCCAGCTCACGCAGGTGCTGCCAGCTAGGTTCGCGCCTGACTGCATCAATAGCATCGAACAACCCCAGCATCAGGCGATTACCCGCAGCCTCAGCAATGGCGCGGTGAAAGGCGCTGTCCCACAGTTCGTTAAGATCGCGGTCATCCGGGCTGACCTTGTCGATGCGTTCCAGCATGCGCTGCATCAGCGCGAGGTTTTCCCTGGTGGCACGCAGTGCCGCAAGACGGGCTAAGCCGGGTTCGAGCTGCAGGCGGGCTTCCATCACTTCCAGCAGATTGGTTTGCTGCACCAGCCCCTGAAGCGCAAGAGGTTCAACCGGTGCGGCAGGGCCAATGAAAGTGCCTTTGCCCTGCTTGCGCCAGATGCGTCCCTCTTCTTCCAGCACGTCCAGCGCACGACGAACTTCGCGTCGCCCTACGCCGAGTGTTTCCGACAGCTCACGTTCGGTGGGCAGCGGAATGCCTGGTGTTGACTCGTGCTGGTTGATCAGACCGCGCAACTGCTCAAGTGCGGTGCTGGAATTTGCCAGAAACCGTGACGATTTTTCCATATTGGTTCGCCTGCTCTCATCATTGCTTTATTTTTATTAACAATAAGTTATTGATATAGATAACGTCTCATTGCACATAGAGTTAAGCAATTAATGAACCAATAAATCATTGGTTCAGGAACTTTCTGGAAAACCGTAAGTAAGCTAATGATTATTTGAGATTTATTTTTACAAGATTGTTACAAGAGGAAACGTTTGGAGCGAAGGGATGAGACGGAATTGCACACTAAAAGTGCAACCATCGCACCAATATCGAACAATTGTTAATAAATTGCACTGCGAATATTAACTTTTTGTTAACTAACATCAGAGGGGAGATAAGAGAGGTAAGGCGCTGAAATGACGAAAACCTGAATCATTTCTGATTCAGGCTTTCTAATGTGGCGGAACGGACGGGACTCGAACCCGCGACCCCCTGCGTGACAGGCAGGTATTCTAACCGACTGAACTACCGCTCCGCATTGTTCCCTTGGGAACGAGGCGAATATTACGGTTTGGTTCCGATCCCGTCAACGCTTTTTCTCAACTTTTGAATCAGTTGCTGCAAAATTCGCCCACACGGTGCTTTTTACAGCATAACGGCATCTGTTATGCGCGCCAGAGGCAGCTGCCGCCCTTCTTTTGCACGATATCGAGACGCGATTCATGGGCGGCGATCTCTTCGTCACTGGCTAAAATCACCCGCAGACGGCTCGCCTGACGCACCACGCGCTGAATTCCGGTGTCACCCGCCTGACGGGAGTCGTTTTCGGTGCTAAACGCCATCGAAGTCTGGCCGCCCGTCATGGTCAGATAGACATCCGCCAGAATCTGGGCATCGAGCAGTGCGCCGTGAAGCGTACGCTTGGTGTTATCTATTTCGTAGCGCGAGCAGAGAGCATCGAGGCTGTTACGCTTGCCCGGAAACATCTTCCTCGCCAGCGCCAGGCTGTCAGTGACTTTGCAGAAGGTATTGGTTTTCGGGATATTGCGGTTGAGCTTACTGAACTCATAGTCCATAAAGCCGATATCGAACGAAGCGTTATGGATGACGAGTTCAGCCCCGCGGATATAGTCCATAAACTCATCGGCAACGTCGGCGAAGGTCGGTTTATCCAGCAGGAACTCATCGGCAATTCCGTGAACGCCGAACGCTTCCGGGTCCACCAGACGGTCGGGCTTCAGGTAAACGTGGAAGTTGTTGCCGGTGAGACGACGGTTCACCACTTCGACGGCACCGATCTCAATGATCTTATGGCCTTCGTAATGTGCGCCAATCTGGTTCATACCGGTGGTTTCGGTATCGAGGACGATCTGTCGTGTAATTGCAGTGCTCATATCGGTCATTTATGTCAGACTCGTCGTTTTACTGATCGTTTCAAATACAGGAAGTCTACCAGAGATGATTAAGCAGGTAGAAATTTTCACCGATGGATCTTGCCTCGGGAATCCAGGGCCGGGCGGCTACGGCGCCATTTTGCGTTACCGTGAGCATGAGAAGACCTTTAATGAAGGTTTTCGTCTGACCACCAATAACCGCATGGAGTTGATGGCCGCGATCGTCGCGCTGGAAGCATTAAAAGAAGATTGCGATGTGGTTATCAGTACCGACAGCCAGTATGTGCGCCAGGGGATTACCCAGTGGATCCATAACTGGAAAAAGCGTGGCTGGAAAACGGCCGACAAGAAACCGGTCAAGAATGTCGATCTCTGGAAGCGTCTGGACGCGGCACTGAGCCATCACACCATTAAGTGGGAATGGGTCAAAGGGCATGCGGGGCATCCGGAAAACGAACGTTGCGACGTTCTTGCGCGCGAAGCGGCGATGAATCCGATCCACGATGACGTGGGCTATCAGCCGGAATCCTGATCAGGGTTTTCGGTACTGTCGCGTCGCCCCGACCGTCTGTCGGATTTGTGCTTTTGATTTGCTCTGCTTCATCGGGTTCAGCGTAAGTGGAACCGTTCGCTTACGCGCCACGATAAGCTGCATGCACCCAAGTGCTGGCAGATGGGTTGTCAGCATTTTACCGCCCTTCCCCGCCCAGGGTAAAACCTGGAAGCCGCTGTAGTACATCACTTCAAAATTCAGTAATGACAGCCAGTCGAGCTGACGTGTAAACGTAAACATGCGGCTGTTATAGGGCGGCGTGCGGCGCAAAACGGGCACCAGCTTGCGCAATCCCATCAGGCTCATCGGATTGAAACCGCTGAGGACCAGCCAGCCGTCATCGATTAGCACGCGGTCGGCTTCGCGCAGTAAACGGTGCGGGTCGCTGCACCAGGGAAGCGTGTGGGCCATCAGGCAGGCGTCGACGGATTTCTCGGCGAATGGCAAATGAAGCGGATCGGCTTTAACCTGAAGGGGGTGACCGTTAAGAGAGACATTCACCTGATGGGAGATGGCGCAGCTTTCGGAGTTGATTTCCGCGCTCAAATTGCCAATCTTAAGCAGATGAAAACCATACATTTTTGCAAACCAGGGATTGAGCTGACTCTCAAGCGCCTCGCGATAGTATTCACCCCACCGCAACTGGGACCAGTGCTCTGGTGCTGAGACAATCTGAGGTATCCTTGCCGGCTTCATCAACACACCCGTTACGTAATGAGAGGTAATTTATGAATCTTATCAGCATTCCCGCGTTTCAGGACAACTACATCTGGGTTTTAGTCGGCGATGATAAGCGTTGCATTGTTGTCGATCCAGGCGATGCGGCACCGGTATTGCAGGCTATCGAGGAAAACGGCTGGCAGCCAGAGGCCATTTTGCTGACTCACCATCATCACGATCATGTCGGCGGTGTCCCTGCTTTACGGGCGAAATTTCCCCATTTAGTGGTTTATGGTCCACAGGAGACACAAGATAAGGGCACGACTCGGGTAGTCGAAGATGGCGAAAAAATCCTCATACTGGGATACGATTTTTCTGTATTTGCTACACCCGGTCACACTTCCGGACACATTTCTTTCTTCAGTTTCCCTTATCTTTTCTGCGGTGACACGATGTTCTCCGGCGGGTGCGGAAGATTGTTCGAAGGGACGCCAACCCAGATGTATCAATCCTTCCAGAGGATTAACGCTCTCCCGGAGGATACCCTCGTTTGCTGCGCCCACGAATATACATTAGCAAATATGAAGTTTGCATTGAGCATCTTGCCTGACGATCCTGCGATTCAGGATTATTACCACAAAGTGAATGAGTTACGGGTAAAAAAACAAAATACACTGCCCGTAATTCTGAAAAATGAGCGCAAAATAAATTTATTTTTGAGAACCGATGATATTGATTTAATTAACAAAATTAACCAAGAAACAAATTTGCAACAACCTGAAGAGCGTTTTGCATGGTTACGGTCAAAGAAAGATGACTTCTGACAATTGCGGGTTGCCTTTTGAAAGTTTCGCCGTTATTATCGCTCGTCTTTTAAGCAACTATTGACACACACATGAAGGCAAAAGCGATATTACTCGCCTCTGTCCTGCTTGCTGGGTGCCAGAACACTGGCAACATACAGCAGCACGCACAGAGCCTTTCTGCAGCTGGTCAAGGGGAAGCAGGGAAGTTTACAAGTCAGGCGCGTTGGATGGACGATGGGACATCATTCGCGCAGGAACAGGACTTGTGGGCCTCTATTAGCGACGAGCTGAAGATGGGGATTCCGGAAAACAACCGGATTCGCGATCAGAAACAGAAGTATTTAAGTAATAAGAGCTATCTCCACGATGTAACTTTACGGGCAGAGCCGTATATGTACTGGATAGCAGGGCAAGTTAAGAAACGTAACATGCCTATGGAACTGGTACTACTACCCATAGTGGAGAGCGCTTTTGACCCGCACGCGACGTCTGGTGCCAATGCCGCAGGCATTTGGCAGATCATTCCGAGCACAGGGCGCAATTATGGTTTGAAACAGACTCGCGGCTACGATGCGCGTCGGGATGTGGTCGCTTCTACGACTGCCGCTCTCGACATGATGCAACGTCTGAATAAGATGTTTGACGGTGACTGGTTGTTAACAGTCGCAGCGTATAACAGCGGTGAAGGTCGGGTAATGAAGGCAATGAAAGCGAACAAGGCGCGTGGTAAACCCACCGATTTTTGGTCTCTCTCATTGCCACAGGAAACCAAGCTTTACGTACCGAAGATGCTGGCTTTGAGCGATATTCTCAAAAACAGTAAACGTTATGGTGTAAATCTGCCAACGTCTGACGAAAGTCGCGCGCTGGCCAGAGTGAGCCTCAGCAGCCCGGTTGATATGAAACAGGTTGCTGATATGACGGGAATGTCGGTGACAAAGCTGAAGACCTTTAACGCAGGCGTGAAAGGCTCAACGCTGGGTGCCAATGGGCCTCAGTACGTGCTGGTGCCGCAGAAGCATGCAGCGCAGTTACGTGAGTCTCTCGCATCAGGTGAAATTGCTGCCGTTCAGTCAACGCTGATTGCAGATGTTTCATCCGTCAGCAGCCGTAGCTATAAGGTTCGTTCCGGCGATACCATTTCAGGCATTGCATCACGTCTTGGCGTGAGCACGAAGGATCTGCAGCAGTGGAACAATCTGCGCGGTTCAAACCTGAAAGTTGGCCAGAACCTGACGGTTGGCGCTGGCAGCAGCGCACAGCGTCTCGCCCGCAACAGCGATAGCATTACTTATCGTGTACGCAAAGGCGATTCACTGTCCAGTATCGCGAAAACGCACGGCGTGAACATCAAAGATGTGATGCGCTGGAATGACGATACGGCCAATCTGCAGCCAGGCGATCAGCTGACACTGTTTGTTAAAAACAGCGCGACGCCAGACTCCTGACAGCCAGACCCATAGAAAAAGGCACCGATTCCCCCGGTGCCTTTTTTGTTTTTTCTTATCCGGCTTTTTGCGCTTCCGCCAGGATCGTATCGCTGGTAAACGACCCCTCTTCCTGCAAGTCAAAGTACGCTTTCACTTCCGCCGAGGCACTCTCTTGGTACAAACGAATCGCCTGGCTTAACGTGTCGGGTGTGCGCATACGCGCAATCCATGAGGAGAACTCCAGCGGCAGGCGGTCCGTCACCAGAGAGCGGGAAACTAAACCGGCTTCGGTGATCATCGCGAACCATTCACCGCTGGAATAATTGCGAACGTGCGAGGTATCACGCAGGGCTTCAACGGTCTGCAGCCAGATATCGCGAACCGGGTTTCCGGGTGACATGATATCCATAATGATAAAAATCCCGCCCGGCTTCAGCACGCGTTTGATTTCGCGCAGTGCCTGGCCGACATCGTGCCAATGATGGGCGGAGTAGCGGCTGATCACCACGTCATAGGTTTCGTCGTCAAAAGGGAGTGATTCAGCGTAGCCCTGGCGGGTCGAAATATTATTCAGCCCTTTGTCTTTCGCTGCGTGGGTGACAACATCGAGCATCTGGCCAGACAGATCGTAAGCGGTAACGTGCGCGACATGCTGTGCAGCGACAAAGCTGGCATGCCCTGCTCCACAGCCTAAATCAAGAACCTGCGCCTGCGGAAATGCAGACAGGCGCTCGCCGAGACGCACCAGGTCGCGGCCAGAGGCGTGTACCGCACTGGCCAGATAGGCGCTTGCCTGGGAACCGAACTGTTTTTCTACGTTGTCATGATGGGATTGTGTTGTCATCGTACTGTCCTTTGGTTGTGAGAAAAATAAAGGGCAGTACCTGCGCAGGCCTGCCCGACGGCAGACCTGACGCACCATTACTTCTCAGGTTTGCCGGGACTGAATTCAACAAGTAGTGGATTGTGATCGGAGGCGCGCGTCACCAGTACAGAGGCTTCGTGCACATTCAGACCACGATAGAAGACAAAATCAAGCGGACGACCAAACGCTTTGCGCCGCTGATCGTCGGTGAAACGCACTTCGCGCAAGGACATTTCGCGCGCAAAGCGATACAACGCATTCATGCGCGGGCGACTCCAGGCATTGAAATCCCCCGCCATAATAATCGGCCCACTGTGATGCGCGATCTGATCGCCAATGGGAAGTAACTGCTTACTATACACATCGACACCCAGGCTAAAATTCACTGCGTGAATGTTTACCACCATCAGCAGGCGGGTATCGGGCAGAGGATAGACGGTGACTAATGCCGATTTTGCCAGACGCAGAATAGGCTCGCGCTCACGCAGCGGGCAGCAGTAAACCGGGTGCGCAGCAGAGAGCGTCATAACGCCCGAGGGGTGTTGGGGCAAGACAAAAGCGGGAACCTGGTCTGCGGCGAGGTAGTTGGTAGTTGCAAACCGAACCAGTTCAGGCGTAGTTTGCGCCTCCTGCAACAGCACCAGATGCGCATCCTTACCGAAATTCTTCAGCACGGATAACCACTCAGCACGCTGCTGTTTGAAGATATTCCACACCAGTACGCGAATTTTGTCATCGCTGCTTAAGGGGGCGCCAGCGGGCAATGCCTGGCCAAGACTCGCAAACGACCCCGGAGGCAAAATTCTCTCCGCAGGTTGTCCGGCAATATAGCGCATGGCATAGGTATTTTTTCGCACTTTTCGAAACGACCTCTATAGCATTGAACCAGCCCGGAAAACGGACTGGTTCTACTGTTATAGGGATTTTAGGTCACACTTTCAACGCAATTACTCATAAACCTCTGTCTGGTTTTGTAAGCAAGCGCTTACTGATACTTATCCCAGTGCTACACGAGCCGTTTTATCGAGGCGACCACTCAGGCCAATCAGCAGGAAAGCAGCGAGGACGATCACGGCACCAATCCACGGCGTCTGCGCTAAACCAAAGTGCTCAACCGTTTGCCCGCCGATGATTGAACCCAGCGCGATCCCTACGTTGAATGCGGCGATGTTAAGGCCTGAGGCGACATCTACGGCGTTAGGTGTATACAGTTCGGCCTTCTGAACTACATAGACCTGCAGGCCGGGTACGTTGCCGAAGGCGAAGATCCCCATCACCAGAATCGTGCCCAGCGCCGCGTACTGCATGGAGGCGGTAAACTGGAACACCATCAGCAGCACAACCAGAGCCGCGAAGATGAATTTCAGCGCCGGTACAGCACCGTGTTTATCGGCAAGTTTGCCGCCCCATATATTACCGATTGCGACAGAAACCCCGTATCCCAGCAAGATCCAGCTCACTGCACTCGGCGAGAAGCCGGCCAGATCCTGCATCATCGGAGCCAGGAAGGTGAACGCCGTAAAGACACCGCCGTAACCCAGAGCCGTGATGGCATAGATAATCAGCAATCGAGGGTGCGTCAGCACTTTCACCTGATCGCAGAGACTGGCACTCGCACGACCGGGGATATTTGACGGTACAAGGATCAGGCTTGCAATCAGCGCAATGACCCCCAGCAGTGAGACGGCCAGGAAAGTTTCACGCCAGCCAAAATGCTGTCCGATAAAGGTGCCCAGTGGCACGCCCGTCACCAGTGCAACCGTCAAACCGCCGAACATAATGGCGATGGCAGATGCCGCTTTCTCTTTGGGTACCAGGCTGGTCGCGATGGTTGAGCCAATCGAGAAGAACACGCCATGCGCGAGGCCAGTCAGAAGGCGGGCAATCACCAGCGTGGTGTAGTCCGGTGCCTGCCAGGCGAGGATGTTCCCTGCGGTAAAGAGCACCATTAGCGCCATCAACAGCTGTTTACGTGGAAAACGTCCGGTTAACGCAGTCAGAACAGGTGCGCCAATCGCAACGCCCAGCGCGTAGATGGAGACCAGCAAACCGGCAGAAGGTAGAGAGATAGAAAGTTGATCGGCAATCGTAGGAACCAGGCCTACGATAACAAATTCGGTCGTGCCAATTGCGAAGGCACTGATCGTCAGGGCAAGAAGCGCCAGTGGCATAAAATACTCCGTATCATCAGGATTAAGATGACACGAAGTATGCGCCAGTGTTTAAATAACAAAAATGGTCAAAATATCAATAGAATTTTGCGGGTGGTGCAATAATGAAAGCAACCTCAGAAGAGCTGGCAATCTTCGTGGCTGTCGTGGAAAGCGGGAGTTTTAGCCGGGCTGCGGAGCAGCTGGGACAGGCAAATTCGGCGATTAGCCGTTCCGTCAAAAAGCTGGAAATGAAGCTTGGGGTGAGTTTGCTGAATCGGACGACGCGGCAGCTGAGCCTGACCGAAGAAGGTGAGCGCTATTTTCGCCGGGTGCAGTCGATTTTGCAGGAGATGGCCGCAGCAGAAACAGAGATCATGGAAACGCGGAGTACACCGCGCGGGCTTTTGCGCATTGATGCGGCCACTCCCGTCGTGCTGCATTTTCTGATGCCACTGGTGAAACCCTTTCGCGAACGCTATCCAGAGATGACCTTGTCGCTTGTATCCTCTGAGACGTTCATCAACCTGATTGAGCGCAAAGTGGATGTGGCTATTCGCGCCGGAACGCTGACGGACTCGAGTCTGCGCGCCCGTCCGCTGTTTACCAGCTATCGCAAAATCATCGCCTCACCCGACTATATTGCGCAATATGGTAAACCTGAGACGGTAGAGGAGTTAAAAAACCATCTCTGTCTGGGATTCACAGAGCCGTTATCGCTGAATACCTGGCCGATTGCCTGCAGCGACGGTCAGCTTCATGAGATTACCAGCGGGCTGTCCTCAAATAGTGGGGAGACATTGAAACAGCTCTGCCTTAGCGGGAATGGGATAGCCTGTCTGTCTGACTATATGATTAATAAAGAGATAGCCCGGGGTGAGCTGGTTGAGTTGATGGAAGACAAACGTCTGCCGGTGGAGATGCCCTTCAGTGCAGTTTATTACAGCGACCGCGCAGTCAGTACCCGTATCCGGGCATTTATCGACTTTCTGAGTGAGCATATAAAACAGCTCCCGAAGGAGCTGTGAGAGGGTTTGAGGCTACAGAGGGTGAGTTAAATTAATCCCAGTTTGGGGCCAGACCTTCCGGGCTGACCAGGCGGTCGTTGCAATCAAGCGCAGCGATCGCTTTTTGATCTTCAGCGTCCAGCTTGAGATCCCGCGCAAGAAGGTTGCTCGCCAGATTCTCACGTTTCGTTGAAGAAGGGATCACGGCATAACCTTCGCCCATCGCCCACGCCAGGATAACCTGCGCCGCCGTTGCATTGTGCTTATCAGCAATACGCGCAATGACTTCATCTTTCAACGCTTTACCATACGCCAGCGTCATGTACGACGTGATGTGAATGCCTTTATCTTTGGCCCAGTTCACCACTTTACGGTTTTGCAGGTACGGGGAAAGCTCAATCTGATTGGTGGCAATATTCTCTGCACCAACGGCCGCAATCGCCTTTTCCATCAATGGAATAGTGAAATTCGAGATCCCGATGTTGCGAGTCAAACCTAACTTTTTAGCTTCCAGAAGTGCCAGCATAGTTTCTTCAACAGAAACAGCATCACCTGGTGAAGGCCAGTGGATGAGCGTCAGATCGACATAATCGGTACGCAGCTTTTCCAAGCTCTCTTTAAGGCTTGGGATCAGCTTGTCTTTGCTGAGGTTTTCCGTCCAGATCTTCGTCGTGATGAATAATTCTTCACGTGGTACGCGGCTTTCTTCAATGGCCTGGCCTACAGCTGTTTCGTTGCCATAAATTTGTGCCGTATCGACGGTACGATAACCTAATTCGAGAGCGGTTTTAACAGATGCGATGACGACGTCGTCTTTCAGGCGGAAGGTGCCAAGACCGAATGCAGGGATAGTCATGTAAATCCTCTTTAATCATTATGTTCGTTAACTGAGGATGATTATCGCGTGGTATAGGTATGTTGAAAAAGAGTAAAATATGCAGAGGATTTTTGCGTTTATAGCAATAATTAAATTTCAGACAAGAAAAAGCCCTGAGCTTTAACTCAGGGCTTTTAATAAGTGGCGGAACGG
>NZ_SDDX01000015.1 GCF_004115925.1 Lelliottia nimipressuralis
TTTTTTATGTCTGAGACCATTACATCAGCGGCATCGCATGCTGCACCAGGGTGATCAGCGGCTGCGGATAGATACCGAAGATCAGTACCAGCAGCGCGGAGATCAGCACCACAATACCGCCGGCGCTGTACTGCCAGTTGGTCGGTGCATCGCGGTTCAGCTGCTGTGGCGCCGACAGATATAGGCTCACCGCCACACGCAGGTAGTAGTACAGACCGATTGCGGAGCCGATAACCACCGCAGCCGTCAGCCACCACAGGCCAGACTGTACACCGACGGCCAGCACGTAGAACTTACCGATAAAGCCCAGCGTCATCGGGATACCCGCCAGAGACAGCATCATCACCGTCATTACCGCAGACAGAATCGGACGGTGCCAGAACAGACCACGGTAGGAGAACAGTGAATCGGCATCCGGACCACGGTACGGGCTGGACATCAGACTCACGACGCCGAACGCACCGAGGCTGCTGAACAGGTAACCGGCAAGGTAAACACCGACGGTTTCCATCGACATGGAGCCGCTCTGCAGGGCAATCAGCGCCACCAGCAGATAACCCAGGTGGGAGATAGACGAGTAACCAAGCAGACGCTTGATGTTGGTCTGGCTCAGCGCCATCAGGTTACCGAAGATGATGGAGGCGAAGGCGATAATGCCAAGCACCACGCGCACCGCTTCGCTGTCACCCACTGGAGCGTACAGGAACAGACGCATCACCACGCCGAAGATCGCGATTTTACTCGCTGTCGCCAGGAAGGTGGAGACAGGAGCCGGAGCGCCCTGATACACGTCTGGCGTCCACAGGTGGAACGGAACCAGAGAGAGTTTAAAGCCAAGACCGACAATCATCATGCCCAGACCCGCCAGCAGCAGCGGTTCGTGCAGCATGTTGTCGCCGAGGCTCTTACCGAGCGCCACGAACGACAGGTTACCGGACTGTGCGTACAGCAGCGCCATACCAAACAGCAGGAAAGACGAGGCGGCAGCAGACAGAATCGTATACTTGATACTCGCTTCCAGAGAGCGCTTCTGACGGAACGCATAACCAATCAGGCCGAACAGCGGCAGTGAGATCAACTCAATACCGAGGAACAGGGCCGCGAGATGGTTCGCGTTCGCCAGCAGGATCCCGCCGAGGGCGGCAATCAGAACCAGCAGGTAAAACTCTTCTTTGTTGTCGTTGTAGCCTTCGAGCCATGGGTAGGCAAAGGTACAGGTCGCCAGGCTCGCCAGCAGGACCAGCCCGGTGTACAGCATCGCAAAACCGTCAACGCGCATCAGCGGGGTGACATCCATTGCGCCCGCCTGGCCAACAAACCAGAGGGAGACTAACGCAGCGTTCAGACCTAAAACCGACAGTGTGGCATTCAGGAAGTGATTGCGTCGCCACGCAATGGAGAGCATCACAACCACCACCGTCAATCCGACGATCAGCAGCGGTAGCAGCGCGATCAGTTGTTGTGGAGTTATTGTCATGGCGATTTACAGCCTTGTATTAGAAGCAGAATTAACAAACCACTGCTGGATGTTACCCATCGCGGAATGCGAGGTATCCAGAATCGGCTGCGGATAGAAGCCCAGCAGCACCAGCAGTACGACCAGCAGCAGAACGATGAACAGTTCGCGCAGCGACATTCCCGGCAGTTCTTGCGCCGCGATTTGGCTCTTCGCTTTACCGAAGTAAGCGCGATGCAGCATCGCCAGCGAGTAAACGGACGCGAAGACCAGGCCGAAAGTGGAGATAACCGTAATGACCGGAACCACTTTAAAGCTGCCGAACAGAATCATGAATTCGCCGACAAAGTTACCGGTACCCGGCATACCCAGCGTCGCCACTGCGAAGAACATCGACAGGGCTGGCAACCACTTAATTTTGCTCCACAGACCGCCCATCATGCGCATGTCACGGGTATGCAGACGTTCGTACAGCTGACCACAGAGGATGAAGAGACCCGCCGCAGACAGACCGTGTGCAATCATCTGAATCACCGCCCCCTGGTACGCCAGCTGGCTGCCGGTGTAGATGGCAATCAGCACGAAGCCCATGTGGGAAACGGAGGTGTACGCGATAAGACGTTTGATGTCGTACTGCGTGAAAGCCATCCATGCGCCGTAGAAGATACCAATCACACCGAGCCACATCGCAATCGGTGCAAACTCAGCGGAGGCGTTCGGGAACAGTGGCAGCGCAAAGCGCAGCAGACCGTAGGCCGCGGTTTTCAGCAAGATCCCCGCCAGGTCAACGGAACCCGCCGTCGGTGCCTGGGAGTGCGCGTCTGGCAGCCAGCCGTGCAACGGAACCACCGGCATTTTCACCGCAAACGCAATGAAGAAGCCCAGCATCAGCAGATATTCAACGCCGTGAGACATTGGCGTTTTCAGCAGGTCCTGATAGTTGAAGGTCCAGACACCGGTCGCGTTGTAGTGCACGAACACCAGCGCCAGGATAGCAATCAACATCACCAGACCACTCGCCTGGGTGTAGATGAAGAACTTGGTGGCCGCCGTGATACGCGTTTTACCGTCGGATGCCTTATGGCCCCACAGCGCGATCAGGAAGTACATCGGCACCAGCATCATCTCCCAGAAGAAGAAGAACAGGAACATGTCGATGGCAAGGAACACGCCGATAACGCCGCCCAGGATCCACATCAGGTTCAGGTGGAAGAAGCCCTGGTATTTTTGAATCTCGTTCCAGGAACAGAGCACCGCCAGAACGCCGAGCAAACCAGTCAGCACCACCATCAGCAGCGACAGACCGTCGATGGCGAGGTGGATTGTGATACCAAAGCGCGGTATCCACGGCAGGATAAATTCAGACTGCCACTGCGGAATACCCGCAGACTGGGTCAGAGAATAGCCGCCCTGCAACCACAGTTGCAGACCAAGCGCGAGCGTCAATCCCATGGTGATCAGCGCAATCCAGCGCGGCATCTTCACGCCAAAGCGTTCGGTCTGCCAGCACAGGAACCCACCAATGAAGGGAATTAATATTAGCCAGGGTAGTAACATGGCGATTTTTATTCCTTTTTAAGGCCCCAGCCGGGGCCGATTTTCAACGAATTCTCACGGAACATTCACTTCGGATTGGGTTTGTTATGTCGGGTGGCACTCACGCTTATCCGACCTACGCTCTTGTAGGCCCGGCTTGAACCACCGGGCAAACCCAATCTCAGATCAACGCAACACCATCAGCAGCGCCAGCACGACGACCGCACCAATGCTCATGGATGCCACATACCAGCGCAGATAGCCGTTCTCGCTCAACAGCAGGCCTTTACCTGCAAAGCGGGACAGCACTGCCGGGATGTTCATCATGGAGTTCATCGGATCGCGTTTCAGCAACCATGCAACGCCCAGGAACGGCTTAACGAAGATCATGTCGTACAGCCAGTCGAAGCCCCACGCGTTGTACCACCAGGTGCCCAGCAGACGGCCTGGCGCACTGTTAGCAACAGCCGTCACCAGAGTACGTTTGCCCAGCCACAGCCATGCAGCAATCAGGATGCCTGCGATAGCGACCACACCGGAGGTGATTTCAAGCGTCAGAACGCGACCGTGCTCAAGCTCGGTGGTATCCGGCAGTACGCCCTGCAACGGTGGCACAATCATCGCGCCAACGAAGGTAGAGAGCACCAGCAGAACCAGCAGCGGCAGGTGGTGAGTAATCCCCTTCCCTGCGTGAGCGTGAATTTGTTCTTTACCGTGGAAGACGATGAAAATCATACGGAAGGTATACAGGGAGGTCATGAACGCACCGACCAGACCTGCCACCATCAGATTGATATGACCATTTGCCATGGCGCCCGCAAGGATTTCGTCCTTACTGAAGAAGCCCGCAGTGATGATCGGCAGTGCCGACAGCGCCGCGCCGCCCACCAGGAAGCAGACATACACCAGCGGAATCGATTTGCGCAGACCGCCCATCTTGAAGATGTTCTGCTCGTGATGGCACGCCAGAATGACGGAGCCGGACGAGAGGAACAGCAGCGCTTTAAAGAACGCGTGCGTCATCAGGTGGAAGATCGCTGCGTCCCATGCCTGCACGCCCAGCGCCAGGAACATGTAACCAATCTGGCTCATGGTGGAGTAAGCGAGAACACGTTTGATGTCTGTCTGAACCAGCGCGGCAAAGCCCGCCAGCACCAGAGTTACCGCACCGACAATACCGACAAGGTGCAGAATTTCCGGCGTCATCAGGAACAGGCCATGCGTACGTGCAATCAGATAGACACCAGCGGTCACCATGGTCGCGGCGTGGATCAGCGCGGAGACAGGCGTTGGGCCTGCCATCGCGTCCGCAAGCCAGGTCTGCAACGGCAGCTGCGCGGATTTACCCACAGCACCACCCAGCAGCATCAGCGTTGCCCACGTCAGCATGTTGTTGCCTGCTTCGAAGTGCGCTGGCGCCAGTTCCACCATTTCGCGGAAGTTCAGCGTGCCCAGTTCGTTGTAAAGAATGAACAGCGCGAAAGCGAGGAACACGTCACCCACACGGGTCACGACGAACGCTTTCATGGCCGCTGCGCCATTCTTCGGATCGGTGTAGTAGAAACCGATCAGCAGGTAAGAACAGAGACCCACGCCTTCCCAGCCGAGATACATCAGCAGCAGGTTATCACCCAGCACCAGAACAACCATGCTGGCGATAAACAGGTTGGTGTAGGCGAAGAAGCGGGAGTAACCCTCTTCACCGCGCATATACCAGGAGGCGAACATGTGGATCAGGAAACCAACGCCGGTGACCACGGAGAGCATGGTCAGGGAGAGACCATCCAGTACCAGGCTGAAACCGATGTTGAAATCGCCGACCGACATCCAGGTCCACAGCGGCAGGCTGAACGCCTGCTTGCCGTTGTTAAAGAAGTCGATACCCGCGTAAGCGGTGACCAGCGCAGCCAGGCCGATAGAGCCAATGCCCACGGTGGCAGACAGATTTTCCGACCAGCGACCGCGGGAGAAAGCCAGCAGCACAAAGCCGATCAACGGGAAAATAATGGTTAAGGCAAGCATGTTCATCCACGCAACTCACTTACTGAATCGATGTTCAGGTTCTGGCGGCGACGATGGAGCTGCAGCAACAGCGCCAGGCCAATACTCGCTTCGGCAGCCGCAAGGCTGATGGCGAGAATGTACATCACCTGACCATCGGTCTGGCCCCAGTAGCTACCGGCGACCACAAAGGCCAGCGCGGAAGCGTTGATCATGATTTCCAAACCGATCAGCATAAAAAGCAGATTGCGTCGGATAACCAGACCGGTTAAGCCCAGAACGAACAAAATCGCGGCGAGGATCAGTCCATGTGTTAAGGGGATCATGCGCGCTCCTCCGTTTTTCTTTTCGCGCTGTCATTCGCACGGTTGCTCAGCACTTCGCCCGCACGATCTTCGCGGCCAACGTGGAAGGCAACAACCAGACCCGCCAGCAGCAGCATCGACGCCAGTTCAACGGCCAGTACGTACGGACCGAAGAGCGTGATACCAACCGCTTTTGCGCTGATCGGCGTACCGTCAATACCCTGATCGTTCACGCCGAGAATCGCGTAAACGATCACTGCCAGCATGATGGCCGACAGAATCGCCGGGCCAATCCATACCTGCGGTTTCAACCACTGACGCTCTTGTTCAATTTCAGAGCCGCCCAGGTTAAGCATCATGACGACGAACACGAACAGAACCATAATGGCCCCGGCGTAGACGATGATCTCCAGCGCACCCGCAAAGTGGGCGCCCAGCGCGAAGAACACGCCGGAAATAGCCAGAAGCGAAATGATTAAGTAAAGCAACGCATGCACCGGATTGGTGTGCGTAATCACTCGCAGCGTGGCCAGGATGGCGATAAGGCCACAGATATAAAAAGCGAATTCCATTGACCTCTCCTTACGGTAACAGGCTCTTGACGTCGATAGGCTTAGCTTCGTTCTCTGCTTCGCCCTTATCTTTGCCGTCGATTGCCATACCCGCCATCCGGTAGAAGTTATATTCCGGGTATTTGCCCGGACCGGAAATCAGCAGATCCTCTTTCTCGTACACCAGGTCCTGACGCTTGTACTCACCCAGTTCGAAATCTGGAGTCAGCTGAATCGCCGTGGTTGGGCACGCTTCTTCACACAGACCGCAGAAGATGCAGCGTGAGAAGTTAATGCGGAAGAACTCAGGGTACCAGCGGCCGTCTTTGGTCTCTGCTTTCTGCAAAGAGATACAGCCAACCGGGCAGGCTACCGCACACAGGTTACAGGCAACGCAGCGCTCTTCGCCGTCCGGATCGCGGGTCAGCACGATACGGCCACGGTAGCGCGGCGGCAGATAGACCGGCTCTTCCGGATACATCTGGGTTTCGCGTTTTGCAAACGCGTGCAGGCCGATCATCCAGATACTGCGTACCTGGGTGCCGAAACCTACCATTAATTCTTTTAAGGTCATGGTCTATTGCCCCTTATGGCTGCTGCCAGAGAATGACAGCTGCCGTTACCAACAAGTTGACTAGCGTCAGCGGCAGGCACACTTTCCAGCCGAAGGACATTACCTGGTCATAACGCGGACGCGGTAATGAGGCGCGAATCAAAATGAACATCATCATGAAGAACGCGGTTTTCAGCGCGAACCAGATGAACGGCGGTAAGAACGGGCCATGCCAGCCACCAAAGAACAGCGTTACCATCAACGCAGAAATGGTGACGATACCGATGTACTCGCCCACGAAGAACAGACCGAATTTCATACCGGAATATTCAATGTGATAACCGTCGGCCAGTTCCTGCTCGGCTTCTGGCTGGTCAAACGGGTGACGGTGACACACCGCCACGCCCGCGATAGCAAAGGTGACAAAACCAAAGAACTGCGGAATAACGTTCCAGATGTCGGCCTGGTTGTTGACGATGTCGGTCATGTTGAATGAACCGGCCTGCGCCACTACGCCCATCAGGGAAAGACCCAGGAACACTTCGTAGCTCAGGGTTTGCGCAGACGCACGCATCGCACCGAGCAGCGAGTATTTATTGTTACTGGACCAGCCCGCAAACAGCACCGCGTACACCGCAAGACCCGCCATCATCAGGAAGAACAGGATCCCGATGTTCAGGTCAGCAACCACCCAAGTCGGACTGACCGGAACGATAGCAAAGGCCAGCAGCAGTGAGGTAAAGGCGATCATCGGTGCCAGAGTAAAGATGACGCGATCCGAGAATTTCGGGATCCAGTCTTCTTTAAAGAACATCTTGATCATGTCCGCGACCAGCTGGAGTGAACCACCCCAGCCCACGCGGTTCGGTCCGTAACGGTTCTGGAACAGGCCGAGCAGACGACGTTCACCAAAGCTCATGAACGCGCCGCAGGTGACAACCACCAGCAGAATGACCACCGCCTTGAGAATGCTTAACAGAATTTCGATGAGATCCGGCGTTAACCAACTCATGCTTGTGCCTCCTGCAGATTATCAAGACGCGCGCCCGCCAGTACCGGAGCGATGCCCGGCAGACCCATCGGCAGACCCACCTGCCCTGCTGTCAGACCTTCGGCGATAACCAGCGGCAGACTGATGGTCTGGCCTTCATAGCTAAAGGAGACCTGGCTGCCCGCGTTGACGCCAAGCTTCGCGGCATCCGCCGGATTGAGCTTGATGTAAGGCTGCGGCATGCGCGTCTGGAATACCGGAGAGCGCTGGGACATCTCGTCACTACCAAACAGATGGTAGTACGGCGCGATACGCCAGTTGCCTTCCTGCGCTTCGAAACTCGCCGGAACGGTCGTGAAGTACTCCAGACCCGTTTCGCTCGCTTCGATCAGACGAACACCTGGGTCACCGTGGCGCAGAGAGCCACCCACTTCCGCCTGGAACTTGTTCCATGCCTGTGGGGAGTTCCAGCCTGGTGCCCATGCGAACGGAACCTGAGAGCGCGGTGCAGACGGCTGGTTGTTCCCTTCCATGGAGAAGGCGAACATCGTGTCTTTATCCTGCGGCTGACGCGGTTCGTGCACGCTGATATTCGCGCGCATCGCGGTACGACCACTGTAACGGTGCGGTTCACGGGCCAGTTTCTGGCCGCGAATGCGGAAGCTCGCGTCCGGCGCGGCTTCTTTAATGCCCGCCAGCTGCGGCAGTTTTGCGACCACGGCATCGATCACATCATCGAGCTGCGTCCAGTCCACCTGACGATTTTCCACGGTGCTGTGCAGCGAGTGCAGCCAGCGCCAGCTTTCCAGCATTACGGTGTTGCTGTCGTAATAAGACGGGTCATAAACCTGGAAGAAACGCTGTGCGCGACCTTCGTTGTTGATAACCGTACCGTCACTTTCGGCGAAGCTTGCCGCAGAGAGCACGAGGTGCGCTTTGTCCATAATCGCGGTGCGCTGATGGTCGATGACCATCACCAACGGCGCTTTAGACAGAGCTGCATCCACGCGAGCCGCAGAAGCATGACGATGCAAGTCGTTCTCAAGCACGATAACGCCGTCAGCCGCACCCGATTCGAGTTCGCTTAACGCCGCTTCCAGAGAACCGCCGCCAATCAGTCCCAGACCGACGCTGTTCACTGCGCGCGCAATCATGGTCACACCCACGTCTGCCCCACGCCCTTTCAGCGCTTTAGCTACGTTTGCCGCCGCCTGAATCACATCAGGGCTGCCGGCGTTGGTGCCGGAAATAATCAGTGGTTTTTTCGCACCGGCCAGAGCCTGAACGATCACGTCGATCTTGTTTTGCAGGTCACGATCCAGGCCTTCAACGGCCGGAGCACTGTTATCCAGCGCGTGAGCAATAGCAAAACCGAGGCGCGCCTGATCTTCCACCGGTGCGCGATAGGTCCACGCCGCGATGTCGTCCAGACGCGTGTTGTCGACGTTCGTCACAAACAGCGGATGTTTGGCACGCTGGCCGATGTTCAGGATTGCCGCAATCTGCCAGTCAGCCACTTTCTGGGCCGCTGCCATTTCACGTGCTTTACCTTTCACCGCCTGACGAACAGCCAGCGCAACGCGCGCACCGGTCTGAGTCAGATCTTCGCCCAGCACCAGCACCGCGTCGTAGGATTCGATTTCGCGCAGCGCCGGGGTACGAATACCGCCTTCACGCAGCACTTTCAGCACCAGCTGCAGACGTTCCTGCTCGCCGTTGGCGATACCGGTGTAGAAGTTATCCGCACCCACCAGCTCACGCAGCGCAAAGTTGCTTTCGACGCTGGCGCGCGGGGAGCCGATACCGATCACTTTCTTCGACTGGCGCAGAATATCTGCCGCGCCCTGCATCGCTTGTTCAGCGTTGAGGGTGATCAGGTCATCGCCACGGCGCTGAACCGGCTGACGCGGACGGTCTTTCAGGTTCACATAGCCATAGCCGAAACGACCACGGTCGCAGAGGAAGTAGTGGTTTACGGTACCGTTGTAACGGTTTTCGATACGACGCAGTTCACCATAGCGCTCGCCTGGGCTGGTGTTACAGCCAAGAGAACACTGCTGGCAGATGCTTGGCGCAAACTGCATGTCCCACTTACGGTTGTAACGCTCGGAGTGCGTTTTGTCGGTAAAGACGCCGGTCGGGCAGATTTCTACCAGGTTACCGGAGAATTCGCTTTCAAGCGTACCGTCTTCCGGACGACCAAAGTAGACGTTGTCATGTGCGCCATACACGCCCAGATCCTGACCGTCTGCGTAATCTTTGTAGTAACGCACGCAGCGGTAGCAGGCGATGCAGCGGTTCATTTCGTGAGAGATGAACGGCCCCAGATCCTGATTACGGTGGGTACGTTTAGTAAAGCGATAGCGACGGAAGCTATGACCGGTCATCACGGTCATATCCTGAAGATGGCAGTTACCGCCCTCTTCACAGACAGGACAGTCGTGCGGGTGGTTGGTCATCAACCATTCCACGACGCTCTCGCGGAACTGTTTCGCTTCTTCGTCTTCAATCGAAATAAAGGTGCCTTCGGTCGCTGGTGTCATACAGGACATCACCAGGCGCCCACGCGTGTCTTCCGCGTTCTGATATTGCTTCACCGCACACTGGCGGCAAGCACCGACGCTGCCCAGCGCCGGATGCCAGCAAAAATACGGAATATCAAGGCCGAGAGACAGACAAGCTTCTAGCAGGTTGTCGGCCCCGTTGACCTCGTATTCTTTGCCGTCTACATGAATCGTAGCCATTAGCATGCTTCCAGTTGGCTCAGTCAGAAACTGAGCGTTAATCAAAATTCAGTATCGCTACCAGCGCGCTTTCAGCAGGTTCGGCTGAATACCATTAATCAAATGGGTATTGCTGAACTGCTGCTTGATGCCTGCTTCGAATTCGTCGCGGAAATATTTAATCGCGCTCTGCAATGGCTCAACGGCACCTGGTGCGTGGGCACAGAAGGTTTTGCCCGGACCGAGGAATCGACACAGTTGCTCAAGTGTCTCGATATCGCCCGGCTGGCCTTCGCCGCGCTCGATAGCGCGCAGAATTTTCACGCTCCATGGCAAACCATCACGGCATGGCGTACACCAGCCGCAGGATTCGCGCGCGAAGAACTCTTCCAGGTTACGCACCAGCGACACCATGCCAATTTCATGGTCAACGGCCATCGCCAGCGCCGTACCCAGACGGCTGCCTGCTTTACCAATGCTTTCAAATTCCATTGGCAGGTCGAGGTGGGCTTCGGTCAGGAAGTCGGTCCCTGCCCCACCCGGTTGCCAGGCTTTAAATTTCAGGCCATCGCGCATCCCGCCCGCATAGTCTTCGAGGATTTCGCGTGCGGTAGTACCGAACGGCAGCTCCCAAAGACCAGGGTTTTTGACGCGGCCGGAGAAGCCCATCAGCTTGGTGCCCGCGTCTTTGCTGGTCGAAATGTTCTGATACCACTCCACGCCGTTAGCGAGAATAGCCGGTACGTTACACAGGGTTTCGACGTTGTTGACACAGGTCGGTTTACCCCAGACGCCGGAACTTGCCGGGAATGGCGGCTTGGAGCGTGGGTTTGCGCGGCGGCCTTCGAGGGAGTTAATCAGTGCGGTCTCTTCACCACAGATATAACGCCCTGCGCCCGTGTGCACGAACAGCTCAAAATCAAAACCGGTGCCGAGAATGTTTTTGCCCAGCAGGCCCGCTTCGGTCGCTTCTGCAATCGCGCGGCGCAGGTGCTCTGCCGCTTCGATGTATTCGCCGCGCAGGAAGATGTAACCACGATAGGCTTTCAGGGCGAACGCGGAGATCAGCATGCCTTCCACCAGCAGGTGCGGCAGCTGCTCCATCAGCAGGCGGTCTTTATAGGTGCCTGGCTCCATTTCATCGGCGTTACACAGCAGGTAACGGATGTTCATGGATTCGTCTTTCGGCATCAGGCTCCACTTAAGACCGGTGGAGAAACCTGCACCGCCGCGCCCTTTCAGGCCGGAATCTTTAACCGCGTTAACGATCTCATCTGGAGCCATGCCTGAGAGCGCTTTACGCGCCCCTTCGTAACCGTTTTTGCTCTGGTATTCTTCGAGCCAAACCGGCTGTTTGTCATCGCGCAGACGCCAGGTCAGCGGATGGGTTTCAGCAGTGCGAATGACTGTTTTCATTTGTACCGCTCCAGCAGGTCAGGAATTGCTTCCGGCGTCAGATGGCTGTGAGTGTCCTCATCAATCATCATGCTCGGCCCCTTGTCGCAGTTACCCAGGCAGCAGGTTGGCAGCAGCGTGAAACGACCGTCAAAGGTCGTCTGTCCTGGCTTGATATCGAGTTTCTTCTCGAGTGCAGCCTGGATGCCCTGATAACCGGTGATATGGCAAACGACGCTGTCGCAATAGCGAATAACGTGACGGCCCACCGGCTGGCGGAAGATCTGGCTGTAGAATGTTGCCACCCCTTCCACGTCGCTTGCCGGGATACCCAGCACGTCGGCGATCGCATAGATCGCGCCATCGGGTACCCAACCACGCTGTTTCTGGACGATTTTCAGCGCTTCAATGGATGCCGCACGCGGGTCTTCGTAGTGGTGCATCTCGTGCTCAATTGCCGCACGTTCTGCCGCACTCAGCTCAAAAGCCTCGGTTTGTGGTTGTTGATTCTCGTGCATAATTAGCGGTCCACATCTGACATAACAAAATCGATACTACCCAGATACACAATCAGGTCGGAGACCAGACTGCCGCGAATGGCGGACGGGATCTGCTGCAGGTGCGCATAGCTCGGCGTACGGATACGCGTACGATAGCTCATGGTGCTGCCGTCACTGGTCAGGTAGTAACTGTTAATACCCTTGGTCGCTTCAATCATCTGGAAGGATTCGTTGGCCGGCATGACCGGGCCCCAGGAAACCTGCAGGAAGTGAGTGATCAGGGTTTCGATATGTTGCAGCGTGCGCTCTTTCGGTGGCGGCGTTGTCAGCGGGTGATCCGCTTTGAACGGGCCTTCCGGCATGTTGTTGAGGCACTGCTCAAGAATGCGCAGACTCTGGCGCAGCTCTTCTACTTTCAGCATCACGCGGGTGTAGCAGTCGGATACACCGCCGCCAACCGGGACTTCGAAGTCGAAGTTTTCGTAGCCAGAGTATGGACGGGCTTTACGCACGTCGAAATCAATACCCGTCGCACGCAGGCCAGCACCGGTGGTGCCCCACTCCAGCGCTTCTTTCGCGCCGTAAGCGGCCACGCCTTTGGAACGGCCAATCAGGATGGTGTTACGCAGCGCGGCTTTCTCGTAAGAGGCCAGACGCTTCGGCATCCAGTCGAGGAATTCGCGCAGCAGACGATCCCATCCGCGCGGCAGATCGTGTGCCACGCCGCCGATACGGAACCAGGCCGGGTGCATACGGAAACCCGTAATTGCTTCAACCAGATCGTAGATTTTCTGACGGTCGGTAAACGCGAAGAACACCGGCGTCATCGCCCCGACGTCCTGAATGAACGTGGAGATGTAGAGCAGGTGACTGTTGATACGGAACAGTTCTGACAGCATCACGCGGATAACGTTAACGCGATCCGGTACGGTGATACCCGCCAGTTTCTCAACGGCCAGCACATAAGGCATTTCGTTCACGCAGCCGCCGAGGTACTCGATACGGTCGGTGTACGGAATGTAGCTGTGCCAGGACTGACGCTCGCCCATCTTCTCAGCACCACGGTGGTGGTAACCGACATCAGGCACGCAGTCGACAATCTCTTCGCCGTCAAGCTGAAGAATAATACGGAACGCACCGTGCGCAGACGGGTGGTTTGGACCGAGGTTGAGGAACATGAAATCCTCGTTGTCGGTACCGCGCTTCATGCCCCAGTCTTCCGGCTTGAAAGTCAGCGCTTCCATCTCCAGATCCTGCTTGGCTTTGGTCAGCTCAAACGGATCGAATTCGGTGGCGCGCGCCGGATAGTCTTTACGCAGCGGGTGGCCGGTCCAGGTCTGCGGCATCATGATGCGCGTCAGGTGCGGGTGGCCATCGAAGGTCATGCCGAACATTTCCCAGGTTTCACGCTCATACCAGTTGGCGTTAGGGAAAAGTTTGGTGAGCGTCGGCAGATGCATGTCGTTTTCAGACAATGCCACCTTAAGCATGATATCCCGGTTGCGGTCTATTGAGATCAGGTGGTAGAAAACGGAAAAATCCGCCGCGGGTAAACCGTGACGGTGGGTGCGAAGACGCTCATCCATGCCGTGTAAGTCAAACAGCATGACGTAAGGTTTAGGTAATTTCTTTAAGAAATCAACTGCTTCCAGCAATTGCTCACGCTTCACCCAAACAACGGGTACCCCGGTGCGGGTGGCCTGAACAGTAAAGGCATCCGGCCCAAAACGGTTGCGCAGTTCGCCAATGACCGGGTCATCGAGATGATCCCGGGTTTGCCATGCGGCATCTTGCGCGGTTAAGTCGGTCATATTGTTCACCATTGCAAATGGTCCGTGGTGACTGTTAAGCCTGGCTTCGCGCTATTTGTATAGTGATATGCGAAGGTTTGCCCCAGGCCCACAGGCGCAAATTAAATTTCGTCAGGCGTACGCAGATTGGTGACTGCAATACGTTCTCCGCGTTTACGCTCGCGCTCAGACTGCATATTGGCGCGGTACACACCCTGGTCGCCCACGACCCAGGAAAGCGGACGGCGTTCTTTACCGATCGACTCCTGCAGCAGCATCAGCGCCTGCATGTAAGCTTCCGGACGCGGCGGGCAGCCAGGGATGTAAACATCCACCGGGATAAACTTATCGACGCCTTGCACAACGGAATAAATGTCGTACATACCACCCGAGTTTGCACAGGCACCCATGGAGATAACCCACTTCGGCTCGAGCATCTGGTCATAAAGACGCTGAATGACTGGCGCCATTTTGGTGAAGCAGGTTCCGGCCACCACCATCAGGTCAGCCTGACGAGGGGAAGCACGCAGTACCTCGGCACCAAAACGCGCAACGTCATGCACCGCAGTGAATGACGTCACCATTTCAACGTAGCAGCAAGAAAGACCAAAGTTATATGGCCAGATGGAGTTCTTACGACCCCAGTTGACCATATCGTGCATGGCATGTTCGAGCTTGCCCATGTACACGCTTTTGTTGACTTCTTGCTCCAGGGGGTCGGTTACGATCTCCTGTTTTTGCAGGGGGTAACGGTCATTCTCACCGTTAGGATCTATGCGGGTGAGCGTATAATCCATCTTATTGCCTCGCTGTTACTGCTGACGATTAGAGTTACTGTTTTCCGGATTAACCAGTTCACGGCGTGAACGCACAGGTGTCCAGTCCAGCGCGCCGATGCGCACCAGGTACACCAGACCGGCCAGTAGCACTAAAATGAAAATTGCGGCTTCGACAAAGCCAGTCCATCCACTTTCGCGGATTGACGTTGACCATGCGAACAGGTAGAGCGCTTCAACGTCGAAAATGACGAAGAACATGGCCACCAGATAGAACTTGGCGGACAGGCGTAAGCGAGCAGTACCTACCGAATCGATACCCGATTCAAATGGGGTGTTTTTGTGCCTTGCGCGGGCGCGACCGCCCAGGAACCAGCCGCCGATTAACATCAGGCAGCACAGGCCAATGGCAACAATAAGAAAGATTGCGAATGCCCAGTGATGAGCGACGACTTCTGTGGATGTTGACATACTCATTGCTTACTCATCAAAAGTGATATCTACAGCTCTGCTCTTGCTGGCAGATGGACATCACATCGATTCATGGGGAGGAACAAATAACCTTACACCGACTGTCAGAAATGAGACATAGACAGCAAAATGATGTGGTTTTTTACTCCTTTCTATAACCTTTTGTCAACTTTAACAAAGGTTTCTTCACATTAAATCACATGGATCGATTCTCATTAACATTTCATGCCCTTTAACCCTGGTGGGTCGATGACTTTACGTCAACTGCATGCTGTTGAATCGTGTCCGTTTTGAAGTAAAAGAAATATTACCCTCCTATTTTGACAGGATTTGCTGCTGATTCCTCCCCCCAAATGGGAGTATTTTCTTGATCTGAGACACGCTTTTGTTAATCCAATCAAAAAAACGGCAACATTTTTGCTGGTTTTTTAACATCAGTGCCGCAGAGAAGATAACAAAACGCATAACGTTCAAAAATCGAGCATAACCATACATCGCGATGATAATTAAGACTTATTTACAATAACCTCAAAGAGTATGGCGCTATTGTTGTCAAAAAAAAACCACTCCGCGGAAATACCGCACGAGTGGTTCTTTTTTACACTTACAAATTGTTACGACAATTATCGGATCGGGATCACTCAAAATCCCCTTCAACCACCAGGGAATCGCCCCCCCCTTCGGGAGTAACATTCTCGAATTGCCATGGGTTGTGGTAGTTCACCATCGCTTCAAACACGATTTTTGCCAGCTCGTTGTTGCTGGATGAGTTATGGCAAAGCAGATATTCCGTGTCCGGCAGCGCAGGTAAACCATTAGATTTACCTAAGACGCGTAAATCCGGGCTCATCATCTCAACAGGGCGAGCGGTCACACCAAGGCCGGCTTTAACGGCGGCACGCACTGCAGGTAATGTGGAAGCCACGTACGCTAAACGCCACGGAATATTCGCTTCATTCAGAGCCGACAACACCATATCGCGGAACGGACTAGGATCGTCCAGCAATACCAGCGGAATAGGCTCGCCTTTTTGCAGCACATATTCTGCCGCGCAATACCAGTGCGTTGGAGACGTTCGCAATGTCAGACAATCAAATTGTCCAGGACAATGCGTGGTAACAACCAGATCAACTTCATGGTCTTTAAGCATATCAATCATGAAGGCATTTCGTTTTACACTGACATCCAGCGCAAGCTTCGGATAAACCGAACTGATCCGATTAAGTAAAAACGGCAATATCGTATCAGCAGATTCATCAGAAGCGCCTAACGTTAAAACGCCCTGAAGATTGCTAAACATTAATGACATACATGCTTCATCATTGAAGCGTAAAATCTTCCTGGCGTAACCCAGTAACTGGATCCCGTGCTCAGTTAACAGTTTATTACGACCGTGGCGTGCAAAGAGTTCTTTGCCCACCAGTTGCTCCAGTCGCTGCATCTGTTGGCTGACCGCCGATTGCGTACGGCAGACAGCGGCAGCAGCGGCTGCAAAGGTGTTGAGATCAGCGACCGCAACAAACGTTCTCAGCAGATCGAGATCGAGATTTAGTATCGGACGATTTGCATTTATCATATCTATTCACTTACAAGTTGCTCGTGCGGAGCTGCCGACCGGCAGACTACCTGACAGATAGTTATTGGCTGGTGTATAGCAGAAGTCAGAAACAACGTTCCATGACGATATTTTTATTCTCTTAAATGTTCAGGATATTTTTAGATTTTGCTGATTTCAGTAAATTCCATTAAAGAACTTACTCATCATCACTCTTTTACTCGCAACACGGGCACAGCAGTAAAGGTGTTGCCTATCCAGTATAGTAGAGATAATTCTAACAATAACAATCAACTAATTCAGAAAAATCGAGGCAAAATACACAGTAATGTAAACATTCCTCTCTTTTCCTGAGACAACATCTTAACCCAAATCCACTTTATTTATAAGTATTATTACACCATTACTGATTAATCCATGTTGATTAACGGCTAAACTAATTTTATTAAAATTAACGAAAGTTAAGATTTAGGCATCATTAATAAATAAACATTAATGTAGATTAGGTTTATCCATTAATATTGCTTAACAATATTTTCACACGCGTAACCTCTGGCAGAATCCATCATTCACCAAAGATATTAAGAAGCATTCCGGTTTTACGAAAGGTCACCAGGAGAAATCATTGCGATCTCATCGTTTCTCTGTCGCACAGCGGTTTTTGGCAGGGTAAAATACATTAAAAACCACCTGGTGCGAGATAATAGACTGCACACGCCTCTCAACGCAACGCTTTACACGACCAAATCCCCCTTCTGACAGCTAAAAAGATTACCTCTTATTTTCACATCCCGGCAAAATCTTCTTCTGTACACCCTTCAAAACGCAGCGCGGTGGGAGTACATTGTTCCGTGCTGACTTCCACGGCAGGGAGTGGCAATAACAGCTAAAAGGTCAACGATTCATGTCCCCTATCGAAAAATCCAGCAAATTAGATAACGTCTGTTACGACATCCGCGGTCCGGTTCTTAAAGAGGCTAAGCGCCTTGAAGAGGAAGGCAACAAAGTCCTGAAACTCAACATAGGTAACCCCGCGCCCTTTGGCTTTGACGCGCCGGATGAAATCCTCGTTGATGTGATCCGTAACCTGCCGACGGCGCAAGGCTACTGTGATTCTAAAGGACTCTACTCCGCCCGTAAGGCCATCATGCAGCACTATCAGGCCCGTGGGATGCGCGATGTCACCGTTGAAGATATCTATATTGGTAACGGCGTTTCTGAACTGATCGTCCAGGCGATGCAGGCTTTGCTTAACAGCGGCGATGAAATGCTGGTGCCTGCGCCGGACTATCCGCTGTGGACAGCGGCCGTTTCCCTTTCCAGCGGCAAAGCGGTGCACTATTTGTGCGATGAATCGTCCGACTGGTTCCCGGATCTCGACGATATCCGCGCCAAAATCACCCCGCGCACGCGCGGTATTGTGATTATCAACCCGAACAACCCAACGGGTGCCGTCTATTCCAAAGAGCTGTTGATGGAGATCGTTGAGATCGCCCGTCAGCACAACCTGATTATCTTTGCCGATGAGATTTACGACAAGATTCTGTACGATGCGGCGCAACACCACTCTATTGCTACGCTGGCTCCGGATCTGCTGACCGTCACTTTTAACGGCCTGTCGAAAACCTACCGCGTTGCCGGTTTCCGTCAGGGCTGGATGGTTCTGAACGGCCCGAAAAAACACGCCAAAGGCTATATCGAAGGGCTGGAAATGCTCGCCTCGATGCGCCTGTGTGCTAACGTTCCGGCGCAACACGCCATTCAGACCGCGCTCGGCGGTTATCAGAGCATCAGCGAATTTATCGTACCCGGCGGGCGTCTGTATGAGCAGCGTAACCGGGCGTGGGAGTTGATTAACGATATTCCTGGCGTCTCCTGCGTGAAGCCGAACGGCGCGCTGTATATGTTCCCGAAAATCGATATTAAACGTTTCAATATTCACGACGACCAGAAAATGGTGCTCGACTTCCTGTTGCAGGAAAAAGTGCTGCTGGTGCAGGGAACCGCGTTTAACTGGCCGTGGCCGGACCACGTCCGTATCGTCACCCTGCCGCGCGAAGACGACCTCGAAATGGCGATCAGCCGGTTCGGACGCTTCCTCTCCGGTTATCATCAGTAAACCTCCATCAGGCTGCCACGGGCAGCCTGATTTGCATCTTGCCTCCCCTCGCCGCACAATGAAATCTGTCGCAGTGCAAGACCAAAGGTTATCTATGAGTCAGAGTCATTTTTTTGCCCATCTCTCCCGCCTGAAGTTAATCAACCGCTGGCCGCTGATGCGCAACGTGCGCACAGAGAACGTGTCTGAACACAGTTTGCAGGTCGCCATGGTCGCGCACGCGCTGGCCGCTATCAAAAACCGTAAATTCAACGGGCAGGTGAATCCTGAGCGTATCGCGCTGCTGGCGATGTATCACGACGCCTCCGAAGTCCTGACCGGGGATTTACCGACACCGGTTAAATATTTCAACTCGCAGATTGCGCAGGAATATAAGGCCATCGAGAAGATCGCCCAGCAGAAACTGGTGGATATGGTGCCTGAAGAGCTGCGGGATATTTTTGCGCCGCTTATCGACGAACACCAGTGCACGGAAGAGGAAAGATTGCTGGTGAAACAGGCGGATGCCCTGTGCGCCTATCTCAAATGTCTGGAAGAACTCTCCGCCGGTAATAATGAGTTTTTACTGGCGAAAACGCGGCTGGAAAAAACCCTCGAATCGCGTCGCAGCGAAGAGATGGATTATTTCATGGAGGTGTTCGTGCCGAGCTTCCATCTGTCGCTGGATGAAATCAGTCAGGATTCACCGCTGTAAGCCTTTGCCAGGGGTACAGCTGATACACAAATGCAGCCGGGTCAGGCGAAGCCGCCGCCCGGCGCAAACAGGTCAGAACGGGAACAGCACCGGAATCAACACCACGCACACCAGCATTACCAGGATAGTGAACGGCACGCCGAGCTTCACGAAATCGCTGAATTTATAGTTTCCCGGCCCCAGCACTAGGGTATTCACCGGTGACGAAACGGGCGTCATAAACGCCGCCGACGCGGCCATTGCGACCATCATCGCAAACGGATACGGCGACACCCCCATCGATTTAGCCATCGCCAGCGCAATCGGCGCCATCAGCACCGCCGTCGCGGTATTGGAGATAAACAGCCCAATGGTCGCGCACATGACGAACAGGCAAATCAGCATCATGTACGGGCCGTATCCCCCGCCGACGTCCATCAGCCCTTTCACTACCAGATCGACGCCACCCGTTTTTTGCAGCGCCAGCGCAAACGGCATCATCCCGACGA
The DNA here is from genome assembly GCF_004115925.1 of Lelliottia nimipressuralis. Classification (GTDB taxonomy): domain Bacteria; phylum Pseudomonadota; class Gammaproteobacteria; order Enterobacterales; family Enterobacteriaceae; genus Enterobacter; species Enterobacter nimipressuralis. The sequence continues at coordinate 19,905 of NZ_SDDX01000015.1, forward strand.
TCAGAATAATGCTCGGCCAGTGAATGGCTTTATAGGCACTTTCCGCATCGATGCAGCGGAATTTCCCCATCAGCAGACAGGCAATAATGGCCGCGATCGGATTCGGAATTTCGTCCGTGAGCATCAATGCGACCATCAGCACCAGACAGAAAATGGCATGCGGTGCCTGGCTGTGGGCCGGTGACGCGTCGCTCTCTTCGATGGGCATATTGAGCACCACAAAATCACGCCCTTTTTGCCCAAGCTGGCTGATCAGTTTCCAGTTGCCGACCACCAGGAAGATATCGCCCAGCTGCAGCGGCTCATCCACTACCGCCCCTTCCATCGCCACCCCGTCGCGTTTCAGGCCAACCACATTCAGCCCGTAGCGGGTTCGAAACCCGATCTCACGGACAGTTTTACCCAGCAATTCCGATTCGGGGATAAGAGAGACTTCCGCCATCCCCACGTCCAGCGCCTGGTCGGAGAAATACTCACCGCGAAGCACCATTGGCTCCAGCAGTTGCTCGGTGCAGAACTCGCGTAAATCGACATCTGCCGTCGACATATCAATCAGCAGAACGTCGCGGGCGCGAAACTCAGACACCCCGTTCACATTTACAATCACGCGACGGAACCGGCGCCAGCGCTCGACCCCGATGATATTCGCACCGTAGCGCTCGCGCAGCTTGAGATCGTCAAGACGCTGACCAATCAGCGGCGAACCGGGGCGAATCGCCAGACGACGCGCCCGACCGGTAAGACGATACTCTTTGATCAGATCGCGAAAGGTACGTCTGCGCCAGCCATCGCGATGTTTATGCTGGTTATCGCCCTTGAGGGCAAAACGGGTCAGGAGCATATAAATCACCCCGAGCACCAGCACCACCAGGCCAATCGGCGTCACGCTGAAGAAACTGAACCCGGCATAGCCTTCGCGCAGCAGTTCACTGTTAACCACCAGGTTCGGCGGCGTGGCGACCAGAGTCATCATGCCGCTAATCAGCCCGGCAAAACTCAGCGGCATCATCAGTCGCGACGGTGAGGTCTGCATGCGCATGGAGACGCTTAACACCACCGGAATAAAGATTGCAACAACGCCGGTGGAGCTCATAAAGGCGCCCAGTCCGGCGACAGTCAGCATCAGGTAGATGAGCATTTTGGTTTCGCTGCTGCCCGCCACTTTCACCAGCCAGGCCCCCATCACCGTGGCGACGCCGGTGCGCACCAGTCCGTCACCGATGATAAACAGCGCGGCAATCAAAATAACGTTGGGATCGCTAAAACCTGAGAAGGCTTCCGGGAGCGTTAAGGTGCCGCTCAGAACAAACGCGACGATAACCAGTAAAGCGACGGCGTCCATGCGCACTTTGCCGGTTGCAAAGAGAATGATGGCGATAGCAAGCAGGCTGAGCACCCAAATCAGTTCACCGTTCACAACATGTCCTTGTCAGGGAAAGGGAGTGGAATTTTGCCATAAAAAGGCCCCAACAATGTGGGGCCAAATCATGGGATTACATTTTTAAGGAGACGGTAACATTTCCGTCTGCGCCCTTGTGAACGGACAGCGCGGCAAGCGACGTGAGCACAAAGTCGACCTCGTCGAGCCGGGGCGAACCGGCGGGCACATTCACGGCAACCACATGGCTACCGGCGTTCAGCCCGGCCAGCACACCGGCGGCGGCATCCTCTACCACGACGCACTCGGCCGGATGGATGCCCAGCAATTCCGCGCCTAATAAGAAGGCGTCCGGTTCCGGCTTCCCGCGCTTCACGCGTTCGGCGGTGACGAACACTTCAGGCGTCGGCAGACCAGCAGCCTTATGGCGGGCGTGGGCGACGGGAATCGAACCTGAGGTCACGATAGCCCAGGGGATCTGCGCTTCTTCAAGATGATTGAGCAGCTCAAGCGCGCCCGGCAAGGCGACAATCCCTTCAACATCTGTTGCTTCGATCTGCTCCAGATACTTGAACTCCGCCTGAATCTCTTCTTCGGTTCGTCCTGGCAAGAAGTGACGTAAAGAGGTAATGGCCTGTTTGCCATGGATGAAATTCAATACGTCCTGATGGTCAATGCCATGCCTGTCGGCCCAATGGCACCACGAGCGCTCGACTACCGGCAGCGAATCCACCAGCGTACCGTCCAGATCAAACAGAAAACCTTTACACTGCACACTTACCCCCTCAGGCATTGATAATTTGCTGAATTTCGTTACTGCTTAAATGGTACTGACGCGGGCAGGCGTGCCACGCGCTTAACATACGCTGATATTTTTCCCACATCGGCGTCTGGGAATTGAAGCCATGGGTTCCGGCATCAAAATGGGTGTAACGCCCTTCGGTGTTGACCATGAAACGAACATAGCTCAGGTAACGCGATTCGGTCGCCACGTCAAAACCGAGGAACGTTACGCGACGCTCATCAATGGTTTGAGCATCTTTCAGATTGGTCCAGGAAACATGCAGCGCGTGGTACATCTCCATAATGTCGATGACGGTGCGGCACGTCTCTTCCTTCAGTTCGCCAAACTCGCGGTCCAGCTCGCGCATCTGCAAGCCGAAGCCACGTTCAACGATAGTCTGCAGGCGGCGATAGCGCTCCGCGTTGTCGGGATCAAGCATAGTCATCATCTTGTACTGATTGGACAAAATCAGACGTTGAGCGTTGGTCATTTCCATCTTTCGACTCCTGTTGCGCGTTGCACTAAAAAAAAGACACGGTAACTGGTGGTTACTGTGCCTTCTTTTCGTGACCGTTTCGATGATCAATCACAAGTCATCAAGGAATGTTTTATCAAGTTGCTTGAAAGCCCGCTTGAGCGTATCCGCCAGCGCCTGATAATCCGGTTTGCCTTCAACCGGGGCCAGCGCCTGACCTGCTTCCTGAAGTTTCCCGCGCACTTCATAAAACCAGTGTAAAATAGTAGGTGGCAGCGGCGTGACAGAACGTTTACCCAACCACCACAATCCCTGCATCGGGAGACTGAGCGCAAACAGCGCGGTTGCCACTGCCGGGCCAAGCTGACCACCCAGCGCGATTTGCCAGCACAAGGTAAAGACGGCAATCGGCGGCATAAAACGGATCGCATAGCGGGTGATGCGGATAACGCGGTTATCTACAAACACCGGCGCAAGGCGCTTCTCCAGGGGCCACGTCTTTGCGTAATGCTGGCCCCGACGAAACAGACTCAAGAAGCTCACGGAGGGGTTCTCAGGTGTCGACATGGCTGTACCTCAACTTCACATATAAAAATTAAAATTTTCGTGCAAATCCACAACAAGCCATGACAACGTTCAAAATATTTTGTCATCGCTACCCAGTATCGGGTATTCTGTGCCAGCCTGATTGGGCCTTAGACGAGAATCGTTAACTCGTCAAATTATCGCATATTATGCCATTGTCTGAAAATCGTTCAAAATGGCATAAAATCATATGGATTTCTTTCATCATGCCAGAAAGTTCGTTTGGCATGATGTTAATCATAAATGTCTGGGTCATCTTGCGCTACGCTACGAGACTCACTGACGTTTTTTTAGCCACGTATCAATAATAGGTACTTCCATGTCGAGTAAGTTAGTACTGGTTCTGAACTGCGGTAGCTCCTCACTGAAATTCGCCATCATCGATGCGCTCAACGGTGAAGAGTACCTCTCTGGTTTGGCCGAATGTTTCCATCTTCCTGAAGCACGTCTGAAATGGAAAATGGACGGCAGCAAACAAGAAGCGGCTTTAGGTGCAGGCGCCGCTCACAGTGAAGCGCTGAACTTTATCGTTAACACTATTCTGGCACAAAAACCAGAACTGTCTGCTCAGCTGACTGCGATCGGCCACCGTGTTGTTCACGGCGGCGAGAAGTACACCGGCTCTGTAGTGATCGACGATTCCGTTATTCAGGGTATCAAAGACGCAGCCTCTTTTGCACCGCTGCACAACCCTGCACACCTGATCGGCATCGCGGAAGCGCTGAAATCCTTCCCGAATCTGAAAGACAAAAACGTCGCTGTCTTCGACACCGCGTTCCATCAGACCATGCCAGAAGAGTCTTACCTCTATGCCCTGCCGTACAGCCTGTACAAAGAGCACGGCGTTCGTCGTTACGGCGCACACGGCACCAGCCACTTCTATGTTACTCAGGAAGCGGCCAAGATTCTGAACAAACCTGTTGAAGAGCTGAACATCATCACTTGCCACCTGGGCAACGGTGGTTCTGTTTCTGCTATCCGCAACGGCGAGTGTGTTGATACTTCTATGGGTCTGACCCCGCTGGAAGGTCTGGTGATGGGTACACGTTCCGGTGACATCGACCCGGCGATCATCTTCCACCTGCACGACACCCTGGGCATGAGCGTTGATGCAATCAACAAAATGCTGACCAAAGAGTCTGGCCTGCTGGGTCTGACCGAAGTCACCAGCGACTGCCGTTACGTTGAAGACAACTACACCACCAAAGCTGACGCTAAACGTGCAATGGACGTTTACTGCCACCGTCTGGCGAAATACATCGGTTCTTACACTGCACTGATGGATGGTCGTCTGGATGCGGTTATCTTCACCGGTGGTATCGGTGAGAACGCGGCAATGGTTCGTGAACTGTCCCTGGGCAAACTGGGCGTTCTGGGCTTCGATGTTGATCACGAACGTAACCTGGCTGCCCGTTTCGGCAAGTCTGGCTTCATCAACAAAGAAGGCACCCGCCCGGCTCTGGTTATCCCAACCAACGAAGAGCTGGTCATCGCGCAAGACGCGAACCGTCTGACTGCCTGATTCCACACCGCCAGCAATGCTGGCGGTGCTGTTTTGTACCCCGCCCACTGCGGCGGTAACCAAAAGAGGATAAACCGTGTCCCGTACTATTATGCTGATCCCTACCGGAACCAGCGTCGGCCTGACCAGCGTCAGCCTTGGCGTTATCCGTGCTATGGAACGCAAAGGCGTTCGCCTGAGCGTCTTTAAGCCTATCGCCCAGCCTCGTGCCGGTGGCGATGCGCCAGACCAGACCACCGCCATCGTGCGTGCGAATTCCGGTCTGCCAGCGGCTGAACCGCTGAAAATGAGCCACGTTGAGTCTCTGCTCTCCAGCAATCAGTCCGATGTGCTGATGGAAGAGATCATCGCTAACTACCACGCGAACGCGAAGGACGCGGAAGTGGTTCTGGTTGAAGGTCTGGTTCCGACGCGCAAACATCAGTTTGCTCAGTCTCTGAACTACGAAATCGCCAAAACCCTGAACGCTGAAATCGTGTTCGTGATGTCCCAGGGTACCGATACCCCGGAACAGCTGAACGAGCGCATTGAGCTGACTCGCAGCAGCTTCGGCGGCGCGAAAAACAGCAACATCACCGGCGTTATCGTTAACAAACTGAACGCACCGGTTGATGAACAAGGCCGTACTCGCCCTGACCTGTCTGAAATTTTCGACGACTCTTCCAAAGCGAAGATCGTGAAAGTGGACCCTGCTCAGCTGAGCGCAAGCAGCCCGCTGCCAGTGCTGGGCGCGGTGCCGTGGAGCTTCGATCTGATCGCTACCCGTGCGATCGACATGGCGCGTCACCTGAATGCGACCGTGGTTAACGAAGGCGACATCAATACCCGCCGCGTGAAATCTGTGACCTTCTGCGCGCGCAGCATTCCGCACATGCTGGAACATTTCCGTGCAGGTTCCCTGCTGGTGACCTCCGCTGACCGTCCTGACGTGCTGGTTGCCGCCTGTCTGGCTGCGATGAACGGCGTTGAGATCGGTGCGATCCTGCTGACCGGCGCATACGAAATGGACCCTCGCGTTAGCAAGCTGTGCGAACGTGCGTTCGCCACCGGCCTGCCAGTGTTCATGGTGAACACCAACACCTGGCAGACCTCTCTGAGCCTGCAGAGCTTCAACCTGGAAGTCCCGGTTGATGACCATGAGCGTATCGAGAAAGTTCAGGAATACGTTGCAAGCTACATTAACGCTGATTGGGTTGAGTCTCTGACCGCGACCTCCGAGCGTAGCCGTCGTCTGTCTCCACCAGCATTCCGCTACCAGTTGACCGAGCTGGCGCGTAAAGCCGGTAAACGCGTTGTTCTGCCAGAAGGCGACGAACCGCGTACCGTTAAAGCGGCTGCTATCTGTGCAGAGCGCGGTATTGCGACCTGCGTGCTGCTGGGTAACCCAGATGAAATCACCCGCGTTGCAGCGTCTCAGGGCGTTGAGCTGGGTTCAGGTATTGAAATCGTCGATCCAGAAGTGGTTCGCGAGAGCTACGTTGCCCGTCTGGTTGAGCTGCGTAAGAGCAAAGGCATGACCGAAGCCGTTGCGCGCGAACAGCTGGAAGACAACGTGGTACTGGGTACCCTGATGCTGGAGCAGGACGAAGTTGACGGTCTGGTTTCCGGTGCAGTTCACACCACCGCGAACACCATTCGTCCACCGCTGCAGCTGATCAAAACGGCACCAGGTAGCTCGCTGGTCTCTTCTGTGTTCTTCATGCTGCTGCCTGAACAGGTTTATGTTTACGGTGACTGTGCGATTAACCCAGACCCAACTGCAGAACAGCTGGCTGAGATTGCTATCCAGTCTGCGGACTCCGCAATTGCCTTCGGTATCGAACCGCGCGTTGCGATGCTCTCCTACTCCACCGGCACCTCTGGTGCAGGTAGCGACGTAGAGAAAGTGCGTGAAGCGACGCGTCTGGCGCAGGAAAAACGTCCTGACCTGATGATCGATGGCCCGCTGCAGTACGACGCCGCCGTGATGGCTGACGTTGCGAAATCCAAAGCACCGAACTCTCCGGTTGCAGGTCGCGCGACCGTGTTCATCTTCCCGGATCTGAACACCGGTAACACCACCTACAAAGCGGTACAGCGTTCTGCCGACCTGATCTCCATCGGGCCGATGCTGCAAGGTATGCGCAAGCCGGTGAACGACCTGTCCCGTGGCGCGCTGGTTGACGATATCGTCTACACCATCGCTCTGACCGCGATTCAGTCTTCACAGCAACAGCAGTAATGTTCTGAAAGTTCTGTAAGCCCGGTAAGCGTTTGCACCACCGGGCAACAAAAAGGCGACCCTCTGGTCGCCTTTTTTAATTACAGCAGCTCTCGCGCCGCCGAGACAATATCGTGTGCCGTCAGGCCATACTCTTTCTGCAGGAAGTCCTGCGTGCCCACCTGACCATACCGCTCTTTCACGCCGACACGACGCATCGGGACCGGACAGGTTTCCACCAGCACTTCCGCCACCGCAGACCCCAGCCCGTTGTGAATACTGTGGTTTTCACAGGTCACAATCCGCCCGGTTTTCTCGGCGTAGTTTTTCACCAGCATCCGGTCGATAGGTTTCAGGGTAAACATGTCGATTACCGCCGCGCTGACTCCCTCCTGCTCGAGCTGACGGGCCGCTTCCAGCGCTTCCGCCACCATGATGCCGTTTGCAATCAGCGTGATATCGCTCCCCTCACGCAAAACGTTTCCTTTGCCAATGGTAAAGGTTGAACCCGGCGCATAGACGCTTGGCGCCTGCTTACGAATCGTACGCACCCAGTAGAAACCCTCGAGATCGATAAGCTGGCGCAGTACATCTTCGAACATCACCGCATCGGTCACTTCCAGCACTACCGAATGCGCCAGGCCGCGCACGATCCCCATATCCTCAAACGACATATGGGTGCCGCCGTTGTGACAGGCCGTGACACCCGCATCCGAGGCAATGACCTTGACGTTATTGCGCTGATAATCCAGCGACATAAACAGCTGGTCAAAGCAGCGGCGGCTGGCAAAGGCCGTAAACGTATGCACAAACGGTTTGCGCCCGGTGAGTGACAAGCCGGCGGCCGTACCGATGACGTTGGCTTCCATAATGCCGCAGTTAATCACATGCTGCGGGTAATCACGCGCCACGCCATCCATTGCCATTGAGCTCATCAGATCGGCTTCGAGAGCGATAATCTCACTTCCGGCTTCAATCTGGTTTGCCACGAAACCGGCGTAGACTTTACGCATCTCGATGGCATCTTTTTGTCCTGCGGGTGCAACCTTAATCATGTGCGGCCTCCAGTTGGCGAATCGTCTCATTCAGCGCGGCTTTGACGTCATCCGTCAGTCGCAGGTGGTGGGAGTTGCTTAGCTGCTCCAGATACGGCACGCCCTGCCCTTTGATGCTGTCGAGGATCACCACCAGCGGGCGGGCACCGGCGGCAGGCGGCAGTGAAACCGCCTCCAGCAGTCCGGCCACGTCGTCCCCCTTGACCGTCACCACGTCAAAGCCAAAGGCGCGGAACTTCCCTTCGAGATCGAACGCACAGATGATCTCATCCAGCTCGCCGTCGAGCTGCTGTTTGTTCCAGTCGACAAAGATGGTCAGATTGGTCAGCCGGTGATGGGCGATAAACTGGAAGGCTTCCCAGCACTGCCCCTCGTTTAGCTCGCCGTCACCGACGATACTGAACACCCGGTTAGGACGCCCCGCCAGCTTATGCGACAGGGCCATCCCGCCAGCGATTGAAATTCCCTGCCCCAGCGAACCGGTAGTGGCATCCACACCGCGCGTTTTCAGGCGATCCGGGTGGCTCGGCAAACGCGTGCCGTTCTGGTTCAGCGTGCTCAGTTCTTCCACCGGGAAATAGCCTTTGATCGCCAGCGTGCTGTAAAGGGCCGGGCCAGCGTGCCCCTTGGAGAGCACGAAGTAATCGCGCTCTGGCCAGTCGGGATCGGCCGGGTCGATTTTCATCACCGCGCCGTACAGCACCGCCAGCGTTTCCACCACCGACATACTGCCGCCGTAATGACCGAACCCCAGCTGCGTTAAAGATTTGAGCGTTTCCAGGCGGATCTCACGCGCCAGTCGGGTGACTTCTTTCACATTCATGATTTAGCTCCGGTGTTTTCCTGCGCGTTACCGCCCGCAGAGTTGTTTTTAGCGAACACGTTGTAGGCCACCAGCGCGGCGAACAGCGCAACGACGAGACCGGTAATGGCGAACGGAGACAGGTAGCGCGCCAGATTGCCCAGCACGATGCCCACTGCGCCAAAATCGGCGTCTGAGAAAGTGGTGTTAGCGAAACCAATCGCCCCCAGCACCGGCAGCAACATCACTGGCAGGAAGGTAATCAGCAGGCCGTTAGCAAAGGCTCCAATCATCGCACCGCGACGCCCGCCCGTAGCGTTCCCGAACACTCCGGCAGTGGCCCCAGTGAAGAAGTGAGGAACCACACCCGGCAGGATCAGCACCCAGCTAAATTGCCCACACAGGAACAGACCAACCAGACCGCCGAGGAAGCTGAACAGGAAACCAATCAGCACGGCGTTAGGCGCATAGGGATAGACCACCGGGCAGTCGAGGGCCGGACGCGCGTTCGGGACCAGCTTTTCGGAAAAGCCGGTAAAGGCCGGGACAATCTCCGCCAGAATCAGACGCACACCCTGCAGGATGATGAACACCCCCGCCGCGAAGGTGATCGCCATGATAATTGCGTAAACCAGGTAGTTTTGACCGCCGCTGAAGGTCGCTTCGACATACTCACGTCCGGCGCTGACGGCCATAATCAGGTAGATGATCATCATGGTCAGCGAGATAGAGATTGAGCTGTCGCGCAGGAAGCTGAGGTTCTTTGGCAGATTCATCTCTTCCGTTGAGCGCGAGCCTTTCCCGCATTTGCTGCCGATCCAGCCGGAAAGCACGTAGCCCAGCGTACCGAAGTGGCCAAATGCGATATCGTCATTACCGGTGATGCGCTTCATGTAGCGTTGCGCCAGCGCCGGGAAGAACGCCATGACCAGACCGAGAATCAGCGAGCCGGTAAAGACCAGGCCGATACCCTCAAACCCGGCGACGGTGAGGATCACGCCGATCATGCAAGCCATGTAGAACGTGTGGTGCCCGGTCAGAAAGATGTACTTCAGTCGGGTAAAGCGAGCGACAATAATATTCGCTACCATCCCGAAGGCCATAATCAGCGCCGTAGATGCGCCATATTTTTCCAGCGCAATGGACACAATGGCTTCGTTATTCGGAATAATGCCCTGAATATTAAAGGCGTGTTCAAACATTCCCCCTAAGGGATTTAAGGAGCCGACCAGCACCGTAGCACCGCCGCCCAGAACAATAAAACCGAGAATGGTTTTAATGGTGCCTTTCACCACATCCGAAAACGGTTTTTTCTGGGCTACCAGTCCAATTAAGGCAATTAAGCCCACCAGCACTGAGGGTACTTTTAAAATATCAACAACGAAATTCAACGTTTCGAGTATAAACATATCCACCTCACCGTTTACAGGGTGTTATCAGGATGATTGTTTTGCGAACCAGGCGCTGAGTTGCGCTTCCAGTTCATTGATATCAATAATGTTGTTGATGACCACCAGCTGGCTTTCCGGCACGCTCGCGCTGGCAGCGATATCTTTCGCCATCACGAACACGTCGGCAGCACCGGGGGTTGCCGAAGAGAGATCGGAGTGCTCAACCTCAGCCTGGATATTTAATTTTTTTAGCACTTTTTTGATATTCATTTCGACCATGAAACTACTGCCCAGGCCGGAGCCGCAAATCGCCATAATTTTCATTGTTATGCCTTTTTTGAGTAGAGTGCGCCCGCATCACGCCTCAGCGTAATGAGTAAATTAATCGGAATGGGTAATAACGTCAGAAGCGTTCGATAATGGCTTTTATTTCCTCCCGCGTATTTACGTTATGCAGTTCGGCCAAATCATCGTCACTGGAAAATAACTCGGCCAGCGCGGAGATCATTTCGATATGGCTGTGTTTATCGGGTGCAGCCAGCATGATAATAATATCTACCGGATCGAACTCTCCGGCACCGAATGCAACTCCCTGCTTAAGTTTTAATAATGAGAGGCCAAGCCCTTTCGCCCCTTCTTCTGGCCGCGCATGCGGCATGGCCAGCCCTGGTGCCAGCACGTAATACGGTCCTAACTTATGATGCTGTTCGACAATCGCCGTCACATACTCCGGGGAGATCACGTTCATCTCCAGCAGCGGTCTGGCGCAAAGCTCCAGCGCCTGCGGCCAGTTTTCAACGCTCTCTTCCAGGGTGATGGTTGCATCATGTATCCATTTTTTGAGCATGTTTTCCTCCCGGCCTGATATCAACAATGAGCAAACTTTATGCAAGGCTATCACGGATAGCTGCGATCAAGATCACAAAGATAGCGCTACCAATTTCTAACATTCAAAATTGTGATAGCGCTATCAAATTACAAACCGCACCTTAAATCACAGTAAAAAAAGGGAGTTAAGGCGTATACTGATTTTTACGTGAAGTGAAGGAAGATAACAAAACGCGACTGGTCACCAGGAATTTGTATGTCTCTAACCCGAAAACGACGTAGTACCGGCAAAGTGACAATCTCTGATGTCGCTCAGCTTGCCGGAGTGGGTACTATGACGGTGTCCCGCGCATTGCGCACGCCAGAGCAGGTTTCCGATAAGCTACGAGAAAAAATTGATGCGGCGGTGCAGGAGCTGGGTTATATGCCTAATCTTGCAGCCAGCGCGCTGGCGTCAGCATCATCCAGGACCATTGCCATGGTCGTCCCCAATCTTGCAGAAGACGGGTGTTCCGATATGTTCGCCGGACTGCAGCAAATCCTGCAACCGGCCGGATACCAGATTATGCTGGCCGAATCTCAGCACCGTCCTGAGCAGGAAGAGAAACTGCTCGAAACGCTGCTCGCCTCTAACATTGCGGCCGCCATTTTGCTCAGCGCGGAACACACGGATACCGTCCGCCACTGGCTGAAAAACGCCTCTATACCGGTGATGGAAATGGGGGCGATGCGCGCCGATCCGCTGGATATGAATATTGGAATCGATAACGTCGCGGCGATGTACGAACTCACCGAACTGGTGATTCAGCGCGGCTATCAGAACATCGGGCTGCTGTGCGCGAATCAGGAGCAGTGGATTTTCCAGCAGCACCTGCAGGGCTGGTATAAGGCGATGTTGCGCCACCATATGTCGCCGAATCGGGTGATTAATGCCGCACTGCCGCCGAATTTCTCAACGGGGGCGTCGCAGCTGCCGGAGTTTTTACTTGCCTGGCCGGAACTGGATGCGCTGGTCTGCGTCTCCGACGAACTGGCGTGTGGCGTGCTGTATGAGTGTCAGCGCCGGCGCATCAAAGTACCGGATGACCTGGCGGTGGTGGGTTTTGGCGATAGCGACGTCAGCCGCGTCTGTCAGCCGCCGCTGACGACGATGGCGGTGCCACATCGTAAGATTGGTGTTGAAGCGGGACGCGCGCTGCTGGAGCGCTTGAATGACAGCGACTGGCGCGATCAGAAACCGATCGCCTCCAGTCTGTGTTTGCGGGAGAGTTGCTGAGGTTTACTCAGCCTGCTCCTGCTTCTCAGGTTTAGCGGATTCGTTTTTGGCGTTGCGGCTCATCCACAGCGCCAGAGCTTTCAGTGAATCCGGAGTGAACTCATCACAACGTGCGGTGATCTCTTCTGGCGTCATCCAGCTTACTTCGCTCACCTCTTCTTCCTGAAGGGCGAAGGGACCGTGGGACACGCAGCTAAACAATCCGCCCCACACGCGACAATGCGGGTCTTCAAAGTAGAACAGACCGTGCTCGGCAAAAGGCACACCGGCAATGCCCAACTCCTCTTCTGCCTCACGACGCGCAGAGTCCAGCAGAATTTCATCGGCCTGGACCACGCCACCTGCCGTAGCATCGAGCATGCCCGGGAGAAAATCTTTCGTGTCAGTACGTCGCTGTACCAGGATCTTGCCCATTCCATCGTGAACAACGATGTAAGTTGCGCGGTGACGCAGACGTTCAGCCCGCATTTGCTCGCGGCTCGCCTGTGTAATCACTTCATTGTCTTCGCTGACAATGTCAACCCACTCTGTACTTGCCAAATGACTCTGCTCCACCATCGGGAACCCTTCTCGTTAAGCGCTCTTTTGGCGCGTTTGACTTTTGAGGTGTAACTTACGGATTAATGCTGACCTGCGCAATAACTTGCTGATCATTAAGTGCGATAACGCGTAATAGATTCTCCTCCAGCATGCCGTAGCTGGGGACATTCCCCCCTTTCGGAATACTGACGGAGCCAGGATTGAAATGCACGGTATCTCCGTGCCTCGACGCCACCGGAATATGAGTATGACCGTAAACCAGCACATCGCCAGTCGAGAGCGGCGGCAAATTATCCGGGCTAAAAAGATGTCCGTGGGTCAAAAACAGGCGGTTCTGTTCCAGCAACACCTGCTGCCAGGGGGCAGTCATCGGGAAGTGAAGTAACATCTGATCGACTTCGCTGTCGCAGTTGCCGCGCACCGCGATGATTTTATCCGCAAACTGATTCAGTTTGTCCGCCACCTGCGCGGGAGCGTAGCCGTCCGGAAGCGCATTACGCGGCCCGTGGTTGAGCACATCGCCGAGGATAATCAGCCACTGCGCCCCGCTTTGCACAAAGCGTTCAAGCACGCGCTCCGTCGCGGGCAGCGATCCGTGAATATCCGATGCAAACATGAGTTTCATCAGTGACTCCTTTCAAATGATCACTGCCCTATCATACCTGAACCCACGGGGTTTATCAGCCTGAACGCTTTGCCGACAGCGCGACAAAACGCTGCACGGAGGCGCGCTGCCACTGGAAGGAGGCATAGTTGGCCAGCGCCTGCGGAACGGCGTCGCCATTCAGTACCAGGCGGTTCAGCATCAGTGCCAGATCCGCATCGGCAATACACCATTCGCCAAACAGGTTCGGGTTGCCGTGTTCCAGCAGCTTCGCGGCCGTTTCAAAGAGCTTACTGGCGCTCGCCTCACCCGCTTCGTTGAGCGCAGGCATTTTCGCGCCGCCAAAGATCACGTCCGTCGCACGCTGCTCACGAATCGGCACCAGATCGCTCCTGAGCCACGCCTGGATCTGTCGCGCCCGCGCGCGTTTTTGCAGATCGTGAGGATAAATACGCTCCCACTCCGGCGGCGCAAAGCGGTCTTCGAGATACTCATCAATGGCTGAGGATTCACTCAACTCAAACCCGTCGATTTCCAGCACCGGTACACGGCGCGTCAGCGCGTAACCCTGCCACTGTGGTTTAAGGTGTTCGCCGCGATCCAGATCAACGGTTTTGAGGTTGAACGTCAGCCCCTTCTCCGCCAGCGCGACATACACACTCATGACATACGGCGAATAAAAGTTGGCATCGGACCACAGGGTAATCGTAGGTTGGCTCATAACATCCTCATCGGCTGAACGGTTTTCATCCAACATATAATCTCTTTGCGTTCCTGTCACTTGATGAAAACTCACGATTTATGCGCAGCGCCTATACTCGTTTTTAAGGCCTGAAATAATCTAATGACAGGAGTTGAGATGATAGACCTCTATTTTGCCCCGACCCCTAACGGTCACAAGATCACGCTCTTTCTGGAAGAAACCCAGCTGGATTATCGCATTATCAAAGTGGATATCAGCAAAGGCGATCAGTTCCGGGCTGATTTTCTGGCCATTTCGCCCAACAATAAAATTCCCGCGATTGTCGATACCTCCCCTGTGGATGGCGGCAGGCCGCTGAGTCTGTTTGAATCAGGTGAGATCCTGCTCTATCTGGCGGAAAAAACCGGCAAGCTGCTGAGCGGTGAGCTGCGTGAGCGCCACCACACGCTGCAATGGCTGTTCTGGCAGGCGAGCGGTCTGGGGCCGAGCCTGGGACAAAACCACCACTTTAACCATTTTGCCCCGCAGCCCATTCCTTACGCCATTGAGCGCTATCAGGTGGAAACCCAGCGTCTTTACGGGGTGCTGAACAAGCGGCTGGAAAAATCCCCGTGGCTTGGCGGCGACCATTACAGCATCGCCGATATCGCCTGCTGGCCGTGGATCAACGCCCATCTGCGCCAGCGAATCGATCTGGCCACTTACCCTGCCGTGAACAACTGGTTCGAGCGGATCCGCACCCGCCCGGCGACGGAGCGCGCGATGCAGAAGGCTCAGCAAATTTAGGTACCCGCCGGATTGGGCGCGCCCAAAATCCTCATGTATTATGGTGCGAATAACAAACAGAGGAAGCCTGCAATGTCTCAGCATGACGCTATTATTCGTATAAAAAACTTACGCTTACGCACTTTTATCGGTATCAAAGACGAAGAGATCGAAAATCGTCAGGACATCGTGATTAATGTCGTTATTCACTACCCGGCCGACAAGGCCCGCGCCAGTGAAGATATCAACGACGCCCTGAACTATCGCACCATTACCAAGAACATCATTAAGTACGTTGAGAATAACCGTTTCTCTTTGCTCGAAAAATTAACTCAGGATGTGCTCGATATCGCACGCGAACATCACTGGGTCACTTATGCTGAAGTAGAAATCGACAAACTTCACGCGCTGCGTTACGCCGACTCGGTCTCTATGACCCTAAGCTGGCAACGCTAAGCGCCTCCAGGAGGTGGTATGAAGATTCTGGTGACCGGCGGTACCGGCCTGATTGGCCGTCATCTCATTTCGCGCTTGCAGGTGCTGAAACACGACATCACCGTGGTGACGCGCAACGCGGATAAAGCGCGTCAGGTGCTCGGCAATCACGTCGGTATCTGGAAAGGGCTGGCTGAACAGCAGAATCTGGACGGCTTCGATGCCGTCATCAACCTCGCCGGTGAGCCTATCGCCGACAAACGCTGGACCGAAGAGCAGAAACAGCGGCTGTGCGACAGCCGCTGGAACATCACTCAAAAGCTGGTCGATCTGTTCCACGCCAGCGCAACGCCTCCGTCGGTGCTGATCTCCGGCTCGGCGACAGGCTATTACGGCGATCTCGGCGAAGTCGTTGTTACCGAAGAAGAGCCACCACATAACGAATTTACCCACAAACTCTGCGCCCGCTGGGAGCAAATCGCCTGCGGTGCGCAGAGTGACGCTACCCGCGTTTGTCTGCTCAGAACCGGCGTGGTGCTGGCACCGAAGGGCGGGATTCTGGCGAAGATGCTCCCGGTATTTAAACTTGGCCTGGGCGGTCCGATGGGCAACGGGCGCCAGTATCTGGCCTGGATTCATATCGACGATATGGTTAACGGCATTCTGTGGCTGCTGGATAACGATCTGCGCGGCCCATTCAATATGGTTGCGCCCTACCCGGTGCGAAACGAACAGTTTGCCCATGCGCTGGGCCACGCCCTGAAACGCCCGGCGGTGCTTCGCGCCCCTGCGACGGCCATCCGCCTGCTGATGGGGGAATCGTCAGTGCTGGTACTGGGCGGGCAGCGCGCCCTGCCAAAACGGCTGGAGGTGTCGGGATTTGCCTTCCGCTGGTACGACTTAGAAGAAGCCCTGGGAGATGTGGTGGGTTAAATCTGCCGTGTCGCTTATGGTAGAGTCGTACGTCAGACTCCCCAGAATGGCGACACTATGGCGACAATCACCACTCCCCGACTTCAGCTTTCCCCCTTTAAACCCTCCGACTGGGCGTTCTTCCGCTCCCTGCGCGAAGATCGTGCGATCATGCGTTATATGGCGGCCATTGCGCCTGAAAAAGAGACCCGACGCCTGTTCGCCATTCGCCTGGCAGCGCCCCACACCTTTGTGATTCGCGCCCATGGCAACGACACACCGCTCGGCGATATTGGCCTGCAAATCAGCGCGAAGTTCCGTGAAGAAGCAGATATCGGCTATACAGTGATCCCTCAGGCACAGGGCAAAGGCTATGCCAGCGAAGCGCTGCGAGCAGTGTGCGACTATGCGTTCAGCCAGGCGGGCGTGAAAGCGATTAACGCCTATGTGCTGGCGGATAACGCCGGTTCGGTGCGGGTGCTGGAGAAGCAGGGATTTGTGCGTACTCAGGTGCTGGAAAAGGCCTATGAGATTAACGGCGTGCGGTATGACGACTGGGTGTATCGGCTGGAGTGTGGTGCGGTGTGAATTGCCGGGCGGCACGGTCTTTGCCCGGCGATGAAATGCGTTTTGCAGGCCCGGTAAACTCAACGCCACCGGGCACCGACATTACTTGAGCGAGCCTTTCAGGAACTGCTGCAAACGCGGGCTTTTCGGGTTCGCCAGCACCTCATCAGGATGCCCTTGCTCTTCGATGACACCCTGATGCAGGAAGATAACGTGGTTCGAGACGTTACGGGCAAAGCCCATCTCGTGCGTCACCACCACCATCGTTTTCCCCTCTTCGGCCAGCTTCTGCATAATGCGCAGCACTTCGCCCACCAGCTCAGGATCGAGCGCCGAGGTCGGCTCATCAAACAGCAGAACTTCCGGCTCCATCGCCAGCGCGCGGGCGATGGAAACACGCTGCTGCTGACCGCCGGACAAATGCACCGGATACTTAATCTGCTGACGTTCGTCGATACCCACTTTCGCCAGGTATTTCACCGCACGTTCACGCGCTTCCTGTTTGCTTAAGCCCAGCACCTGAATCGGCGCTTCCATGACGTTTTCCAGCACCGTCATATGGCTCCAGAGGTTAAAGTGCTGGAACACCATCGTCAGACGCGTGCGCAGCAGACGCAGCTGATTTTTATCCGCCACTTTCAGCTGCCCGTCTTTGTCGCGCACCAGGTTGATATTTTGCCCGCTGACGATAATCGACCCTTCGCTCGGCTTTTCGAGGAAGTTAATGCAGCGCAGGAAGGTACTTTTTCCCGAACCGGATGAGCCAATAATACTGATCACATCGCCCGCATTCGCCTGCAGCGATACCCCTTTCAGCACTTCATGTTCGCCGTAGCGTTTGTGCAGATCGATAACGTTTAATTTATTTTCAGACATCGTTTTCTCAGTGCGTCGAAGTAGGTTTCATGTGCTGCAACCAGCGTTTTTCTGCCTTGCGGAACAGGCTAATCAGGACGTACGAAATAATCAAATACAGCACCGCGGCGATGCCAAAGGCGGTAAAGGGCTGGTAAGTCGCCGAGTTAATATCACGCGCGATTTTCAGCAGGTCCGGCACTGTCGCGGTAAACGCCAGCGCGGTGGAGTGAAGCATCAGGATCACTTCGTTGCTGTACGCCGGCAGCGCGATACGCAGTGCGGAAGGCATAATAATGCAGCGATAGAGCTTCACCGATGAGAAACCATAGGCGCGCGCCGCTTCAATCTCACCGTAAGGCACAGAACGAATGGCACCGGCGAAAATCTCAGTGGTGTACGCGCAGGTGTTTAGCGTCAGCGCCAGCACGGTACAGTTCAGGCCGCTGCGAAAGAACGCGTTCAGCATTTCTGTGCCTTTGACTATTTCCAGCGTGTACATGCCGGAGTAAAAGACCAGCAGCTGGACGTACAGCGGCGTGCCGCGAAAAATATAGGTAAACAGCCAAATCGGGAAGCGAATGTATTTGTTTTCCGATACGCGGCCAATGGATAAAAACACCGCCAGAATCCCGCCCATCACCACAGACGAAATCAGCAGCCACAGGGTAATCGCCACGCCAGTAAAACGATAGCCATCGGTCCACAGCAGCGATTTCCAGTATTCCTGAATAATCTCAATCACAGGTCAGCCCTCTTCACACCCACGGAGTAGCGACGTTCGAGAAGAAGCAGCACACCATTGGAGACGGTAGTAAACACCAGATAAATCACGCCGCACACGACGGCAAAATAGAAGGGTTCCCAGGTGCTCTTACCCGCAAGCTGCGTGGCTTTGACCACATCTTCCAGACCGAGGAGGGAAACCAGCGCCGTCGCTTTGAGGATCACCTGCCAGTTGTTACCGATGCCCGGTAAGGCAAAGCGCATCATGGCCGGGAACATAATCCGACGGAAAATTTGTGAGGAGGTAAAACCGAAGGCGGTGGCCGCCTCGATATGGCCTTTTGGTACGGCCATGTATGCGCCGCGGAAGGTTTCCGTGAAATAGGCGCCGTAAATAAAGCCAAGGGTGATAATACCGGCCACCATCGGGTCGATATCAATCTGCGACATTCCCACGGCATCCGTCACGCCGTTGAGCGCAATCTGCAGACCATAGAAAATGAGCAGCATCAGGACCAGATCGGGCACACCGCGAATCAGCGTGGTGTAGCCTTCAAAAATTAATGCCAGTACCCGATTACTTGAGAGTTTCGCTCCCGCACCCGCCAGGCCTATCAGCACCGCCAGCACCACTGAACTGATGGCCAGTTCGAGGGTGACAAGCGCGCCTTGTAAAATAACGCCAGAAAATCCGTACAGCATAAGGCCTGCCCTGTCGTGAGTGGTCACACCGTGTCTTTTCCCCTCCCGGAACGCGGGAGGGGCCGCACGTTATTTAACGGGGCGATTAGCCGCCGTAGACATCAAAGTCGAAGTATTTCTTCGCCAGTTTTTCGTAAGTGCCGTCTGCGCGCATTTCGGCAAAGGCTTTGTTCAGTGCTTCGCGCAGTTCGTTGTCCTCTTTACGCAGGCCCATGCCGGTGCCGACGCCAAAGAGTTTCTCGTCCTTAATGGACGGACCGCCGAACTTGTAATCTTTCCCTACAGGCTGCTTCAGGAAACCTTCGCTGGCGGCCACTTCGTCCTGGAACGCCGCGTCGATACGGCCAGCAGTCAGGTCAGCGTAGATATTTTCCTGGCCCTGGTAGGAGACGATCTCAATGCCTTTCGGCGCCCAGTGCTCATTGCCGTAGGTTTCCTGGGTGGTGCCCTGCAGCACGCCCACGCGTTTGCCTTTCAGTGACTCAAGCGTTGGCTGAATGTCAGAAGACTTCGCGACCACCAGACGAGAATCCGCCGCATAGAGTTTGTCGGTGAAGGCAATCTCCTGCTGACGTTTTTCGGTGATGGAGAGTGAGGACATAATCACGTCGATTTTCTTCGCTTTCAGCGACGGGATCAGCGCATCCAGTGGGTTCTCAACGTAGGTGCATTGGGTTTTGATGCGTTTGCACAGCTCATTGGCGATATCGATGTCAAAACCGACCAGTTCACCTTTCGAATTCTTAGATTCGAACGGGGCATAAGTCGGATCGGTACCGATACGGATTTTTTGTGGAATGGCGGCAAAAGCTGCGGTAGCGCTGGAAAATGCGAGTACCAGAGAAAGCGACAACACCAGTTTTTTCATGTTTATCCTCAACAGACTGTCTTCTTACGGGATTTTACAACGGGGGAGTGCCATTAATGTGCCATTAATCCCCCTGGCAAGGCAAAGTATAAAGCCCGCCAGATGGAAATTTTTGCATCATAAATGCTTAACTATGCACTCGACGACCCAAAATGGTGCGTCTTTTGCACCATTTTGGATCATGCAAAGCGCAGTGCCCCGTCAGTGACGATTAATCCCCGTAGACGTTGAAGTCGAAGTACTTCTTCGCCAGCTTGTCGTAGGTGCCGTCTTTGCGCAGTTCGGCAAAGGCTTTGTCGAATGCCGCTTTCAGCTCTTTGTCGTCTTTACGTAAGCCAATCCCAGTGCCATCGCCGAAGTATTTTTTGTCTTTCACCGACGGGCCGGCAAAGGCGAACTCTTTACCTGCGGGTTGTTTCAGGAAACCTTCGCTGGCGGCCACTTCGTCCTGGAATGCGGCATCCAGACGCCCTGCTGCGAGGTCAGAGTAGATCAGATCCTGGTTCTGATAGGCAACCACATCGACGCCTTTTTCGCGCCAGTCAGCATTAGCAAACCCTTCCTGGGTGGAGCCTTGCAGCACACCCACGTGTTTGCCTTTCAGCGACTCGATGGTCGGCTGAATCGGGGAGCCTTTCGCCGCGATCAGACGGGAATCTGCCGCGTAGAGCTTGTCAGAGAAGGCGATTTCCTGCTGACGTTTTTCGGTAATGGAGAGCGAGGAGATAATGGCATCGATTTTCTTGGCTTTCAGCGACGGGATTAATGCATCAAAATCGCTGCCCACCCATGTGCATTTCACCTGCATGCGCTTGCACATTTCATTTCCCAAATCGATATCAAAGCCGACAAAGTCGCCTTTCGCATCCTTGGACGAGAATGGCGCGTAAGTGGCGTCTGTACCGATGCGCACTGTCTGAGGAAGTGCTGCATAGCTGCTCGCTGCCGCACTTAATCCCACCAGCAGAGACAGAGCCAGAACCGTCTTCTTCATACATTTACCCTCAAGTGTCGTGATTTTATTATGGTTTGTGTTGTGTGTTGGATAGCAGGCGTTCTCTTGCAGGTCTTATGCCATATTGCCGACTGGTCAAAAAATCGACGTTAAATATGTTAATAAAACGTTGCGATATTGCCTTAATAGTGAAGATAGCAGGTCTGCCAAACGAACCGGAGGGGGAAAAAGGGAAAAAAGGAATTAAATGTCGAGGATATGATCGCGGTTGCATAATTGCCCCGAGAAGGGGCAACCGGGCTTATCATGCACCCAAACAGGGCAACGGGTTATGCGCCCTGCCAGCGCGCGAACAGATCTTCCGGCAGGTCGACATCAAACTGATCCAGTACGCGGTTTACGGTCTGGTTAATGACGTCGTCGAGGGTTTGCGGGCGATGATAGAACGCCGGAACCGGCGGCATAATGACCGCGCCCAGCTCCGCCGCCTGCGTCATCAGACGCAAATGGCCGAGATGCAGCGGCGTTTCGCGCACGCACAGCACCAGCGTGCGGCGCTCTTTCAGCACCACGTCGGCCGCACGGGTCACGAGAGTGTCTGTATAGCTGTTGACGATGCCTGAGAGGGTTTTAATGGAACAGGGCAGGATAACCATGCCGGCAGTTTTAAACGAGCCAGAGGAGATGCTGGCGGCGATATCGCGGGCATCGTGCACCACGTCGGCCAGAGCCTGAACATCGCGCAGAGAAAAATCGGTTTCGAGGGAAAGGGTCTGACGCGCCGCCTGGCTCATCACCAGATGGGTCTGGACATCCGCCACGTCGCGCAGCACCTGGAGCAGACGTACGCCGTAAATGGCGCCACTGGCACCGGAGATCCCTACAATGAGTTGTTTCATGATTTCGCCCTTTCTTGCTTCAGGGCAGACTTTGCAGGATTTTGCGGGGAGTTGCAAGTGAGGGCATCCGCCCTCACTTGCCGGGGCGTTAGCCTTCGTTGTGCATCTCTAAGCTTTCGAGATCGTTTTGCATCTGTACGGCTTTGGCATCGTCGTTACGCAGCGAGTCAAGGTAGTCGAGATACTGCTGATCGACGTCTTTGGTCACATAGATGCCGTTGAACACGGAACACTCGAACTGCTGAATGTCCGGGTTTTCAGCGCGTACTGCGTCAATCAGATCGCTGAGATCCTGGAAAATCAGGCCGTCAGCGCCGATGATCTGGCGAATCTCGTCCACTTCACGACCGTGTGCGATCAGCTCGTTGGCGGTCGGCATGTCGATACCGTAGACGTTCGGGAAACGAATTTCCGGCGCAGCAGAGGCCAGATAGACTTTCTTCGCACCGGCTTCACGCGCCATCTCGATAATCTGCTCGGAGGTGGTGCCACGTACGATGGAGTCATCCACCAGCAACACGTTCTTATCGCGGAACTCAGCGCGGTTGGCGTTGAGCTTACGACGCACGGACTTACGACGCAGCTGCTGACCAGGCATGATAAAGGTGCGGCCAACGTAGCGGTTTTTCACAAAGCCCTGACGGTACGGTTTACCCAGAATACGGGCCATCTCCAGTGCGATATCGCAGGAGGTTTCCGGAATCGGGATCACCACGTCGATATCCAGATCGTCCCACTCGCGGGCGATCTTCTCACCGAGTTTGGTACCCATATTCACGCGCGCGCTGTACACGGAAATTTTGTCGATGAACGAGTCCGGGCGTGCAAAGTAAACATATTCGAACAGGCACGGATTGCTGACCGGGTTTTCCGCACACTGACGGGTAAACAGCTGACCTTTCTCGGTGATGTAGACGGCTTCGCCCGGTGCGACATCGCGCAGGAACTCAAAGCCCAGGGTATCCAGCGCCACGCTCTCTGAGGCGACCATATACTCGGTACGGCCATCACCCAAATCACGCTTACCCAGCACCAGCGGACGGATGCCGTTAGGGTCGCGGAATGCCACCATACCGTGGCCGATAATCATCGCCACGCAAGCATACGCACCACGGATCTGGCGGTTAGTCGCGGCAATGGCGGCAAAAATGTTGTCTGCTTCCAGCGGATAATGGCGGAAGTTATCCAGCTCGCTGGCAAAGATATTGAGCAGGATTTCAGAATCAGAGGTGGTGTTAATGTGGCGACGCTTCTCTTCGAACAGCTTTTTACGCAGCTCATGCGCGTTGGTCAGGTTGCCATTGTGGGCAAGCGTGATGCCATACGGTGAGTTGACGTAGAAAGGCTGTGCTTCAGAGGCGCTGGAACTGCCAGCAGTAGGATAACGAACGTGGCCAATCCCCATATTGCCTTGCAGGCGCTGCATATGGCGGGCTTCAAATACATCGTTGACCAGGCCATTCGCTTTGCGTAAACGGAAACAGTTGTTGGCATCAATGGTGATGATGCCTGCTGCATCCTGGCCACGGTGCTGAAGCACCGACAACGCGTCATAAATAGACTGGTTTACCGGCATGAAACCGGCGATACCGACAATACCGCACATTCGTCTTTTCCTCGTTAAGCCACATCTCAAAGCGTTTTACACTTTGGGCAAGAAACTCGACGAGCTTTGCAGATAGTCAAAGAACCATCTGATGATGAAGCTGAACTGTGGAATCAGCTGGGACTTGCTCCAGTCTTCGCTTTTTGAAAACCCGGTAAAGGTATCAAGGAAGAACAGTATCGCAGCCACGATCAGCGCGCCTCGCAGCGCACCAAAACAGATCCCCAGCACCCTGTCCGTTCCTGACAGACCGGTTTTCTCGACCAGCTGACCTATCACGTAGTTCACGATAGCGCCGACGATTAGCGTCGCGATAAACAGCACCGCGATGGCGATTCCATTTCGGACCAGTTCATCTTCAAAGCCCGTGAACCAGACAGACAGGTAAGTGTAGTAATGACTGGCAACAAAGAAAGCACAACCCCATGTCACCAGCGATAACGCTTCACGAACAAAGCCACGGATCAGGCTAACCAGACAGGAAAAACCTATCACCGCAATGATGGCGTAATCAATCCAGACCATAAGTGTCCCACGATTAAACGCCCTGTCATCCAGTTCGGGGCGAATTCTAACAGAAAAAGAAAACGTTTGCGTAGAGATTTCCTTCCCGCGCGTAAATAAAAAAGGCGCTGAAAAAATGTTCAACGCCGCTGGGTTATTGCGCCTCTTTGGACGAATTCCCGCCTCTCATCCCGGCCCTCAAGACCGTATGGAGCAATCCCCTCACCCGTCGGGACGAGGGGTATGCGCACACATCAGTTCGCGCTGTAACTCATCACCACACCGCTCAGCCCGGAAATCTGCTTCAGCTCGCCGAGCGAGCCTTTCAGCTTATCTTTCGACGCATCCGGGCCCACCAGAATGCGGGTTATTTTACCCTGCACCGGGGTGGTAGGAGAAGTGTAAACCCGATATCCGGCACCGCGGAGTTTACCGACCACTTCATTGACTTTATCGGCATTTTTTAGCGCACCAAGCTGCACCACATACGCTTTACCGGTTGGCGCAGGCTTCTCTTCCTGAACCGGTTTTTCCGGTGGCGCTTCCGTCGCGGCGGCGATCTGCTCGCTGGCTTTATCGCGCTGCGGTTTTTCTGCCGGTTTCACGGCAGGCTTTGGTTGTGCAACGGGTTCTGGAACCGGGTCCAGCTCACCGGCGTTACTCGCCACCAGACGAGAAGGATCGAGCGACGGCGCCGCCGCATCACCGGCGCGCACCTCTTCCGCCGCCCCTTCAGGAGGTTGAGCAGGCAGCGCCTGCGTGGCCGCAGGCAGCATGTCTGGCTCGTCGCGATCGCCGGGTTTTGGCACCAGCGGGATCGCCGCAAACTCATCCTGATAATGTTTTTTCTGCCCGTCGAGCAGTCCCGGGAGGAGAATCACTCCCAGCGCAACCAGCACAATGGTTCCTGTTAAACGGTTCTGAAACTTACTTGCCACCGGTTCTCCCCGCCTCCATTACTTCCATGACATGTGCCACCGTGTGGAATGATCCACACACCAGCACGGTATCTTCAGGTTTAGCATCCGCCATCGCGGCGCGCCATGCCAGCGCCACGTTTTCATAAGCTTCGCCCTTCGCGAGATGTTCCATCAGCTGCTCAGCCGACGCGCCTCGAGGCCCTTCCAGGGGAGCACAATACCAGCAATCGACCACAGTCTCCATGCAGGCCAGCGTGCCCGCAATATCTTTATCATGAAGCATACCGATAACCGCAAGTACGCGCCCTGTTTTTGGCAGGGATTTGAGGCGCTCAGCAAGATAGGCCGCTGCATGGGGGTTATGCGCCACGTCCAGAATCAAACGCGGTGATTCGCTGACAATCTGAAAACGCCCCGGCAAAAGCGCGTTCTGAATGCCGTCTCGTATCGCCTGTTCGCTCACCGCCAGACCACTGGCGCGGATAGCCGCCAGTGCGGTCGCCGCGTTCGGTTGCGGCACCTGTGGCAGCGGCAGATTGTCCAGCTCGCCCTGCGCGTCGCGAAAACGCCAGCTGTTGCCCGTTACGTCATATTGCCAGTCAACGCCACGACGCATCAGTTGGGCGCCCTTCTCCTTCGCCACGTCGGCGATTGTGTGCGGCATATCCGGTTCACCGACTACGGCAGGTTTGTTGGCGCGGAAAACACCCGCTTTTTCACGGCCAATGCTTTCGCGGTCCGGTCCCAGCCAGTCCGTATGGTCAAGTGCAATACTGGTCACCACCGCGACATCGGCATCAACCATGTTAGTCGCATCTAAGCGTCCACCTAAACCGACTTCGAGGATCACCACATCCAGCTGCGCCTGCTTAAACAGCCACAGGGCGGACAGCGTGCCGTACTCAAAATAGGAGAGAGAAATCTCGCCGCGCGCCGCTTCGATTTGCGCAAAAGAGGCCGTGTGGGCGGATTCCGGCAGTTCGCTATTCTGCACGCGCACGCGTTCGGTGTAGCGGACCAGATGCGGCGAACTGTAAACACCCACCTTGTAACCGGCGGCCATCAGCATGGACTCCAGCGTGCGGCAGGTGGTGCCTTTGCCGTTCGTTCCCGCTACGGTGAACACGAAGGGCGCGGGCTTGAGGACATCAAGACGCGCCCCAACCTCGCTCACGCGATCGAGGCCCATATCGATGGTTTTACTGTGCAGATTTTCCAGATAAGAAAGCCACGTGACCAGGGGTGACGTGGCTTGGGGAAGAGTATTTTTTTCCATGATACGCACTTTCATTTATGTATACACTTCGGCCTTTAAGCGGTCTCTGCGTTGGCAACGCCCTGATACTGCTCTGATGGCTTGTGTATCAAATAAGTGAAAAGGGCAGCGCCGTCTGGCCCTGCCCTTTTTGAGTTATCAGGCTTCGGGTTCCTGATCCGGCACAACCACGCCTTCACGCGGCTCGTCCGGGCTTGGCGACGGCAGATTCATCAGCTTCGCCAGGATGCTCGCCAGTTTCAGGCGCATTTCCGGGCGGCGAACGATCATGTCGATAGCGCCTTTTTCAATGAGGAACTCACTGCGCTGGAAGCCCGGCGGCAGTTTTTCACGAACGGTCTGTTCGATAACGCGTGGGCCGGCAAAGCCGATCAGCGCTTTCGGTTCAGCGATGTTCAGATCGCCCAGCATCGCAAAGCTCGCAGAGACGCCACCCATGGTTGGGTCGGTCAGCACGGAGATATACGGCAGACCGCGCTCCTGCATTTTGCCCAGGGCCGCAGAGGTTTTCGCCATCTGCATCAGGGACATCAGCGCTTCCTGCATACGTGCACCACCGGAGGCGGAGAAGCAGATCAGCGGGCAGTTGTCTTCCAGCGCCTGTTCAACGGCACGGATGAAACGCGCGCCGACGACAGAACCCATTGAGCCGCCCATAAAGGAGAACTCAAAGGCCACAGCGACAACCGGCATCTCGTGCAGAGTGCCTTTCATCACCACCAGCGCGTCTTTCTCGCCAGTCTCTTTCTGAGCAGAAGCCAGTCGATCTTTGTATTTTTTGGAGTCACGGAACTTCAGCACATCTTTTGGCTCAAGTTCGCTACCCAGTTCCACAAGCGAACCTTCGTCCAGCACGCTATGCAGGCGATTACGCGCCGACATACGCATGTGGTGGTCACACTTCGGGCAAACCTCAAGATTGCGTTCCAGCTCAGCGCGGTACAGGACCTGGCCGCAGCTGTCACACTTGGTCCACACCCCTTCAGGAATACTCGCCTTACGGGTTGGGGCTATGTTGCTTTTAATTCGTTCAATCCAGCTCATTGATAACCTTTCTGCCTGAACCTGGTCGTATGCCAGTTTTGCTGTAAGCGGCGCATAATGCCATTTTTGCCGCAAACAGACCATGAATGTTGCACATTAAAACATAACAGCCCGAAACTTTGGATAAAAAAGTGGTCGAACCGCAAATGCGTCTTTATTTCGCTTGCTTAGCCGCCGCGCGTTTGTGACGAATAATTTCGATCACACCCGGCAAGACTGAGAGCACAATAATGGCAACAATCAGTAACTTAAGATTTTCCTGCACAATAGGCAGATCGCCAAACAGGTAGCCCGCGTAGGTAAACAGCAGCACCCACAGCAGTGCGCCAATCACGTTATACGCCGCGAAATGACGATAGGACATATGCCCCATACCTGCCACAAACGGTGCAAAGGTGCGGACGATCGGCACAAAACGCGCCAGAATGATGGTTTTGCCACCATGACGTTCGTAGAACGCGTGCGTTTTATCTAAATAGCTGCGACGGAAAATCTTCGAGTTCGGATTACTGAAAAGCCGTTCACCGAATACCCGCCCAATAGTGTAGTTCACCGCATCGCCGACGATAGCCGCAATAATCATCAGCACCACCATCAGGTGAACGTTGAGATCGTTGGTCGGCAGCGCAGAGAGTGCGCCCGCGACAAACAGCAGCGAATCGCCTGGCAAAAACGGCGTGACGACCAGGCCGGTTTCACAGAACAAAATCAGAAACAGAATGGCATACACCCAGACGCCGTACTGCGCGACCAGCTCCGCCAGATGAACATCGATATGCAGGATGAAATCAATGAGAAATCGTATTAAGTCCATATTGTCTAAGCCTTAATTGCAACTGCGTTAGTCCGCTAAAAACAGCGGGCCCATTGGCGGTTTTGGAAGGTCAAACCGATCCGGATAATCCACCGAGACCAGATACAGCCCTTCCGCTTTCGCCGTTGCTGCCGCAAGCGTTCTGTCCTTCGCTGCCAGCAGTTCTGCAATCCAGCTCTCCGGCTGGTGTCCGGCGCCTACTTCCATCAGGCTGCCAACGATATTCCGCACCATATGATGTACAAAGGCATTCGCTTTGATGTCCACCACCACATACGCGCCATAACGACTGACGTTAATGTGCATCACGTTTCGCCACGGGGTGCGCGACTGGCACTGAACCGCACGAAACGAGGTAAAGTCATTTTCGCCGAGCAACTGCTGCGCGGCACGGTGCATACGCTCTGCATCCAGCGGCTCATAAAAATGGGTCACGCCCTGGCTTAACACCGCCGGACGCAGACGCTGGTTGTAGATGATATAACGGTAGCGACGCGCCGTGGCACTAAAGCGCGCGTGAAAATCATCGGGCACATCTTTGACCCAACGCACCGCGATGTCACCAGGCAAATTCGCATTTACGCCGAGCGTCCAGGCCGCGTCTTTACGCACCGCAGTGGTTTCGAAATGCACCACCTGACCCGTGCCGTGAACGCCCGCATCGGTACGACCGGCACACAGCACGTTAATCGGTTCGTTCGCCACCTGAGAGAGCGCTTTTTCCAGCTTTTCCTGAACGCTGCGCACTTCATTCTGACGCTGCCAGCCATAATATTTACTGCCGTCGTATTCTATTCCGAGGGCAATTCTATGGACTGGCTTTTGCTCCACTTCAGACATCCTTACAGATACTCCTGCACCAGCTTCTCAGCGATTTTAACCGCCATCAGCGCGCCGCCGAAACGGACGTTGTCCGCCACAGACCAGAACTGCACCTGTTCAGGCATCCCGTAATCGTTACGCACGCAGCCGATGGAGAGACGCGCGTTGCCCGTCGCATCGCCCACCTGGGTCGGGAACTCTGTCTCTTCGCTGAGGGAGATATCTTCGCCGCGCTCAAACGCATAGCGTGCCTCTTCCGCCGCCAGCGGGCGCAGAGCCTCAAAGCTCACCATCTGCGCGTGGCCGTAGAAGACCGGGGAACGCACACAGCTGGCAGAGATCATCAGGCCGTCGTCCTGCAAAATTTTGCGCGTTTCGTCGACAATACGACGCTCTTCGCGCACGCTGCCTTCACGATCGGCAAGCATTGGCATCAGGTTGAAAGCCAACTGACGACCGAAGAAGTCGTCATCGTCCACCGGTATACCGTTCAGCAGTTTCGCGCTCTGCCCTGCCAGCGCGTCGACCGCTTTTTTGCCCTGCGCGGAAACAGAAAGCAGACTGGTTACGCTAATGCGTGACAGACCACCGTCGTCGATCAGCGGTTTCAGTGCCGTCAGCAGCTGGCTGGTCAGGCTATCCGGGACAGCAATAATGTTGCGGTTGCGGTAGTCGGCCAGCACGAACGGGTTCACGTCCGGCACCACCAGCGGCACGTCAGGCTCGAGGGCAAACAGACCGCTCAGGTCGATCACCAGGCAACCGGCGTTCGCCGCTTCTTCAGCGTAAGTCGCCGAGGCTTCAACGCCTGCCGCAAAGAACGCCAGTTGCACCTGCGTCCAGTCAAATTCTGCTACGTCCTGCGCGCGAACGGTTTTACCTTCATAGCGCAGAGAGGTGCCCGCGCTTTCGGCGCGCGCCAGAGCATAGATTTCTCCCACCGGGAACTGACGCTCCGCAAGTGTTTCGAGCAGGGCTTCGCCCACAGCGCCAGTGGCACCCAGTACGGCAATATTCCAGCCTTCAGACATGGTGGTTTACTCCAGAAATGAAACAGCGTCTCTGCCAGATTATCCGGCAGAGAGCATGAGGAAAACATTAACGCGCCGGGTTATGCGTGGCAGTAAAACCCAGTTTATTCAGCAACGCCGCCGCATCGGCGTCGTCACAGATGACATACAGGGAGGACCACTCACGGCGCTCAAGATAATTCTTGCGAAGCCGGTCGAATTCACCCGGAATGCCGGCCACTTTTCGCAGCAGCGCGTCATCGCGGCGCACATCATACACTAAATGCACCAGCCTTTTTAGCGAAGACTCATCAAGCGGACCGTGCAGCGTAATGCGGCCAAATTCCGGCGCAGGCAGCAGCGTATCCAGCGCCACCTGCTGCGCCTGGCCGATAAAAGCACTATAGGCTTCAAACACCTGCGTCGTGCCGCGCGCTTTGCCTTCAAGCGTATAGCCCGCGATGTGCGCGGTAGCGACATCCACGCGATTCAGCAGCGCCACGTTGAGATCCGGCTCCGGCTCCCAGACATCCAACACCACGTTCAGCTCCTGCCCCTCTTCCAGACATTTCAGCAGCGCGGTGTTATCCACCACCGGGCCACGGCAGGCATTTATCAGAATTGTGCCTGGCTTCAGGCGGCGAATTAACGCTTCATCGGCCAGATGCAGGGATTTGTACGGTCCGTCTTTAAACAGCGGCGTATGGAAGGTGATCACATCCGCCTGCTCGACCAGTTCATCCAGCGCGCGGAAGTCGCCTTCATCACCGCGATCGGCGCGTGGGGGATCGCACAGCAAGGTGCGGATACCGAGGGCTTCCAGACGTTTTTGCAACCGCCCGCCGACGTTACCGACGCCAACAATACCCACCGTGCGATCTTTCAGCGCAAAGCCGTCGCGCTCGCCCAGCATCAACAGTGAAGAGAAAACGTATTCCACCACGGCGATAGCGTTACAGCCCGGCGCGGCCGAGAATCCGATACCGGCCTGTGCCAGCCAGGCATCGTCCACGTGATCGGTTCCCGCCGTCGCTGTCCCTACAAATTTGACGTTTTTACCCGACAGCAGCGCCTCATTCACTTTGGTGACCGAGCGCACCATCAGGGCGTCAGCATCGGTGAGTTCTTCAAGGGGAATGGGACGACCGGGAACGGCCTTAACGTCGCCCAGGCGGCTAAACAGCTCACGGGCGTAAGGCATATTTTCATCAACGAGGATTTTCACGACAGAGTACCTGTTTGAGAGGAAGTTAACCGGCCAAGTGTGCCATAATCTCGCCGCCAGGCATACCCGAACGCTTTGCCTGGTTTACGGTGAGTAATGACTTTAAGGATTTTGACGATGCAGCCCATTTCAGGTACGCCGCCGCGCCCTCCCGGTGAAGGCCCAGTAACACCTTCCGCCATTGGCGAACAGCCGTTATCGACGCAGCAGCGCACGGTGCTGGAGCGACTGATCACCCGCCTGGTTGCGCTTACGTCGCAACAGAACGCGGAGGTGTGGGCGGGAGTGAAACATGATTTGGGGCTGAAAAACGACACGCCGCTGTTATCGCGCCACTTCCCTGCCGCCGAGCAAAACCTGAATCTGCGCCTGAATACCGCGCAGCAAAATCACACCACCCGCCAGATGGTGTCGCAGCTCACCGAACTGTTAGGCCAGGGGAATAATCGTCAGGCGGTGAGTGATTTTATCCGCCAGCAATTTGGTCAGACGGCCCTGAGCCAGCTCACACCGGACCAGCTGAAAACGGTGCTCACGCTGTTACAGAGCAATCAGCTCTCTATTCCGCAGCCGCAGCAACGTCCGGCGACGGAACGCCCCCTGCAGCCTGCTGAGCATAATACTCTCAAGCAGATGGTCACCCGGCTGGCTGCGGCCACGGGCGAGTCAAACAAGCTTATCTGGCAATCCATGCTGGAACTTTCCGGCGTAAAAGCCGGTGAGCTGATCCCGGCGAAGCAGTTTACCCACCTGGTGACCTGGCTTCAGGCGCGTCAGACGTTGAGTACCCAAAGCGCGCCCACGCTGCATACCCTGCAGGCGGCGCTTAAACAGCCACTGGAACCACGAGAATTTGAAGCGGTGCGTGAATACGCGCAGCAGAACTGGCAGGTAACGCCGCAGACGGTGCTGACCCCCGCCCAGATTCAGGATTTACTGAACCAGATCTTTATCCGCCGCGCCGAACGTGACGGCGGTGTGCCAGAAGCGCGCAATATTCAGCCAATCTACAGCCCGCTGTTCGCCCCGGTGGTGGACACTATAAAATCGATGTCTGCACGCCCCGGCCTGATGTTTATCGCGCTGATGGTGGCGCTGGCGTTGTTCTGGCTGGTTGCCTGAGCCGAAGCATCTGCCACCCGACCTGCTAAATTACGGACTTTGCAGGTCGGGTAAGCAAAGCGTTACCCGACAATGCCGCTTACTGCTTCCGGAATGCGATAACCGTTACCACTATCCCCACCACTGCCGATACGGCCCCTGCCAGAAACACCGACGGATAGCCGAACGACGTAGCCAGTACCCCTGCCAGCGGGCCGGTGATACCGTACGAGATATCCTGGAATGCCGCATAGCCGCCGAGTGCAGTTCCACGAACCTGCGGTGCCACGCGTTTCACCACCTCCACGCCGAGCGCCGGGAAGATTAGCGAGCAGCCGCAGCCGGTTAACGCCGCGCCCAGCAACGCAATCCACGCCACCGGTGCCTGCCACAAAAGCAGCAGGCCGAGGGTCTCAATCATTAGCGAAACCACCGCCACTTTTACGCCGCCAAAACGGTCCGGCATCCAACCGAACAGCACGCGCATCAGCACGAAGGCCCCACCGAATGCGGTTAAGGTGAAACCAGCCATTGCCCAGCCCCGGCTCATGAAGTAGAGCGAGACAAAGGTGCCAATCACGGCAAATCCAACGCCCTGCAGCGCCAGACCGAGGCCCGGTTTCCAGATTTGACCGACCACGCTCCACAGCGACGGGCGATCGCCTTTATGAGCTGGCACTTTACGCACCGTGCCGTTAAAGGCCCACGCCACCAGCGGCAGCACCATGGTCGTCCCCGCCAGCACGGCGAAACCGAAATGGCTGTGGATCAGCAGCCCCAGCGGCGCGCCTGCGGCCAGTGCGCCGTAGATCGCCATCCCGTTCCAGGACATCACTTTTCCGGAACGCGTCGGCCCGACCAGCCCCATACCCCAGGTGAGCGTCCCGGTCAGCAGCTGGCTTTCGCCAAAACCGAGAATTAAGCGCCCGACAATCAGCAGTGCGAATTTATAGATGGCGTCCACCGGCAGCAACGCGGCCAGCAGCCATGCCCCACCCGCCAGCCCGCAGGCGAACATGCCCTGTAACGCGGAACGCTTTGCGCCATGCTGATCGGCCAGGCGTCCCGCATAGCCACGGGTTAATACGGTCGCCAGGAATTGAATCCCCACGGCGACGCCCACCAGGGTATTGCCGTAGCCCAGCTCCTGATGCACAAACAAGGGGATTACCGGCAGCGGCAGGCCGACGGTCATATAGGTAAGAAACACCGCGAAGGCGATGCGAAACAGCGAGACATTCGCTGAAGAGGTTTTTTCTGCTTGGGTTACTGCGGTCATGCATTACTCCGAAAATGAAGAGTAAGGCGGGGAAATGCCACGCCCCCTCTACCTGAGGATCAGGATTAAGGTGCGTTGGTTGACGTTAAACGCTTACGCATTATCAAAGTGATAATGTTGAAGCCGAAGTTTGCCTTTTCAGTCAATCAATTGTCAACGCATAAAAAAAGGAGCCATCAGGCTCCTTTTTTTACATCAGCGGAAAACTTACGCTTTCAGCTTACGCATTACCAGCGTGGCGTTGGTGCCGCCGAAGCCGAAGCTGTTGGACATCACTGTCGTCAGCGCTTGCTCAGTCGGCTTGGTCACGATATTCAGGCCAGCAGCCTGCTCGTCCAGCTCTTCAACGTTAATGCTTGGGGCGATAAAGCCGTGTTCCAGCATCAGCAGAGAGTAGATAGCTTCCTGCACGCCAGCGGCGCCCAGAGAGTGACCGGTCATCGCTTTCGTCGCGGAGATCGCCGGGCTGTTGTCGCCGAAGACTTCACGGATAGCACCCAGCTCTTTCACGTCGCCGACCGGAGTCGAGGTACCGTGGGAGTTCAGGTAGTCGATTGGGGTATCAACGCCGTTCATCGCCAGCTTCATGCAGCGCACTGCGCCTTCGCCTGATGGAGCAACCATGTCTGCGCCATCGGAAGTCGCACCGTAGCCCACAACTTCAGCGTAGATGTGCGCGCCACGTGCCAGAGCGTGTTCCAGCTCTTCAACCACAACCATACCGCCGCCGCCTGCGATGATGAAACCGTCACGGTTCGCATCATAGGTACGGGACGCTTTTTCTGGCGTTTCGTTGTATTTGGTGGACAGTGCGCCCATCGCGTCGAATTCACACGCCATTTCCCAGCACAGCTCTTCGCCGCCGCCAGCAAATACGATGTCTTGTTTACCCAACTGGATCTGCTCAACCGCGCTGCCGATACAGTGTGCGGAGGTCGCACATGCGGAGCTGATGGAGTAGTTCACACCGTGGATTTTGAAGGGGGTCGCGAGGCACGCAGATACCGCTGACGCCATCGCTTTGGTCACAACGTAAGGACCGACCGCTTTCAGGCCGCGCGGGCTACGCATTGCGTCTGCGCCGAACACCTGAGATTTAGAAGAACCACCGGAACCTGCGATCAGGCCCACGCGTGGGTTGTTCTGATAAACGTCTTCTTTCAATCCAGCATCTTCTACAGCCTGCTGCATTGAGAGGTAAGCGTAGATAGAGGCATCGTTCATGAAACGGACCACTTTGCGGTCAATCAGACCGGTGGTGTCCAGTTTGACGTTACCCCACACGTGGCTACGCATACCAGAATCTTTGAATTCTTGAGAGAAAGTGATCCCCGAGCGTCCTTCACGCAGAGATTCCAGGACTTCCTGCTGGTTGTTACCGATGCTGGAAACGATGCCCAGGCCAGTAATCACTGCACGTTTCATTCAATACCTCTGTAAGTCATACTATATTAAGTTTCGAGTCGCACAATAGCGTACACTTGTACGCTGAACAAGTCCGATCAGCCAATTTCTGTGGAAATTTGCACCATCGAACACACATCGCTAAGATCCTGCCACTGCCTGTCAGACGAGTAACTTACGTGAAACAAAACGCCATACAACCCGCCAACCTTGAGTTCAACGCTGAGGGTACACCTGTTTCCCGAGATTTCGACGATGTCTACTTCTCTAATGATAACGGACTGGAAGAAACCCGTTATGTTTTCCTCGACGGAAACCAGCTCAACGCGCGTTTCCCTGTCCATCCGCGCAGCCAGTTTGTGGTGGCGGAGAGCGGTTTTGGCACCGGATTAAACTTCCTCACCCTCTGGCAGGCGTTTGTTCAGTTCCGTGCGGCGCACCCTGACGCTACGCTACAAAGATTACATTTCATCAGTTTCGAGAAATTCCCCCTCACCGCCCACGACCTGACCCTGGCCCATCAGCACTGGCCGGAACTTCGCATCTGGGCCGAGCAGCTGCAGGCCCAGTGGCCACAGCCGATCGCCGGCTGTCATCGTTTAGTGTTAGACGGTGGTCAAGTCACGCTGGATTTGTGGCTCGGGGACATCAATGACCTGACGGACAAACTCGACGATTCTCTGAATCAGAAAGTCGACGCCTGGTTTTTGGATGGCTTTGCTCCCGCGAAAAACCCGGACATGTGGAGCCCGCATCTGTTCGCTGCGATGGCGCGTCTGGCGCGTCCTGGCGCTACGCTCGCGACCTTTACCTCCGCCGGGTTCGTGCGCCGTGGTTTGCAGGACGCCGGTTTCACCATGCACAAAACCAAAGGATTTGGCCGCAAGCGAGAGATGCTGACAGGGGTGATGGAGCAGGATAATCCCCTGCCTGAGCGCACTCCCTGGTTTGCCCGCAGCGGTGCGGAAAAACGTGAAACGGCAATTATTGGCGGTGGTATTGCCAGCGCACTGCTGTCGCTCGCCCTGCTCCAGCGCGGCTGGCAGGTGACGTTGTACTGCGCTGATACCGCCCCCGCCACGGGTGCCTCCGGCAATCGCCAGGGAGCGCTGTATCCTCTGCTGACCGCCCACGATCCGGCACTTAGCCAGTTTTTCCCGGCCGCCTTTACCTTTGCCCGGCGTCTTTACGACAGCCTGCCTGTCACCTTTGACCACGCGTGGTGCGGCGTCACACAGCTCGGCTGGGACGAAAAAAGCCAGCGCAAGATCGACCAGATGCTGAGTCTGGAATTACCGGCGCACATCGCAGAAGCCGTAGACGCCGAGCAGGTGCAGGCGTTAAGTGGCCTGGAGACGGGCTGCGGTGGCATTCACTATCCGCAAGGCGGCTGGCTCTGCCCGGCGCAGCTCACGGCAGCGGCCATTGCGCTGGCCCAGTCGCAAGGGCTGACCGTGCATTATGAACATCAGCTTGAATCCCTGGATCGCATCGAAGGCGACTGGCAGCTGCGTTTTGCCCATGGTGCACAGGCCCGGCATGCCGGAGTGGTGCTGACTAACGGCCATCGCATCAGCGATTTCCCGCAAACAGAAAATCTGCCGGTCTATCCGGTTGGCGGACAGGTGAGCCATATTCCCACGACAGCTCAGCTCGGCAAGCTGCGTCAGGTCTTGTGCTACGACGGCTATCTGACGCCGCAAAACCCGACCAACGGTCATCACTGCATCGGAGCCAGCTATCATCGCGGCGAAGCGGACATTCGCTACAGCGAAGCGGATCAGCAGCAAAACCGCCAGCGCTTGATCGACTGCTTCCCGGAGGCTGAATGGGCGAAAGAGGTGGACGTAAGCGGCAGCGACGCGCGCTGCGGCGTGCGGTGCGCCACCCGCGATCATCTGCCGATGATCGGCAATGTACCGGACTACGACGCGACGCTTGCGACCTATCAGGATCTGGCAGAATCTAAAGAGAATGCCGTGCGTTCTCCCGTCTATCCGAACCTGTTTATGCTCGGTGCGCTCGGGTCGCGGGGATTGTGTACTGCGCCGCTGGCCGCTGAAATTCTGGCGTCGCAGATGAGCGATGAGCCGATCCCGATGGACGGTGTTACGCTTGCAGGATTAAACCCAAATCGGCTGTGGGTGCGAAAATTACTGAAGGGTAAAAAGGTAGGATAAGGTTTGGAGGCCCGGTAAGCGCAGCGCTACCGGGCAAAAAGCCACTACTTCAGATTAGCCTGCTGGAACAGATTGTCCCACATCCCCAGCACCAGTGACTGGTCGCGTGGAGAAAGCTCGCCCGCCTGAATGGCTTTTTCAAGACCACGGCTCACTTCAGCGTGGACCGCTTCAGGTGAGTGATCGTCGCCCGCTTCCAGCTCGGCAACAGCAAGCGTCAGGTGACCACGCAGATAACCGCTGGCAAACAGTTCATCGTCACTGGCGTGTTCCACCATGTCATCAATTAACGCCAGGATGCGTGATTCAAATTCTGCGATCATCTTTTTTCCTCAGTTGAGATCTTCCGGCCACGGGAAGCATTCCGCCGTTATTGCCGGCGTGTGGTAATAATTCTGTAGTGCCTTGATAAAACGCGCCGGTCGCTCCGGGATGCCTTTCTCAAGATATTCCATCACCTGCGCGTGAACGCGGCGCTGGAAGGTAATACGATCCGGCTCGCAATCGCCTTCGAGATTGTCGCAGCTGACGTTGAACGGAAAACCTGCCGCCACGCAAAACAGCCAGTCAAAAGCCTGCGGTTTGACTTCCACATCTTCAAACTGCCCTTGCGTCGTGGCATCTCGCCCGTCCGGGCAGTACCAGTAACCGAAATCGACCAGTTCGCGGCGCGCTTTCCCGGCAATACACCAGTGGGAAATCTCGTGCAGACCGCTGGCATAAAACCCGTGGGCAAACACGATTCGGTTGTATGGCACATCTGCATCAGCAGGAAGATAGATCGGTTCGTCGTCGCCTTTAATCAGACGGGTATTAAAATCATCCGCAAAACAGCTGTCGAAAATCTCAATCAGCTGTTCGTATTTATGCGTACTGTTCATGAGTTCATCCCCAACCAGTGGAGGATCTCCTGTCCGTGGCTGTCATAAAGAAGTTTGGCACTCATCACCGCCGACACAATCACAATCATCGGACGAATCAGTTTTTGCCCTTTGCTCAATACCAGACGCGAGCCGACGCGCGCGCCTAAAAACTGTCCGACCATCATCACAAAGCCGGTCGCCCAAATCACTTTCCCGCCAATGATAAACAGCAGCAGACCGCCCAGGTTTGAGGTGGCGTTGAGCACTTTTGCGTGGGCGGTGGATTTGGCGAGGTTAAAACCGGCCAGCGTCACAAACGCCAGGGCATAAAAAGAACCGGCACCCGGCCCGAAGAAGCCATCGTAAAAACCGACGCAGCCGCCCGCAATCAGGGCAAACGGCAGACCGTGCAGACGGCGCTGACGATCCTCTTCCCCTAATTTTGGCATCAGCAAAAAGTAGAGACCAATGCAGATCACGAGGATTGGCAAAATCTGGCGCAAAATATCCGATTGCACGTGCTGCACCAGCAGCGCGCCGCTGGTGGAGCCGATAAAGGTCATCAGAATATTGAGCTTTTGGTCGGCAAGACTGACCACTTTACGGCGAATAAAGTAGATGGAGGCAGAGAGCGAGCCGCCGCAAGCCTGCAGCTTATTGGTCGCCAGCGCCTGGGCCGGGCTCATGCCCGCCGCCAGCAGCGCAGGCACAGTCAGCAGGCCGCCTCCACCCGCCAGCGCATCGATAAATCCCGCCAGCATCGCAACAAAAAACAGCACCGCCAGCAGCAGCGGTGACACCATAAACAGATCGACGAAATTATCCATTAAAGTACATGCTCATCCAGTAGCGCCTGGCAGGAAGGCGGCAACGGAGGCGGTGTCTTCTTCTCAGGCTTGGTGGTTCCAGGTTTTGCTGGCTCAAACCAGCTCTGGAGTTCTGCCCCGCAGCCATCTCCCGGCGGCGGTAACGGCTGATCTTCACATTCGAGGCTGTTGGCCGGGCAGCGCAGACGCACGTGCATATGCGCGCGATGCTGGAACCACGGGCGCACTTTACGCAGCCAGTCACGATCCGTTCCGGCGTCCAGACAGAGCTGCTGCTTGATCGCAGGGTTGACGAAGATACGCGTCACATCGTTATCTTTTGCCGCCAGCTTAATCATGCTGGAGACATCTGGCGACCACAGAGACGGCACCACGCTTTTGCCGTCACGGGCGACGAGATCCAATGCCTGAGGTTTAAGCAGCTGCGCCGAACTCCAGCGGGTTTTCGGCAGTTGCAGAAAAATATCCACATCCAGACCCGACTGATGGCTGGCGTGCCCGCCATTGAAGCGACCGCCCGCTGGCATCCCCATATCGCCGATTAACATCGTCCCCAGCCCCAGGTTATGCACCTGATTGCCCAGACGCTGGATAAACAGCACCAGATCCGGATGACCAAAGTAGCGACGCTGGTCGGTGCGCATCACCTGATAGGTGTCGGATTGCAGCGGCAGATCCTGCGCGCCAACGATGCAGCCGTTAGCAAACGCGCCAATCGACTGGGCGCTGCCCGCGATCGGGTGGGTAATTTTTTGCCACGGCGTGGCTGCCAGACTGGCTCCGCTGGCAAGCAGAGCCAACAGAGCAATAGCGGTTTTTTTCATGTTTACCAGCGTGGAATGGTGGTCGTCACGTCCGCATTCTGCGCACGCTGGCGCAGGAAATGATCCATTAGCACAATGGCCAGCATCGCTTCAGCGATCGGCACCGCACGGATACCCACACAAGGATCGTGACGCCCTTTGGTGATCATCTCAACTTCTTCGCCGAAGCGGTTAATGGTGCGCCCCGGTACGGTAATGCTGGAGGTCGGTTTCAGCGCGATGTTGGCCACAATCTGCTGACCACTGCTGATGCCGCCCAGAATGCCGCCCGCATGATTGCTCTGGAAACCCTCTTTCGTGATTTCGTCGCGGTTCTGGCTGCCGCGCAGCGCCACCACGTCAAAACCATCGCCAATTTCCACGCCTTTCACCGCATTGATGCTCATCATCGCGTGGGCGATATCTGCATCCAGACGATCGAAGACCGGCTCGCCCAGGCCCGGCGGAACGCCGTCAGCCACGACGGTCACTTTCGCGCCGATGGAGTCGCCCTCTTTTTTCAGGCCGCGCATCAGTTCGTCCAGTGCGTCAATTTTGTCGGCATCCGCGCAGAAGAACGGGTTCTGTTCAACCAGATCCCAGTCTTTGATCGCCAGCGGAATGTCACCCATCTGGGTCAGGCAGCCGCGAATAACGATGCCAAATTTTTGCGCCAGATATTTTTTAGCGATAGCGCCCGCCGCCACGCGCATGGCTGTTTCACGCGCCGATGAGCGTCCGCCGCCGCGATAGTCGCGAAAACCGTATTTTTGTTCGTAGGTGTAATCGGCATGACCGGGGCGGAAAACATCTTTGATGGCGCCGTAGTCCTGCGAGCGCTGATCGGTATTTTCAATCAACAGACCAATGCTGGTGCCGGTAGTGCGGCCTTCAAAGACACCGGAGAGAATTTTGACCTGATCCGGCTCGCGACGCTGCGTGGTGTAGCGCGAAGTGCCCGGACGGCGGCGATCGAGATCGTGCTGTAAATCCGCTTCGGTCAGTTCGATACCAGGTGGCACGCCGTCGACGATGCAACCCAGCGCCAGACCGTGTGATTCGCCGAAAGTCGTTACACGGAATAATTGTCCAATACTGTTTCCTGCCATCACGGCTCCGTTGTCGTTGTTCTGTGTTTGAGCAATGTGAAACGGGCCGAAGCCCGTTGGATTAATCTTTGTAAATGCTGAAGTGTTCACGCGCGGCGATGAGCTGCGCTTTGGTCAGCATGAAGACGCCTTCACCACCGTTGTCGAATTCAAGCCAGGTGAATGGCACGTCCGGGTACTGCTCCATCAGATGTACCATGCTGTTACCGACTTCACAAATCAGAATGCCGTCGTCAGTCAGATAATCCGGCGCGCAGGCCAGAATGCGGCGCGTCAGTTTCAGGCCGTCAGAACCTGAGGCCAGACCGAGTTCCGGCTCGTGGCGATATTCGTTCGGCAGATCGGACATGTCTTCTGCATCCACGTACGGCGGATTGGTGACAATCAGATCGTATTGCAGTTTTGGCAGGTCGCGGAACAGGTCGGAGCGAATCGGCGTCACGTGGTGAATCAAACCGTGCTCTTCGATGTTGTGTTCGGTAACGGCCAGCGCGTCGGCGGAGATATCAACCGCATCCACTTCCGCTTCCGGGAAGGCATAGGCGCAGGCAATCGCGATACAGCCGCT
Source organism: Lelliottia nimipressuralis (assembly GCF_004115925.1). GTDB lineage: Bacteria > Pseudomonadota > Gammaproteobacteria > Enterobacterales > Enterobacteriaceae > Enterobacter > Enterobacter nimipressuralis. Next base: position 61,087 of record NZ_SDDX01000015.1, read on the forward strand.
GCCCGTACACATATCCAGAATGTGCTGCGGTTGGTGGTCGATCAGGCCTGCAAAGTGGTTGTTGATCAGTTCGCCAATCGGCGAGCGCGGCACCAGCACACGTTCATCAACGTAAAATTCGTGACCGCAGAACCAGGCTTTATTGGTGAGATAGGCGACCGGGATACGCTCGTTGACGCGGCGAATCACGCGCTCAACGATACGGTGTTTTTCGCTGGAGGTCAGACGCGCGGTGCGCATGTCTTCAGGGATATCCAGCGGCAGATACAGGGATGGCAGCACCAGCTGAACCGCCTCATCCCACGGGTTGTCCGTTCCGTGGCCGTACCAGATGTTGGCGGCGCTAAAACGACTGACGGACCAACGCAACATGTCCTGAATGGTATGCAGTTCGTTTACTGCTTCATCGACAAATATTTTATCCATTATTCTCTCCAGGGCATGCTTGCATAATTTTCGGCGGCTAGTTTGCCATGAAGACGGCGATAAATCAGCATCGGGACGGCGTGGGAGAGGTGAAAAAATGCGTTTTGCTTGCGCCTCCCTCAGGTAAACTAAGGGAAATAAGAGATGAGACGGACTAATGAAAAAGAAAATGCCGCTTAGCGAGGAGGATCAGACGCTCTTTCGCCAGCTCATGAGCGGGACGCGCAAAATCACCCAGGACACCATTGTCCACCGCCCGATCCGCAAAAAAGTGACAGAAGTGCCGGTCAAACGGCTGCTGCAGGAACAGGCGGATAACAGCCACTATTTTTCAGACGAATTTCAGCCGCTGCTGAACACGCAGGGGGCAGTGAAATATGTGCGGGAAGATGTCAGCCATTTTGAGCTGAAAAAGTTACGTCGCGGGGATTATTCGCCGGAGCTGTTTCTCGATCTGCATGGTCTGACGCAAATGCAGGCGAAACAGGAGCTGGGCGCGCTCATTGCCGCGTGTCGTCGCGAGCACGTGTTCTGCACCTGTGTGATGCACGGCCACGGAAAGCATATTCTCAAACAGCAAACGCCGTTGTGGCTGGCTCAGCATCCACACGTGATGGCTTTTCATCAGGCGCCAAAAGAGTACGGCGGAGATGCCGCGCTGCTGGTATTGATTGAAGTAGAAGAGTGGCAGCCACCGGAGCTGCCCTGACAGGCAGGCGGGTGGCACAGGCTACCCGCCAGATCATTCGTCACGTCAGATAGCTTTTGCCATCTTCAGGTTGCACGGACTCATTTGCCAGTTGAATACCCCTTTGCCCGCATCGTCGAGGGTGACGTTGGCAATTGCGGAGGTGGTGAACATCGGAGGCGTTTCGCCAGGGCACAGTTCAGACACCAGGTAGCCGACCAACGGCAGATGGGAAATCACCAGTGCGGAAGAGACACCTTCATTGCACAGCGCCTGAAGATACGCGCTGACGAGACCCACATCCCCGCAGGGAGTAAGCTCAGGAAGAACATCGACGCTCTTCGGCAGGTTCATACACTCCCCTACCACATCCAGCGTCTGTTCGGCCCGCAGGAACGGACTCACCAGCACACGATCGATATCCACTTTTTGGCCTTTGAGCCAGGTCGCCATTTGACGGGATTCGTCACAACCACAGGTCGTCAAAGGACGAACAGAGTCACTGGCAGCATCGAGTGCCGCGTCGCCGTGACGCATGATAAAAACTTGCATATTGCACCGCTTTTGTTAACCAGGATCACCGGCGTTCACTACCCGCGAAAAGATCAAAAAGGTAGAAAACCCGATGGCCGGGCATTGTGCCTGATCCATCTGATGAATGAAACGCTGTTTTTTACCTTAATGGCGTAAGTATAGTCAATATCTGTTTACAAAATAGCCAAAACAGGTTCATTCACCGTCAGATATACTCTTGTTTGACCTTAAGTTACGGGGTCAGTTTCCTCTGCTGGCCAAAAGTGCAGGTTATTTTCTGCCATGCGCATTAATTGTTCACACGGCGTAAACCGTGGACCATAAAGCGAAGCCAGACGCTGCAATATTGCCACCACTTCACCCGCGCCAAGACTATCCATATAGCGGAACGGGCCACCCAGGAAAGGTGGAAAACCGATACCAAACACGGCACCAATATCGCCGTCTCGCGCACTTTTAACGACCTGCTCGTCAAAACAACGAGCCGCTTCGTTGAGCATCATCATGACGCAGCGCTCAGCGCATTGCTGTGCGGACAACTTCCCCTGGCCGCTGGCATGAATAAGCCCATAGACCGAGGGGTCGACCTGTTTCTTGCTTTTACGCCCTTTAACTGCGTAAAGATAGAAGCCCCGTCCATTTTTTCTGCCTTTGCGATCGTCATTCAAGATCGTAGAAACAATGTTTGCAGGCGGGCTAAACCGTTCTCCATAAGCAGCTTCCAGCACAGGTATAATTTTAGTGCCTGTATCAATTCCAACCTCATCCAAAAGTTGGATTGGGCCAACTGGAAAACCAAACTTGACCAGCGCATTGTCAATGTGTTCGATTTTCTCGCCTTCCGTTAGCAGGCGCATCGCCTCATTAATATAAGGCGCGAGAATGCGGTTGACGTAAAAACCGGCCTTGTCGGCCACCACAATCGGTGTTTTGCCCTGCCGTTTGGCGAGCTTCACCACCGTGGCCACCGTTTGAGCGTTCGTCGAAGCGTGAGGTATGACCTCCACCAGCGGCATTTTTTCCACCGGACTAAAGAAGTGCAAACCGATTACCTGCTCCGGTCGCGCGGCACGTGCGGCGATATCGCCAATCGGCAGCGACGACGTATTAGAGGCAAAAATGGTGTGCGGCGCGCAGTGCTGTTCCACGTCGGCAACCATCTGCTGTTTCAGCGCCAGGTCTTCAAATACGGCTTCAATCACCAGGTCACGATGGTGAAAACCGCTGTAGTCGGTGGTGCCTGAAATCAGCGCCAGCTCTCTGTCGCGTTCACTGGCTTTGATATGGCGGCGTTTAACCTTTTGATCAAGGAGCTGCCAGCTGTATTGCAGCGCGTGATTAATGCCCTTTGCGTTGATGTCTTTGATTCGTACAGGCAATTTGCCTTTGCTTGCCGTGACAAACGCAATGCCACCGCCCATCAATCCCCCGCCCAAAACGCCTACAGAGGCCAGCGGCGCCGGTGACGCCTCGCTACCGGGATCTTTTTTCACGTCGGTACTGGCAAAGAAGATGCTGCGCAGTGCCTGCGACTCGGGCGTCATCGCCAGTTCGCCAAAGGCTTTGGCCTCAGCCGCATAACCGCTGCTGCTCCCTTGTGCCAGGCCGGTTTCAATCACCTCGAGAATGCGTTTGGTCGCCGGGTAGTTGCCTTTGGTTTTCTGTTCCGTTTTCTTACCGACCACATTAAACAGCAGCGCGCGCCCGAGCGGACCGGCGAGAATACGCTCGCGAACCGGCAGATGACGGCTCGTCTGCCGTCCTTTTAACGCCAGCTCAACGGCCGCGTCCAGCAGAATGGAATGGGGAACCACCTCGTCCACCAGCCCGGCTTTCAGCGCCTGACGTGGTCGAAGCTGTTTACCGGTGAGTATCATTTCCAGCGCGGTACTCACGCCAATCAGACGCGGTAAACGCTGGGTGCCACCGGACCCCGGCAGTAGACCGAGCTGCACTTCCGGCAGACCGAGCACGGTTTTCGCATCATCCGTACAAATACGGCTGTGACACGCCAGCGCCAGCTCCAGGCCGCCGCCCAGGCAGGCACCGTGGATCGCTGCGATCACCGGGATCGGCAACGCGTGGATCTCGGCCATGATCTGCTGTCCCTGTCGGGCCAGCTCTTCCGCTTCCTGCGCGCTGCTGGCGCGGGCGATCATGTTGATATCTGCACCAGCGATGAAGTTATCGGGTTTAGCTGAGATAAAAATCAGCCCGCGAATGTCTTTGTTTTCGCGGATTTGCCTGAGGATCGCGCGCACCTGAACGCCGAATTCGGCCTTCAGGGTATTCATCTTTTCGCCCGGCACATCGATGGTGACGACGGCAATATTGTCCAGCCGGACCTTCAGGTCAAAAGCGGAAGGGGTTTCCATTATTCAGCCTCCAGAACCATCGCCGCGCCCAGACCACCCGCCGCACAGGCGGTGACCAGACCAAAACCTCCGCCGCGACGGCGAAGCTCATGCAGCGTTTGCGTAATCATGCGTGCGCCGGTGGCAGCAAACGGATGGCCGTATGCGATAGATCCGCCCAGCACGTTAAATTTGCTCTCGTCCACTTCGCCCGTGGCATGCGCGCGGCCCAGCACATCGCGGGCAAAGCGTTCGCTGGCCAGCAGCTGGAGGTTGGCAAGCGTCTGCGCGGCAAAAGCCTCGTGCATATCGATAAGAGTTAAATCAGACAGCGTTAATCCTGCGCGCTCAAGCGCCAGCGGCGTGGACCAGGCCGGTCCCAGCAGCATATCCTGCCAGACGTCGATAGCGGTAAAGGCGTAGCTGCGCAGGTAGCCCAGCGGCACCAGCCCCAGCTCTTTTGCCCGCGACTCGGTCATCAGGATCACTGCCGCCGCACCATCGGTCAAAGGCGTACTGTTCGCCGCCGTGACGGTGCCGTGCTTGCGGTCAAACGCCGGACGTAATTTTGCATAATCAGCCAGCGTCGAACTGCCACGGATATTGTTATCTTCACTGAGCGGTTCGCGATACGGCGGGATATAGGCCGTCATCACTTCATCCGCCAGTTTTCCCTCGGACCACGCCAGCGCGGCACGCTGATGCGAGCGATGCGCCAGGGCATCTTGCTGTTCGCGGGTGATGCCGTAGGTTTTCGCCATTTGCTCTGCGGTATCGCCCATTCGCAGGCCGGTAGAATATTCCGCGACCGCTGGCGGCACCGGCGCCAGATCGCGCAGACGCAGGCGGGAGAATAGTTTGAGACGCTGCCCCATGGTGCGGGCTTTATTGACATCCACCAGCACACGGGCCAGCTTTTTACTGACGCCAATCGGCAGAACGGAAGAGGAGTCGGCCCCGCCTGCAATACCGGCGCAAATGGTGCCGGTCATCAGGCTTTCCGCTACGTTAGCGACGGCCTGGAAGCTGGTCGCACAGGCGCGACTGACGCTGTAGGCATCGGTATGGACGTTCATTCCCGTCCCAAGCACGATTTCGCGGGCGATATTGGGTGCTTCCGGCATCTGGACGACCTGGCCAAAAACCAGTTGTTCGATGACCTCTGGGGGTATTTCGCTGCGAGCCAGCATCTCCCCCACTACCATTTTTCCCAGATCGACAGCCGGTATTCCGTGAAATGCCGTCGCCTGACGTGCAAACGGAGTACGTAATCCGCTGACAATGGCAATGCGGTCACCCTGGCGGGTGACGAGCGGTAGTGCCTGACTCATAAAAGTCCCCTGTAAATGACATAAGCGCAAAGTGGTCTGACCTGATAACAGTTTTAACCATTTTTTTACATAGAGCCAATCGGGGAAGCGAAAAAGTGCGAGCTAAGACACAGAGAAGAAAAGAAAATGCCCCTGGGTGACAGGGGCATTTGAGGTATTTTTTGCGGGCCGCGACTTTGCCTAACCCGGACTACGAAACTGCAGGTCGGGTAAGTCAAAAATCACCCGGCAACTTTACGGAGAAATTAACGCAGACCGAGCTGGAAAATCAGGGTTTCAGCTTCACACGCAAAGATGAAATCGATATCAAGCTTCACGCCACCGTCCACTTCCGTGAAGGTGGATTTGATTTCACAGGGATCGGATTCCACGTCGCGCGCGCGTTTGGTGAGCGCGGCTAAGGTTTCCTCTGCATCCGAACGTTTGCTAAATACGCGGCTGTAAGACGCGGTGCAATCGGTGTTATCCATAATGGTACCGACATCCATACAGCAGCAAACCGGGGTTTCATCAGCACTGCATTTACTCATAGCTCAAGTTCCTCTGCATTCGCGCACAGCGCGAGATAAACACGTTGCTGATATTTTACGCCCTGGCCGTGGGTCTCTCCAGCCGTTAATGGCGTAAACGGGGATAAGTGACCGTTATCACACTAAAAAATGATCTAACGCAAAAATCACCCTTTCTGCTGAGTGCTGGTGGTCGCATTTTTGCCACAGAGATCTCGTTTCAAAAAACATCTTTGAAAAACTTCAGAAACATACTTGCAACATCCCATCTGGTCCGACCTATACTCTCGCCACTGGTCTGATTTCTAAGTGTTACCGCAGACCCTACACTTCGCGCTCCTGTTACTCTATGTAACATATATTGCATAAAAATAACTCAATGAGGTTATGGTCATGAGCCAGAAAACCCTGTTCAAAAAGACTGCGCTGGCAGTCGCAGTGGCAATCGTATCAACCTCCGCCTGGTCAGCGGGCTTCCAGCTTAACGAATTTTCTTCCTCTGGCCTTGGCCGTGCATATTCTGGGGAAGGTGCGATTGCCGATGACGCAGGCAACGTGAGCCGTAACCCGGCGCTGATCACTATGTTTGATCGCCCGACCTTCTCAATGGGTGCCGTTTATATTGATCCTGATGTGAACGTTACCGGGAAATCCAATTTAACCGGACAGAGTGCTAACCAGGACAACATCGCGCCCGTCGCGTGGGTACCTAACATGCACTTTGTTATGCCAATCAACGATCAATTTGGCTGGGGCGCATCCGTCACATCCAACTATGGTCTGGCAACAGAGTTTAACGACAGCTACGCGGCCGGCATTTATGGCGGTAAGACTGACCTGCAGACCATCAACCTCAACCTGAGCGGCGCGTATCGTCTGGACAGCAACTGGAGCTTCGGTGTGGGCTTTGATGCGGTTTACGCGAAAGCCAAAATCGAGCGCTATGCGGGTTCACTCGGTCCACTGCTGGCAGGCCAGCTGCAGGGGATGGTGCCTCCATCCATGCTGGACGGTATTAACTCCCCGGACGACCAGATTGCATATCTTAAGGGCGACGAGTGGGGCTTCGGCTGGAACGCCGGTATCCTTTATGAGCTGGATAAAAATAACCGCTGGGGTCTGACCTACCGTTCTGAAGTGAAAATCGACTTCGACGGCGACTATAAAAGCTCCATTGACCCGAACCTGAGCAACATCTTTGCCAGCATGGGCCTGACCGGTCTGCCAGCGGGCACCGGCGGCAGAACCCAGAGCGGCGCGCTGACGCTGAACCTGCCAGAAATGTGGGAAGTGTCTGGTTATAACCGCGTGGCACCGCAGTGGGCTGTCCACTACAGCCTGACCTACACCAGCTGGAGTCAGTTCCAGGAGCTGAAAGCCACCGGCAACGACGGCCAGACGCTGTTCTATAAAGATGAAAGCTTCAAAGATGCTTATCGTATCGCGCTGGGTACGACCTACTACTACGATAAGAACTGGACCTTCCGTACCGGTATCGCGTTCGATGACAGCCCGGTTCCTGCGGACAAACGCTCCATTTCTATCCCGGATCAGGACCGTCTGTGGCTGAGTGCCGGTATGACTTATGCGTTTAACGACGATGCGTCTATCGATGTGGGTGCTTCTTATATGCACGGTCAGAACGTCAGCTTCACCGAGGGTGAAGGCCCTGCTGCGTACACCTTTAAATCTGAAGGTAAAGCCTGGCTGTTCGGTACCAACTTCAACTACGCGTTCTAATCGCGTCAGCATTAAAAAAGGTGAGCATTTGCTCACCTTTTTTTATTTATTCTTTATCTATCTCTGAAAGTTCATTCTCGATAGCTTTGGCATTCGGATTGTCTTCCGGTCTCAGCTTACCGCCGTTGGCAATAAAGTCGTGATTCTGGAAGTAGGCTTCACGCACCATAATGTACGGATCGGAAGACTGTCGCAGCAGGCCGTCGGAATCCAGCAACTGAGCGCGCGTCTCAATCCCTTCCACGGTCCATTTACCAATGGACAGCGGCCAGGTCAGCCAAGAGAGCACCGGATAGAGGGTATCGACCATATCGCCACCGTCGTCACGAACGGTAAAGCTGCCGTAGAATGGCAGATGCATATACGGACCATAGCCCACGCCATAACTGCCCAGCGTGCTACCAAAACGGTGCGGCTGTTCACGCTGCAGCTTCGGATTAGCCATTCCCGCCACATCAATAAAGCCACCCATCCCTAACAAGCTGTTCAGGAAGAAACGAGTGAAGTGCACCATCCCCTGATACGGGTCGCCCTGCAGGAAGAAGTTCACCATCACAGCGGGTTCTTCCAGGTTACTGGTGAAATTGCTCAAACCATTACGAGCAGGTTGCGGAACGTAATCACGCCATGCCACAGCAACCGGGCGGACCAAATACGGGTCCAGCACGTTGTAGTTAAAGCTATACATGGATCGGTTGAATCCTTCTAAAGGATCGGAGCGCCCCGTTTGCTCTCCAGAGCTGGCACAGCCCACGAGCAACGTCGTGCCCAGCGCAAGCGCCGACAGCCGAAATTTCATATATTTCTCCCTGTTAGTATGGCTATCGTTGACTGCCATCCGCGACAGAGCGCCTGGCGCTCTATGAATAGTCGTGCAAGTGATTGTAACAGCACGTTTCGGGATGTCCACGCACACAGTGACAGGCAACCATCTGCCATCACTCTGATCTCAGCATAGCCTGCTTTATCATTTCTTTTCGTCGGCAATTTTATCCTGTGTCTGAAGGTGATGTATCGCCTTTATTGCCATTGCCGGAAAAATAAGAGCTTCCCCACGGGCATTATCCGGAAAACCGCTACGATTATGGTAATGACAACGAAGCGAGACGCCCCAGATGGATGAACTAAACGCAGAAAAAATTGATAAACATACTGATGAGCTGGAAGTGGAAAGTGAAGAAAAACAGCGGGGTGGCAAAATCGAAGTCGATGAAGACCATCTCCCCTCACGGGCGATGGCTATCCACGAGCATATCCGTCAGGACGGTGAAAAAGAGCTTGAGCGCGATGCAATGGCGCTGTTCTGGTCAGCGATCGCCGCTGGGTTATCGATGGGGGCCTCCCTGCTGGCAAAGGGGATCTTTCACGTGCAGCTGGAGGGAGTTCCGGGTGGATTCCTGCTTGAAAACCTTGGTTACACATTTGGTTTTGTTATCGTCATTATGGCGCGTCAGCAGCTGTTCACGGAAAACACCGTGACGGCGGTGCTGCCGGTGATGCAAAAACCGACGTGGGGAAATTTCGGCCTTCTGATGCGCCTGTGGGGCGTGGTCTTGCTGGGGAATATTATCGGAACAGGCGTGGCAGCCTGGGCGTTCGAATATATGCCGATATTTGATGAACCCACCCGGGATGCATTCATTAAAATCGGTATGGACGTGATGAAAAATACCCCGGCTGAGATGTTCGCCAACGCCATTATCTCAGGCTGGATCATTGCCACTATGGTCTGGATGTTCCCCTCTGCGGGTGCGGCCAAAATCGTGGTAATCATCTTGATGACCTGGCTTATCGCACTGGGCGACACTACCCATATCGTCGTTGGTACGGTGGAGGTGCTGTATCTGGTGTTTAACGGCACCCAGCACTGGAGTGATTTCTTCTGGCCGTTCGCGCTGCCGACACTGGCAGGAAATATTTGTGGCGGGACCTTTATTTTCGCCCTGTTGAGCCATGCGCAAATCCGCAATGACATGTCCAACAAGCGTAAGGCCGAGCTGAAGGAAAAGGAAAAAGCCCGACAAAACAAGGACGAGAATCCAAAAAAAATCGACTAAATGGCGACACTTTAAGCAGTCAGGCGGTATCGCGCTTAACGCCCTGTGTAAATGAGGCTATACTCGTGCCGCTTCGTCCCCTTAGTTAAATGGATATAACGAGCCCCTCCTAAGGGCTAGTTGCAGGTTCGATTCCTGCAGGGGACACTTTCCTGCCCAGATCAATGCACGCTCCACCCATGAAATATCCACCGCCACGGCTTTTCCCCCATGAGATACACTTAACTGAAACGATTCCTGATTCGGCCTTTTTCCAGTAAAAACAAGTCATAGAAAAGCGCGTATAAGGGTGCTAATCTACGCAGCCCGCCTTGTACCGGAAGTGGTCTGGCAGCGCCGTAAAGTTGGGTAAGGCCTGCAACGATAATCCAAAACTACGGTCTAAATCAGCACGTTGTAACGCAATGTTTGCGCTACCTTCTCTGGCTTCACATAGGTTCACTACTTTGTCTCAATGCAAATTCGAAAGTGCATTTTTACACCCACGTTACTGGCTCACATGGTTTGGCCTTGGCCTGCTTTGGGTGCTCGTTCAATTGCCCTACCCCGCTATACAAATTCTTGGCTCAAGTTTAGGCAGCGCTTCCCGTGTTTTTCTGAAGCGTCGGGAGTCTATTGCCCGCAGAAACCTTGAGCTTTGTTTTCCTGATTACAGTGTCGAACAGCGCGAGAAGCTGATCGCCGAAAACTTCAAATCCATCGGAATGGCGCTGCTGGAAACCGGTATGGCCTGGTTCTGGCCGGACGAGCGCGTGCGTAAATGGTTCGACGTTGAAGGGCTGGAAAACCTGAAACAGGTTCAGGCGCAAAATCGTGGCGTCATGGTGATCGGCGTGCATTTTATGTCGCTGGAACTGGGTGGCCGCGTAATGGGTCTTTGCCAACCCATGATGGCGACCTATCGCCCGCACAACAATTTACTGATGGAATGGGTACAAACGCGTGGCCGTATGCGCTCAAACAAAGCGATGATCAGCCGCAACAACCTGCGTGGGCTGGTGAATGCCCTTAAGAAAGGGGAAGCGGTATGGTTCGCGCCCGATCAGGATTATGGGCGTAAAGGCAGCAGTTTCGCCCCGTTCTTCGCGGTGAAAGATGTCGCCACCACAAACGGGACATTCGTTATCTCGCGTCTTTCTGGTGCGCCGATGCTGACGGTGACCATGGTCAGAAAAGCCGATAAGTCTGGCTATCGTCTGTTTATCTCTCCTGAGCTGCATAATTACCCACAGGATGAGCGCGAAGCCGCGACGTACATTAATAAAGTGATCGAAAGCGAAATCATGCGCGCGCCGGAGCAGTATCTGTGGGTGCATCGCCGGTTTAAGACCCGCCCTGCCGGCGAAACCTCCCTCTATATCTAGTCTCTTTATCAGGTTAGTTTCCCTAAGAAACTAACCTTTTCAGTCACCTGTAATCACCCGCCGTTACTTTCCATTCTCGCCTTCGCTCAACCTGTTTTATTACGCTGCGAAATTATACTGTCGCCGTTCCACGACACTCGTAAGTTACGGAAATGATACAAAAAAATGCCTCTTGTCACCCCCCATATTTAGGCGTACATTAGCGCCGTCTGGCAATAGGAACGCACAGAATTCTGGGCTGGTGTCATCGACGTAGCGGGATAATTCTTATTTCCGGTCTGGTCTGATTTCAGCTCTCTATACTCAGTTGGACTCTGTTTTTTTATGGCGTATCTATTGATGCGCGGAGCGATGAACGTGAAATATTTCTTTATGGGCATTTCGGTGATTGTTTTAGTGTGGGCCGGAACCTTTGCCCTGATGATCTGAGCGAAGAAAATACAGTTAAAAAAACAGGAGCCATTGGCTCCTGTTTTTTTATGCAAAATCCGCCTAGTCAGATTCAGTCGAACTCTTCTTTTCCACCGGCAATAACCCGTCGGCGCGGAACATGCTTTTAATGCCTCTCACCGCCTGACGAATGCGGTCACTGTTTTCGATAAGTGCGAAGCGAACGTGGGTATCGCCATAGTCACCGAAACCAATGCCCGGCGAGACGCAGACTTTGGCATCCTGCAGCATCTTTTTGGCAAACTCCAGCGACCCCATTGCTGCATAGTGCTCGGGGATTTTGGCCCAGACGTACATAGAGGCTTTCGGCACCTCAACCATCCAGCCCGCTTCGTGCAGGCCTTTCACCAGCACATCGCGGCGGCGTTTGTACTGCGCGGCGATGTCATGCACGCACTGCTGATCGCCTTCCAGGGCAGCAATCGCCGCAACCTGCAACGGCGTAAAGGTGCCGTAGTCATGATAGCTTTTGATACGTGCCAGCGCGTTGACCAGCGTTTTATTGCCAACCATAAAGCCGATACGCCAGCCTGCCATGTTGTAGCTTTTTGACAGGGTGAAGAACTCAACGGCCACGTCGCGCGCACCTGGCACCTGCATTATGGAAGGCGCTTTCCAGCCGTCAAAAACGATATCGGCGTACGCCAGATCGTGCACCACCAGCACATCATAGCGCTTCGCCAGCGCGACCACTTTCTCGAAGAACTCCAGCTCGACGCACTGCGCCGTTGGGTTCGACGGAAATCCGAGAATCATCATTTTCGGTTTCGGGTAGCTCTCACGAATCGCGCGTTCCAGTTCGTTGAAAAAGTCGACGCCCTCCACCAGCGGCACGGAGCGAACCTGTGCCCCTGCGATCACTGCACCATAAATATGGATTGGATAGCTCGGGTTGGGCACCAGCACCGTATCACCGTGATCGAGCGTCGCCAGCATCAGGTGCGCCAGCCCCTCTTTCGAACCAATGGTAACGATGGCTTCGCTTTCAGGATCGATATCCACATGATAGCGATCTGATACCAGCGGGAGATTGCCCGACGCAAACGCGGAATCCCGCGAGAGGTGGAATAGCCGTGTGTATCCGGGCGCTGCGCCACGGTGCACAGTTTTTCAACGATGTGCGGCGGCGTTGGCCCGTCAGGGTTACCCATGCTGAAATCGATAATGTCTTCGCCGCGCCGACGCGCAGCCATTTTCAGTTCAGCAGTGATATTAAAAACATAAGGGGGGAGACGATCGATACGCGTAAAACGGCGTTCAGGACTGAATTCAGCCATAGATTCCTCAGATTCACGTTAGCGCCCGGACCGTCCGAGCGACGCTGCCACGAATGTGGCGTGCTTAGAAAATAGCCTGATTCAAATCCGGCTGTCGAGAGGGGAGTGAAAAAATAATGCGTCCCTTAAAACAGGAAGGGTGTTTCGGCTAAAAGCGGAAGTCGATTCGACAAAACCGCGTTGGCGATACCATTTTTTAACCCAATGATATCAATGGATTTACAAACAGTCTGCCTCTGATGGCTAACCCGCGACGTATCCAGGCAAAAAAGTACAATCCCCTTTGAAATGGAGGGCTTTTCCCCATTTGAGAAATCAGAGGGATGTCTGGTCATTGTGCGCAAGGTTTCCTATCATAGATTTTTCCCGTTTTCCCAGGTTCACTCGTGCACGAAATATTCAATATGCTGCTGGCGGTCTTCGATCGCGCGGCATTAATGCTGATTTGTCTCTTCTTCCTGATCCGCATCCGGCTCTTTCGCGAGCTTCTGCACAAATCCGCTCACTCACCGAAAGAGCTGCTGGCCGTCACGGCAATCTTCTCTTTGTTTGCCCTGTTCAGCACCTGGTCCGGCGTGCGGGTGGAAGGTTCGCTGGTCAACGTGCGCATTATCGCCGTCATGTCGGGCGGCATTCTGTTTGGCCCGTGGGTGGGAATTATCACCGGCATTATTGCCGGTACGCACCGCTATCTGATTGATATCGGTGGCGTCACGGCAATCCCCTGCTTTATCACCAGCATTATCGCAGGCGCGTTGTCCGGCTGGATCAACCGTAAAATCCCGAAAAAACAGCACTGGCGAGCGGGGATCGCCGCCGGGATGCTGTGCGAAACCCTCACCATGATCCTCGTGGTGGCCTGGGCGCCCACGGTTGAGCTGGGGCTGGATATCGTCTCCAAAATCGGCATTCCGATGATTCTCGGCAGCGTCTGCATTGGCTTTATCGTACTGCTGGTGCAGAGCGTTGAGGGGGAAAAAGAGGCCAGCGCCGCACGTCAGGCAAAGCTGGCGCTCGATATTGCCAACAAAACGCTGCCGCTGTTCCGCCATGTCAACGCGGAGTCGCTGCGACAGGTCTGCGATATTATTCGCCGCGATATCCACGCGGATGCGGTCGCCATCACCAATATCGATCACGTTCTGGCCTATGTCGGCGTGGGAGAAGATAACTACCGCGATAATGACGATACCATCAGCCCGACCACGCGCCAGGCGCTTAATAACGGTAAAATCATCATTAAAAACAATGATGAGGCACATCGGACGCCTGAAATTCACTCCATGCTGGTTATTCCACTGTGGGAGAAAGGCGTGGTGACCGGCACGCTGAAAATTTACTACTGCCACGCGCACCAGATCACCTCTTCCTTACAGGAGATGGCGATTGGCCTGTCGCAGATTATCTCCACTCAACTGGAGGTGTCGCGCGCTGAGCAGCTGCGGGAAATGGCAAATAAGGCAGAACTGCGCGCGCTGCAAAGTAAGATCAATCCCCATTTTCTGTTTAACGCCCTGAACGCCATCTCTTCGTCGATTCGCATGAATCCGGACACCGCCCGTCAGTTGATTTTCAATTTGTCGCGCTATCTGCGCTACAACATCGAGCTGAAAGACGATGAGCAGATCGACATCAAAAAAGAGCTGTACCAGATTAAAGATTACATCGCGATTGAGCAGGCGCGCTTTGGCGATAAGCTCACGGTTATATACGATATCGATGAAGAGGTGCACTGCGTGATCCCAAGCCTGCTGATCCAGCCGCTGGTGGAGAACGCCATCGTTCACGGCATCCAGCCGTGTAAAGGCAAAGGTGTGGTGACCATTAGCGTGGAAGAGTGCGGGAATCGCGTGCGGGTGGCGGTGCGCGATACCGGCCACGGCATCGATCCCAACGTGATTGCGCGCGTGGAATCGAACGAAATGCCAGGCAATAAAATTGGTCTGCTGAATGTGCATCACCGCGTAAAATTACTGTACGGCGAAGGGCTGCATATCCGTCGCCTTGAGCCTGGCACGGAAATCGCTTTTTACGTCCCTAATGAACGGCTTCCCGTTCATACCCAGACGCTGTTGTTGCCTTAAACGGAGTGACCGATGAAAGTCATCATTGTGGAAGATGAGATCCTCGCCCAACAGGAATTAAGCTGGCTGATCAAAGAACACAGCCAGATGGAGATCGTGGGCACCTTTGAGGATGGGCTGGACGTGCTGAAGTTTTTGCAGCATAACCGCGTTGACGCCATTTTTCTGGACATCAATATCCCGTCGCTGGACGGCGTGCTGCTGGCGCAAAATATCAATCAGTTCGCCCACAAGCCGTTTATTGTGTTTGTCACCGCGTGGAAAGAGCATGCCGTTGAGGCCTTTGAGCTGGAAGCGTTCGACTACATTCTGAAACCCTATCAGGAGTCGCGCATTGTCAGCATGCTGCAAAAACTGGAGCTGGCCTGGCAGCAGCAAAACAGCCCGGCTGTCAGCCCTGTGCCCGCCGCCACGCGCGAAAATGACACCCTGAATCTCATTAAGGATGAGCGGATTATCGTCACGCCGATGGATGATATTTATTATGCGGAAGCGCATGAAAAGATGACGTTCGTTTATACCCGCCGGGATTCATTTGTCATGCCGATGAATATCACCGAGTTTTGCGCCAAACTCCCCGCCTCGCACTTTTTCCGCTGTCACCGCTCGTTCTGCGTCAATCTCAATAAGATCCGCGAAATCGAACCCTGGTTTAACAATACCTATATTTTACGGCTGAAGGATCTGGATTTTCAGGTGCCGGTGAGTCGCAGTAAGGTGAAAGAGTTCAGGCAGTTAATGCATTTTTGACGCCCTCTCCAGAAAGAAGAGGGCGGCGAGAGGTAATCAGAGATACTGCCCCAGCGTTTGACGCAGATGCGCGCCAGAACCCAGCAGGCCTGGGTTGTCATGCACGATCAGGAAAACGGGGATATCCTGCACGTACGCTTTGAAACGCCCTTTATCTTCAAAACCGCCGCGGAAACCAGACGCTTTAAAAAACTCGAGGAAGCGCGGCACTATTCCACCGGCGATATAGACGCCGCCAAAGGTGCCGAGATTCAGCGCCAGGTTGCCGCCAAAGCGCCCCATGATCACGCAGAACAGCGACAGCGCACGACGACAGTCGGTGCAGCTATCGGCCAGCGCGCGCTCGGTGACATCTTTCGGCTGCAGGTTTTCAGGCAAACGCCCATCGGATTTCACAATCGCACGATAAAGATAAACCAGCCCAGGACCGGAGAGCACACGTTCGGCGGAGACGTGCCCCAGCTCGGCGCGCAGCTCCTGCAGAATAATGCCCTCTTCTTCGCTGTTTGGCGCAAAGTCAACGTGACCGCCCTCGCCCGGCAGGCTCACCCAGCGTTTATCGACGTGAACCAGGTGCGAAACGCCCAGCCCGGTACCCGCACCGTAAACGGCAATCGGCTTACCTTCGACCGGCTCGGCCCCGCCGAACTGAATCAGATGTTCAGGCTTGAGCATCGGGATCGCCATAGAAACGGCCGTAAAATCGTTAATAATTTCCAGATGGGCGAAACCGAGATTCTTTTTCATCTCGGCAATGGAAAAGGCCCAGGTGTGGTTGGTCATCGCCACCCAGTCACCGGTAATCGGGCAGGCAATGGCGATACAGCCATCCTCGACGCTGACCTGACGCTCATCCAGATAGACGCGAACTACCGCTTCGAGGCTTGGATAATCCAGCCCTGAATAGGCCTTTGCCTGAGAGATTTCACCGGTATTAATATCGCATAGCGCCAGCCGGGCATTGGTGCCGCCCACATCGCCTACTAAAGCATATTTTGTCATTCTTCTACTGCTCCGCTAAAGTCAGAATAAATCTTTGGAACACTGTAAGTTCAAGGCGTGATAACAACAACGGCCTGAAGGCGAGTGGCCCAGGATTATCGATCTTCGTCACAGAATAACTTTACCGTTTCAGCACCTTTTGCACTATTGCCGTCAACCTGATTGTGCAAAGTCATGCTAATTATTTTTGTACAAGGAAATCATCATGCTCCATCCGCGCGCCAGAACCATGCTGCTGTTAGCAATACCTGCGCTGATTATTGGTATTGCGTCGAGTCTGGTGTTAATCGTGGTGATGAAAATCGCCTCGGTGCTGCAGACGTTATTGTGGTCTACGCTTCCGGGGCAGCTGGGTGTTGATGTGAGTTCTCCGGCGTGGATCATCCTGATGTTAACCCTGACCGGGCTTGCAGTCGGTCTGGTGATTCGCTTTAGTCCAGAACACGCCGGTCCCGATCCGGCGCTGGAGCCGCTGATCGGTGCGCCGGTCAATCCGATGGCGCTGCCGGGCCTGATTCTTGCGCTGGTGATTGGCCTCGCGGGCGGCGTGAGCCTCGGGCCGGAACATCCAATTATGGCGGTGAATATCGCCCTTGCGGTGTACCTCGGCGCACGCATCCTGCCGCGCGTCGGCGCGCTGGACTGGACCATTCTGGCGTCAGCGGGAACCATCGGCGCGTTGTTTGGCACCCCCGTCGCCGCCGCGCTGATTTTTTCTCAAACCCTGAGTTCCGATAATGACGTGCCGCTGTGGGATCGCCTTTTCGCCCCACTGATGGCCGCTGCTGCCGGGGCACTGACCACCAGCCTGTTCTTCCAGCCTCACTTTTCGCTGCCCATCCCCCACTACGGACACATGCAGCTGGCCGATATTTTCAGCGGCGCGATTGTTGCCGCCATCGCCATCGCGCTGGGTATGGTCGCCGTCTGGTGCCTGCCGCGTCTGCACCTGCTGGTGCACAAGCTGAAACACCCGGTGCTGATTCTGGGCGTGGGCGGTTTTTTGCTGGGCATTCTGGGGGCAATTGGCGGGCCGATTACCCTGTTCAAGGGACTGGACGAGATGCAGCAGATGGCGTTCAGCCAGGTGTTTAGCGTGTCAGATTATTTCCTGTTTGCGGTGGTGAAACTGGCTGCGGTGGTCGTGGCCGCCGCGTGCGGCTTTCGCGGTGGGAGAATTTTCCCGGCGGTGTTTATCGCCGTGGCATTGGGGCTAATGCTGCATGAGCACGTCGATGCGGTTCCGGCGGCAATTACCGTTTCCTGCTCGATTCTGGGGTTTGTACTGGTGGTCACGCGCGATGCGTGGCTGAGCCTGTTTATGGCGGTGGTCGTGGTGCCGGATACCAATCTGCTGCCGTTGCTTTGCATTGTGATGTTGCCCGCCTGGCTCCTGCTGGCGGGCAAACCGATGCTGATGGCCTGGCGACCGAAGAAATAGTCAGGCGTTATTTCGCGCCTCCAGTGCCTGAGTGATGGCGCTCAACAGCGGAGGGATATCCTCTTTGGGTAGCATCACTTCGATCAGCGACAATTTTTCGCTGTGCGCGACCTTCTCAAGGATCTCCGCCAGCTGGACCGTTTCGCTCACCCGCCAGCACTCAGCCTGACCATTCTGGCTCAGGGCTTGCGGGAGCTGCGTCCAGTTCCACAGCGCGATATCGTTATAGCGCTGTTTCGGCCCGTGGATCGCCCGCTCAACGGTGTAGCCTTCGTTGTTGAGCACCAGAATCACCGGATGCTGATTATCGCGCAGCATCGAACCCATCTCCTGAATGGTCAGCTGTGCCGCGCCGTCGCCGGTCAGCACAATCACCCGCCGGTCCGGACACGCCGTTTGCGCGCCGAAAGCAGCCGCCAGCGTGTAACCAATCGACCCCCACAGCGGCTGAACGATAAAGTTCACATCTGTAGGCAGGCGCAGCGCTGCCGCACCAAACGCGGAGGTGCCCTGGTCGGCGAGAATAATGTCGCCGGGGCGAATGAAGGTTTGCAGCGTGTGCCAGAAATTATCCTGCGTGAGCGTGCCCTCATGATAGTGATGTTCGAGCGGCGCCTGGCGAGACGGCGCGGCGTGATCTTTGACGTGCTGTTTACACAGCGCGGATAAGATCTCGACCGCTTTGCTCATCGGAATCCCGGTGAACCATCTCTCGCCCACGCGGGCAGCGTGCGGCTGAACTTCAATAGTACGGGCCGCAGGAAGATTGTGGGTAAATCCGGCTGTCAGCGTATCGGTGAAACGCGTGCCGACGCAGATGACAGTCTCGGCCTCTTCAATCGCCTCTCTCACCCCCTCCGCGCTCGCCGAGCCGCTGTAAGTGCCGTAAAAACCGGGCTGACGTTCGTCAAAGATCCCTTTGCCCATCAGCATGGTGGCGTGGGCCATCGGGGTGTCATTCACCCATTTCTGCAGCGGCGCTTTCAGGCCGTAACGCAGTACCAGGAAATCGGCCAACAATGCGGTTCGTTTGCTGCCAGCGATGCGTGCTTCCGCCGCATCGCGGAAGGCTTTAAGACAGGCGCTGTCGGCGTGTGAGGTGCGCTCGGTGAGAGCGTTTACAGGCGGTGTGGCCGGCTTTTTTGCCACGTCTGCAGGTAACATCAGGTACCCCGGGCGACGCTCCCGCAGCATGATCGATAATACGCGATCGATTTCAAAGCAGGCATTTTGCTCCGTGAGAATGGCCTGCGCCACGGTCACCGGCTCACTCATCCGATAGAAATGACGGAACTCTCCGTCGCCCAGCGTGTGGTGCAGCAGTTCGCCTTTTTGCTGGGCGGCACTCCCCGGCGCGCCCACGATATGCAGTACCGGCACATACTCCGCAAAGCTGCCGGCAACGCCATTCATGGCGCTTAACTCCCCCACGCCAAAGGTGGTGAGCAGTGCGGAAAAGCCCTTGCAGCGAGCATAGCCATCGGCGGCATAGGCGGCGTTTAATTCGTTCGCACAGCCCACCCAGCGGATGTCGGGGCTGTCGATAACATGGTCGAGAAACTGCAAATTGTAGTCGCCTGGCACACCGAACAGATGTTCAGCGCCGCAGTGTTTTAGTCGTTCCAGCAGGTAATCGGCGACGCAATAGGGGGTTCGCATAACAGGTGTCCTTCTGACGTTGACCTCACTTTGAGTATTAAAGAAGCGTGATGACTGTCCAGGAATGGCAGTAAGAAGGCACTGGAAAGAATGTTTTACGGAAAATGGCGGTGTAATCTGATTTACTGCGCGTGAGTGTAAACGTATACACTGATGGATTATTTCCGGTAAGAGGGTCTGAGCATGGTTTTTGATGCGGATAAAATGCGTTATCAGTCAATGCAGTATCGTCGTTGCGGCCAGAGTGGTCTGAAGCTGCCCGCCATTTCACTCGGCTTATGGCATAACTTTGGCGATACCACCTTAATTGACACCAGTCGTCAACTTTTACAGCGGGCCTTTGAGCTTGGCATCACCCACTTCGATCTGGCCAATAACTATGGCCCACCTCCCGGCTCCGCAGAATCGAACTTTGGTCGCATTTTTCGGGAGGATTTTCAGCCGTACCGCGACGAATTGATCATCTCGACGAAAGCGGGATACACCATGTGGGACGGTCCCTATGGTGACTGGGGCTCGCGTAAATACCTGATTGCCAGCCTCGATCAGAGCCTGAAACGTATGGGGCTGGAATACGTGGATATTTTCTATCACCACCGCCCAGACCCGGACACACCGCTGCGAGAGACGATGAAAGCCCTCGACCACGTCGTGCGACAGGGAAAAGCGCTGTACGTCGGCTTATCGAATTATCCGGCAGAACTGGCGCGACAGGCGATTGAGATCCTGGACGATCTCGGCACGCCGTGCCTGATCCACCAGCCTAAATACTCGATGTTTGAGCGTGCGCCTGAACAAGGGCTGCTGTCCGTGCTGCAGGAAAAAGGAGTCGGCTGTATTCCGTTCTCTCCGCTGGCCGGGGGGCAACTGACGGACCGTTATCTGAATGGGATTCCAGCGGATTCACGCGCCGCCAGCGGCAGCCGATTCCTGAACCCGGATCAGATCACCGAAGAGAAAATCAGCCAGGTTCGCGAGCTGAACGCGCTGGCCGAAAGCCGGGGCCAAAAACTCTCGCAGATGGCGCTCGCCTGGGTGTTACGCCATGACGCAGTTACCACGGTACTGATTGGCGCCAGCAAAACGGCGCAAATCGAAGATGCGGTCGGCACACTGAAAAATCTCCACTTTACCGCTGACGAGCTGAATACGATTGACGTGATCCTGAGCCGGTCAAAATAAAACCGTTTTTAGCAAAAAGTGCTCCCCTCCATGAATTAGGAGTTGAGGCGATTAAACGGGGCTTTACGGCCCCGTAATATTGCGTTAACAGGCCGTCTACGGCCCCGATCGTGAAGGAGAAGAGAATGTTCAGGTCACTGATTCTTGCAGCTGTATTAATGGCTTCAGCACCGCTGGTCGCTAATGCGGGCGAAATCACCCTGTTGCCATCAGTAAAATTACAAATTGGCGATCGTGACAATTATGGTAACTACTGGGACGGCGGTGGCTGGCGCGACCGTGATTACTGGCACCGCAACTATGAATGGCGAAAAGACCGCTGGTGGAGGCACGATAATGGCCGTCACCGTGGCTGGGACAACCGCAAAGCCTATGAACGCGGCTACCGCGAAGGCTGGAGCGACCGGGACGATCGTCGTGGCCGACCGGGTCATGGACGCGGCCACGGACACGGTGGTCACCATCACTAAGTACACATCACTCAATACAAAAAGGAGCCAACAGGCTCCTTTTTTCATCTCTGATAATTTACAGGCCCAACGCGGTCCCAATCAGCAGCCACAGGTTCAGGGCCACCACCAGCACCACGATAACCCAGCCGATACGTTTGACCAGCCGGGTATTCACCAGATCGCCCATTAACGTCTGGTTACTGGTAAAGATCAGCAGCGGCACCAGCGCCAGCGCGATACCGAAGCTCAACAGCACCTGGCTCATCACCAGAATGCGCGTCGGGTCCAGCCCCATCAGGATCACAATAAACGACGGCATCATCGTCACGGAGCGGCGCACCCACAGGGGAATATGGAAACGCACAAATCCCTGCATGACCACCTGCCCTGCCAGCGTCCCGACCACCGTTGACGAGAGGCCCGCTGCAACCAGGCTCAGACCAAAAATAGTTGCCGCCGCGTGGCTGAGAAGCGGTTCGAGCGTCAGATAAGCCTGATCGAGATCGGCGATACCGGTGTGGCCACTGAAATGGAAAGCCGCCGCTGCCGTCGCCATCATCGCCAGATTCACAAACCCGGCGATGGTCATCGCGATACCGACATCCCATTTGGTAGCCGAATAACGCTCCCGGCGTGAGCCCTCGTGGGCGTGCTGCGTCAGCGAGGAGTGCAGATAAATCACGTGCGGCATAATGGTCGCACCCAGTACGCCTGCCGCGAGGAAGACCGCTTCTGACGTCGGCAGAGTAGGAATAATCATGCCTTTACCCAGCTGCGCCAGATTTGGCTGGGAGAAGATCAACTCGACAATATAGGCCGCGGCGACAAACAGCAGCAAGCCGCCAATCACCAGCTCAAGCGGTTTTTGACCACGGCGCTGCAGCATTAAAATCAGGAAAGTGGCGATCCCGGTGAGCACCGCCCCCTGGAGTAGCGACACGCCCAATATCAGTTTAAAGCCGATGGCCGCGCCGATAAATTCCGCCAGATCGGTGGCCATGGCGATAATTTCGGCCTGCACCCAGTAAAACCACACCACCGGACGCGGATAGTGATCGCGGATCTGTTCAGCGAGGTTTTTCCCCGTCGCGATCCCCAGTTTTGCGGAGAGCACCTGAATGAGCATCGCCATCAGGTTTGCCCAGACCACCACCCACAGCAATTTGTAGCCAAAGCTCGCCCCAGCCTGAATGTTGGTCGCAAAATTACCTGGATCGATATAGCCAATGGCAGCGATGAACGCAGGTCCCATTAACGCAAACCTCAGCTTGCGCGCTGCTCTGCCACTGCTACCCTCTACGCGACTGTTTGTCATTTCTGCCTCTGGAAATATAGCCTTTGCTATGTTTGATGCTATCAAAATGAGAATGATTATCAAGATCATTTGGAAGGTTTATAGTGATTTCTCTGATAGCTCTGAACGATAGGTGGGGCGGATGCAATGAAACGATCTCACAGAGCGTGAAATCGCACAGTCATTTGTGAAGCGTAGCACACAAACGTAACTTTTCACTCATTTACATAACATAACGGAAATGTATGGTTGATCACTATTTTTGAGACTCGTCACAGGATGTAACTATAGTGTGGTCTTGATCTCGTTTTCTTTGTGCTTGTTACATAGAATGTGCACGGAAATTAAACCTGCCTCATATTTGGAGCAAATATGGACCGCGTCCTTCATTTTGTCCTGGCACTTGTTGTCGTTACTGCACTTGCATTGCTGGTCAGCACAGACCGCAAAAACATTCGTATTCGTTATGTTGTACAGCTGCTCGTCATTGAAGTTTTACTTGCGTGGTTCTTCCTGAACTCCAACGTAGGCCTGGGCTTCGTGAAAGGCTTCTCCGAAATGTTCGAAAAACTGCTCGGATTTGCTAACGAAGGGACGAACTTTGTCTTCGGCAGCATGAACGATCAAGGCCTGGCGTTCTTCTTCCTGAAAGTGCTTTGCCCAATCGTCTTTATCTCTGCGCTGATCGGTATCCTGCAGCACATCCGCGTTCTGCCGGTTGTGATTCGCGCGATCGGTTTCCTGTTATCCAAAGTCAACGGCATGGGTAAACTGGAATCTTTCAACGCAGTCAGCTCCCTGATTCTGGGTCAGTCCGAGAACTTTATCGCGTATAAAGATATCCTCGGCAAAATGTCCCGCAACCGCATGTACACCATGGCGGCTACCGCAATGTCTACGGTATCCATGTCTATCGTGGGCGCATACATGACAATGCTGGAACCAAAATACGTGGTGGCTGCGCTGGTTCTGAACATGTTCAGCACCTTTATCGTGCTGTCGCTGATCAACCCGTACCGCGTTGACGCCAGCGAAGAAAATATCCAGATGTCTAACCTGCACGAAGGCCAGAGCTTCTTCGAAATGCTGGGCGAATACATTCTGGCAGGCTTCAAAGTGGCGATTATCGTGGCCGCGATGCTGATCGGCTTCATCGCCCTGATCGCTGCATTGAACGCCCTGTTCGCCGCTGTGCTGGGTATCTCCTTCCAGGGCATTCTGGGCTACATCTTCTACCCTGTTGCATGGGTGATGGGTGTTCCGGCTCACGAAGCGCTGCAGGTGGGCAGTATCATGGCCACCAAACTGGTTTCCAACGAATTCGTTGCCATGATGGATCTGCAGAAAATTGCCAGCACGCTCTCTCCGCGCGCAGAAGGCATTCTGTCTGTGTTCCTGGTTTCCTTCGCTAACTTCTCATCCATCGGCATCATCGCTGGTGCGATTAAAGGTCTGAACGAAGAGCAAGGTAACGTGGTTTCTCGCTTCGGCCTGAAACTGGTTTACGGTTCAACGCTGGTGAGCGTACTGTCTGCGTCTATCGCTGCACTGGTACTGTAATCAGAAATAAAAAAGCCGGGGGTTTGTGCCCCCGGCTTTTTTACGCCTCCAGTTCGGCAAGCGGCTGCGGTTTCCCAATCAAATACCCCTGCAAATAATCGACCCCGATCTCAAGCAACAGCTGTCGCTGCGCCGGTGTTTCAACAAATTCGGCCACCACATACAGGGATTTGGTCTTCGCCAGATTGCAAATCGACGCCACAATCGTCGCATCCATGCTGTCAGTACAAATATCTTTTACGAAACATCCGTCGATTTTGATGATGTCAGCCTGCAGGCGTTTTAACCGTTCGTAGTTAGCGTACCCCGTCCCGAAATCATCAATCGCAATTTTAAAACCATACTCGCGCATCTGCTGGATATTCTGGATGCTGGATTCTGAATCCGAGAAGGCCTGCTCTTCCGTGACTTCCAGAATGACCGCCTGCGGCGCGATGGCGTAGCGCTCAAACAGGGCAATGATTTCGGCGGCAACGTCTTTTTGATTGAGCGTCATCGGCATCAGATTGACAGAAAAACGGGCACTGTTTGGCGGCGTGGCATGGGTGCTCAGCCAGATCAGCACCTTTTCCACCACACAGAGGTCAAAACGATGGCTCAGGTTGAACTGGGCAATCAGCGGGATGAAACGATCGGGGGTAATGATTTCGCCGTCGCTCTCCAGTCGGGTGAGAATTTCGTGGTAGCCCTCACCCGCAGCATTCTGAATGGGCTGAGCATACAGACGCACGCCCCCCTCCTCCAGCGCCCGTTTTACCCGGCTCAGCATTAAGACGCGCTCCGTCGTTTGCCCTGAAACTCTCTCAACGCTATTCGTCAGCGCCAGCACTCTGTGCGTGACGCAGGATTGCTCTGAGAGCCAGCTCAGTTGCCCCAGCGTATGGTGAAGGTTTTCCCCATCCTGCCCTTCCAGCTCTCCCCAGGCTGCACCAAACTCGATGTCCAGCCCGGTGTTGTTCCAGTAAATCTTGCGGCTGTTCAGCCGATCGACGATGTGCTGGAGGCGCTCTCCGGTGTCCGGGCCTGACAGCACCAGAATCAATTCACTGCCCGGCAGCTGGAAGAATTTTTCGTTCGTCTGTAGTAATGGCTGAACTGACGAGGTAATGGCTCGCTTACAGTAGATGCGCATCAACATCCCGTAATGGCGGCTAAGAAACCCAAGATTTCCCATACGCAGACAGCAGATTTTGGCATCCGGATAGTGCTGCAAATAGTCTTCCAGGGCGCGCATATTGGCTAAACCTGTGAGCGGATCGGTTAGCGCCCTTTCGTGCCAGCCTTGCTTCAGCCACTCACTGCGGTGATAGATCCGCGACATGTACATCAAACAGATCGCGAAAGAGATCAGGACCGACAGGACAAATGCCAGCGCGTAGCCGTTCTGCACACCGTTAAGAAAGTTTTTGTTATAGGTCAGCAGCAAGAAAACGGAAATTGCCCAGCTCAGGGAAACAAGCGCATAGCTCATCCGACTAATCGCGACGGTAAAAAGAATAAATATGAGGGGGACCAGATAGCCGGAGATATAGTTTTCTTCAATCGGCGCGCACAAGATCAGCATCACCAGCGACAAACTCATCAGCCAGAGTAATGCAAATACGGGATTATTTTGAATAAGATACGGCTTAATGCTACGTAACCAGAAGGTACGAGCATAGCGGGGATTAATTATCATTCTTAAGGGGTAATAGAACATCATCGTAAATATCAGGCTGGCACAAAACAGGCTCTGTATATCCACAATGTTATAAATTGGTGTCCCATCGCCAAAGAAGTTTGAAATGGAAAGCGGGAAATCAAAGAAATAACCGGCTAAGTACATCGACACTTTTATGCCGAGGGGAATGGCGAATCCCAGCCAGAAAATGCGTATCCCGATATGCTGGTTAGGTAGCCCGAATCGCCAGCGCCTGCCCAGCAGGACGCGCACCACGGCGCAGGCTGCAAACACCGACGCCGTCTGACAAAAGAGGATAACGACCTGCTGAAGTATCGTTAACTGAAACTGATAGAGATTCGTTAACGCAAAACTGAAAATAATGGGAAGAATAGCGTGACGGCCAAACAAGAAGATCACTGCCAGCATCACGCTCAACGGCAGCCAGGCTAAATAGACGTAATGACCATCCAGAAAGGTTTTCGGTGAAATGTAGCGAGAAAAAGGAACAATCACCAGGCACAAGATTTGCGCTAGCATAAATAATTGTAAATTATTACGTAGGTGACTTTTCATTCTTAGCAAGGCGCTATTTCCCAGGCGAATAATTGGCTGAATGAATGGTAAGTTTATTAATTGAGCGAATCAAGTTTCCGGGTTTAAATGCTCCGATTTATTGATTTCGATAAAGGTCTGAGAGGTAAACATACACGTGTGGCAACAAAAAAGGCAGGAGTTGATAACAAACGCATAAAAAAACCCCCGCCTTTCGGCGAGGGTCTGAATTTTGGTGGAGCTAAGCGGGATCGAACCGCTGACCTCTTGCATGCCATGCAAGCGCTCTCCCAGCTGAGCTATAGCCCCACAGTTCTTTACGTTCCAAACTCTCCTGGATAAGAATTTGGTGGAGCTAAGCGGGATCGAACCGCTGACCTCTTGCATGCCATGCAAGCGCTCTCCCAGCTGAGCTATAGCCCCAACGTAAAGCTGTCGTGTTGACGGGCGGCATAATATGAATTCCACCGCAGAGTGTCAACGGCAAAATCAGCCCTTCCCTTTCAATCGTCGAAAAATCAGGCAAATGAATCACATTGCGAAGCTGCTCGCAGCCAGTAGTTAAACCTGTCACGTTTTCGCATAAAAGGGTGCTATAACATGAAGCACTCATTAACCCTACTAATATTCAGGTAATTGCATGATCAAGGAACGAATGACGCCAGAGGAGTTATCCCGGCTCACTGGTTATAGCCGACAGACCATCAATAAATGGGTACGAAAAGAGGGTTGGAAAACATCACCAAAGCCAGGTGTTCAGGGCGGTAAAGCGCGTCTGGTCCACGTTAATGAAAAGGTGCGCGAGTTTATCCGCAGCGCGTCTCGCATTACTGAAGACTCTCAGCCCGCGGAAAACGTGCCCGACACGAGTTCGCTCACTTCTCTCCTGCTGACCCTGGCCAATGAAATGACACCGGATGAGCAAAAGCAGCTAACCACTTTACTACTGCGGGATGGGATTACCGGATTGCTACAACGTTTAGGGATACGCGACCAGAGTTGATATGAAAAGATTACGGAGCAAGATGACCACGGAAGAGCTGGCTGATAGCCTCGGGGTCGCCAAACAAACAGTAAACCGCTGGATACGTAAACAAGGATGGAAAACGGAAGCGCTGAACGGCGTGAAAGGCGGCCGGGCCAGGCTCATCCATATCGATTCCCGCGTGCGTGAACACCTTATCAGTCTCCCTGCGATGCGTAGCCGCCAGGCTATTTATCAGCTCGCTGAAGCGTCCGTTGAGTATGGCGAGGTGAAAACGACCAGCCTGTTGCGTCAGGTGACGGCTCCCCTTGAAAACATGACGCCACTCGAACAAGAGAGGCTCGCTGTATTGCTGGCACGTGAAGGTATTCAGGGATTCCTTACCCGGCTCGGTATTGCTGAAGAAGAGGCATAAAAAAACGGCAGGATAACCTGCCGTTTTGCCGCTCGTTTGTTGCAGGGTGATTACTGCTGGCTTTCGCGCTCAGCAATAAAGCCCAGGGCTTTGTTAATACGCGCAACGCTACGGGTTTTGCCAATCGCGTGGACAGTAACATCCAGGCCCGGTGACTGACCCGCGCCGGTCACCGCCACACGCAGTGGCATACCGACTTTACCCATGCCCACTTCCAGCTCATCGGCCGTTGCCTGAATCGCATGATGAACGTTTTCTGCGGTCCAGTCGGTCAGTGCCGCCAGCTTATCGCGCACCACTTCGAGCGGCTGACGCGCAACCGGACGCAGGTGTTTTTTCGCGGCGTCAGCATCAAACTCGTCAAACTCTTCGTAGAAATAACGGCAGCTTTCCGCAATCTCTTTCAGGGTTTTGCAGCGCTCACCCAGCAGTTTGACCAGATCCGCCAGTTCCGGACCGGTACGGGTATCAATATTTTCCTGCTCAATGTGCCACTGCAAATAGGTCGCAACGTACTCGGCTGGCATGGTGTTGATGTAGTGGTGGTTCAGCCACAGCAGTTTATCAGTGTTAAACGCACTGGCAGATTTGCTCACGGCATTCAGGGAGAACAGCTTGATCATCTCTTCACGGCTGAAGATCTCCTGATCGCCGCTGGACCAGCCCAGACGCACCAGGTAGTTCAGCAGTGCTTCTGGCAGATAGCCATCATCACGGTACTGCATCACGCTCACGGCACCGTGACGTTTGGACAGTTTTTTACCGTCGTCACCGTTAATCATCGACACGTGCGCATAAACCGGCACAGGCGCATTCAGCGCTTTCAGGATGTTGATCTGACGTGGTGTGTTGTTGATATGGTCTTCACCCCGGATAACATGAGTGATTTCCATATCCCAGTCATCCACTACAACGCAGAAGTTGTAGGTCGGTGAACCGTCGGTACGACGAATAATCAGATCGTCCAGCTCCTGGTTGCTGAACTCAATCGGACCACGGATCTGATCGTCAAAGATCACAGAGCCTTCCTGCGGGTTAGCAAAACGCACTACGCATGGCTCATCAGCAGCATGATGCTCATGGCTGTGGCGGCAGCGGCCATCGTAGCGAGGCTTATCGCCGTTCGCCATTTGCTCTTCACGCAGCGCTTCCAGACGCTCTTTGGAGCAGTAACATTTATACGCGGTGCCTGCGACCAGCATTTCATCAATGACGGCGTTATAGCGATCAAAACGTTTCGTCTGGAAATACGGGCCTTCATCCCACTCCAGGTTCAGCCAGTTCATGCCATCCATGATGGCTTCAATAGCTTCCGGTGTGGAACGCTCGAGATCGGTGTCTTCAATACGCAGCACGAATTCACCGCCGTGGTTACGTGCAAAAAGCCAGGAATAAAGAGCAGTACGGGCACCACCGACGTGCAGATAGCCTGTCGGGCTGGGCGCGAAGCGAGTTTTGATTTTCATGAAATGGCCTTACGTTATAAAGATGCCGACGACCGGCAAATGCTGGGAAAAAAACAATGGGCAATATTCTATCACTGTGGGGCGATTCCTCAATGATGTTGCCTGATTGACATGCAGGTTTGCGAAATTTGTTTAGAAATCATGCTGCGCGGGACATTTTGTGATCCGTTTGTTTAATTTTACGACGAACAAACAAAATCTTTAGAAAAGGCGTTGACTCATTTTCAACTCTCCCTATAATGCGACTCCACACAGCGGGGGTGATTAGCTCAGTTGGTAGAGCACCTCCTTTACACGGAGGGGGTCGGCGGTTCGAGCCCGTCATCACCCACCATCTACTTTACGTAGATACCGCAGTGTAGATAAGAATTTAAGATTGGGCGATTAGCTCAGTTGGTAGAGCATCTCCTTTACACGGAGGGGGTCGGCGGTTCGAGCCCGTCATCGCCCACCATTCTTAAATCTTGTTTTTGTAGTACCGAAATGGGTGATTAGCTCAGTTGGTAGAGCACTCCTTTACACGGAGGGGGTCGGCGGTTCGAGCCCGTCATCACCCACCATTCGGGTCGTTAGCTCAGTTGGTAGAGCAGTTGACTTTTAATCAATTGGTCGCAGGTTCGAATCCTGCACGACCCACCAATGTGGAAAGGCGCCCTAAAGGCGCCTTTTTGCTATGCGCAATTCGTCAGGATGAGAACCTGCTGCAAGTTCGAGTCGAACGAAGTGAGACACCGGAGCCGCCTGCGGCGACGGCCCGAAGGGCGAGCGAAGCGAGTCATCCTGCACGACCCACCAATGTAGAAAGGCGCCCTAAAGGCGCCTTTTTGCTATCTGCGCTATTTTACACGCATCTCCCCTCCCAAATCTGGCAGGTTCCCTCAAGCTATGGATTTTTATGCCGATATGCTTGTTTTATGGCGAGAGGATTTAAAATGACAACAATCCAGGCATCAACTCCATCAGTGCAGACAGGCAGCACAAGCAGCGGCGGCGGTAGCTCCGGCAGCAGCGATATCGCGTCGCAAATCAGTCGTCTGACGTCGCAAATCACTAAGCTGACTCAGCAGCTGAAGGATGTTGCGAACGGCAGCGGCAGTACCGAAGACAAGAAAAAGCAGCAGGAGCTTCTTCAGTCGCAAATCAAAATGCTGCAGGCTCAGCTGGCGCAGTTACAGCGTGAGCAGGCCGAAGAAAGCCAGAAAAAACAAGAGCAAAAACAGGCCAGAGCAGAAGGCGTAAACTCACCTTCCGCAGAGCATCAGATCGATATCTACGTCTAATCGTTCGGCGCGTTAAATAACGGATCGCGTATGCGGGCCTCCATTAACCGCTGTGCCTGCATACGTACCACCTCCCAAAGCGCATGAGCCGCACCAGAGAGCGAGCGATTTTTTCGTCGCACCAGCATCAGCTTACGTTCAATACAGGGCGTGAAACGCTTCACGACTAAGCGGCTGCCCTGCGGCAGCGGTAAGGCCAGCGCAGGTAACACGCTGATCCCAATCCCGGCCTCCACCATCGGAAAGAGCGTGGCGGGATGACCAATCTCCTGAACGATCGTCGCATTCACCCGCTGCTGTGCCAGCGCCGCGTCAATCAGCGGACGGCTCCCCGATGCATAATCCTGCAATACCAGATTTGCCCCCTGTAACGCCTGCCACGTCACTTGTGCCATCGCGGCCAGCGGGTCATCGTCGCGACACAGCAGTAAAAACGGCTCCGACAGCACCACTTCGCACTCCAGATCCGTCACCGGACCTGGATCGATCACAATCCCAAAATCGACGTCGCCTTGCCTGATACTCTCCAGAACCCACTGCTGCGGCCTGTCGTGAAGTACAAAATCGATATCGGGATAGCGAAGGTTACTTTCAGCGATACATTGCGGGATCAGATGCGCTGAAATGGTCTGACTGGCGGCGACGCGCACCGTCCCGGAAAGTTGCTGCCCCACTCTGCCCACATCGCGCAAGGTGCTGTTGAGCTCATCCAGCAGCCGTTCCAGACGCGCAGCCAGCTGTTGCCCCGCCTCGGTGAGCACCACTTCGCGGGTGGTGCGATCAAGCAGGCGCACACCCGTCTGTGACTCCAGCTCTTTCACACTGTGGCTAACCGCCGACTGACTCAGGCCAATCATCTCTCCGGCGCGGCTAAAGCTGCGAGCCTGAGCGACGGTGACAAAAACGCGAAGCTGACGCAAAGAGTAATTCATCTGTTTAATTCATGAATGGATGCAATAAATCGATTTTATTTCTCAAAGGGAACAAAGCACAATAGCGAAATCTGATTTCAGGAGCATTTATGAAACTGTTTCGTGTTCTCGATCCCTTTACTCTCACGCTGATTGCTGTCGTTCTGCTCGCCTCTTTCTTCCCGGCACGCGGCAGTTTTGTTCCCTTCATTGAAGGCCTGACCACTGCGGCCATCGCCCTGCTGTTTTTTATGCACGGCGCAAAGCTGTCTCGTGAGGCCATTATCGCCGGGGGGAGCCACTGGCGGTTACACCTGTGGGTGATGTGCAGCACCTTCATCTTGTTCCCGGTACTGGGCGTGCTTTTCGCCTGGT
Source organism: Lelliottia nimipressuralis (assembly GCF_004115925.1). Lineage (GTDB taxonomy): Bacteria > Pseudomonadota > Gammaproteobacteria > Enterobacterales > Enterobacteriaceae > Enterobacter > Enterobacter nimipressuralis. The sequence goes on from NZ_SDDX01000015.1 coordinate 92,888, forward strand.
GGGCGCCGGTCAACGTCGATCCGGCTCTCTATACTGGCTTCCTGTATCTGTGCATTCTCCCCGCGACCGTACAGTCAGCTATCGCATTTACCTCGCTGGCAGGCGGTAACGTCGCCGCGGCGGTCTGTTCCGCCTCTGCGTCGAGTCTGTTGGGGATTTTTGTGTCGCCGCTGCTGGTGGGCCTGCTGATGAACATGCACGGCGCTGAGGGCAATCTCGAGCAGGTCGGGAAAATTTGTCTGCAACTGCTGCTGCCATTCGTGCTGGGACACCTTTCTCGCCCGTGGACGGGGGATTTCGTCGCCAGAAACAAAAAGTGGATTGGCAAAACCGACCAGACCTCCATCCTGTTAGTGGTCTACTCCGCCTTTGGCGAAGCCGTGGTGAACGGCATCTGGCATAAAGTTGGCATCGGCTCGCTTCTGTTCATCGCGCTCGTGAGCATCGTTCTGCTGGCGATTGTGATTGCGGTGAATACTTTTGCCGCCCGCAAGTTTGGCTTCAACAAAGCGGATGAAATTACCATTGTGTTCTGCGGCTCGAAGAAGAGTCTCGCCAATGGTATTCCGATGGCGAATATTCTCTTCCCGACGTCAGTGATTGGGATGATGGTGCTGCCGCTGATGATTTTCCACCAGATCCAGCTGATGGTCTGTGCGGTGATGGCGCGCCGTTACAAGCGCCAGACGGAAAAGCTGGCGCAGGAAGAGACCCGCGCCGCCAAAGCTTAAGGACGTTTGAGGGGCTGAACCAGATGGCTCAGCCCTTCGGTTTTGATGAGCAGCGTAATCGCCATCAGCTCACCCAGTCGTCCGGCCGGGAATTCATCTTTTCGCGCGAACCACAGCAAATACTCTTCCGGCACATCAATCAAACGACGGCCTTTGTATTTCCCGAACGGCATTTCGGTGTTGGCGATGTCGATGAGCTGTTCTTTCTCCACATTACTCTCCTAACAGGCGCAGCATTTCCGCTTCGTCAATGACGTCAATGCCCAGCTCTTGTGCTTTCGCAAGCTTGGAGCCAGCCGCCTCGCCGGCAATCACCAGATCCGTTTTCTTCGACACGCTGCCCGCCACTTTTGCCCCCAGCGCCACCAGACGCGCTTTGGCATCGTCACGGGAAAGTTGACTCAAACTGCCGGTGAGTACCACGGTTTTGCCAGCAAAGGGGCTGTCGATTTCATCGGCGTTAATCACCACCGGGGCAGGCCAGTGAATGCCCTCCTCCAGCAACTTGCCTATCACCTCACGGTTGCTCTCTTCCGCAAAGAAGTTAAAGACATGCGTCGCAACAACGATACCCACGTCCGGCACTTTTTGCAGATCCTCAATCGAGGCTTTCTCAAGCTGCTCCAGGGTGCCGAAATGGGCTGCCAGCCCGGCGGCTGTCGCTTCACCAACTTCACGGATACCCAGCGCGTAGAGGAAACGTGCAAAGGTCGTCTCTTTGGCTTTTTCCAGCGCATTGACCACGTTTTGCGCCGATTTTGGCCCCATGCGGTCCAGCCCGGTCAGCTTGCCCGCCGTCAGGCGGAACAGATCCGCAGGCGTGTGGACGTACTCTTTCTCGACCAGCTGATCGATAATCTTATCGCCCATCCCGTCCACATCCATCGCTCTGCGCGAGACGAAATGCTTGAGCGCTTCTTTGCGCTGCGCTCCACAAATTAACCCGCCGGTGCAGCGCGTGACCGCCTCACCTTCCACGCGTTCGACGTCGGAACCGCATACCGGGCAGTGGGCCGGGAATTCGATGGCGCGCGTGTCGTCAGGGCGCTCAGACTCGACGACATTAACCACCTGCGGGATCACATCCCCCGCGCGGCGAATCACCACTTTATCGCCAATCCGAAGACCCAGACGCGCGATCTCGTCGGCATTATGTAAGGTGGCATTACTCACCAGTACGCCCGCAACCTGAACCGGCTCCAGACGTGCAACCGGCGTAATCGCCCCCGTACGACCGACCTGGAACTCAACGTCGCGCACGAAGGTCATCTGCTCCTGAGCAGGGAATTTAAACGCCACCGCCCAGCGCGGCGCTCGCGCCACAAAACCTAATTGTTCCTGAAGCGCCAGCGAGTTCACTTTGATGACCACGCCGTCGATATCAAACCCCAGCGTTGGGCGGTCTTCTTCGACCTGACGATAAAACGCCAGCACCGCTTCCGGTGAGTCGCAGAGCTGCACGCGATTGCTGACCGGCAGGCCCCACTCTTTAAACTGCAGCAGACGGCCCAGATGGGTATCAGGCAATTCGCCGCCTTCAAGAATCCCCACGCCGTAGCAGAAGAATGTAAGCGGTCGCTTCGCCGTGATGCGCGGATCTAGCTGGCGAATTGAGCCAGCAGCCGCATTACGCGGGTTAGCAAAGACTTTGCCACCGGTACGGCGCGCTTCATCGTTAATCTTCTCAAAGCCCGCCTGCGGGAGGAACACTTCACCGCGCACTTCGAGTCGCGCCGGGATGTTATCGCCGCGCAGCTTTAACGGAATGGCGCGGATAGTACGTACGTTAGTGGTGATGTCCTCACCCGTGGTGCCATCGCCGCGCGTAGCGGCACGCACTAGTATGCCGTTCTCATAAAGAATGCTGACCGCCAGGCCGTCGAGCTTCAGTTCGCAACACCAGGTCAAAACGTCAGCGCTTTTCAGGCGGTCCTGAACGCGCTTGTTAAACGCCAGAAAGCTCTCTTCGTCGAAGACGTTATCCAGCGACAGCATCGGCACTTCATGGCGCACCTGGCTGAAGGAGGCCAGCGGAGCGGCGCCGACGCGCTGCGTCGGTGAATCAGGGGTGATGAGATCGGGATGTTCTGTTTCCAGTTCGCGCAGTTCGCGCATCAGGCGGTCATACTCCGCATCCGGAACCTCCGGTGCGTCCATCACGTGATACAGGTATTCATGATGGCAAAGTGTGGTTCTTAGGTGAGTAATTTTTTGTTCGATTGAGTCCATAGCGCACCATCAATGAGAAAAACCCCCGACAGGCGGGGGTTGAGGAGACGTGGAAGAGAACGCAGAGATTACGCGTTAGCTTCCTTTACTTCGCGGATGCGATCCTGATATTCGCGCAGTTTCTGCGGCGTCATCATTCGACGCTGGTCGTCGAGTACCACGCCACCGACTTCATCGGCGATATGCTGGGCGGATTGCAGCATCAGCTTAAAGTTTTGCAGTTCATCGCCGTAGGACGGCACCTGCATAAAGATTGTGATACCCGGCGTGGTGAAATCACCGGTCATTTCCGGATCAAAGGTTCCCGGATTAACCATATTCGCCAGACTGAACAGCGCAGGGCCACTTCCGTCCGGACTAAGATGACGATGGAAAATGTTCATGTCACCAAACTTGAAGCCCGCCTGCTGAATGCTGTTGAGCAGCACGTCGCCATTGAGCTGAGTTCCGTGATGCGCGGCCACGTTCATAATGATGACCGTTTCCTTACGCTGCGGTTTTTCGACCACAGGCGCTTCTTCGATCACCGGTTCCGGTTCAACAAACGGCTCCGGTTCTGGCTGCGGCGCAGGTGGAGTATGAACAGTCTGCGGCGGCATTTCTGGCGTCAGCGGCTGAGCAGGACGCGGCGGTTGCACGGGTTGCGAAACGGGCTGAGGCTGCACCGGCTGCTGCACGGGTTGCTGTACAGGCGCTTGCGGTTGCGGCTGACGCACCGGCTCCTCCACAGGCTGTGGCGCGGGCTGGCGCGGCTGAGCTGACGCGTACGGCGGCTGATACTGATGCTGCGGAGGCTGACGAGGTGCTTCATGCTCCCCATGGCCTGCGGCAGGCGCAGCAGTATTGACGCGATGAACGCGCACTTCACCCACGCCTTCGTCGTCGTTTTCGTCAATGACGTCATCGCCATCATCGTCGTGACGACTGGACTTCATGCGCTTCAGTGGGCGATCGCGAAACATCGAGGAGCGTTCTTTACGGCTGGTCCAGAAACCATGTACCAGTAAAGCGAGTATGGCGATCGCGCCAACAATGATTAATATCAGACGCAAATCCTGCATCATTATATTCTCTGTTGTTCTAACACCTTGCCACCACGGCAAACATTTACTCACTAAGAGTATTTGCCGATTACGTCAAGTGCAAGTGCGTGCAGAGCATTCAAAGCATAAAGATGAACGAAATCGTGCTTTTTGCTGTTTTTTCGAACATTTCCGAACTGGTTATTGGTCCACAACCCGATAATATAGGCGTGTAATTCCACTGGTTGTGAAAAAAGGAGTACAGCCTGGTTATGGTTTCGACATCAACAACGACTCCGCGCAGCGGTATCGGCTATTTTTCTCAGGGATGGAAGCTGGTCACCCTGCCTGGGATCCGCCGCTTTGTGATTCTGCCTCTACTGATCAACATTTTGCTGATGGGGGGCGCATTCTGGTGGCTGTTTACCCAACTCGAAAGCTGGGTTCCCTCTATCATGAGTCACGTCCCTGACTGGCTACAGTGGCTGAGCTATCTGCTGTGGCCGATTGTGGTCCTCTCCGTGCTGCTGGTTTTTGGCTATTTCTTCTCGACCATCGCCAACTGGATAGCCGCGCCGTTTAATGGGCTGCTGGCGGAGCAGCTCGAAGCACGTCTGACGGGCGCAACGCCACCAGACACTGGTGTGCTTGGCATCATGAAAGACGTACCGCGTATCATGAAACGTGAATGGCAGAAGTTTGCCTGGTATCTGCCGCGCGCCATTGTTCTGCTCATCCTTTACTTTATCCCCGGAATTGGCCAGACCGTGGCGCCTGTGCTGTGGTTCCTGTTTAGCGCGTGGATGCTGGCTATCCAGTATTGCGACTACCCGTTCGATAACCACAAAGTGCCGTTCAAAGAGATGCGCACGGCCCTGCGCACGCAAAAAGTCACCAATATGCAGTTTGGTGCCCTGACTAGTCTCTTCACCATGATCCCTGTCCTGAACCTGTTCATCATGCCCGTCGCGGTCTGCGGCGCCACGGCGATGTGGGTGGATTGCTATCGTGCTAAGCACGCGTTATGGAAGTAATGCAAAACTGTGTAAACAAAGGGTGGCTTATGCCATCCTTATTCCATACTGATAGCCATTATTTCCTTGCAGCATATAGATATGCGATTTCCTTACTTCCCCATACTTATCCAACAGGTATGCTGGGACGGTATCCCAATTTCATACAGTTAAGGACAGGCCATGAGTAAGATTTACGAAGACAACTCGCTGACTATCGGTCATACGCCCCTGGTTCGACTGAACCGTATCGGTAATGGACGCATTCTGGCGAAGGTAGAATCACGTAACCCGAGCTTCAGCGTAAAATGCCGTATCGGTGCAAACATGATTTGGGATGCCGAAAAACGCGGTGTTCTGAAGCCTGGCGTCGAACTGGTTGAACCGACCAGCGGCAACACCGGGATCGCTCTGGCCTACGTCGCCGCTGCCCGCGGTTACAAACTGACCCTGACAATGCCAGAAACCATGAGCATCGAACGCCGTAAGCTGCTGAAAGCGCTGGGCGCGAATCTGGTTCTGACCGAAGGCGCGAAAGGCATGAAAGGTGCCATTCAGAAAGCCGAAGAAATCGTCGCCAGCGATCCGGCGAAATACCTGCTGCTGCAGCAGTTCAGCAACCCGGCAAACCCGGAAATCCACGAGAAAACCACCGGTCCGGAAATCTGGGAAGATACGGACGGCCAGGTTGACGTGTTTATCTCAGGCGTGGGCACCGGCGGTACGCTGACCGGCGTGAGTCGCTATATTAAAGGCACAAAAGGCAAAAAGGATCTGATTACCGTTGCCGTTGAGCCAACGGACTCCCCGGTTATCGCCCAGGCGCTGGCCGGCGAAGAGATCAAACCCGGACCACATAAAATTCAGGGTATCGGCGCGGGCTTTATCCCGGGTAACCTGGATCTGAAGCTTATCGATAAAGTCGTTGCGATCACCAACGAAGAGGCGATCTCCACGGCGCGTCGCCTGATGGACGAAGAAGGTATTCTGGCCGGTATCTCCTCCGGCGCGGCAGTCGCTGCTGCCCTGAAGCTTCAGGAAGATGAAACCTTTACCAATAAGACTATTGTGGTTATTCTACCGTCCTCGGGTGAGCGTTATTTAAGCACTGCATTGTTTGCCGATCTGTTCACAGAAAAAGAACTGCAACAGTAATGCCAGCATGTTAATAACGCGTAAAAAAGCACCCAAACGGGTGCTTTTTTGTGGCCTGCGTCAAACTTTTACTCCTCCTGGCATTGATTCACCCCGTCGGGTCTGGTATTTAACCTGACAATTATTTTGAAGCGCGAAATTAATCAATGTGGGAAATACAGAAGCTGAATCGATTTTATGATTTGGTTCAAGTCTCGCTTTCACTGCATAATGTTTAATGACGAGCGAAACGTCAGCGCTAACAAGACAGGCTAAAGTTAAGCCTCCAGGCTAGACTTTAGTTCCACAACACTAAACCTATAAGTTGGGGAAATACAATGTTCCAGCAAGAAGTTACCATTACCGCTCCGAACGGTCTGCACACCCGCCCTGCTGCTCAGTTTGTTAAAGAAGCTAAAGGCTTCACTTCTGAGATCACTGTGACCTCCAACGGCAAAAGCGCTAGCGCGAAAAGCCTGTTCAAGCTGCAGACTCTGGGCCTGACTCAGGGTACCGTCGTGACCATCTCCGCAGAAGGCGAAGACGAGCAGAAAGCAGTTGAGCATCTGGTAAAACTGATGGCTGAGCTCGAGTAAGTTACGGGTTCTTTTCAATATCAGTCACAAGTAAGGTAGGGTTATGATTTCAGGCATTTTAGCATCCCCGGGTATCGCTTTCGGCAAAGCACTTCTGCTGAAAGAAGACGAGATCGTCATCGACCGGAAAAAAATTTCTGCCGACAAGGTTGATCAGGAAGTTGAGCGTTTTCTGAGCGGTCGTGCCAAGGCATCAGCGCAACTGGAAGCGATCAAAACTAAAGCTGGCGAAACTTTCGGTGAAGAAAAAGAAGCCATCTTCGAAGGGCATATCATGCTGCTCGAAGATGAGGAGCTGGAGCAGGAAATCATAGCCCTGATTAAAGATAAGGGCATGACGGCCGACGCGGCTGCACATGAAATTATCGAAGGTCAGGCGACTGCCCTCGAAGAACTGGATGATGAATACCTGAAAGAACGTGCGGCAGACGTACGTGATATCGGTAAGCGCTTGCTGCGCAACATCCTGGGTCTGGCGATCATCGACCTTAGCGCCATTCAGGACGAAGTTATCCTGGTTGCCGCTGATTTGACGCCGTCTGAAACCGCACAGCTGAACCTGAACAAGGTGCTGGGTTTCATCACCGACGCCGGTGGCCGTACCTCCCACACCTCTATCATGGCGCGTTCTCTGGAACTGCCTGCCATCGTGGGTACCGGTAGCGTCACCTCTCAGGTGAAAAACGACGACTATCTGATTCTGGATGCCGTAAACAATCTGGTTTACGTCAACCCAACCAACGAAGAGATCGAAAAGCTGCGTGCCGTTCAGGAGCAAGTTGCTACTGAGAAAGCGGAACTGGCTAAACTGAAAGATCTGCCAGCCATCACGCTGGACGGACATCAGGTTGAAGTGTGCGCGAACATCGGTACCGTACGTGACGTTGATGGCGCTGAGCGCAACGGCGCGGAAGGTGTTGGTCTGTACCGTACAGAATTCCTGTTCATGGACCGTGACGCACTGCCTACTGAAGAAGAGCAGTTTGCGGCATACAAAGCGGTTGCCGAAGCATGCGGCTCTCAGGCTGTTATCGTGCGTACCATGGACATCGGTGGCGACAAAGAGCTGCCGTACATGAACTTCCCGAAAGAAGAAAACCCATTCCTGGGCTGGCGTGCAGTGCGTATCGCCATGGACCGTAAAGAGATCCTTCGCGATCAGGTTCGTGCGATTCTGCGTGCTTCCGCTTTCGGTAAACTGCGCATCATGTTCCCAATGATCATCTCTGTTGAAGAAGTGCGTGCACTGAAGAAAGAGATCGAAATCTACAAACAGGAACTGCGCGACGAAGGTAAAGCCTTTGACGAAACCATCGAAGTGGGCGTGATGGTGGAAACACCAGCGGCAGCAACGATTGCTCGTCATTTGGCCAAAGAAGTCGACTTCTTTAGTATCGGCACCAATGATTTAACGCAGTACACCCTGGCAGTTGACCGTGGTAATGATATGATTTCACATCTCTACCAGCCAATGTCACCGTCCGTACTCACGCTAATCAAGCAAGTTATTGATGCTTCTCATGCTGAAGGTAAATGGACTGGCATGTGTGGTGAGCTTGCAGGCGACGAACGTGCTACACTTCTGTTGCTGGGTATGGGTCTGGACGAATTCTCTATGAGCGCCATTTCCATCCCGCGCATTAAGAAGATTATCCGTAACACGAACTTCGAAGATGCGAAGGTGTTAGCAGAGCAGGCTCTTGCTCAACCGACAACGGACGAGTTAATGACGCTGGTTAACAAGTTCATTGAAGAAAAAACAATCTGCTAATCCACGAGATGCGGCCCAAATTACTGCTTAGGAGAAGATCATGGGTTTGTTCGATAAACTGAAATCTCTGGTTTCTGATGATAAGAAAGACACCGGAACTATTGAGATTATTGCTCCGTTGTCTGGCGAAATCGTCAATATCGAAGACGTGCCGGATGTAGTTTTTGCCGAAAAAATCGTTGGTGATGGTATTGCTATCAAACCAACTGGTAACAAAATGGTTGCGCCAGTTGACGGCACCATCGGTAAAATTTTTGAAACCAACCATGCGTTCTCTATCGAATCTGATAGCGGTATCGAACTGTTCGTACACTTCGGTATCGACACCGTTGAGCTGAAAGGCGAAGGCTTCAAGCGTATCGCTGAAGAAGGCCAGCGTGTGAAAGTAGGCGATCCGGTCATCGAATTCGACCTGGCGCTGCTGGAAGAGAAAGCCAAGTCTACCCTGACTCCGGTTGTTATCTCCAACATGGACGAAATCAAAGAACTGATCAAACTGTCTGGCAGCGTTACCGTGGGTGAAACTCCGGTCATCCGCATCAAGAAGTAATTCTTGCCGCACAGAAAAATGGCGCCTTCGGGCGCCATTTTTGTTTATGCGGGGAGGATTAGCTCATCAAAGCCTTTTTCCTGGGTGTACTTCATCACCTCTGTTACACGGTCGCCCGCACGGCGTATCGCTTCAGCGACGTCCCTGCCCTGCACAATGCCGCTTACCAGCTCAGAACAGAACAGATCCCCGGTTCCTTTCAGGTCGGTTGCAACGCGCGGATGATTCGTCACCGTCACACCGTCCTTCGTCACCAGCACAACGTGAATATTTTCAGGATCAGATTCCACCGGCGCACTGGTAATCGCCACCCACTTCAGTGAGGCAGACAGCAGACTTTGTGCGGCAGTAATTGCGCTTTCCGGCGTCCGGCACGGCTGACCGCTCAACACTTCAAGCTCAAAAACGTTCGGCGTAATACCCTGCGCCAGCGGCAGCAAATGCTCGCGATAGGCTTGCGGAATTTCGGGTTTCACATAGATCCCGCTGTCGATGTCACCAATGACCGGATCGACCAGCACGAACAAATCAGGGTGTTTATCTTTAATGGCCACCAGCCACTCAGCCAGAATGGCAATCTGGCTGGCACTGCCCATATAGCCCGTGGTCACCGCTTTCAGCTCGCGCAACACATCGCGCTCTTCAAGAGCTTTCAGATAGCCGCTGAACCAGTCGTCGGGGATCACGCCGCCGTAAAAGGTGTCGTAATGCGGGGTATTGCTGAACAGTACCGTCGGGACGGCTGTGACGGTCAGCTGATGTTGCCTGATATTAGGCACCGCAATGCTGTTGCCCACGCTGCCGTATACCACCTGCGACTGCACCGCGACGATATCCGTCTGCTGCGCACGGGTTTTATCCCGAAATAAAATCATCTCCATGACGCTTAAATCCCCGCCCCCTGCGAATAACTCTCTTCACCAAAGACGCCAGTAGACAGATAACGGTCGCCACGATCGCAAATAATCGCTACCACAACCGCGCCCGGACAGGCCTGCGCCACGCGCAATGCTCCGGCTACCGCGCCACCCGAACTGACGCCACAGAAGATGCCTTCACGCACCGCCAGTTCACGCATGGTATTTTCCGCTTCACGCTGATGAATATCCAGCACCTGGTCCACAAGCTGGGCATTAAAAATCCCCGGCATATACTCCGCTGGCCAGCGGCGTATCCCCGGAATGCTGCTCCCCTCTTCCGGCTGCAGGCCCACAATGGTGACCGGTTTTTCCTGCTCGCGCAGAAAACGGGAGACGCCGGTAATGGTGCCCGTGGTGCCCATACTGGAGACGAAGTGGCTGATGCGCCCTTCGGTCTGGCGCCAGATTTCCGGCCCGGTAGTGGTGTAGTGCGCATAAGGGTTATCGGGATTATTAAACTGGTCCAGCAATGTGCCTTCGCCGCGCTGGGCCATGTCGAGAGCCAGATCGCGCGCCCCTTCCATCCCCTGCTCTTTGGTGACGAGGATCAGCTCAGCGCCATACGCGCGCATTGCGGCACGCCGCTCCTGGCTCATGTTGTCCGGCATCAGCAATTTCATGTGATAGCCTTTCAGCGCCGCAATCATCGCCAGCGCAATGCCGGTGTTACCGCTGGTCGCTTCAATCAGCACGTCGCCGGGCGTAATCTCCCCGCGCTTTTCCGCCTCAACAATCATCGACAATGCCGCGCGATCTTTAACGGAACCGGCAGGATTATTTCCCTCCAGTTTGACCCAGATTTCGCTGCCATTATCGGGATTCATGCGTTGCAGCTTGACCAGAGGGGTGTTGCCGATGGTTTGTTCTAATGTGTTCACGAATTCTGTCCAATAAAAAGCCCGGTGGCGCTTTCGCTTACCGGGCCTACAGGGATCGTTTTGTAGGCCGGGTAAGCGCAGCGCCACCCGGCAAATACCACGTCACTTTAACCTATCAGGCTGACTCCGCCAGAGCAAGATCCTCGCGCGACTCGATCCGCTCGTTGCCGTGATAGATACGCGCATGCTGCAGGCCGACAAACAGGCGATCGCCACGCGATGGCGCCTCTTCATCACGCATCACCACCGTCAACGGCTCGGTATACCAGCCCAGGGGTTGTACCACTAATTGGGTGTAATGCCCTTTAGGGCTAGCCTCAAGCACCTGCACCGGCAATGGAGAATCGAGGCTGGTGCGGCGACTGACGTCCACTTCCCACGGGCGCAAGAACAGATCGACCGGTCCCTGATGGGCAGGCGTGTAACCCAGCGGCCAGCGGTGTGCGCCGACGTGGAACTGCCCACCGCGAATGGTGCCCTGCATGCGGTTCACTTCGCCCATAAACTCCAGAACGAAACGGGTCGCAGGCTCACGCCACAGCTGTTCCGGCTCATCAACTTGTTCGATATTCCCCTGGCTCATCACCACCACGCGATCGGCCACTTCCATCGCCTCTTCCTGGTCGTGCGTCACAAAGACGCTGGTAAATTTCAGCTCCTCGTGAAGCTGACGCAGCCAGCGACGCAGCTCTTTACGCACCTGCGCGTCCAGCGCGCCAAAAGGTTCGTCGAGCAGCAGGATTTGCGGCTCAACTGCCAGAGCACGAGCCAGCGCCACGCGCTGTTTCTGCCCACCGGAAAGCTGTGCCGGATAACGGTCGGCGAGATGGGCCAGCTGCACCATCTCCAGCAGTTTGGTCACTTTCGCTTTGATCGTCGCGGCATTCGGACGCTCGCGACGCGGCAGCACGGTCAGGCCAAAGGCGATGTTATCGAACACCGTCATATGGCGGAACAGGGCGTAATGCTGGAACACAAAACCGACTTTACGATCGCGAGCATGCAGACGGCTGACATCGGTTCCGTGGAAGCGAATATGGCCACTGGTCTGATGCTCAAGACCGGCAATAATACGCAGCAGCGTGGTTTTACCGGAGCCGGACGGCCCAAGCAGCGCCACCATCTGTCCGGAAGGGATATCCAGCGAGATATCGTTCAGCACCTGGGTGCGGCCGAATGACTTCTTAATATTGGCAATCTCAATGCTCATGATTTCCCTCCTGCTGCAGGCGTTTCTCTTGATTCTCTAAACGCCACTGCACCACACTCTTTAAAAACAAGGTCAAAATAGCCATCAGCGTCAGCAGGGCTGCGGCGGTAAAGGAACCGACGGTGTTATAGTCCTGCTCCAGCAATTCAATCTGTAGCGGCAGCGACAGGGTTTCACCGCGAATCGAGCCGGAAACCACCGACACCGCGCCAAACTCACCAATCGCACGCGCGTTGGTCAGCACCACGCCGTACAGCAACGCCCAGCGGATGTTCGGCAGCGTCACGCGCTTGAACATCTGCCAGCCGGACGCGCCCAGCAGGATCGCCGCTTCATCTTCGTGGCTGCCCTGGCTCAACATCACCGGCACCAGCTCACGCACCACAAACGGACAGGTTACAAAAATCGTCACCAGCACCATGCCCGGCCAGGCGAACATGATTTGCAGGTTGTGCTCGTCCAGCCAGCCGCCCAGCGGACCGTTAGAACCGTAGAACAGGAGATAGATAAGACCAGCAACCACCGGCGATACGGCAAAGGGAATATCCAGCAGCGTCAGCAGGAGCTGGCGGCCAGGGAAGTTAAACCGCGTCACCAGCCACGCCAGCAAAATCCCGAACACCAGATTTACCGGCACGGTAATCAGGGCGATCATCACCGTCAGCCAGATCGCGTGCAGCATGTCCGGGTCAGCCAGATTCTGCAGTGCGGGCATAATCCCTTTGCTGAACGCCTGCACGAAGATGTAAACCATCGGCACAACGAGAATAAAAGCCGACACCAGCACGCCGGTGCCAATCAGGAACCATTTTCCCCAGTTAATGCGGGGAGCGTCGTAGCGCTTCAATTGAGTAACTTCCGCCATCAGTGACCTACCACACGCCGACCAAAGCGACTTTGCAGAGTGTTAATCGAGAACAGCAGCAGCAGCGACGCGGCCAGGATCACCGAGGCAATCGCGCTCGCCGCCGGATAGTCAAACTCCTGCAAACGAACAAAAATCATCAGCGAGGTCACTTCGGTTTTCCACGCGATGTTGCCCGCGATGAAAATCACTGCGCCAAATTCGCCGAGACTGCGGGTGAATGAAAGCGCCACGCCTGCCAGCAGCGCCGGAGAAAGCTCCGGTAACACCACTTTGCAGAAGCTCTGAATACGCGTCGCACCGAGGGTTTCCGCGGCCTCTTCATATTCCGGGCCAAGCTCTTCCAGAACCGGCTGCACGGTACGCACCACGAAGGGAATACTGGTAAAGGCCATCGCCACCGCGATCCCAAGCCAGGTATAGGTCACTTTGATGTCAAACTGCGCCAGCCACTGGCCGTAAAAACCGTTCACCGAAAACAGCGACGCGAGGGTCAAACCCGCCACCGCCGTCGGCAGCGCGAAGGGTAAATCCATCAGCGCGTCCAGCAGCGTGCGGCCGGGGAAACGATAGCGGGTTAAGATCCACGCCATCAGCAGGCCGAATACGCCGTTGAAAATCGATGCCACAAACGCCGACAGCAGCGTGACCTTATACGCCACCACAACCTGCGGGTTAGTGATCACTTCCCAGTACTGGGCCCAGCTCATCTCAGAGAGCTGCATCACCAGCGCACTTAACGGCAACAACAAAATCAGACAGACGAACAGCAGGCTGGTCCCGAGGCTTAAGGTAAAGCCGGGCAGCACACGTCTGGAGGAGACTGCAAACATCACTTACGCCCCGCCGCCAACAGTTTGTCCAGCTCACCACCGGTGGTGAAGTGGGTTTTCATCACCTCAGGCCAGGAGCCAAACTGGTCTTCCACGCGGAACAGATCGGTCTGCGGGAATTTGTCTTTCAGCTTGTTCATCACATCCGGGTTCGCCACGCGATAGTAATAGTCGGTGATGATGGTTTGCGCCTGCGGGCTATAGAGATAGTTCAGGTACGCCTTCGCCGCTTTCTCCGTACCGTTGGCTTTGACGTTCTTATCCACCCACGCGACCGGGAATTCAGCAAAGATATTGACCTTCGGCACTACCACTTCAAAGCCCTGCGCTTCGTACTGTTTACGGATGTTATTCACTTCCGATTCGAAGCTTATCAACACATCGCCCAGCCCGCGTTCCACGAAGGTGGTGGTCGCACCGCGACCGCCAGTATCGAACACTTCCACGTTTCTCAGGAACTGAGTCATAAACTGCTCGGTTTTGGCTTTATCGCCGCCGTCCGCTTTGTCGGCTGCACCCCAGGCCGCCAGATAGGTATAGCGCGCGTTACCGGAGGTTTTTGGATTCGGGAAGATCAGCTTCACGTCTGAACGCACCAGATCGTTCCAGTCATGGATGTTTTTCGGGTTGCCCTTACGCACCAGGAACGCCATGGTCGAGTAGAACGGCGAGCTGTTATTTGGCAGACGGCTCTGCCAGTCGGCCGGGATCAGGTTGCCTTTGTCATGCAGGATCTGCACATCAGTAATCTGGTTGTAAGTCACCACATCGGCTTTCAGGCCCTGCAAAATCGCCAGCGCTTGCTTGGAAGAGCCAGCGTGAGATTGCTTGATGGTCAGCTTGTCGCCGTTGTTTTCTTTCGCCCACTGTTGTTCAAACGGCGGGTTCAGGGCGGCAAACAGTTCGCGGGAGACATCATAGGAACTGTTAAGCAGCTCAGTCGCCTGCGCCTGCGCGACCAGCAACAGCGAAGCTGCCAGCGCCAGATATCCTTTTTTCAGTACAGTAACGGCCATTGCGCACCCTTCTAAATGTGATGACGTAGAGCGATCCCATCAGGCGTGATTGTTGCAGTCAGTTGGGCATGGACAGCGCGGAAGAACCGGAGCATACACGGTGTGCGTGAGGATTCTGAGCGCTGCCCAGGCCCAAACTGACAACTAAAATAGCCTGATGGGATGGCTCTTTCTTATAGCCATAATATTTATAACGAGTACGAAAGGAGTAACGGTTTTATATACCGTTTGGTGATTTACCAGCAGAAAAGGGAATAAGGGGCGGGGGTGAGTGCCGGGTGGCGCATGCGCTTACCCGGCCTACAGCATTACAGAGCCAGCAGACGCTCAACGGATGGCGCGAAGTAGTAGCCGCCGGTCACCGGTTTGGTGAAGCGCAGCATCGCGTCGCGCTTGCCATCGGTGTCACCAAACATGCTCAGAAGCTGCTGCTCGATGTTGTACAGACGCGCGCAGTAGGCGCAGAAGTACAAACCGTGAGTGCCGCTCGCCGTTCCGTACGGCAGGCTCTGGCGCACAATCTTCAGCCCTTTACCGTCTTCTTTCAGATCGACACGGGTCAGGTGAGACGTCACCGGACGGGCATCGCCGTCGATCTCGTCGTTGGCCTCTTTGGTACGGCCAATCATCATCTCCTGGTCGTGAACACTCATGCGGTTAAGCTGCTTGAGGTTATGCTCCCAGCGCTGCACAAACACGTAGCTGCCGCCTGCGTCCACGCCGTCTTTGATTACCGCCACATCGCGACGTGTCTCTTCGCCCGCCGGGTTTTCGGTACCATCAACGAAACCGCTCAAATCGCGCTCTTCTACCCAGCGGAAACCATGAATCTCTTCCTGCACCTTGATGCTGTCGCCAAAGGCTTCCACCGCCGCCTGCGCCACGGAGAAATTGACGTCATGACGCAGAGACAAAATATGGATTAGCACGTCGTACTGGGTGGCAGGCGCCAGACCTTTCCCGTAAGGGATAAAGTCTTTCAGCTCTTCAGCGCCTTCGCCGCCGCTCAGCTGACGCCAGACGTTATTACCAAAGGCAACCACCGCGCCGAGGTGCGCATCCGGGAATTTGGCCTGGAAGGTGGCCAGTTTATCGACAAACACTTTGCTGGCCGCACGCAGGGCATCCACATCCCCGTTAACATTGGCTTCAATCCAAATCGCCGCGCGGCAATGTTCTGGCAAAATGCCACTCTGAACCTGAGACATCGCTCCTCCTGAAAAAAAAGATGCCACGCGTTCGTGGCATTGATGGCGGCTATTATACCTGGATTTCAGCGAGGCGGTTTGTTCAGGCGCAAATTACTGCTGCCAGATAATTTTGCTCACGGTCCAGTTTTTGAGAGTGTCATCCGCAGGCATCAACCCTTCCGGGCCGCTCCACTCGCCGGTGAAGAGATAGCGAATATGCTGGCTGTCTTTGGCTTTACACTCCACCGCGACTTTCTCATCCGCAACCGCGCTTTCACAGTTGCCGAATGCTTTTTGATACAGCTCGCTAAATGGCGTACCGACTTTCACGCCGCTGTCAGTCTCCACATCGCGGTCCAGCACTTCAACGCGATTCACGGTGCCTTTATCGCCATTGATAATCAGCGCCAGCTTGTCGTCTTTCAGCGCTTCGAAGTAGTGCACAATGGCACCATTCTCCGTTTTCATGCCGCTACGCAGGCGGTAATCACTGCTTAAGGCAGATTCAATCGCTTCCTGATTCAGCGGCGTTGTCGCGTTAATATTTCCGACGCCCTTCTCAGTCACCTCGAATGAGGAGCCGAACCAGTTCCACGGATAGGCCGCCGACCAGTTAATGGAGGAGATTGACGAGAGCGTTGAACATCCGGTTAACACCAGCGGCAAAGCGCATAAAACTAAACGCAGCGATTTCATTGAAACGTCCTTTCTTGTTAATTCAACGCTTGTTGGAGTCCAGCATCGATAAAAAGTGCCTTTAATCTTTTTCTATCGTGAAACTGGCGCGCAGACGCGGGTGCGTCAGCAGCCACAGCAGCGCGACAATATCCGCCACGACCAGCGCAATACCGATTCCGCCGAGAGGCTCGCCGTAAAACCACAGCAATGGCTGCCAGCACAGCAGCACCACCTGGGCGAGAATCAACAGCCAGCGCAAGCTGTACCAGATGCGCGGAAAAAGCTGTCGCCGTCCGCTGAGTAAAAAGGCCAGCACCGCCGGGACGCCGGGCAACAGCCCGAGCCAGAAGTTATCGCGATCGGGATAAAACAGATTCAGCAGCGTACTTCCCTGATCGCGGGACGCCCCCGCCACCACGAACAAAACCCAGGTTCGCGCCTGAAGCAGCAGCACACACCAGAATAGAAAGGGCAATTTGACGCGGCCCTGACTGTCATAGTGGGCCGGGTGAAACTCAGTATTCTTCATCTTCGATCAGGCGCTTCCCTAAATTCAGGACATCGGCGTGCTCATATCCAAGACGCTCGTACATCCCCAACACCACATCATTATCTTCGCGCACCATGATCTGAATCTTAGGGCAGCCGCGGGCAATAAGTTTCTTTTCCAGGCGGTTGAGCAGCGCGTTGGCGATGCCGCGACCCCGGTATTCCGGGTGGACGCCGAGGTAATAGGCCGAGCCGCGGTGGCCGTCGTAGCCGCCCATCACCGTTCCCACCACTTCACCGTTCACTTCAGCGACCAGGAACAGGCTGACGTCGTGATTGACCTTACGCTCGATATCCATTTCCGGATCGTTCCACGGACGCAACAGATCGCAGCGTTCCCAAAGGGTAATCACCTCTTCGAAATCTTCCTGGCGAAAAACGCGTATCTCCATGGTATTAACCGCCTTTTTGGGTTTAAAAACAGTGATTATGGCGCGAACGCCGCCAATAGCCAATAAGCGGCGAAAAATGTGCGAAAATTTGGCATAATGTCACTCTGTCACGTATTGAAATGAAAAGTAAAACAATTCTCAACAAGGACTGTCGTCACGCTAAACGCGATACGATATAACACCAGGACCCCCAATTTTTTACAATTCAGGCCGCATGAGCACATTCAAACCTTTAAAAACACTCACATCGCGTCGTCAGGTTCTCAAAGCGGGGCTGGCGGCCTTGACGTTAACAGGCATCGCACAGGCACAGGCTAAAGACGATAGCCCCCTGAAAACCAGCAATGGGCACAGCAAACCCAAGGTAAAAAAAGCCGGGGCAAAACGGGTGGTGATGCTCGATCCGGGACACGGCGGAATCGACACCGGCGCAATTGGTCGCAACGGCTCGAAAGAGAAACATGTGGTGCTGGCGATCGCCAAAAACGTGCGCTCGATTCTGCGCAGTAACGGCATTGACGCGCGTCTGACGCGCAGCGGCGATACCTTTATCCCGCTGTATGACCGCGTAGAGATCGCCCACCAGCACGGCGCGGATCTGTTTATGTCGATTCACGCCGATGGATTTACCAACCCGAGCGCCGCGGGTGCGTCGGTGTTTGCCCTCTCCAACCGCGGTGCGAGTAGCGCCATGGCGAAATACTTATCCGATCGTGAGAACCGCGCGGATGAAGTGGCGGGTAAAAAAACCACCGATAAAGACCATCTTCTGCAGCAGGTATTGTTCGATCTGGTTCAGACCGACACCATCAAAAACAGCCTGACGCTCGGGTCGCATATTCTAAAGAAGATCAAACCGGTGCATCGCCTGCACAGTAAAGGCACGGAACAGGCGGCGTTTGTGGTACTGAAATCCCCGTCAATTCCGTCCGTGCTGGTCGAGACATCGTTCATCACGAACCCGGAAGAAGAGCGTCTGCTCGGCACCACTGCGTTTCGCCAGAAGATCGCCAATGCCATTGCCTCCGGAGTGATCAGTTACTTCAACTGGTTTGATAACCAAAAAGCGCATTCGACGAGACGTAAATGAAACCGAACTCTCAGCAGGTCAAAGCGTTTCTGCTGCAACTGCAGGATCAGATTTGCCAGAAACTGGCCGCCGTCGACGGGGGCGAATTTCAGGAAGACAACTGGCAACGCGAGGCCGGGGGCGGCGGGCGCAGCCGCGTGCTGCGTAACGGCGGCGTGTTTGAGCAGGCAGGCGTTAACTTCTCTCACGTTCACGGTGACGCCATGCCGGCCTCAGCCACCGCGCATCGCCCGGAGCTGGCCGGACGCAGTTTTGAAGCCATGGGCGTCTCATTGGTCGTTCATCCGCACAGCCCGTTTGTGCCCACCAGCCACGCCAACGTGCGCTTTTTCATCGCCGAGAAACCGGGTGCCGATCCGGTGTGGTGGTTTGGCGGCGGCTTCGATTTAACGCCCTACTACGGCTTTGAAGAGGACGCCGTTCACTGGCACCGCACCGCGCGTGATATTTGTCAGCCCTTTGGCGAAGAGGTTTATCCGAAGTACAAGAAGTGGTGCGACGACTATTTTTATCTCAAGCACCGGAACGAACAGCGCGGGATTGGCGGCTTGTTCTTCGACGATTTGAATGCGCCCGATTTTGATACAGCGTTCAGCTTTATGCAGGCGGTTGGCGAAGGCTATACGGATGCGTACCTGCCGATTGTCGAGCGGCGCAAAGGGACGGATTACGGCGTGCGCGAGCGTGAGTTCCAGCTTTATCGTCGCGGGCGTTACGTGGAATTCAACCTGGTGTGGGATCGCGGCACGCTGTTCGGACTACAAACCGGCGGGCGCACGGAGTCGATTCTGATGTCGATGCCGCCGCTGGTGCGCTGGGAGTATAATTTCGAGCCAAAAGAAGGCAGCCCGGAGGCTGCCTTGAGTGAGTTTCTGAAAGTCCGCGAGTGGGTTTAATACCCGACAGCACAGACGACGCCGCGCTTACAGCGGCTGCGTCTGTGCTTCGACCACCGCCAGCGCAACCATGTTGACGATACGACGCACGGACGCAATCTGCGTCAACACATGTACCGGTTTTGCGACGCCCATCAGTACCGGCCCCACGGTCACCCCTTCCGAACTGGAAACACGCAGCAGGTTATAGCTGATACGCGCCGCTTCCACGTTCGGCATAATCAGCACGTTCGCCGAGCCTTTCAGTGGGCTGTCAGGCATCCGCTCGTTACGGATACTCTCAACCAGCGCGGCATCGCCGTGCATCTCCCCATCAATCATCAGCTCCGGCGCGCGTTCACGCACCAGCTCCAGCGTCTGGCGCATTTTGCAGGCCGCCGCGGATTTGGATGAGCCAAAGTTAGAGTGCGACAGCAGCGCCACTTTCGGTTCGATACCAAAACGACGAACGGTCTCCGCCGCCATTACGGTGATTTCCGCCAGCTCTTCCGGCGTCGGATCGTCGTTGACGTAGGTATCGGCAATAAAGGTGTTGCCGCTTGGCAGCAGCAGCGCATTCATCGCCCCCGCCGTATGCACGCCATCGCGATAGCCGAAGATCTCCTGCACCACGCTGAAGTGCTCGTGATAATCGCCAATCGTCCCGCAGATCAGGGCGTCAGCTTCGCCACGATGAACCATGATTGCCCCGATCACCGTGGTGTTGCTGATGACCGCGCGCTGCGCCTGCTCCTGGGTGATCCCCCGGCGTTTCATAATGCTGTAGTACTCGCTCCAGTACTCTTTGAAGCGCGGATCCGATTCGTTGTTCACGATCTCAAAATCGACACCCGGTTTGATCTGCAGACCAAGTTTCTGGATGCGCATTTCGATCACGCTCGGACGACCAATCAGGATCGGTTTCGCCAGCCCCAAGGTGATCAGCTCCTGCGTCGCATGCAGCACCCGCGCCTCTTCGCCTTCGGCCAGCACCACGCGTTTAGCGTCGGCGCGCGCCTGAGAGAAGATTGGCTTCATGAACAGGTTCGTTTTGTAGACAAACTCGGTCAGCTTATCGATATAAGCGTCGAAGTCCTCAATCGGGCGCGTCGCCACGCCGGAATCCATCGCCGCTTTGGCAACGGCCGGTGCGATTTTGACGATTAAACGCGGGTCGAACGGTTTCGGAATGATGTAGTCCGGCCCGAAGCTCAGATCCTGATCGCCATACGCCGAGGCCACCACTTCGCTCTGCTCCGCATGGGCCAGCTCCGCAATCGCATGGACAGCCGCGAGCTTCATCTCTTCGTTAATCGCCGTGGCACCCACGTCCAGCGCACCGCGGAAGATGAACGGGAAGCACAGCACGTTGTTGACCTGGTTTGGATAGTCGGAACGGCCAGTACAAATAATGGCGTCTTCACGCACGGATTTCGCCAGCGGCGGCAGGATTTCCGGCTCCGGGTTCGCCAGCGCCAGGATCATAGGTGCACGCGCCATTTTCGTGACCATTTCCGGGGTCAGCACTTTCGGGCCAGAGCAGCCGAGGAAGATATCCGCTCCTTCAATCACATCGTCCAGCGTGCGTTTGCCGTCATCCACCACCGCGTAGGCGGCTTTGGTTTCAGCCATGTTCGGCTCGCGATCTTTATAGATTACGCCTTTCGAATCGCAGACCACGATGTTGTGTTTCTGCATGCCCAGCGCCACCAGCAGGTTCATACAGGCAATCGCTGCCGCACCCGCGCCGGAAACGACCATGCGCACATCAGAGAGATTTTTCTCGACCACGCGGAGTCCATTCAGAATGGCCGCCGTGCTAATGATCGCCGTGCCGTGCTGGTCATCGTGGAACACGGGAATGTTCATACGTTCACGCAGTTTCTGCTCAATGTAGAAACATTCCGGCGCTTTGATGTCTTCAAGGTTGATGCCGCCAAAGGTTGGCTCCAGCGCGGCCACAACGTTAATAAATTTGTCCGGGTCCAGCTCATCCACTTCAATATCAAACACGTCGATACCGGCGAATTTCTTGAACAGTACGCCCTTCCCTTCCATCACCGGCTTACCGGCCAGCGCCCCGATATTGCCAAGCCCGAGCACCGCGGTGCCGTTGGAAATGACCGCCACCAGGTTGCCGCGAGCGGTGTATTTGTAGGCCGCTAACGGATCTTTTTCGATCTCAAGGCAAGGCGCGGCAACGCCGGGTGAATAGGCCAGCGCCAGATCGCGCTGCGTGGCGAGTGGCTTAGTGGGGGAAACCTGGATTTTGCCCGGTACAGGGAATTGATGAAAATCGAGGGCACTCTGTCTTAACTGATCATCCATCTTATTGTTCCTTTCACGTATCGATCAAAAAGGGTGGCGTACTCACGTTCCTGATGCTCACCCTGGAGTGGCGCATAGTATCGCCCCTGCGGACGGTTCAAACTTTGAAGGCAGCCAAACTCTCACCATCGCAGGGCAAAATTTGTTATCAATTTATAACAACCATGTTACCCACTCCCGAAAGCAATGCCTCCCCCGTCTGCTATGCTTTTTTGTTAAGTACGTCATGTATTTCGCAGAAGTGTGAACGAACGCACTCGCTTAACTCTGTTATTTCTAAGGAGTCATTTCCATGAATCAATTAGACGGCATCAAACAATTCACCACGGTTGTCGCCGACAGCGGCGATATTGAGTCCATCCGCCACTATCAACCGGAAGATGCGACCACCAACCCGTCACTGCTGCTGAAGGCGGCCGGCCTTGCGCACTTCAGCCACCTGATCGATGACGCCATCGACTACGGCAAACAGCGCGGCAAAACTCAGGAGCAGAAAGTGGCGGAGGCCAGCGACAAACTGGCGGTCAATATCGGTGCGGAAATTCTGAAAAGCATCCCTGGACGCGTCTCGACGGAAGTGGACGCACGCCTGTCGTTCGACAAAGAAAAGAGCATCGCCAAAGCGCGCCGCCTGGTGGAGCTGTACCAGGAGCAGGATATCGATAAATCGCGCATTCTGATTAAACTCGCCTCCACCTGGGAGGGCATTCGCGCCGCCGAAGTGCTGGAAAAAGAGGGGATTAACTGCAACCTGACGCTGCTGTTCTCTTTTGCCCAGGCACGTGCCTGCGCCGAAGCGGGCGTGTTCCTCGTCTCGCCGTTTGTTGGCCGTATATACGACTGGTATCAGGCGAAACAGCCAATGGACCCGTACGTGGTGGAAGAAGATCCGGGCGTGAAATCGGTGCGTAATATCTACGATTACTTCAAACAGCACCGCTATGAAACCATCGTGATGGGGGCCAGCTTCCGCCGCACCGAGCAGATCCTGGCGCTGGCAGGCTGCGACCGTCTTACCATCTCCCCTAATCTGCTGAAAGATCTGCAGGAAAAAGAAGAACCGGTGGTGCGTAAGCTCATCCCGACCTCGACCGTCCTGCCAAAACCGAAGCCGCTCACCGAAGCCGAGTTCCGCTGGGAACATAATCAGGACGCGATGGCCGTGGATAAACTGGCCGAAGGCATCCGCCTTTTCGCCGTTGACCAGCGCAAACTGGAAGATCTTCTCGCCGCCAAACTTTAATCATGCCATGGAGTGAATTATGTCCCGTAAAGAGCTAGCCAATGCCATTCGCGCCCTCAGCATGGATGCGGTACAAAAAGCCAATTCTGGCCACCCCGCGCGCCGATGGGCATGGCCGATATCGCCGAAGTGCTGTGGAATGACTTCCTGAAACACAACCCGACGGACCCAACCTGGTATGACCGCGACCGCTTTATTCTCTCTAACGGTCACGCCTCGATGCTGTTGTATAGCCTGCTGCACCTTTCCGGCTACGACCTGCCGCTCGAAGAGCTGAAAAACTTCCGTCAGCTGCACTCTAAAACGCCGGGCCACCCGGAGCTGGGCTATACGCCGGGCGTGGAAACCACCACCGGTCCCCTCGGCCAGGGGCTGGCGAACGCCGTCGGGCTGGCGATTGCCGAACGTACGCTGGGCGCGCAGTTCAACCAGCCGGATCATGAGATTGTCGATCACTTCACCTACGTATTTATGGGCGACGGCTGTCTGATGGAGGGGATTTCCCACGAGGTCTGCTCGCTGGCGGGGACGCTTGGGCTTGGCAAACTGATCGGTTTTTACGATCACAACGGCATTTCCATCGACGGGGAGACCGAAGGCTGGTTCACCGACGATACGGCAAAACGCTTCGAGGCCTATCACTGGCATGTGGTGCATGAAATTGACGGCCACGACCCGGAAGCGATCAAGAAAGCGATTCTCGAAGCCCAGAGCGTGAAGGATAAACCGTCGCTGATTATCTGCCGTACGGTGATTGGCTTCGGTTCGCCTAACAAAGCGGGCAAAGAGGAGGCGCACGGCGCGGCGCTGGGTGAAGAGGAAGTGGCGCTGACGCGGCAGAAACTGGGCTGGAAGTACCCGGCCTTTGAGATCCCGAAAGAGATTTACAAAGCCTGGGACGCACGCGAGGACGGCGAAAAAGCCCAGCAGGCGTGGAATGAAAAATTCAGCGCTTACAAAAAGGCGCATCCTGATTTGGCGGCTGAGTTCTCACGACGCATGAGCGGCGGCCTGCCGGACGAGTGGGAAGCGAAAACTCAGGCGCTGATTGACGATCTCCAGGCCAATCCGGCGAAAATCGCCACCCGTAAAGCGTCGCAAAATACCCTTAATGTCATCGGTCCGATCCTGCCGGAGCTGCTGGGCGGCTCGGCGGACTTGGCCCCAAGTAACCTGACGATCTGGTCCGGCTCGACCTCCCTGAAAGAGGATATCTCCGGAAACTATATCCACTACGGCGTGCGCGAGTTCGGGATGACGGCCATCGCGAATGGTATCGCCCATCACGGCGGATTTGTCCCTTACACCGCCACCTTCCTGATGTTTGTTGAGTATGCCCGTAATGCGGCGCGTATGGCGGCGCTGATGAAAGCGCGGCAGATTATGGTCTACACCCACGACTCTATCGGTCTGGGGGAAGACGGCCCGACGCACCAGGCGGTTGAACAGCTCGCCAGCCTGCGCCTGACGCCAAACTTCAGCACCTGGCGGCCTTGCGATCAGGTCGAAGCGGCTGTCGGCTGGAAGCTGGCGGTTGAGCGCCACACTGGGCCGACAGCGCTGATCCTGTCGCGTCAGAATCTGGCGCAGATCGAGCGCACGCCGGAGCAGGTAAAAAATATCGCCCGTGGGGGTTACATCCTGAAAGACAGCGGCGGTAAGCCGGATGTGATTTTGATTGCGACAGGTTCGGAAATTGAAATCACCGTGAAAGCGGCAGAGAAGCTGACCGCCGAAGGACACGCCGTTCGCGTGGTGTCTCTGCCTTCGACGGATATTTTTGATGCGCAGGATGAGGCCTACCGGGAATCCGTGCTCCCTTCAAACGTCGCCGCGCGCGTGGCCGTGGAGGCGGGGATTGCCGACTACTGGTACAAATATGTCGGCCTGAAAGGGGCTATCGTCGGGATGACGGGGTACGGTGAATCGGCTCCAGCGGATAAGCTGTTCCCGTACTTTGGCTTTACGGTTGAGAACGTGGTCGAGAAGGCGCTCGGCGTGCTGTAGTTCGCGCTTAAGTGCGTGATCGTACCGAGCAGGTTAGCGCGTAATCCACAACGTGGGCCAGGCATCTGGCCCATGCCAGTTATCGCAGCTCGGCTCTTCGGCATACCGCACCAGACGAAAACGCTGGCCGTCAAAACGCCAGCGGGTCTGGATACCGCAGTCGCCCATGCCACGCCCTAACGCCAGGGTCGTCAGTTCACGCGTTTTTTCATCAAAGCGGGCATTCATCAGCTCCATCTCGCTGCTCTCGCTCGACGAGACAAACGGCAGACGCAGCCGCACGGTTCGGGCGGCAAACGGCTTTTTACGCGACACCAGCCACGCCAGATCCACCGTGTTGTAGGCCCCTGCTTCGCAGCTTATCATCAGCAACGCTTTGTCATCCGTTAAGGCCATCACCCGCACTTCGCGACGGTTAGGGTCGAGCGAACACTGGCTGTTGTTCATGCGCCAGCTGCCGTAATCCAGCAGATCGTTCAGCTCTTCATGCGTCAGGGGCGTCGGCGTTGGATTGACCACCGCGACCTCTTTCAGCGCCGGAGCCGGTGGCACGCTCAGCGGCGGTTCGTCGCCCTTTTTAATCCACGCGGTTTCGCTTCCCACACGCTTTTGCTGGGAATCAATAAACAGTAATGCCGCCTTCAGCCCGGCCAGAGAGACAATCTGTTTTCCGCCTTTGAGCGTCAGCGCCTCCCCCTCCTGAATGGTTTTCAGAAACGCGGCAATAGTCGCAGTATCATCGGTCACCAGATGCCACGGCGACAGCTTCCAGCGCTGCGCATCCAGCGACAGCGGCGCACCGTCCAGCAGCAGACGCGGCGCGATGGGCGCCTCTTTCACCGGCGACGTTTCCAGCCCACCCAGATCAATCCGCAAATTGGCATCCGTTTTGGCCCCCGCGCTGCGGCTTAGCGTCATCACCAGCCCCTGATGTTCACCGGTATTGCGCGCAACGCAAAAGTTCTGGTTGTTGCAGGTGACCTGCCAGTCAGAAAACGACTGCTGTGCAGGCGCCGCCCAAACCAGTGGCAGAGGCAGTATGCTGAGGAGTAAAAAAAGAAGAATGCTGTGACGCATGGAAGGCACAATCCCGGAAGCAGAAACTCGAAAACTGGCTGTATCTTCGTGTTCTGTCCGGGGTTGCTCAATCGGATTTATCGGATAGATTTATCTGGATTATGATTTAGCGATAGTTTATTAATCAAGACATTAGGCCAGACAGCTGTAAATACTGGAGCAGTATCAACGCCTTACCATCACGGATTTCACCGGTTTTTACCATTTCCAGCGCCTGAGTATAAGGAATTTCCAGCACATCGATGGCTTCGTCCTCAACGCCGCCGCCCGCGTTGCTGCGCTGTGCGTCGGTGTATTCGGCGATAAAGAAGTGGATAAGCTCCGTCACGCCGCCGGGGGACATGTACAGCTCAAACAGCTTCGTGACGTCTCCCACTTCAAAGCCCGTCTCTTCGATGGCTTCCTTGCGGATACAGACTTCAGGTTCGTCGTTATCCAGCAGCCCGGCGCAGGTTTCGATCAGGCGTCCATCCGGGTTGCCATTCACCCAGGTCGCGATGCGGAACTGGCGGATCAGCACGACAGTTTGCTTTTCACGACTGTATAACAGGATGGTGGCACCGTTGCCGCGATCGTAGACTTCGCGCTTGTGGCGGACCACTTCACCGTGGTGAGTTAAATCGTAGGTAATGTTGCGCAGGACAAAATAATTTTCAGAGAGGATTTTATCTTTGATGATCTCAATTTTCAGGCTCATACGGGCTCCAGGACGTAATGAGTGATTCATAGTACGCCGAGAAGCCCGCTTTGTCGCCCCGCTGATTAGTGGGAGTTTGGCCGTTTTATTTGCAGCCAGTCCATCATCCCTTGTGCGGCGTGACGCCCTTCGGCCATCGCCGTAACCACCAGATCAGCACCGCGCACCGCGTCACCGCCGGCAAAAATCTGCGGATGGCTGGTCTGGTAGCGATAGGGACTGTCCACGCTCGCCACGATACGGCCCCAGTCATCGACATTCACCCCCTGCGCCTGTAGCCACGGCATCGAGTGCGGGTTAAAGCCAAACGCCATGATCACCGCATCAGCAGGCATCACAAACTCACTGCCCTCGACAGGCACTGGACGCCGCCGCCCCTGCGCATCCGGTTCACCAAGCCGGGTGCGCAGCAGGCGAATGCCGTTCACCTTGCCCGACGCATCCAGAACCAGTTCGACGGGCTGCACGTTGAATTCAAAGTGCGCCCCCTCCTCTTTGGCGTTCTTGACCTCTTTTTTCGAGCCAGGCATGTTGGCCTCATCCCGACGATAGGCGCAGGTCACTTTTGCCGCCTGATGGCGCAGCGCGGTGCGCACGCAGTCCATCGCCGTATCCCCGCCGCCGAGTACCACCACGTTTAATCCGGCGACATCGATAAAGGGTTCGGACGCTGAGGCCGCAAGCCCCATCAGATGGCGGGTATTCGCCACCAGGAAAGGTAAAGCGTCGTACACTCCCGGAGCATCTTCATGCGGAATGCCCGCTTTCATCGAGCGATAGGTTCCCACACCGATAAACACCGCGTCGTATTCGCCGAGCAGCTGAGACATCGGCAGGTCTTTACCCACTTCACAGTTGAGTTCGAACTGTATTCCCATGGCGGTGAAAATCTCCCGTCGCCGTGCCAGCAGGGATTTATCCAGTTTGAACGCCGGAATGCCAAAGGTGAGTAATCCGCCGATCTCCGGGTGCCTATCGTAGACCGTGACGCTCACGCCGTGGCGGATCAGCACGTCGGCACAGGCCAGCCCCGCCGGGCCTGCGCCAACAATCGCAATACGCTTATCGACAGGCGCGACGCCGGTCAAATCGGGCCGCCAGCCTGCCGCCAGCGCCTGGTCAGAGATATAGCGTTCGATATTGCCAATGGTTACCGCGCCCGATTCATCGCGTACCGTGCAGGCCCCTTCGCACAACCGGTCCTGTGGACAGACGCGTCCGGTGATTTCCGGCAAACAGTTGGTCTGATGGGACAGTTCCACCGCCGCGTCGATATCCCCGGCTTTTACGCGCTCGATCCACTGCGGAATGTGGTTGTGCAGCGGACAGGTCCATTCGCAGATGGAATGCTCTCCGCATTTCAGGCAGCGTGCCGCCTCGCGGTGCGCCTGCTCTGCACGAAACGGCAGATAGATTTCATCGAAATTGTCTGCACGCGCCTGCGGGCTGAGCTTATCCGGCTCGCCGCGCGCCGTCATGGCCTGCATTTGCTGGATTTTGGTGTGCGGTGACGCAACCGGCGTTGCCTCGCTGTGCCACGGCTGAGCTTCCTGGCAGGCAGCGCGCAAACGGCGGGCTTTCGCCAGACGATGCAGCACGTCTGGCGTCACCAGCGTCAGGGCATCTGCCGGACAATTCTCCACGCATGCCGGCCCCTGCGGCCTGTCGTGGCATAAATCGCATTTGTGCGCCGTGGCTTTAACCTGTCCATCGGACACGGGCGTCACTACGATCTCCATCGTGCCAAACGGACAGGCGACCACACAGGCTTTGCAACCAATGCATTTTTGCTGATTCACCTGTACGCTGTCGTGGCTTTTAGCAATCGCCCCATTGGGGCAGCTTTGCGCGCAGGGGGCGTTTTCGCAGTGATGACAAGTGACCGCGCTGCGCCGTTTACCCTCTTTCAGCACCGTAATGCGCGGGATAAACTGGCGCTGGCTTAAAACATGTTGTTCATGATTGTGCGCCATCACGCAGGCGACTTCGCAGGCGTGACAGCCAATACATTGCAGGTTATCGGCCATAATAAAACGATTCATAAAGGCACCTGTTCTGGTAGCATTAACCCTATTTTTTATAAGAATATTGACGACCCCGATAGTCCCAGGCAATGGTCATTTGCCCAAGTTATGGGACTAATGACGACATCCCTGCGGCAGATCAATTTATTTCATCGCAGGTGAAATTGCGTTTCAGTTACATTCAGGAAGCCGAGTTGTGATCGTTAAACGTCCTGTATCAGGAAGCCTGGCCCGGGCTTTCATCTCCATTATTTTGCTCTCCGTTCTGACCAGCGGCATTGCGTTGATGACGCTTGCCAGCAGTCTGCGCGATGCCGAAGCCATTAATATTGCAGGCTCTTTACGCATGCAGAGTTACCGGCTCGGCTACGATCTGGAGCGCAACAGCGCTGATTTTTCCGCCCACCGTCTCCACTGGCAAAACACCCTGAACTTGCCCGTCCTGCAAGAACTCGATCGCTGGTATGTACCGGCGTCAGTGAAAACGGGATATCAGCAGCTGCAGCTGGCGTGGGCCGAGATGGACAACCATCTCGAAGCGGGAGATAAAACCTGGTATCAAGACCATATTCAGCAGTATGTGGAGCGTATAGACACCTTCGTGCTGGCTCTTCAGCACTATGCAGAACATAAAATGCAGCTGGTGGTCGCCATTTCCCTGGCGGGCGGCGTGGGGATTTTGCTGCTGGTGGTTATGACCCTGCGCGGGATCCGCCGGGAGGTGGTCGCACCGCTCAATCATCTGGTGTTTGCCAGCCAGAAAATGGAACAGGGGAATTTCGACATTCAGGCCGAGGACACGCACCTGCCCAACGAGCTGGGGCTGCTCTCGCGCACCTTCAACCATATGTCCGCCGAGCTACATAAACACTATCGCTCGCTGGAAATTACCGTCGAAGAGAAGACCCGTCACCTGAACGAAGCCCACCAGCAGCTCGAAATGCTGTTCAAGTGCTCTCAGGCGCTGAATACCAGCCAGATAGACCCCCATAGTTTCCGCCATATCATCCAGATGGTTCAGGAATATACGGGAATGAGCTATCTGGAACTGCAGGCCAGCGACAACTGGCAGCTGTGTGAAGGGGTGAAAAAAGCGGAACAGCAGACCTTCACCCTGCCGGTGGTTATGCAGGAGACGCGCTTCGGTGAGCTGCGCTGGCAGAGCGAGAACATCGTGCCGGAGCCGCTGATGAAAAACGTGGCGACGATGCTTGGGCGCGGGCTCTATTTCAATCAGGCGCAAAAGCATTTCCAGCAGTTGCTGCTGATGGAAGAGCGCGCCACCATTGCCCGCGAACTGCACGACTCACTGGCGCAGGTGCTCTCCTACCTGCGCATTCAGCTGGCGCTGCTCAAGCGTGCGGTACCGGACGATAACGTCCCGGCGCAGACCATCATCACCGACTTCTCACGCGAGCTGAACAACGCCTGGCGCCAGCTCCGCGAGCTGTTGACCACTTTCCGCCTGACGCTGAACCACTCCAATCTTCCCGCGGCTTTGCAGGAGGCACTCGAAGGGCTACAAAGCCAGACCAGTGCGAAACTGGAGCTGGACTGTCGTCTCTCGTCCCTGGCGCTGGATGCGCAAAAGCAGGTTCATCTGCTGCAGATCGTGCGTGAAGCGGTACTGAACGCCATTAAACACGCCAACGCGACGGTGATAACGGTCAGTTGCGTGACCGCACCGGATGGCGAGCACACGGTCTATATTCGGGATAATGGCATTGGGATCGGCGACGCCAGCGAACCGCCAGGACACTACGGTCTGAACATTATGCGCGAACGTGCGGAGCGACTGGGCGGCACGCTCGGCTTTTCGCAGCCGCAAAACGGCGGGACGCAGGTGTGCATTCGTTTTCGCACGCCGGAACCTGAAGCGGGTAAATAACGGTAAATTGCCGGAAACCGTCATGCCGATGCGACGCCACCAGGTAATAATCGACAGGGCGGAAAGTTAACAAGGCGCTGTAAATGCGCATGATAATTTACACTATCTCCTTTTTTTCTCCACGTTTGGCATCCGCCTTGCCGCTAGAGTTAAGCGGGCAATAAACAATAACGATGCAAGCTTACGAGGTCTTACTTTAATGGCGAATTTTTTCATTGATCGCCCCATTTTTGCCTGGGTGCTGGCAATTATTTTATGTCTGACGGGCACTCTCGCTATTTTGTCTTTACCTGTGGAGCAATACCCCGACCTGGCACCGCCGAACGTGCGTATTACCGCGAACTACCCGGGCGCATCGGCGCAAACGCTGGAAAATACGGTCACTCAGGTGATTGAACAGAACATGACCGGGCTGGATAACCTGATGTACATGTCGTCCCAGAGCAGCGCGACTGGCCAGGCGACGGTGACGTTAAGCTTTACCGCCGGTTCCGATCCCGATGAAGCGGTGCAGCAGGTGCAAAACCAGCTGCAGTCGGCGATGCGTAAGCTGCCGCAGGCGGTGCAGAACCAGGGCGTGACGGTGCGTAAAACCGGGGATTCCAACATCCTGACCATCGCCTTCGTCTCGACCGACGGCTCGATGGATAAGCAGGATATCTCGGACTACGTTGCCAGTAATATTCAGGACCCCTTAAGCCGTATTAACGGCGTCGGCGATATCGACGCCTATGGCTCACAGTATTCCATGCGCATCTGGCTGGACCCGGCCAAGCTGAACAGCGTGCAGATGACCGCCACCGATGTGACTAACGCCATCAAATCCCAGAACGCGCAAATCGCCGTCGGGCAACTGGGCGGTACACCGTCGGTGGATAAACAGGCGCTGAACGCCACCATCAACTCGCAATCTCTGCTCCAGACGCCGCAGCAGTTCCGCGATATCACCCTGCGCGTGAATCAGGACGGTTCCGAAGTGCGGCTCGGCGACGTCGCCACCGTCGAAATGGGTGCCGAAAAGTACGACTACCTGAGCCGGTTTAACGGCAATCAGGCGTCGGGTATCGGGGTGAAACTGGCCTCCGGCGCGAACGAAATGGCGACCGCGAAGCTGGTCATCGACCGTCTGGATGAGCTGTCCCAGTATTTCCCGCATGGGCTGGAATACAAAGTTGCCTATGAAACCACCTCCTTCGTTAAAGCCTCGATTGAGGACGTGGTGAAAACGCTGCTCGAGGCCATCGCGCTGGTGTTCCTCGTGATGTACCTGTTCCTGCAAAACTTCCGCGCCACGCTCATTCCGACCATCGCCGTTCCCGTCGTACTGCTCGGCACCTTTGCCGTGCTCTATGCCTTTGGCTACAGCATCAACACCCTGACCATGTTTGCGATGGTGCTGGCGATCGGCCTGCTGGTGGACGATGCCATCGTGGTGGTGGAGAACGTCGAGCGCATCATGAGCGAAGAGGGGCTGTCGCCGCGGGAAGCGACGCGCAAATCGATGGGACAAATTCAGGGGGCACTGGTCGGCATCGCGATGGTGCTCTCCGCTGTGTTTGTGCCGATGGCCTTCTTTGGCGGCACCACCGGCGCAATTTACCGCCAGTTCTCGATAACAATCGTCTCGGCGATGGTGCTGTCGGTTCTGGTGGCGATGATCCTGACCCCTGCCCTCTGCGCAACCTTGCTCAAGCCGTTACACAAGGGGGAACAGCATGGGCAAAAAGGGTTCTTCGGCTGGTTTAACCGGATGTTCAACCGCAATGCAGCGCGATACGAAGCGGGCGTGGGGAAAATCCTGCACCGCAGCCTGCGCTGGATGCTGATTTACGTTCTGCTGCTCGGCGGGATGGTCTTCTTATTCCTGCGCCTCCCAACTTCGTTCCTGCCGCTGGAAGATCGGGGAATGTTTATCACCTCCGTGCAGCTCCCAAGCGGGGCCACCCAGCAGCAGACGCTGAAGGTGGTTGAGAACGTCGAATCCTATTTCTTCACCAAAGAGAAAGACAATATTGTGTCGGTGTTCTCCACGGTCGGTTCCGGCCCCGGCGGGAACGGGCAGAACGTCGCCCGTATGTTCGTGCGCCTGAAAAACTGGGATGAGCGCGACAGCACGACCGGCTCCTCTTTCGCCATTATCGAGCGTGCCACCAAAGCCTTTAGCCACATCAAAGAGGCGCGCGTTTTCGCCAGCAGCCCGGCGGCGATCAGCGGCCTCGGCAGTTCGGCTGGCTTTGATATGGAATTACAGGATCATGCCGGAGTCGGACACGATGCGCTGATGGCCGCGCGCGACCAGCTGCTCGAACTGGCGGGGAAAGATAAATCGCTTACCCGCGTGCGTCACAACGGTCTGGATGACAGCCCGCAGCTGCAGATTGATATCGATCAGCGCAAGGCGCAGGCGCTGGGCGTGTCTATTGATGATATCAACGACACGCTGCAAACCGCGTGGGGCTCCAGCTATGTGAACGACTTTATGGACCGGGGCCGCGTGAAGAAGGTCTACGTTCAGGCCGCCGCGCCCTATCGTATGCTGCCGGACGATATTAATCTCTGG
This sequence comes from Lelliottia nimipressuralis, assembly GCF_004115925.1. Lineage (GTDB taxonomy): Bacteria > Pseudomonadota > Gammaproteobacteria > Enterobacterales > Enterobacteriaceae > Enterobacter > Enterobacter nimipressuralis. The sequence continues at coordinate 126,254 of NZ_SDDX01000015.1, forward strand.
TACGTGCGTAACAATTCCGGCGGCATGGTGCCCTTCTCCGCCTTTGCCACCTCCCACTGGGAGAGCGGCTCTCCACGACTGGAGCGTTACAACGGCTATTCGGCGCTCGAAATCGTCGGCGAAGCCGCGCCGGGCGTCAGTACCGGTACCGCCATGGACACCATGGAAAAACTGGTGCAGCAGCTACCGGCCGGTTTTGGCCTGGAGTGGACGGCCATGTCCTATCAGGAACGGCTGTCTGGCGCACAGGCCCCTGCCCTGTATGCCGTCTCACTGCTGGTCGTCTTCCTGTGTCTGGCCGCCCTGTATGAGAGCTGGTCGGTGCCGTTCTCGGTGATGCTGGTGGTACCGCTGGGTGTGATTGGCGCGCTGCTCGCCACCTGGATGCGAGGACTTGAGAACGATGTCTACTTCCAGGTGGGGCTGTTGACGGTGATCGGGTTGTCGGCGAAGAACGCCATTCTGATCGTTGAGTTTGCCAATGAGATGAATTCGAAGGGCCACGATCTGCTGTCGTCCACGCTGCACGCCTGCCGTCAGCGTCTGCGCCCAATCCTGATGACCTCGCTGGCGTTCGTGTTTGGCGTCCTGCCGATGGCCACCAGTTCTGGCGCAGGTTCGAGCAGCCAGCACGCGGTCGGGACCGGCGTAATGGGGGGCATGATCTCCGCGACCATTCTCGCCATTTACTTCGTACCGCTGTTCTTTGTGCTGGTGCGCCAGCGCTTCCCATTAAAAGAAAAGCCGGAATAATCAGGCAATAAAAAAGGCGGCTTTGATAGCCGCCTTTTTAACGTGTGATTTGTTTGGTACCTATCACATCATTTTTATAACTAAATTAAGTGCTCTTGCAGTTCTTCCTGAAGATCATTACGAAGCATGTCTTCGATAAAATCTTTCCAGTTCCCCAGTTCACGTTCAATCATAACAACCTCTCTTATTATTATGCGTATTCTATGAGAATATATCGTCATTGTGAAGATAATTTAATCAATGGTTACGATTGTGTCCCCCGCTCCTGTGCTGGCCCTGAGACAAATATGGCGCGATTACCTTTAATTTTATGTGACCAATAGCAATATTTAGAAACAACCATACGAGCGGGTGATAATCTTATTCTGGACTGACTTTAAAAGAAATTTTACGCGGCTGGACTTTTATGCGTAAAAAATGAAACACTATTCAGCGAACAGTTGTACGTTGAATTAATCGGCATAGCAGAATTAACGATAAGCTGAATGTGTTATATTTCTCTGAACAATTTAAAGTCGAAAAAATTGAACGTTTGTTATTAATAAAGACAAAAGGATTCACGATGATTGTGATGTACGGCATTAAAAATTGCGACACCATCAAAAAAGCACGCCGCTTCCTTGAGACAAACCACGTTGATTATCGCTTTCATGACTATCGCGCAGATGGCCTGGATGCGGAATTTCTGCATAGCGCCATCGCAGAACTGGGCTGGGAAGCGCTGCTGAATACCCGCGGGACCACCTGGCGAAAACTCGATGAATCAGTACGCAATACCATCACTGACGCCGACAGCGCAGCGAAATTAATGCTCGAAATGCCTGCGATCATCAAACGCCCATTGCTCTGTGCGCCTGGGCAGCCTATGCTGCTGGGTTTTAGTGAATCCAGTTATCAGACTTATATTTGAGGTGTAGTCTATGTCATGCCCGGTCATTGAGCTGACTCAGCAGCTTATTCGCCGTCCCTCCCTTAGCCCGGACGATGCAGGTTGTCAGGCATTAATGATTGAGCGCCTGCGTGCCATTGGTTTTACCGTTGAGCGTATGGATTTTGGCGACACCCAGAACTTCTGGGCATGGCGCGGCCAGGGCGAAACGCTGGCTTTTGCCGGACACACCGATATCGTCCCTGCGGGTGACGCCGATCGCTGGATCAATCCTCCTTTCGAACCCACCATCCGCGATGGCATGCTGTTTGGCCGCGGTGCTGCTGACATGAAAGGCTCGCTGGCTGCGATGGTGGTGGCCGCCGAACGCTTTGTCGCCCAGCACCCGAACCACAAAAATCGCATCGCGTTTTTGATCACCTCCGACGAAGAAGCCAGCGCCAAAAATGGCACGGTGAAAGTGGTCGAAGCGCTGATGGAACGCCGCGAACGCCTGGATTATTGCCTGGTGGGCGAGCCGTCGAGCACGGAAGTGGTCGGTGACGTGGTGAAAAATGGCCGTCGCGGCTCACTGACCTGCAACCTGACCATCCACGGCGTGCAGGGCCACGTGGCCTATCCGCATCTCGCTGATAACCCGGTACATCGCGCGGCGCCAATGCTGAGCGAGCTGGTGGGGATCGAGTGGGATAAAGGCAATGAATTCTTCCCGCCGACCAGCATGCAGATCGCCAACGTTCAGGCGGGCACCGGCAGCAACAACGTTATTCCGGGCGATCTTTTCGTGCAGTTCAACTTCCGCTTTAGCACGGAACTGACCGACGAGATGATCAAATCCCGCGTGATTGCTCTGCTGGATAAATACGAACTGCGCTACACCCTGGACTGGTGGCTTTCCGGCCAGCCGTTCCTGACCCAGCGCGGCAAGCTGGTGGATGCGGTGGTAAACGCTATCGCGCACTATAATGAGATCAAACCGCAGCTCCTGACGACCGGTGGCACTTCAGACGGACGCTTTATCGCCCGCATGGGTGCGCAGGTTGTCGAACTGGGCCCAGTAAACGCCACCATTCATAAAATCAATGAATGCGTGAACGCGGCTGATTTGCAGCTACTGGCTCGTATGTATCAACGTATTATGGAGCAACTCGTCGCCTGACGACTGCTCTGAGAAGGAATAGCGAATGGACTGGCTGGCTAAATATTGGTGGATTCTGGTGTTGGTGTTTCTGGTAGGCGTGCTGCTGAACGTGATCAAAGATCTGAAGCGCGTAGACCATAAGAAGTTCCTCGCCAACAAACCTGAGCTTCCCCCGCATCGTGATTTTAACGATAAGTGGGACGATGACGACAACTGGCCGAAGAAAGACCAGAAGAAATAGTTTCAAAAACCCCTCTCCCACGGGAGAGGGGTTTGAACTTACATAAACTCGACAATATCGTCGTCGTTTGGCTTGCTGCCGCTTAACGCTTCGTCGAAATAGTGCTTCGGCACGGTAAAGCGCAGGTGATCCAGCGCGAACTGCATGCTGCGATCGTCAATGGCGTGACCCAGTTCATCAACAATATCCAGCGTCACATCTCCCCCTTCACGAATCAGCGCTTCCTGAGCGGCCACCGCATGGGATAACTCAATCACGCGGTCTTCACCGCCGTGAATCAGGTGGATGGTGGTTGCTGTCGTGGCACTCTGTGGCAGAGTCGCAAAGCGGCCGTTAAAGGCAATCACACGCGAGACCAGCCCCGGCTGTGCTTTCACGCTCTCCAGCGACATAATCGCCCCCTGCGAGAACCCAATCAGCGCGGTTGCTCCGGCACTTACACCGCTCTGCTGTTGCCAGTAGCGTACGGTGTCGATAAAGGTCGGCATAATGGCATCGATGCGTGCCTGACGGTTCTCTTCCGTCACGCCCTGCACGGAAAACCACTGACGCCCCTGTGGGCCGCAAGGCTCTACGCCGCCAATGCTGACGATGAGTGCGTCGGGGAAAACCGGCGCAAACCAGCTGCCGATTTGCCCCATATTCACTGCATTATCACCGACGCCATGAAACAGCAGCAGCAGTTGTTGCGCTGGGGCAGAAGGGCTTTGGACAACAAAATGGTCATGTTTCATGGCAGTCTCCTTAATTGATAGTCAGGATTTTACGCCTCTGCGGGGTAATGACCATGCCACTTCATTGAAGAAGTCATTGAAAAAATTGCCATTGCAAAACGTCACTTTTGAGCCGCTCGCAGCGGCAGCGATCAAGTAATTCAAGGGCCTGCGCGGCCTCCTGACGCTGTCGTATGAGTAACGACTTACGTCCGTGAAGTGCCAGGTCGGTGCACAGCTGCGCGTCCTCTTTGCCCTCTTCCAGCCTGCCTCGCAGGGCCTCCAGCGGTAAAGATACCGCCAGCAACAGGCGCGTGAGCGCTGCTGCAGACGTCGAGAGAGGACGATGGGCAAAGGCGAAACCACTTAACTCCAGCCAGTCATCATCATTAAGGGTAGCCTCCCAGCGATCGTCTACCGGGATCTTTTCGCCGTTCCAGCGTTCAATAATCCGCGCATCGCGGCACAGGCGCTGATGTTCCTGTGCGCACAGCGCCTGCCCCGCCTCGCTGATGGGCCGCAGCGCCATCGCCGTGTAGCAGCCGCTGCTGGCCTCGCGATGACTGCCCATACGCACCAGCACAAAGCCGCAGCGCTGCCAGAAGCGCCACAGCTCCTCGGTATAGCCAAAGCTGACGGAGAGATAATCCTGCTGTCGGTGCGCACCTGCGCTGCCCGTTAGCGCCTGGCCGACGCCCTCGCGCTGACGCGCAGGATGCACCGCTACGCGGGTGACGCGCCGCCCGAGAAGTGTCGCCGCCAGAGGTGATCCGCCGTGTGCGGCAAGAGATTGCGCCACCAGATTGCCGCGCGGACGTCGGTAGCCTGCCCACACCGCCTGGCTCAACGCCGGCGTTAACCCACCCTCGTCTACCAGCCACAGCGCCCCTGCCAGCGCTTTCCCGGCGCGGGCGACGGCAAAATGCTGGCCCGGTGCGTCCATCATCCGGCGCAAATCCAGAGGTGAGGTGCGGTAGTGCGCTGAGCACAAGAGCCGGTAGATATCAGCGGCAAGCTGCGGCTGGCTCTCCCAGGCGTTTTGTTCAAGGGAGATGATCTCGGGTGCGCCGCCGGGTATCGCGCCCACAACGTCGTCATCAAATAACAACGCATCCGCTATCACGCGCTCAAGGGGGCAGCCAGCCGCCCAGCGAATAGGGGCCGAGAGCGTGAAAGAGTGCAGGCCACTGAAACGCGCGCAGAATTTGAGTAAAAAGCCGCGCCCCGTACCTTCGTAACCCTGCACGGTCGTCGTGAGTAATACACGCGGGAAACGCGACACCAACTGTTCCAGCAGCGGCCCGGGAATGGCGGCGGCTTCATCAACCACCAGCCAGTCGGCCTGCTGGTCCGAGGCGAGCAACGCATCCGGGGCCATAAAGTGATAGTGATTTTCCGCGAAGCGGGCGATGACGTCTGTCGCCCCTTTCGCAGGCGCAGTGACGATAGCCCGCCCCGAAATGCGGCGTAACAGCATCCCTGCGAGCGCGGATTTCCCCCGCCCGCGCGGTGCCGTCACCACCGCTACGCCGGTTTCCATCTCAGTTAGTGCCGCCAGAATATCAGCCTGTTCGCGCTGCGGCTCGCCGCTGGCAGGCTGCCAGTCGGGTGCCGAAGGCAAGGGAAAATCAGGTAAGGGCTGGTGTTCTTGCCAGATCAACGCATCGGGATCGGCGCTCACCACCCGACAAAAATGGTGAACAAAATGCGGCGTCGCGATGGGGGTATCGCTGTCGCTCCAGCGAAGCGAATCACTGTCGGTTTGACCGGGCCAGACGGCAAAAGGAGGCGTGAGTAACACCAGCAGGCTGCCCGCGCGTAATGTGCCGCTTAGCGCCGCAAAGGCTGCGACATCAAAACCGCAACGGGCATCGAAAATCGCGTGACGATACTCGCGTCCGAGCAGATTTTTTAGCGCCTGCGGCGCGCAGTGCGGCTCAACGGGCGCGTCGTTTCCGACCCACAGCCAGTCGCCGGAAAGCGCGTCGCGAAGCGTCAATGCGTGTGTCTGCGACCACGTGTCGCTACCGCTGAGCACCAGCAACCGGCGATGACCTTCCTGCTGTAACTGTGCGGCCAGTGGTTCAAACCAGGAGACCGCCTCTTCCCTGCCGCGCGACATCACATGGCTTTACCAAAGGTATTGCACTGAGCCGGATCGCCACTCGCAAAACCACGTTTAAACCAGGTGTAGCGCTCTTCGGAAGTGCCGTGGGTGAAGCTGTCTGGCACCACGCGCCCCTGACTTTGCTGTTGCAGACGGTCGTCGCCGATAGCCTGTGCGGCGTTGAGTGCCTCTTCCAGATCGCCCGACTCCAGCACGCCCTGCTGCTGCATGCTATGGCCCCAGACGCCTGCGAAGCAGTCGGCCTGCAGTTCCATACGCACGGACAAGCGGTTGATTTCAGTCTGGGAGGCGTTTTGCTGCAGCTGACGCACTTTCGGTTCGATGCCGAGCAGTTTTTGTACGTGGTGACCGACTTCATGCGCAATCACGTAGCCCTGGGCAAAATCGCCGTCAGCGCCAAGTTTGCGTTTCATGTCGTCATAGAAGGAGAGATCGATATAGACGGTGCTGTCTGCCGGGCAATAGAACGGCCCCATTACAGACTGCCCGGTGCCGCATCCCGTGCGCGTCGCGCCACGGTACATCACCAGTTTTGGCTGCTGGTAGGTGCGGCCCATTTTTTCAAACTGCTGGCTCCACGTATCTTCAGTGGTCGCCAGAATGACAGAGGTGAATTTTGCGGCTTCATCTTCGTTCGGACTGATGGAGCGCTGAGATTGCTGTTGTTGTGGAACCGGTTCTCCGGTCATTAAACCGGTCAAATCGACACCGTAGTAGCCCGCCACCAGCACGATAATCAGCAGAACAATGCCACCTTTACCGCCGGGAAGTCGCATCCCGCCACCGCCCATCGACGGCCCCATGCCGCCACTGCTGCGCCTGTCTTCTACATTGTCACTTTCACGACGCCCTTGCCAGCGCATAACCACCTCGAAACTTTCTCAATATGAATAGAGTGATCGTAGGCGGTTAACGGACGGATTACCATAGGAAACAATGGTAACAAGCCAAAGGATGTTTCCACCCTTTGGCCCGCAAGGGAATTAATCGAGTTTAACGCCCAGACGATGCGCGACGGCTTCGTACGCTTCAATCAGGCCACCCAGGCTCTGACGGAAACGGTCTTTGTCCATTTTATCCAGGGTCTCTTTGTCCCACAGACGGCTGCCGTCCGGGGAGAACTCATCACCCAGCACCACTTCACCTTTGTACAGACCGAACTCCAGTTTGAAGTCGACCAGGATCAGGCCCGCGTCATCAAACAGCTTTTTCAGCACGTCGTTCGCTTTGTAGGTCAGCTCCTGCATGCGCGCCAGGTTCTCTTTGCTCACCCAACCGAAGGTTTCGCAGTAGGATTCGTTGACCATGGGATCGTGCATTTCGTCATTTTTCAGGAACAGGTCGAACAACGGCGGGTTCAGTTCGATGCCTTCTTCAATACCCAGACGTTTCACCAGGGAGCCTGCCGCGCGGTTACGCACCACACATTCGACCGGGACCATATCCAGTTTTTTCACCAGACACTCCGTATCGGACAGCAACGCTTCCATCTGAGTCGGGATACCGGCTTCGGCGAGTTTGCTCATAATGAAATGGTTGAACTTGTTGTTTACCATGCCCTTACGATCGAACTGCTCAATGCGTGCGCCATCCCCTGCTGACGTATCATTGCGGAACTCGAGCACCAACAGATCCGGGTTTTCGGTGCTGTATACGGTCTTCGCTTTGCCACGATACAACTCAGCTTGCTTCTGCATCTTCATTACTCCTGGTGTGATGATATGTACAAAAATCTCGGGATATTATGCCACGCACACGTTTGCGTAGCACGAAAATTAAAAGGGCTGGATTAACCAGCCCTGTTTTTTATTTGCTGAATGCAGCCTGGAAGACCGCGACCAGCGCATCGTTCTGCGACTGGGTCAGCGTGTGACCTTTCGGATCGATGAACTGCAAGCTGCTGCGGTTATCGAGGTCACCGACCTGAATTTTGTAATCGCCGGACGCGAGGCCAGGATCGCTGGCACCCAGTTCCTGCCATGCGCTATCGGAAAGCGGTTTGTAAGTGGCCGTGATGCTGCCCGTTGAACGGGTGCTGTCGGTCACTTTCATACCGGCTTTTTCAAGCACGGCTGGCAGACGCTGCCAGGTTTGCTGGAACGGTGCACGCACTACCAGCATTGGCAGACCGGTGTCATCCGCTGCGCTCTGCACATCGAAGGTCACGCCATTGCGGCTCTGCGCGGAGTTCGCTGCATCGGTCGCGTTTTTATCGAGACCAGAAGCAATCACGTTCAGCATTTCAGTGCTGTAGCGCTGCAGCGAGGCCGCATCCGCCACTGGCTTGCCAGCCTGCTCCAGGTTCAGCAGTTTGACCGTGACGGCCTGCTGATAACCCTGCGGTTTGACAGAGACTTGATAACGACCACGGTACTGCTGATCTTCATCCAGACGGTTCCATTCGATCCAGTCGGTCGTCAGACTCTGACTGGCGTCGTCACGCTTATCAATCGCGTAGTTCTTCGACTGAATCACGCTGACCACCTGCGGCCACAGGGTGTTGCCACGACCGTTTTCGACCAGAAGCGTAGCTGTGTCACCCGTAAACTGGGTGCGGGCACCGCTCACCAGCGCCAGTGGCTGTGCCGGTGGACGAATGTCCAGCGCTTTGCCTACTGCGCCACTGCTGTTAGTGACAGGAATGTTGTAATCGCCGTTTTGAATCGGCAGGATCATACCCGCTGGCGCATGAAGTTCAGCAAGCGGCGTTGCATCCAGATAGGATTCATCACCGCTCACCTGGCGCTTGTAACGCGAGTCTGAACTACAGGCTGCGAGGAGCATAACAAGCGAAACACCCGCAACCTTCGCCAGGCGCGACTTCTGTACTGAGTAAGCCATCAAATCTCCCTAAACTCTACAGCAAACCGGCATGCTTCAGCGCCCCGGTGACCACTTCGCGACCGTGGTCGGTAATGGGGGTCATCGGCAGACGCAGCGTGTCGGTCGCTACAAGTCCCAACTCCTTACATGCCCATTTCACTGGGATCGGATTGGGTTCGACAAATAATTTTGTGTGCAGCGGCATCAGACGCTGGTTAATCAAGCGAGCTTCGTCGAAATGACCCGCCGCAGCCAGTTTGCACATTTCGGCCATATCGCGCGCGGCTACGTTAGACGTCACGGAAATCACGCCATGACCACCGAGCTGCATGAAGTCCAGCGCGGTCGCGTCATCACCACTGAGCAGGATAAAGTCGTCTGAAACCAGCTCTTTGATCTGGTGAACGCGGCTTAAGTTCCCGGTCGCCTCTTTAATTGCGATAATATTTTTAACTTTCGAGAGACGGCCTACGGTTTCCGGCAGCATATCGCAGCCAGTACGCGACGGCACATTATACAGAATTTGTGGCAAGTCAGTATGTTCAGCGATGGCTTTGAAATGCTGGAACAGACCTTCCTGCGTTGGGCGGTTGTAGTACGGGGTCACCGTCAGGCAGCCGACAATGCCGCTGTTGTTAAAACGCTGGGTCAGGCTGATGGCCTCGGCGGTTGCATTTGCACCCGTTCCGGCGATAACCGGGATACGCCCGTCAGCCAGTTCGACGGTCATCATCACCACATCGCCGTGTTCTTCATGGCTCAGGGTGGCAGATTCACCGGTAGTCCCTACGGAAACGATCGCCGACGTCCCGTTGGCGACATGGTAATCAATCAGTTTTTTCAGGCTTGACCGGCAGACATTACCTTTCTCATCCATCGGCGTAACAAGCGCAACAATACTTCCCGTGAACATGGGCCATCCTCTGTGCAAACAAGATTCTCAATGGTACGTTTGGAACTGTAATAAAAGCAAGCGACGTAAGGCGTCCAGGCTGTTGTATGCATGTTTTTTTTATGCTTTCCTTAGGATGACTTAACCACGCAAAGGAAGAACAGGTTTGACAACCTCATCACAACATTACCTGGTTATCACTGCGCTAGGTGCCGACAGAGCCGGTATTGTGAACACCATCACCCGCCACGTCAGCAGTTGCGGCTGTAATATCGAAGACAGCCGCCTTGCGATGCTGGGTGACGAGTTCACGTTTATCATGCTGTTGTCCGGGACATGGAACGCGATTACGCTCATTGAATCCACGTTGCCGCTGAAAGGCGCGGAGCTGGATTTGCTGATCGTGATGAAACGCACAACTGCGCGCCCGCGCCCGGCCATGCCGGCGACCGTCTGGGTGCAGGTTGAAGTCACCGATTCCCCGCACTTAATCGAACGTTTCACCGCACTGTTTGACAGCCACCAGATGAACATCGCTGAGCTTGTGTCCCGCACACAGCCCGGACCGCTGCCAAAATTATTTATTCAGATTACGGCACACAGCCCTGCCTCGCACGATGCGTCAAATATTGAGCAAGCGTTCAAAGCACTCTGTACAGAACTCAATGCACAAGGCAGTATAAACGTCGTCAATTATTCGCAGCACGAACAGGATGGAGTTGAGTAATGAATCCACTGAAAGCCGGTGACATCGCACCGAAATTTAGCCTGCCCGATCAAGACGGCGAGCAAGTAAATTTGACCGACTTCCAGGGACAGCGTGTTCTGGTCTATTTCTACCCGAAAGCCATGACGCCAGGGTGTACCGTACAGGCGTGCGGTTTACGCGATAACATGGATGATTTGAAAAAGGCCGGCGTAGACGTGCTGGGAATCAGCACCGATAAGTCAGAAAAACTGTCACGCTTCGCTGAAAAAGAGCTGCTGAACTTTACGCTGCTCTCCGATGAAGACCATCATGTTTGCGAGCAATTTGGCGTCTGGGGTGAAAAGACCTTTATGGGCAAAACCTACGACGGCATTCATCGCATCAGCTTCCTGATTGATGCCGATGGCAAAGTTGAACATGTGTTTGATGATTTCAAAACCAGCAACCACCACGACGTGGTGCTCGACTGGCTGAAAGCGAACGCCTGATTAAACGAAAAATCCCGGTTCATTGAACCGGGATTTTTTTATTCTTCCACCGCAGGCACATCCGGCCACGCATGCACGACCGCTTTAATCAGCGTCGCCAGCGGGATGGCAAAGAACACCCCCCAGAAGCCCCACAGCCCCCCAAAAATCACTACCGACAGGATGATCACCAGCGGGTGCAAATTCACCGCCTCCGAGAACAACACCGGCACCAGCAGGTTGCCGTCCAGCCCCTGAATAATCAGGTAGACTGCGAAACAGCTCCAGAATTCTGTACCCAGACCAAACTGGAACAGGGCCACACCGACCACCGGAATCGTCACCACGAATGCGCCGATATAGGGAATCAGCACCGAGAAGCCCACCAGCACCGCCAGCAGCAGCGAATAATTCAGACCAAAGATCACAAACCCAATCCAGGTTGCGACGCCGACTACAATCATCTCCAGCACTTTGCCGCGGATGTAGTTGGTGATCTGCTGGTTCATCTCTTTCCACACCTGCCCCGCCAGCCCGCGATTGCGCGGCAAAATACGGCGCACGGCGTTGAGCATCTGCTCTTTGTCCTTCACGAGGAAGAAGACCATCAGCGGCACCAGCACCAGATAGACCGCCAGCGTCAGCAGGCCCACCAGCGAGGCGAGGGAATATTTAACCACCGAATCGCCCATCGTCATGATGCGGGCGCGCATATTTTCCGCCATCGCATCAATAATGCCCGCATCCATCAGCGCCGGATAACGGCGTGGCAGCGTGGCGGCAAAATCGGAAAGTTTATTGAGCATCCCCGGCATATCGCGGATCAGGTAGATCCCCTGCTGCCAGGCAACCGGCATCACCACAAACGACATCAGCAACAGAATGCCGACGAACAGGATCAGCACAATGCTGGTTGCCCAGCGGCGGGAGCAGCCAATTTTTTCAAGGCGCACTGTCGGCCATTCGAGAAGATAGGCCAGTACCAGGGCAACGAGCAGCGGCGCCAGCAGGCCGCTGAAGAAGAACAAAATACCGAACCCGGCGACCAGAATAACCAGCAAAGCAATAGCTTCGGGGTCGCTGAAACGGCGCCGATACCACTGCATTAACATTTCGAGCATACAACCCTTCCCTGAATCTGATGGCTGGAGCGAGAGGCGAATTGTATCTAACTGTCACACAAAAGACTTTCCATTTCTGACGCTGCGTCACGAAACGCAAAAGGCGGGCGTTTGGGATTTTCTTCAGGCCGTAACACGGCTACACTCGCAGAGCAGCAGAAGGTGAACGATATGCACGTTCTTCGGTCAAATGGGTACATCCAAAATACAGGGCAGAGGTTATGTTCAGGCAGTTGAAAAAAACTCTGGTTGCAACGCTTATTGCCGCGCTGACTGTCGGTCAAATGGTGCCAGCTTTCGCTGACACGTCCGATACATTGCCGGATATGGGTACCTCAGCAGGAAGCACGCTCTCCATCGGACAAGAAATGCAGATGGGTGATTACTACGTGCGTCAGCTTCGCGGCAGCGCGCCGCTGATTAATGACCCGCTGCTGGTGCAATATATCAACGGTCTCGGCATGCGCCTTGTGGCCCACGCCGACTCCGTCAAAACCCCCTTCCACTTCTATTTAATTAATAACGACGAAATCAACGCCTTCGCCTTCTTTGGCGGTAACGTGGTGCTGCATTCGGCGTTATTCCGTTATTCCGACAACGAAAGCCAGCTTGCGTCGGTAATGGCGCACGAAATCTCCCACGTCACTCAGCGCCATCTGGCGCGTGCCATGGAAGATCAGAAAAAAAATGCGCCGCTGACCTGGGTCGGCGCGTTAGGTTCGATCCTGCTGGCGATGGCCAGCCCGCAGGCCGGGATGGCCGCCCTGACCGGGACGCTCGCCGGGACGCGTCAGGGGATGATCAGCTTTACCCAGCAGAACGAACAGGAAGCAGACCGCATCGGCATTCAGGTGCTCCAGCGCTCTGGTTTTGATCCGCAGGCGATGCCGACCTTCCTCGAAAAATTGCTCGATCAGGCGCGCTACTCCACTCGCCCGCCGGAAATTTTGCTGACTCACCCCCTGCCAGAAAGCCGTCTTTCAGATGCGCGTAACCGTGCCAATCAGATGCGTCCGGTCGTCGTTCAGTCGTCGCAGGATTTCTACATGGCGAAGGTCAGAACCCTCGGCATGTATAATTCTGGCCGCAACCAGCTGACGAGCGACCTGCTCGATACGCTGACGAAAGGCAATGTGCGTGAGCAGAATGCAGCCCAGTACGGTCGTGCGCTGCAGGCGATGGAGGCCAGCAAATACGATGAGGCGCGCAAAGCGCTCCAGCCGCTGCTGGCCGCCGATCCTAACAATGCGTGGTATCTGGATCTCTCAACCGACATCGATTTAGGCCAGAAGAAAACTGCCGATGCGATTAATCGCCTGAAAAACGCCAAAGATTTGCGCACCAATCCGGTGTTGCAGCTCAACCTGGCGAATGCTTACTTACAGGGCGGTCAGCCGAAAGAGGCGGCAACGATTCTGAATCGCTATACCTTTGACCATAAAGACGATCAAAACGGCTGGGATTTACTGGCGCAAACCGAGGGACAGCTTGGTAACCGCGACCAGGAGTTAGCCGCGCGCGCCGAGGGCTTTGCCCTGGTTGGGCGCCTGGACCAGTCGATTTCCCTGTTAAGCAGCGCCAGTTCGCAGGTCAAACTGGGCAGTCTGCAGCAGGCGCGTTACGACGCCCGAATCGATCAGCTGCGCGCGCTGCAGCAACGGTTCAAGCCGTACGAAAAGATGTAATAAGGAGAAGTCATGTCAGACAAGGTTAAAATTTATCACAACCCTCGCTGCTCCAAGAGTCGCGACACGCTGAGCCTGCTGAAAGCGAACGGCATTGATCCCGACGTGGTGCTCTATCTGGAGACGCCGCCGGACGCCGCCACTCTTCACCAGCTTCTGAGCATGCTGGGCATGGCGAGCGCACGTGAGTTGATGCGCCGGAAAGAAGATCTCTATAAATCCTTAAACCTGGACGATAGCCACCTCACGGAAGATGCGCTGATTCAGGCGATGGTTGAAAATCCAAAGCTGATTGAGCGCCCGATTGTGGTCGCTAACGGTGAAGCGCGCATTGGTCGCCCACCGGAAGATGTGCTCGAAATCCTCAACTAAAGGGTGCGCCGCAGTGCTTCAAGAAAGGCCTGCGGCGTACTGTCCCCCAGCTTTTTCTGCGCTTTGCCCTGATTATAGAATTCACAGATTCGCATCAATAACTCCCCTGCCGGTTCCACATTCACTCTGGGAATGATTTCACCCAGCGGGATCGCCACCTGTACGGCGCAGTGCTGTGCCGGGCTGTGTTTTATTGCCATCCCCTCAAGGCTCAACGACGCAGAAAACCCGAAAGTCTCAACAGATTGAATATCAGCCGGACAGGCTTCCAGCAGCTCTCTTGCCCAGTTTGCCACCAGCTGCGGTGAAATCCCCGCATAAAGCCTGGCAAAACACCAGCCGCTGACCGGCTCCCGCGCCCACAGCAGATGCTGTTCCCCACCGTCGTCCATATGCAATGAGAGCGGCAGATGGTGCAGTTCAAGCCGCTGCGGTAAGAGACCGGCTTTCAGCGCTTTTTTGCCCTGCAGTGGCGCGCCCTGACGCGAGGATGCAGCAGGTTTCAGATAGCGATTCAGCGTCGCCCGCGAAACGCTAATCCCCAGCCCTTCATTCACCAGCAGCAACAGTTCGTCCAGCGGCGCACCGGTGGCGTCACGCAGGGCGTTAATCAATGAAACCTGCTCTTGTCTCATCGCTTTGTGTATCACTGTAGGCGTCGTGTGGTTGTCGGATATCTGCTCACGCTTGCGCCAGCGCCGGACGGTGGTGACTGAAATTCCCAGCTCCAGGGCCAGCTCTCTGTCGCTCTTATCCGACTGCTGAAGATAGCGACGGGTGCGCGGTGTCGTGGTGGCATTGGCGTGCAGTTTGATTTCCATCGCGAGGCCTCAGTCAAATTTCTTATAACCAATCTTGTGAGATTTATGTTAACAAAGCGATTACATTGTGACCTGATTCACCTTTCGGTCGCAACGCTTCACTGATAATCCTCAGACATAGCATAAACAACGTCACGCGATCTTGTACGGAGTTCACAATGAACAATGTTCTGGGATTTATGGAAGCAAAATTGATGCCGCTGGCAGCCAAAACGGCTCAGCAGCGTCATCTGGGTGCCATTCGTGGTGCATACGTTTCATTCATGCCGTTTATTATCGTCGGCTCGATCCTGCTGGTTATCTCCTCGTTCCCGAATCAAACCTATCAGCAGTTTATGTCGTCGGCCTTTGGCGAAAGCTGGAGCGCGATTATCGAGATCCCGTTTAACGCTGTTTTCTCGACGATGTCTCTGTTTATCAGCTTCCTGGTCGCCTTCCGTCTGGCGGAGCACTACGACGAGGACCGCATCTCGTGTGGGATCCTGGCGCTGGTCAGTTTCCTGATCCTCACGCCGTTTATCAAAGTGGCGGAAAACGGCGGAATTACCGTGATACCGGTGGAGTGGATTGGCAGTAAAGGGCTGTTCGTGGCGATGATTGGCTCGCTGTTATGGACGGAGCTGTTCTGCTGGCTGAAGCGTAAAAATCTGGTGATCAAAATGCCGGAGGGCGTTCCGCCTGCAGTGCAGGAGTCGTTCGCCGCGCTGATCCCCGCCCTGGTGGTGATGATTCTGGTGCTGGTGATCCGCATTGGGTTTGAAAACACGCACTATCACACCATCCATCAGTTCATCTATGACGTGGTCGCAACGCCGGTGCGTCACTACGGCACCTCCTATTTCGGCGCGCTGATGACGGTGTTCAGTATCACCATTTTGTGGTCAGTGGGCATTAACTCCGGTTCGATGATTAACGGCATTATCCGTCCGCTGTGGATGGAGAATCAGACCGACAATATCGCCGCCATTCAGGCGGGCGTGACGCCGCCGCACATTATTACCGAGCAGTTTTTCGACATGATCTGGATGGGCGGCGCGGGTGCCACGCTGTCGCTGGTCATCGCGATGCTGATTTTTGCCCGCAGTAAAAATATGCGGGAAGTGGCGCGGCTCGGCGCGGGCGCGTCGGTGTTCAACATCAACGAACCGATTCTGTTCGGACTGCCGGTGATCATGAACCCGATCATGCTGATTCCCTTCAACCTGGTGCCGCTGGTGTTAGTCACCGTGCAGTACGCGGCCATGAAAATCGGCGCGGTCGCCGTGACCACCGGGGTGTTTATTCCCTGGACGCTGCCGCCGGTCATCAGCGGCTTTATCGTCACCGGGCATCTTAGCGGCAGCGTGATGCAGCTGCTCAACCTGCTGATCGGCGCGATGCTCTATCTGCCGTTTATGCGCATTCTGGACAAACAGTACCGCGCTGCGGAAATCGCTACCGCGACGCCAACCGAAACCACGCTGGCAAAACAGGAGTAAACCATGTGGGGAATTATCGCAACCTGGCGAATGGCGCTGGAAGGTGTGACGGAGTCTGCGTCTGCGCTGGCTGCGGGGAAACCTGTCGCATCGGCAGTCGTGGATGCCGTTGCAGCCGTTGAAGACTTTCCGTATTACAAGTCTGTCGGCTACGGCGGGCTGCCCACGGAGAATGGCGAAGTGGAACTCGACGCCGCCTATATGGACGGCGACACGCTGGCCTTTGGCGCAGTGGGCAATCTGGTGGATATCGCCAACCCGGTGCGGGTGGCTCAGGCCTTGAGCCGTCAGCGCTATAACAGCCTGCTGGTCGGTCAGGGGGCGCGCGAGTGGGCGTTAAGTCAGGGCTTTAGTGACAAAACCATGCTCACCGACCGGGCAATGCAACATTACCGCAAGCGCTGTCGTGAAACGCTGGATAAGGGGCTCAGCCCGTACAACGGCCACGATACTGTCGGCATTATCGGGCTAGATAAGCAAGGCTCCATGAGCGTCGCGACCTCCACCAGCGGCCTGTTTATGAAAAAACGCGGGCGCATCGGGGATTCGCCGATTATCGGTTCCGGTTTTTATTGCGACAGCGAAACGGGGGCCGCCACCGCCACGGGCGTGGGCGAGGACCTGATGAAAGGCTGCACCAGCTACGAAATCGTGCGCCGCATGGCGCTGGGCATGACGCCCCAGCAGGCGGCAGATTCCGTCGTCTTTGAACTCGAAGACAAGCTGATGTCACGCTTTGGCCGCGTGGGCGATCTTTCCGTGGTGTGCATGAATAACCGAGGCGAATTTGGCGCGGCGACCAACATCAAGACGTTCTCTTTTGTGGTCGCCACCGCCCGGCAGCCCCTGACCGTTTTTCGCACCGAACGCCTGCGAGAGAAAACCCACTATCAGGCCGTGGATGACGACTGGATGCAGGCCTATGCCACCCGCATTCGCGCGCCGATTGAGGAACAACCATGATTAACTGCCAGCTGATTACCTCCCTTGCCGAAGCCCGCCCACACAGCCATCTTCTGGCGCGCCACGCCTGCGCGCAGTTGCCGGAGACGGCGCTTATCAATGAGATGCGTGCACAGACAGGCGTAGCGGACACACGCTTCGGCTGTGCCCCTTTTGCCCGTATCACTCTGCTGCCAGAAGCGCTGTGGCAGGATTCCCTGACCGACGGTTTAGTGACCGCGCTACGCCCGCTTTTTGCCGCGCCCGTCAGCGAAAGCCTGGTGATTGATCTCTGCGATATTCACGACACCGTTCTGGGCCAGTTGCTGCGTTTCCTGTTCAATCAGGCGCATAACCTTAGTGATTTGCAGCTCAAGAAAACGGACGGCTCCGCCGTGCGGATTCGCCACATTGCCGCCCTGTGCCTGCCCGAGCAACGAGAGCGGTTAGCCAGCATCATCGAACAACAGCAGGCGGTTGCCAACGGGATGATCGCTGCACGGCGTCTGGCAGACACGCCATCCGACCGCTGCACGCCACAGTACGTGGTCGACGAGGCGCAGACCCTGTGTGCCGCCTTCCCTGCCCTGCGCTGCGAGGTGCTTGATGAACAACAGATCGTCGGGCAAGGTCTTGGGCTGCTCCATGCCGTAGGAAAAGGCGCCACCTGCCCGCCACGCCTGCTGGCGATTCATTACGACGGCATCAGCGACGGTCCGGTTCGCTGCTATGTGGGCAAAGGCATTACCTTTGACACGGGCGGTCTGTGGCTGAAGGAAGGCGCGGGCATGTACACCATGAAGTACGACATGTGCGGCGCGGCCAACGTGCTGGGCCTGATGCTAACGGTGGCTGAGCTGAACCTGCCCGTGCGGATCATGGGCGTGCTGGCGCTGGCGGAAAACGCCATCGGCCCGGACGCAATGCAGCCGGGGACGGTAGCGCGGGCCTGTAACGGCCTGGCGGTGGAGATCAATAATACCGACGCCGAAGGACGTCTGGTGCTGGCCGATGCTATCGCCTGGGCGAGTCAGCGTCATCCGCAGGCGCATTATATTATCGATATGGCGACGCTGACGGGTGCGGTGGTTAAAGCGCTGGGGTATGAGCTGAGCGGATTGATGACGCAAAACGAAACGCTGCGGGAGCAGTTGACCCGCGCCGGGATCAGGAGCGGCGATGAGGTGTGGTCTCTGCCGCTGGATGCGCGGCTGAAAAAACAGACCGAAAGCACGATTGCCGATCTGTGCAATACGCCGACCAATAACGCGGCGATCAGTGCGTCAGCCGCATGGCTATTACACCATTTTTGCCCGCCAATGATTCCGTGGGCGCATCTGGATATCAGCGGAACGGCGTTATGGCGTGAAGGCGGAAGGAGCGTGGCGTCGGGAAGACCGATTCCGTTATTGGTGGAGCATTTATTAGCAGATATAGAACTGTAAGCCCATACACGCGGCGCGCCGCCGGGCCAGAAGGCCTGGTGGCGAATTAGAGTTTCAGCGTCTCTTTCACAAACGGAATGGTCAGTTTGCGCTGGGCAGTTATGGACGCATGATCGAGCTGATCCAGCGTATCAAACAGAGTGCGCATTTCCCGATCCAGTCGCTTTAACAGGAAACGACCCACGTCTTCCGGCAGCTCAAACCCACGTAACCGCGAGCGTAACTGCAGCGCCTGAAGTTTGTCTTCATCAGACAAGGGTTGCAGCTTGTAGATTTGTCCCCAGTCGAGACGAGACGCCAGATCCGGCAACCCCAGATTCAGCTGGCGAGGAGGACGATCGCCGGTGATCAGCAACCGGGTTTTCCCCGATTCCAGAATGCGGTTGTAGAGATTAAACATCGCCATTTCCCACGGCTCATCTCCGGCAATGCATTCAATATTGTCGATGCAAACCAGTGAAAGATGTTCCATGCCGTCGAGCACTTCCGGGACAAACCAGGTGCGTTTATCCAGCGGCACGTAGCCTACCGCGTCACCACGCTGGGAAAGCTCCGCACAGGCGGCGTGCAGCAGATGGCTGCGTCCCGCGCCTTCGCGTGACCAGATATAAATGTATCCGCTGTGCTCCTGGCGCAACACGTTTTGCAGTGCAGCCAGTAAAGAGGGGTTATCACCCGGCCAGAAACTCGCGAAAGTTTCGTCGTCAGGAAGATAAAGTGGCAGAGAGAGCTGTGCCGGTCCGTTCAGAAATACCTCGATCAAGGTCTCACATAAAATCGGGAGGGAGTTTATCACGGAACCTGCAATGAGAGAACCGGGCGGATCGTCCGCCCGGTTTAACGATCAATGTGACGCTTTTTCGCTATCAGCAGCGTCGAGAACTTCTTCTTCCGGGCGCAGTACAGAGATCAGTTTGAAGATCAGGCTCAGGCCTACGCCGACGATGGTGGCCAGCGCCATGCCTTTCAGCTCAGCGGCACCGATGTGCACTTTCGCGCCGCTCACACCGATAATCAGGATCACCGAGGTCAGGATCAGATTCTGCGTTTTGTTGTAATCCACTTTGGATTCAATCAGCACGCGAATACCGGATGCGCCGATCACGCCGTAGAGCAGCAATGAGACACCGCCGATGACCGGGACCGGGATAATCTGGATCGCCGCCGCCAGTTTACCCACGCAGGAGAGCAGAATTGCAAAGATCGCCGCCCCGCCGATCACCCAGGTGCTGTAGACGCGAGTAATCGCCATTACGCCGATGTTCTCGCCGTAAGTGGTGTTTGGCGTGGAGCCGAAAAAGCCGGAAATCATGGTCGACAGGCCGTTAGCAAACATCGAACGGTGCAGACCTGGGTCGCGGATCAGATCTTTTTTGACGATATTCGCCGTTACCACCAGGTGCCCAACGTGCTCGGCAATCACCACCAGCGCCGCTGGCAAAATGGTGAAGATCGCAAACCACTCAAAGCGCGGCGTGTAGAAGGTTGGCAGTGCAAACCAGTGCGCCTGGGCAATCGGAGTGGTATCCACCACACCCATCGCGAAGGAGAGCGCATAGCCCGCCAGCACCCCGATCAGAATCGGGATAATCGCCAGGAAACCACGGAACAGCACCGAGCCGAACACCGTCACGCCCAGGGTTACCAGCGAAATAATAATGGTTTTGGACTCAGGCGATTGTCCGTCCGCAGGCAGCAGCCCGGCCATATTGGCCGCCACACCCGCCAGCTCCAGACCGATGACGGCAACGATTGCGCCCATTGCCGCAGGCGGGAACATCACATCCAGCCAGCCTGTCCCGGCTTTCTTCACAATGAAGGCCACCAGGCAGAACAGCGCACCGCACATAATAAAACCGCCCAGAGCCACTTCGTAGCCTAATGGCAGCAGCAACAGGACCGGGGAGATAAACGCAAAGCTGGAACCCAGATACGCCGGGATTTTGCCTTTACAGATGAAAAGGTAAAGCAGCGTACCGACACCGTTGAACAGCAGCACGGTAGCCGGGTTAATGTGAAACAGGATTGGCACCAGCACGGTCGCACCAAACATGGCAAACAGATGCTGCAAACTAAGCGGGATCGTCTGCAAAAGCGGCGGTCTTTCACTCACCCCGATAGTACGGCGCGTCATAGTGTTTTCCTCTAAGTATTGTGAGTTGTTTGTGTTTTATTCAAAAAAAAGCCGACTATCAAAGTCGGCTTCTTTTTCGTTATTCGATTATTTCGTACCAAAAATCTTATCGCCGGCATCGCCCAGCCCCGGGATGATGTACCCGTGCTCGTTCAGCCCCTGGTCGATGGATGCGGTATACAGCTCAACGTCCGGATGCGCTTTTTCCAGCGCCGCGATACCTTCCGGTGCCGCAACCAGCACCAGCACTTTAATGCTGTTACAGCCGGCGTTTTTCAGCAGGTCGATAGTGGCGATCATCGAACCGCCGGTGGCGAGCATCGGGTCAACGACCAGCGCCATACGTTCGTCGATATTGGAAACCAGCTTCTGGAAATACGGAACCGGCTCGAGAGTCTCTTCATTACGGTAGATACCGACAACGCTGATACGCGCGCTCGGTACGTGCTCCAGCACGCCTTCCATCATGCCCAGACCTGCGCGCAGGATTGGCACCACGGTAATTTTTTTGCCTTTGATCTGCTCAACCTGGACCGGGCCGTTCCAGCCTTCGATGGTCACTTTTTCAGTTTCCAGGTCAGACGTTGCTTCGTAAGTCAGTAAGCTTCCAACTTCAGAGGCCAGTTCGCGAAAACGCTTCGTGCTGATGTCATGCTCACGCATCAGGCCCAGCTTGTGTTTAACGAGTGGGTGTTTCACTTCCACAATCTTCATTCTCATTCTCCTCTGAGGTGGCTACCGCAAAAAAAATCGCCGGATTATACCGCTTTTTTCCAGGTTCGCCATACCCATCTTGCTTGACGTTGATCAATCAAAGTGGATTAGGGAGCGTTAGAGAGTATAAAACAGGAAAAAAAAGCCGGAGGGGAGTCCGGCTTTTTCGGGGGATAGTTGACGTGCGGTGCTGCGCTTACAGGTCTGCGCCGTTAGTGGCGATAACCTTCTGATACCAGTCGAATGATTTTTTCTTGCTGCGGTTCAGGGTGCCATTACCTTCGTTATCTTTATCGACAAAGATAAACCCGTAGCGTTTTTTCATTTCGCCCGTGCCCGCCGACACCAGATCGATACAGCCCCACGGGGTGTAACCCATCAGATCCACGCCATCTTCAACGACCGCTTTTTTCATCTCGCGGATGTGCGCGTCGAGATAATCGATGCGGTACTGGTCGTTCACCGTGCCGTCGCTCTCCTGCACGTCGATGGCGCCAAAGCCGTTCTCGACGATAAACAGTGGCAGCTGATAGTGATCCCAGAACCAGTTCAGGGAGTAACGCAGGCCCACCGGGTCAATCTGCCAGCCCCAGTCGGATTTCTGAACGTACGGGTTGGAGACCAGGCTTTTACTTTCGTCATAATCCAGCTGCGGGTTGTCCGGCGTCGCTTTGGTGGCGAAAGACATGTAATAGCTGAAACCGATGTAATCAACACAGCCCTGCTTCAGTGCCGCAATATCTTCTTCGGTAATATCCAGTTCAAAACCGCGACGCTCAAAGTAGTTGAGCAGATGCTGCGGATATTTCCCGCGCACGTGCACGTCGGTGAACCAGTAGCGACGATGCATGGCGTTCATCGCCATCATGATGTCGTTTGGCGCGCAGCTCAGCGGATAGATTGGGCACATGGCAATCATGCAGCCAATTTGCAGGGACGGATTGATCTCACGCCCGGCTTTCACCGCCAGGGCGCTGGCCACCAGCTCATAGTGCGCGGCCTGGAACATCACCGGCTCGCGATCTTCGCCCGGCTCGTACTTCAGGCCGGAGTTGGTAAATGGCGCAAAATCTTCGTGGAAGTTAGCCTGGTTGTTGATCTCGTTGAAGGTCATCCAGTACTTCACTTTGTGCTGGTAACGCTTGAATACCACGGTCGCGAAACGCACAAACATGTCGATCAGCTTGCGATTGCGCCAGCCGCCGTATTCGGTCACCAGATGGAAAGGCATTTCGAAGTGCGAAAGAGTAATCACCGGCTCAATGCCGTATTTCAGGCACTCGTCGAACAGGTCGTCGTAGAATTTCAGACCGGCTTCGTTCGGCTCCAGCTCATCGCCTTTAGGGAAAATACGCGTCCAGGCAATCGACGTGCGGAAGCATTTAAAGCCCAGTTCGGCGAAAAGTTTGATGTCTTCTTTGTAGCGATGGTAGAAGTCGATGGCTTCGTGGTTCGGATAGTTTTTACCCTGAATGACGCCCTGGGTGATTTCACGCGGGACGCCGTGCGCGCCGACCGTCATTACGTCCGCAACGCTGATTCCTTTACCGCCCTCTTTCCAGCCACCTTCCAGCTGATGCGCCGCCACCGCGCCGCCCCACAGAAAACCTTCTTTGAATCCTGGCATGCCTTTTCCCTCATTCTGCGTTATTTTCTGCAAAAACAATTACAGAAACCGGTTTCAGTGAAATCATGTGCAATGCTCCTGGCGGTTGCAAGCACATTACCGAAACCGGTTTCATTTTCGTGAACGGTATCAAGTTTGTCGCGACCCGATGTATAAATGTGTAAATTTTCAGCGACTTTTTATGACCGCAGAATAGGCTCGCAAACGTTTGCCTGGACTGTTAGAATTGCGCCGATTTTTCTTACTATGCAATGCAATCGCGTGGGGACTTAAGCCGTGACCAACAAAACTTCTCTCAGCTATAAAGATGCCGGTGTTGATATTGACGCAGGTAATGCGCTGGTTGACCGAATCAAAGGTGTGGTCAAAAAGACTCGCCGCCCTGAAGTGATGGGTGGTCTGGGTGGATTTGGCGCACTGTGCGCACTGCCGCAAAAATATCGTGAGCCTGTTCTGGTTTCTGGCACTGACGGCGTGGGAACAAAACTGCGTCTGGCGATGGATCTCAAACGCCACGACACCATCGGCATCGACCTGGTGGCCATGTGCGTGAACGACCTTGTGGTGCAGGGTGCTGAACCCCTCTTCTTCCTCGATTATTACGCGACCGGCAAACTGGACGTGGATACCGCATCCAGCGTGATTACCGGTATCGCTGAAGGCTGTCTGCAGTCCGGCTGTGCGCTGGTCGGCGGCGAAACGGCAGAAATGCCGGGGATGTATCACGGTGAAGATTACGATGTCGCAGGCTTCTGCGTCGGCGTGGTAGAAAAATCAGAAATTATCGACGGCAGCAAAGTGACCGATGGCGATGTGCTGATTGCACTTGGCTCCAGCGGCCCGCACTCCAACGGTTATTCCCTGGTGCGTAAGATCCTCGAAGTGAGCGGCTGCGATCCAGAAACAACGGAACTCGACGGCAAACCGCTGGCCGATCACCTGCTGGCACCGACCCGCATCTACGTGAAAAACATTCTTGAGCTGATTGAGAACGTTGACGTGCACGCCATTGCACACCTGACCGGCGGCGGCTTCTGGGAAAACATCCCACGCGTTCTGCCTGACAATACTCAGGCGGTGATCGACGCGTCCTCCTGGCAGTGGCCAGCCGTGTTCAACTGGCTGCAAACTGCAGGTAACGTCAGCCAGCACGAAATGTATCGCACCTTCAACTGCGGCGTCGGCATGCTGATTGCTCTGCCAGCCAGCGAAGCAGACAAAGCCATTGAGCTGATGAAGGCGAAAGGTGAAAACGCGTGGAAAATCGGTATCATCAAAGCTTCTGATTCCGAACAGCGCGTGGTCATTGAATGAAAAATATTGTGGTGCTCATTTCCGGTAACGGAAGTAATTTGCAGGCCATTATCGACGCCTGCAAACAGAAACAGATCAATGGCACCATTCGCGCAGTATTCAGCAACAAGGCCGATGCGTTCGGCCTTGAGCGTGCGCGGGATGCCCATATCCCGGCGCACGCGCTGGAAGCCTCTCAGTTTGCCAGTCGAGAAGCCTTCGACCGGGAGCTGGTGCAGGAGATCGACGCCTACGCGCCGGATGTCGTGGTGCTGGCCGGCTATATGCGTATCCTCAGCCCGGGGTTTGTTTCCCACTATTCCGGCCGTCTGCTGAACATCCACCCTTCTCTTCTGCCGAAATATCCGGGCCTGCATACCCACCGTCAGGTGCTGGAAAATGGCGATGAGGAGCATGGGACTTCCGTGCATTTCGTCACCGACGAGCTGGACGGCGGGCCGGTCATTCTGCAGGCAAAAATCCCGGTGTTTGACGGCGACGATGAAGACGACATCACCGAACGCGTTCAGTCGCAGGAGCACGCCATTTACCCGTTAGTGGTGAGCTGGTTTGTCGATGGGCGTCTTGAGATGCGCGACAACGCCGCCTGGCTGGATGGCGTTAAGCTGCCCGCTCAGGGCTATGCGGCCGACGAGTAATCTGTTTTTCCCGGCGGCGCTGCGCTTGCAGAGCCGACGATTTTGCCAGTCGGGTACGCGCCGCGCCGCCCGACACATCTTCATCCGCACCAACCCCTTAAAATCCCCCAGAAAAAAAATTAACTGTCATACTTTTCTGGCACAGTTGGACATCTCGTGTCAAAGCTCGCCATAATAGAATCGAGACGGATTTGCTGCGTCCCGTGATTGAAACGGAGTGTAAGTTGTAATGGGTCAGGAAAAGTTATACATCGAAAAAGAACTAAGCTGGTTAGCATTCAACGAACGCGTGCTTCAGGAAGCGGCTGATAAAAGTAATCCGCTGATTGAGCGGATGCGTTTTCTGGGTATTTATTCCAATAACCTGGATGAATTTTATAAGGTCCGTTTTGCCGAACTGAAGCGGCGGATCATCATCAGCGAAGAGCAAGGCCTGAACTCCCATTCACGCCATCTGCTGGGTAAAATCCAGGCTCGTGTTCTGAAAGCCGACCAGGAATTTGACGGCTTGTATAACGAGCTGCTGCTGGAGATGGCGCGTAACCAAATCTTCCTGATTAACGAACGTCAGCTCTCCGCCAACCAACAGACCTGGCTGCGCCACTACTTCAAACATTATCTGCGCCAGCACATCACCCCTATTCTTATCAATCGCGAAACGGATCTGGTGCAGTTCCTGAAGGATGATTACACCTATCTGGCGGTTGAGATTATTCGCGGCGACTCCATTCGCTACGCGCTGCTGGAGATCCCCTCGGATAAAGTGCCGCGCTTTGTGAACCTGCCGCCGGAAACCCCGCGCAGACGCAAGCCGATGATCCTGCTGGATAACATCCTGCGCTACTGCCTCGACGACATTTTCAAAGGCTTCTTCGATTACGATGCGCTGAACGCCTATTCCATGAAAATGACCCGTGATGCCGAGTACGATCTGGTGCATGAGATGGAAGCCAGCCTCATGGAGCTGATGTCCTCCAGTCTGAAGCAACGTTTGACGGCCGAGCCGGTGCGCTTTGTTTATCAGCGCGACATGCCGGACGCCATGGTGGAAATGCTGCGCGACAAGCTGACTATCTCCCGTTACGACTCCATCGTACCGGGCGGACGCTATCACAACTTTAAAGACTTTATTAGCTTCCCGAACGTCGGCAAAGCCAATCTGGTCAACAAACCGCTGCCGCGCCTGCGCCATCTCTGGTTCGATAAGTTCCGTAACGGATTCGACGCCATTCGCGAGCGCGACGTGCTGCTTTACTATCAGTACCACACCTTTGAGCACGTACTTGAACTGCTGCGTCAGGCATCGTTCGATCCGAACGTGCTGGCGATTAAAATCAACATCTACCGTGTGGCAAAAGACTCGCGCATTATCGATGCGATGATTCACGCCGCGCACAACGGTAAAAAAGTGACGGTGGTGGTTGAGCTGCAGGCGCGTTTCGACGAAGAGGCAAACATTCACTGGGCGCGTCGTCTGACGGAAGCCGGTGTGCACGTTATCTTCTCGGCGCCGGGGCTGAAAATTCACGCCAAACTGTTCCTGATCTCCCGTAAAGAAGGTGATGACGTGGTGCGCTACGCCCACATCGGGACCGGTAACTTCAACGAGAAAACCGCGCGACTGTATACGGACTACTCGCTGCTGACCGCCGACGCGCGCATCACCAACGAAGTGCGCCGGGTGTTTAACTTTATCGAGAACCCGTATCGTCCGGTGAGCTTCGACTATCTGCTGGTCTCCCCGCAGAACTCGCGCCGCCTGCTCTACGCGATGATCGACAAAGAGATTGCCGCCGCGCAAAAAGGCGAGCCGTCGGGCATTACCCTCAAACTCAATAACCTGGTCGACAAAGGCCTGGTGGATCGACTGTATGCGGCCTCCAGCACCGGTGTACCGGTGAATCTACTGATTCGCGGCATGTGCTCGCTGATTCCAGAACTGGAAGGCATCAGCGAAAATATTCGCGTGACCAGCATCGTTGACCGTTATCTGGAACATGATCGCATCTATATTTTTGAAAATGGTGGCGACAAACAGGTGTATCTCTCTTCCGCGGACTGGATGACGCGTAATATTGATTACCGAATTGAAGTCGCGACGCCGCTGCTGGACCCACGTCTGAAGCAGCGGATCCTCGATATTATTGAGCTGCAACTGAGTGACACCGTTAAGGCTCGCTATATCGATAAAGAACTGAGTAACCGCTACGTGCAGCGCGGCAATCGCCGTAAAGTGCGCTCACAGCTGGCGATTTACGACTATATCAAATCACTCGAGCAACCTGATTAACCTATGCCGATAAATGATAAGACCCCACGCCCGCAGGAATTTGCTGCGGTCGATTTAGGTTCTAACAGCTTTCATATGGTCATCGCCCGCGAGGTCGACGGCGCCATGCAGATCATCGGGCGCCTTAAGCAGCGCGTCCATCTCGCCGATGGTCTTGATGACAAAAACATGCTCAGCGAAGAGGCGATGGAGCGCGGTTTAGCCTGCCTGTCGCTGTTCGCCGAACGCCTGCAAGGGTTTTCCGCATCGAGCGTGTGTATTGTAGGAACGCACACGCTGCGCCAGGCGCTGAATGCGCCAGAGTTTCTCAAACGCGCGGAAAAAGTGATCCCCTACCCGATTGAAATCATTTCGGGTAACGAGGAAGCGCGTCTGATTTTTATGGGCGTGGAACATACCCAGCCGGAAAAAGGCCGCAAGCTGGTAATCGATATCGGCGGCGGGTCGACTGAGCTGGTCATCGGCGAAGACTTCGAACCCAAACTGGTTGAAAGCCGCCGTATGGGCTGCGTCAGCTTTGCGCAGATGTACTTCCCTGGCGGCGCTATTAGCCGTGAAAATTTCCAGCGCGCGCGCATGGCGGCCGTTCAGAAACTGGAATCGCTTGCCTGGCAGTATCGTATTCAGGGCTGGAATGTAGCCCTCGGCGCGTCCGGTAGCATCAAAGCGGCACACGAAGTGCTGCTGGCGATGGGTGAAAAAGACGGGATTATCACTCCGGAACGGCTGGAAAAACTCCGGGAAGAAGTGCTCAAGCACAAAAGTTTTGACTCCCTGAGCCTGCCGGGCTTGTCCGACGAACGTAAGGCGGTCTTCGTGCCTGGGCTGGCGATTCTGTGCGGTGTCTTCGATGCGCTGGCGATCCGCGAGCTGCGCCTGTCCGACGGGGCGTTGCGTGAAGGCGTGCTTTACGAAATGGAAGGTCGCTTCCGTCATCAGGATATTCGCAGCCGTACCGCGCAAAGTCTGGCGAATCAGTACAATATCGACCGTGAACAGGCGAAGCGCGTTCTGGAAACCACCACCCACATTTACGAACAGTGGGAAGCGCAGAACCCGAAGCTGGCGCATCCGCAGCTGGCTGCCCTGCTGAAATGGGCGACGATGCTGCACGAAGTGGGGCTGAATATTAACCACAGCGGCATGCATCGCCACTCGGCCTATATTCTGCAAAACAGCGATCTGCCGGGCTTCAATCAGGAGCAACAAACGATGATGGCGACGCTGGTGCGCTATCACCGTAAGGCAATCAAACTGGACGATCTGCCGCGATTTACGCTGTTCAAGAAAAAGCAGTTCCTTCCGCTCATTCAGCTTTTGCGTTTAGGCGTTTTGCTGAATAACCAGCGTCAGGCGACGACGACGCCGCCAACGCTAACCCTGAAAACCGACGACCATCACTGGACGCTGAGTTTCCCGCACGACTGGTTTAGCCAGAATGCGCTGGTGCTTTTAGATCTGGAAAAAGAGCAGCAGTACTGGGAAGGTGTGACTGGCTGGTTGCTTAAAATCGAAGAAGAGCAGTCGCCAGACGTGGCGGCCTAACCCTGTGTTCTCAGGCGTCCAGTGGTGACGCCTGAGAATCAAGCAGCTGTTCCAGCGGCTCAGGTTTACCGATTAAATATCCCTGCAGAAAATCTATCCCCAGCGCACTCAGTGCGCTGCGAATCGCTTCACTTTCTACATATTCGGCCACCACCAGCATTTTCTTCATCCGCGCCAGATGGCAAATCGACGCCACAATCTGATAGTCCAGGCTGTTGTCAGCGATGTTACGAATAAAGCTGCCGTCTATTTTCAGGATATCGGCATCAACACTTTTCAACCGGGCATAGCTGGCGTAGCCCGTTCCAAAATCGTCGATGGCAATCAGACACCCTAACTTCTGCAGCTGTTTGACCATCTGATCCGCCAGATCCGCATTGCCAAATCCGCTGCACTCGGTAATTTCAAAGATCAGCTGCCAGGCTTCGATGCCGTATTTCTCCAGCAAACGGTGAACCTCAATGGGGAATTGCGATCGGCAGATGGTTGAGGACATGAGATTAATGGCGAAACGCTTGCCGGGTAGCCTGCCGCGATGCGCCGACATAAACTTCAGCGTACTTTCCAGCACCCAGAGATCCACGCGCGATGACAAGCCAAACTCCTGCGCCACGGGCAGGAATTTATCCGGCGTAATGAGTACGCCATTTTCATCGGTCATGCGTAACAGGATTTCGTGGTAGTGATCGCCGCGAACGCCCTGCACCCGTTGCGCCATGAGCTGGAATTCATTGTGCTCAAGCGCCCGCTGCAGTCGGTTCATCATCGCCACTTTATCCCGCAGGCTACGCTGTAGATTAGCCGCGCCGCGCTGTTTTAGGTTCTCAGGATGGTTGGTGAAGAGCGAGAAATCCGCAATGATGCTCAGCTCGCCCAGCAGCAAATAGAGATGGGTCACCGGCGAACGGACACAACAATAGCTGATACCCACCTGCGGTTGCAGCGGCACCCCGTCCCAGATAAAACGGAACTGTTTAATGAGTTCGTCGAGCGCTTCAATGCGCGCCACGTGTGACTCAGTGTTCAGCCGTATCGCCAGATCGCATCCGGAAAGCTGATAAACGCACTCATTGGGCTGCAGGAAACTCTTAAGCCACTCCGCCAGCTTCTGTTTGTACTGAATTCGAAGCAGCACACCGTAGTTGCGGCTCAGAACTTCAAGTTCCGGTACGCGCAGCATACAAAGCGTTGACCAGGGTGATTTAGACAACGCACGCGATAACGCCCGCAGATTCGGCATGTGCACAACCGGATCGAGAAAAGCCAGGCGTCTGGCATGGCGCGTGATCACCCGCTGGCGCGTAGCCAGCATCGCCATGTAAATCACCACAAAAGAGAAGACCAGATAACTCGACGACGTGATCGCCAGGTGAATGTCGTAGCCCTGGCCGAGCGGAATATAGTGGTAAAAATAGTGAATTGAGACCATCAGCACCGGCGTCCAGATGATCGACATCAGCTTATAGCCAAACCGCATTGAGCCCCACAGCATCACCGGCATCATCAGCGACAGCGTGTAGTTAGTGCTAAAAATTGAGCTGTTATCGCTCATGGGCACCAGCAGCAGTGAAAGCAGGCCTGCCAGCGCGGCAAGCCAGAGAACAAACTCCGCCGCAGTGACTTTCTTATCAATCTGCGTTCGGATTTGTGAAATGAGCGCTTTGAGATAACGCGGATGTCGGAACACGCGAATCACCAGATAGCTGAACGGCACTCCCGTCAATCCGCCGACCAGCAGCCCCTGAAAATTGATCAGGGTGCGAATGGTCAGCGGATTTAGCCCAGCCACGCTCTGTCGGGTTTCATAGACGCCGAGGTAAACGGCAAACTGGAACAGCACTAAAAATAGCGTCGACGGGCACAAAACCTGCCAGAAAATACGTTGCGCCATCAGCTTTGTATTGCCGTATGCCACCATATTTCGCCGGGGCGCAAATACCCGATATCCGCCCCAGCTCAGGGTGAGCGGAACGATAAAATGGCAGATGAGCGCCACGGTTTCATAGAGGCTGACCGTGTCGTAGTAACGTAAAAACAGCGCCAGAATGATGCCAGGCAGTGCTGCGAGGCCGAAAAATAGCATTGCGGAGAGCAGAAACGACAATGGCATGTAATAGAGTACGATGCTTCCGCCGTTTAACTGGGTATAGGTGCTCGCAACGTTCAGCAGAGGCAGAAAAATAACAGGCAAAAGAAGGGGGAGCGCCCACCAGCGATCTTTGTTTTGCTGTAAATAAGAGAGAATGTTCATAGGCGCCTGGTTAAGCCCCTTCATCCATAGGGTAATTTCAGACAGGCATCCAACCTGACATTTTGACGCACAGTATTTTCATGAGAAAACACCGTGGAGGGAGGATTTTAGTGATCAATGCCGCGCAAGAATTGACCTAACGCAAGAATATGAATTCAAAAAACCAATTATTACAATTTTCTCGGGTGGTTTTCTGTTTTCTATCAGCCCGCTAAATTATTGAATTAATATCGATAACATCAACGAATCATTACATTGACGATTTTTTACACACTCCGAATTGACCCTTGCTTCCCGCTGTGACTTAATAGTCCCATCGCCCAAAAGGGTATACCCAGGAAAACACAGTGAGCCAGGCAACGCGTATGCAGAAACGACATCGATTTAACACTCGAATGACCCGCATTATCTTGCTTATCAGCTTTCTGTTTTTCTTCGGCCGCTTCGTGTACTCCTCCATTGGCGCCTGGTATCACCATCAGGACAAAATCCAGTCTCAGCAAGTCAGCCAGCCGCTGGACTCCGTTAACCATTAGTCTTCTCGCGCAATAAACGAATCACTTCGGAAATTCCCTTACTGAGAATTTTGTCTTGCCGCATGACGATACCTAACTGACGATGCAAAATCGGGTTCAGCGACCGCACGCTCAGCCCTTCGCGATCCACTACGTTTTCGACCGCCATACGCGAGACAATGCTGTATCCCAATCCTGCGCGAACCATGCGCTTAATGGCTTCGATACTGCCCAGCTGCATCACAGGGCAGACCTCCAGATCGCATGCCTTAAACCAGCCATCGATTAAATCCCGCGTACCACTCCCCGATTCGAAGGCTATCAGCGGCAGTGCGTGCAATATTTGCGGGGTAAACTGCGCTATCTCCTCGTCCTGCGCCTGGGAAATTATCAGGACAAACTCTTCATCAAGTATGGGCATAACCTCCAGCGCACGACCGCTTGCCGGGAGTGTGACCAGCCCGATATCCAGACGGTTCTCCTCCACGGCGCGCACCACATCCAGCGTGTTTCCCGTCGTCACGCCGACGCGTAATAGCGGATGCTCCTCACGCAGTTGCTGTAGCAACGGCGGCAAAAGGTGAATACAGGCCGTGGCCCCCGTGCCCAGTGTAATAGTACCACTGATCTCATGGCTAAACTCGCTCACCGACCGGATCGCCTCTTCCACTACCTGCTCAATACGATTGCCATGCTCCAGTAGCGCCAGCCCCGCAGCGGTGGCTTTGATGCCACGCCCGGTACGTTCGACCAGACGCGTTCGCAGAAATTGCTCAAGCTGGCGCACCTGCAGGCTCACCGCTGGTTGAGAAAGGCCCAATATATCCGCCGCAGCCGAAAAGCTGCCGCGCTGGATCACCAGCCGGAAGGTCGCCAGATTGCCCAGATTCAGCGTCGTCATCGCAAAGTTTCTCTTATAGGAGTCATAAACACAGAGGCCTGCCAGCACCTTACCGTGCGCAGTATGGTGATCACAACTGCCTGACGGAATGAAAAATAATGAAAACACCTGCCCTCCCCCGCCTGCTTCCTGTTGCTGCCGGAGGCAATCAGCTGATCAACTGGGGAATTACCTTTTACATGCCAGGAACCTTTGCCCATGCGATCGCAGCGGATATGCGCTGGTCGTCACCACAGATCTTTCTTGGCCTGACCCTCGCCATGCTGGTGATGGCGACGGTGTCGCCTTTTGTCGCCAGGCTGCTGGCCCGATTTGGCGGGCAGCTCGTGGTGATGAGCGGCACGCTGATGATCGCCGTGAGTTGTGCCGTCATGGCCTGCGTGCACGCGTTGCCTGGCTGGTACGCGGCGTGGCTGCTGGCAGGGGTCGGCATGCGCCTGTCCCTGTACGATGCCCTGTTCGCCTCGCTGGTGAATCTCTACGGTCAGAGTGCCCGACGGACGATTTCACACGTCACGCTGGCGGGCGGGTTGGCCTCTGCCGTGTTCTGGCCGCTAGGCGCGAAACTGCTTACATTTATGAGCTGGCGTGAAGCACTGCTGATTTACGCCCTGGCCGGCCTACTGAGTGCGGCGCTTATCCGCGTACTTCCAGGCCACAGGGTGCCGGTCGCCACTCCATGGAAAGCGACAGCGCCCGCCAATCATCAGGATCGCCGCAACGGCCTGCTCTACGCCGCCTTCATTGCGCTCATAACCTTTGTTTCGAACGGCACATCCACGCACTTACCGGAATTTATCGCAAGCGTAGGGCTTCCGGCGACCGTGGGGATGCTCTGGGGCATTGGCCAGACGGGCGCACGATTTACAGAGGTGGTCGCCGGGGCGCATCTCTCGCCGCTGCGACTGACGCTCATCACTGCCCTCGCCATGCCCCTCTGTTTTTTGACCGGACTCAGCGCCAGCACCCTTATCTGGGCGGCTGCCGGATTTGTGCTGGGCTATGGTGCCATCAACGGGCTAGTGACCATCGTAAAAGCCTCGCTGCCGTTACTGCTTTTTCCTGCTGAGGATTACGCGCGACGCACAGGCGTCTTGCTCATTCCGGCGCAGGTCATGGCAGCGGTATCGCCCTTTGCTTACGCATGGCTGAATAGGGAACTGGGTGTGTTAGGGGCAATGTGGGTGTCATGTGGATTGACGGTGATAATTGGGGGGCTGGCTGTAGGGCTTGTGGTTGTGCAGCGCCACAATAAAAACCCTCTGGCGAGGCAGAGGGTTTTGTTTGACTAGAGGGGGAAAATTACTCCCACTCAATCGTCGCCGGTGGCTTACCGCTGATGTCATAAACGACACGGGAAATCCCGTTCACTTCGTTGATGATGCGGTTAGAGACACGGCCAAGGAAGTCATACGGCAGGTGTGCCCAATGAGCGGTCATGAAATCGATGGTTTCGACGGCACGCAGGGAGACAACCCAGTCGTACTTACGGCCATCACCCATGACGCCGACGGAGCGTACTGGCAGGAATACGGTGAACGCCTGGCTCACTTTGTTGTACAGGTCGGCTTTATGCAGCTCTTCGATGAAGATTGCATCCGCACGACGCAGCAGGTCGCAGTACTCTTTCTTCACTTCGCCCAGCACGCGCACGCCCAGACCTGGGCCCGGGAACGGGTGACGGTAAAGCATGTCGTACGGCAGGCCCAGCTCCAGACCAATTTTACGCACTTCGTCTTTGAACAGCTCACGCAGCGGTTCAACCAGACCCATCTTCATCTCTTTCGGCAGGCCGCCCACGTTGTGGTGAGATTTGATGACGTGTGCTTTACCCGTTGCGGAAGCAGCGGATTCGATCACGTCCGGGTAGATGGTGCCTTGCGCCAGCCATTTCACGTCTTCCAGACGCAGCGCCTGTTCGTCGAACACTTCAACAAACACGCGGCCAATGATTTTACGTTTGGCTTCCGGATCGTTTTCGCCCGCCAGTGCGGACAGGAAGCGCTCTTCGCCTTCAACGTGAACGATGTTCAGACCGAAATGGTCGCCGAACATGTCCATCACCTGCTGGGCTTCGTTCAGGCGCAGCAGACCATTGTCCACGAAGACGCAGGTCAGGTTTTTGCCGATAGCACGGTGCAGCAGCATCGCGGTCACGGACGAGTCAACGCCACCGGACAGGCCAAGGATCACTTTATCGTCGCCAACCTGTTTGCGGATACGCTCAACGGCGTCGTCGATGATTTTCGCTGGGGTCCAGAGAGCTTCACACTGGCAGATATCGCGAACGAAGCGGTCCAGCATACGCATCCCCTGACGGGTGTGGGTCACTTCCGGGTGGAACTGCACGCCGTAGAAGCGTTTTTCTTCGTTCGCCATAATGGCAAACGGACAGCTTTCGGTACTGGCAACGGTTACGAAATCGGAAGGAATCGCGGTCACTTTATCGCCGTGGCTCATCCAGACGTCGAGCAGCGGTTTGCCTTCAGCGGTCAGGGAATCTTCGATACCGCGAACCAGGGCGCTGTCGGTCAGCACTTCGACCTGCGCGTAGCCAAACTCACGCTCGTTAGAAGATTCAACGTGGCCGCCCAGTTGCATTGCCATGGTCTGCATGCCGTAGCAGACGCCGAAGACAGGAACACCGGCTTCAAAGACGTATTGCGGGGCGCGCGGGCTGTTATGTTCGGTGGTGCTTTCCGGGCCGCCGGAAAGGATGATGCCGCTTGGATTGAATTCACGGATTTGTGCTTCCGTGACATCCCACGCCCACAGCTCACAGTAAACGCCAAGTTCACGCACGCGACGTGCCACCAGCTGAGTGTACTGAGAACCGAAATCCAGGATAAGAATGCGATGTTTATGAATGTTTTCCGTCATTGACGCTAATTCCGAGGCAAGTGAAACAAAGCGCCCGGCATTGAGCCGGGCGCGGAAACTTATCAGGAGCCCAGACGGTAGTTCGGGGACTCTTTGGTGATCGTCACGTCGTGAACGTGGCTTTCCTGGATACCCGCACCGCTGATACGTACAAATTCCGCTTTAGTACGCAGCAGGTCGATAGTACCACAGCCGGTCAGACCCATACAGGAACGCAGGCCGCCCATCTGCTGGTGGATAATCTCTTTCAGACGGCCTTTATAGGCTACGCGACCTTCGATACCTTCCGGTACCAGTTTGTCGGCTGCGTTATCCGTCTGGAAGTAACGGTCTGAAGAACCTTTGGACATCGCGCCCAGGGAACCCATACCACGGTAAGATTTATAAGAACGGCCCTGGAACAGTTCGATCTCGCCCGGAGACTCTTCGGTACCGGCCAGCATAGAGCCAACCATGACCGCCGCTGCACCTGCCGCGATGGCTTTCGCGATATCGCCAGAGAAGCGGATGCCGCCGTCCGCGATAACCGGGATACCGGTGCCTTCCAGCGCTTCTACCGCGTCAGAAACGGCGGTGATCTGCGGAACGCCCACGCCAGTTACGATACGCGTCGTACAGATGGAGCCAGGGCCGATACCCACTTTGACAGCGCTGCAACCGGCATCTGCCAGAGCACGGGCACCTGCGCCGGTTGCGACGTTACCGCCGATGATCTGCAGATCAGGGTATTTTGCACGGGTATCGCGAATACGTTGCAGAACGCCTTCGGAATGACCGTGAGAGGAGTCGATCAGCAGAATGTCAACGCCCGCAGCGACCAGCGCATCAACGCGCTCTTCGTTGCCAGCGCCTGCACCCACCGCAGCGCCTACGCGCAGACGGCCACGCTCGTCTTTACAGGCGTTGGGTTTACGTTCTGCTTTCTGGAAATCTTTTACGGTGATCATGCCACGCAGGTGGAAGCTGTTATCCACAACCAGCGCTTTTTCAACGCGTTTTTCGTGCATTTTAGCCAGCACGACTTCACGGGTTTCGCCTTCACGCACGGTCACCAGACGCTCTTTCGGCGTCATGTAGACGCTGACAGGCTGGTTCAGGTCGGTCACGAAGCGCACGTCACGGCCAGTAATGATACCCACCAGTTCGTTGTCTTCAGTCACAACCGGATAGCCCGCAAAGCCATTACGCTCGGTCAGCGCTTTCACTTCGTGCAGGGTAGTGGTTGGCAGAACGGTTTGGGGATCGGAAACAATGCCGGATTCATGTTTTTTCACGCGGCGAACTTCATCCGCCTGACGCTCGATAGACATGTTTTTGTGAATAAAGCCGATGCCACCTTCCTGTGCCAGGGCAATTGCCAGGCGCGCTTCAGTCACGGTGTCCATAGCCGCAGAGAGCATAGGAATGTTCAGGCGAATGGTTTTGGTCAACTGCGTGCTGAGATCGGCAGTATTCGGCAGAACGGTGGAGTGAGCGGGAACGAGGAGGACGTCGTCAAACGTCAGTGCTTCTTTTGCGATACGTAGCATGGGCAATATCTCTGACCTGGGTGGTTAAATATTGCCGTGGCATTATACAGAGCGTAACCGATTGCATCTACACTTTTTTATAAAAAATGCTTGCGATTGCCTCCGGGCAGGTTACTATCGACTGAATAACTTGCTGATTTAGAATTTGATCCCGCTCACATGTTATCCTCCCAAAGCCCCTCAATTTTTACCGTTAGCCGCCTTAATCAATCGGTTCGTTTGCTGCTTGAGCAGGAAATGGGACAGGTCTGGATCAGCGGAGAGATCTCTAATTTCACGCAGCCGTCATCCGGGCACTGGTACTTTACGCTGAAAGACGACACCGCTCAGGTGCGCTGTGCCATGTTCCGCAACAGCAATCGTCGGGTGACGTTCCGCCCTCAGCACGGCCAGCAGGTTTTGGTTCGCGCCAATATCACGCTGTATGAACCGCGCGGTGATTATCAGATCATCGTCGAGAGCATGCAGCCGGCGGGTGAAGGCTTACTGCAACAGAAATACGAGCAGCTGAAAGCAAAACTGTCAGCGGAAGGCCTGTTCGATCAGCAGTTCAAGAAATCCCTGCCCTCTCCCGCCCATTGCGTCGGGGTGATTACCTCTAAAACCGGTGCGGCGCTGCACGATATTTTACACGTGCTGAAGCGTCGCGATCCGTCGCTGCCCGTTGTGATTTATCCGACTGCCGTGCAGGGTGACGATGCCCCGGGCCAGATTGTGCGTGCCATTGCGCTGGCAAACGCGCGCCAGGAGTGTGACGTGTTAATCGTCGGGCGCGGCGGTGGCTCTCTGGAAGATCTGTGGAGTTTCAACGACGAGCGCGTGGCGCGGGCGATTTTCGACAGCGTTATTCCCATTGTCAGCGCGGTCGGACACGAAACTGACGTCACGATCGCTGATTTTGTCGCGGACATGCGCGCGCCGACGCCATCTGCCGCCGCCGAAATCGTGAGCCGCAACCAGCTGGAACTATTGCGCCAGTTGCAGAACAGCCAGCAGCGTCTGGAAATGGCGATGGACTATTTCCTCGCCAACCGTAACAGGCGTTTTACCCAGTTGCAGCATCGGCTACAGCAGCAGCACCCGCAGCTGCGTCTGGCACGTCAGCAAACGGTGCTTGAGCGTCTGCGCCAGCGGATGAATTTTGCTCTGGATAATCAACTCAAGCGCGCGGTTTCGCGCCAGCAGCGGATAACCCAGCGCCTGAATCAGCAAAACCCGCAGCCGCGCATCTATCGCGCGCAGACACGCATGCAGCAGCTTGAATATCGTCTGGGTGAGAACATCCGCGCACGCCTGAGCAGTACCCGTGAGCGTTTTGGTAATGCGGTGACGCATCTGGAAGCCGTTAGCCCGCTTTCAACGCTGGCGCGCGGCTACAGTGTAACCACGGCGACAGACGGCACGGTACTGAAACTGACCAAACAGGTGAAAGCCGGTGACGTGCTGACAACCCGCCTGGCCGACGGCTGGGTAGAAAGTGAAGTGAAAGGTATCACTCCCGCGAAAAAGACGCGCAAGAAAAAGCCGGTTTAAACCGGCTTGAATTCAACGCGTTTCTTCGAAATCAGGCCGTGACCGTTCTGGCAAAAATAATCGACCGCACCGCAGGCTTTCAACACCTGAAGCGGCTGATGGCAATCAGGGCATAGCGCTTCAAGCGCGATATCTTTATCGCAGCTCTCGCAGTGCGCCATTCCGTTTACGGGTTCCAGCTCTGCATGGCAATCCGGACAGATGATAGACATCGTGACTCCTTAAAAAGGTTTTGAGGTATTTTACCACGCCGCGATCAGTGTGGGCCACGCAGCTGTTGCTGTAATTTCAGCAGGAGTTCGACCTCTTCCAGCCGCCGCTGCGTGGTGAATGACACCTCTTCTGGCGCCCTCTCGTACAGGCTTTTTTCCCCAAGAATATGCTCTGCCAGACAGTGCGCGTAGATGGCCCCCGGAAGCGTCCAGCGCTCCACGTTTTCGCCGTCAACCAGTTCGAGAACATCCTCGGTGCCGCGTCGGTCGTGGCTGATAATGCGCCCGTCGCGTAGATGCAGCCGAAGCCCTTTTTGCCCACCCGCAGGCCCGGCATATTTGTTCAGCCAGATATCCACCGGAATACCGCTCACATGACCCTGAAGATGAGCTTCGCCTTCGGCGGTGAGCAGATCACCTGTGGCAATCGGGCGGCCGAGACGATCTGTCGCGGTTATCACCTGCAAAGACAGTGCGTGATTTCCGCCGAGCGCGCGCACGGTTTCTCGCATCATCGCCAGCACATGGGTACCGATATCAATGATGACACCGTCCGGGTGGCGAAGCTGGCGGGTATCAGGCTCACCGGTGGCAAAATTCAGCGCAACAGGTTCTCCCGCGACGTTGAAGCCGCTAGGCTCCTGAAGAAATCCTTCGATTTTGACGATCTCATCAAGTGAATTGACCACCCGGCCTGCGGTCTGATTTTCCCGTTCCGGCTGCCAGGCCGGGTTCAGAATGCCCAACGCGAGTTGCATGGCACCGCTTCGCGCCATCCAGTGATCGAGCGCCAGCACGCGAGCAGCGGCTTCAGTTTTTGCGAGCAGCGTTTTGAGTCTTTCGATTTGGGAAAGCGTCGCGACAACCGGTTTTTCCACCACGATACGCGGAATCGGTGAGGATAAGGCCAGCTCAAGCGCATCGAGGTGATGCAATGAAGAGGTGGTGACAAACAGGGTGTCTATCGGACTGGCCAGCAGTTGCTCCAGGGACGTGCAGCGCACCACGCCTGCAAGCTCGCGCTCGGGGCGAAGATCGAAACCGACGCAATGTAAGGGAGTATCGAAAATCTGTCGCAACGCCGGTAAATAGGCCGTCTCAACCACGGCGCCAAGCCCAATAAACCCTAACCGCATGTTCCACTCCGTTCATGAATTGTGGAGAACAAAAGGCAAAAAACCCGACTCAGTCGGGTTTTTAGTGTGCAATTATTTGCCTTTCTTGATGTGTTTAATCAAGCGCTTACGCTTACGCATCTGGTTCGGCGTCAGCGTGTTGCGTTTGTTCGCAAACGGGTTATCCCCTTCCTTGAACTGAATACGGATAGGCGTACCCATCACATCCAGCGATTTACGGAAGTAGTTCATCAAATAACGCTTGTAGGAATCCGGCAGATCTTTCACCTGATTACCGTGAATCACCACGATTGGCGGGTTGTAACCACCGGCGTGGGCGTATTTCAGCTTCACGCGACGGCCACGCACCAGCGGCGGCTGATGGTCTTCCGCTGCCATGGTCATGATGCGCGTCAACATGGCGGTGCTTACACGACGGGTGGAACTGTCGTAGGCTTCGCGAACGGATTCGAACAGGTTGCCCACGCCGCTGCCGTGCAGCGCAGAGATGAAGTGCACACGGGCAAAGTCGATGAAGCCCAGACGGAAGTCCAGCATCTCTTTGACTTGCTCACGCACTTCGTTGCTCAGGCCGTCCCATTTGTTGACGACGATAACAAGTGAGCGCCCACTATTGAGGATAAAGCCCAGCAGCGACAGGTCCTGATCGGAGATGCCTTCGCGCGCGTCGATGACCAGCATCACCACGTTCGCATCTTCAATCGCCTGCAGCGTTTTGATAACGGAGAATTTTTCCACTACATCGGTGATTTTCCCGCGCTTACGCACGCCCGCCGTGTCGATCAGCACATATTCGCGCTCGTCACGTTCCATCGGGATGTAAATACTGTCACGCGTCGTGCCCGGCATGTCGTAGACCACCACGCGGTCTTCGCCGAGAATACGGTTGGTCAGTGTGGACTTACCTACGTTCGGACGACCGACGATAGCGAGTTTGATCGGCAGATCCTGCGGATTAAAATCATCCTCAGGTTCTTCTTCTGCGCCCTCTTGATCGGCTTCGAACTGCGCCCAGTATTCAGCGTCTTCGTCCACTTCTTCCGGCGGGTTTACTTCGTCAACCCACGGCAGCAGAACGGTTTCGAGCAGGCTGGTGACACCGCGGCCATGAGACGCGGCAATCGGGTAGATTTCACCGAGGCCCAGGGCCCAGAAATCCGCTACCGCCTGATCGGCATCAATACCGTCAGTTTTGTTCGCCACCAGGAAGGTTGGCTTTTCGCGAGAGCGCAGGTGTTTGGCGATAGCCGTATCGGCAGGCATCAGGCCCGCACGTGCGTCTACCATGAACAGAACAATGTCCGCTTCTTCAATCGCCAGCAGAGATTGCTCTGCCATGCGCGTTTCCACACCGTCTTCTGTACCGTCGATACCACCCGTATCGATACAGATAAACTCGCGACCTTCCACTTCAGCACGACCGTACTTACGG
The DNA here is from genome assembly GCF_004115925.1 of Lelliottia nimipressuralis. Taxonomy (GTDB): domain Bacteria; phylum Pseudomonadota; class Gammaproteobacteria; order Enterobacterales; family Enterobacteriaceae; genus Enterobacter; species Enterobacter nimipressuralis. Next base: position 167,525 of record NZ_SDDX01000015.1, read on the forward strand.
TCACGAGTCAGCCCCGGGAAATCCGCCACCAGCGCATCACGGGTGCGTGTTAAACGGTTAAAAAGAGTGGATTTTCCAACGTTCGGGCGCCCGACAAGCGCGACCACAGGTACCATGTTTGAAGCCTCATAAAATTCAAATAAACGTCGCAGTTGCGGCGTTTTTATAAAAGTCAAAACGGCCCCTGAGTTAACAGGAGCCGTTTATTATACTACAAACGAGACGATTAACGCGTGATCGCGTAGAGCGTACCGTCTTTTGCCTGGATCAGCAGTTTGCCGTCAGCCACAACCGGATCGGTCAGGAAACCAGAGCTGTCGACTTTTTCCTGCGCCACGAAGCGACCCGTTTCCGGATCAATCCAGTGCATATAACCTTCGCTATCGCCTACGACCAGGCTGCCATTGTACAGCGCAGGTGCGGTCAGCAGACGGTGCAGCAGATCGCTCTGCGTCCACAGCGTGACACCGCCGTCGGTGTTCAGCGCCAGCAGACGGTCGTTCTGATCCACCAGGTAGATGCGGTTGCCCTCGACCACGAAATCGTTCACTGAACCCAGCTCACGTTTCCACATAACCTGGCCGCTGCGCAGATCCAGCGCCGTCAGGTTGCCGTTGTAAGCCAGCGCATAAACCACGTTGTCCACGATAACGGGCGTGGTATCGACGTCGCTCAAACGGTCAATTTCAGTCGGACCGGTTGCCTGGGAGATACGCTGCTGCCAGATCATCTGACCCTGCTGCATCAGCACGGCGCTGACGCGACCGTTATCACCGCCCACGATAGCCGCACCAAACGCGGTCGCAGGGGCAGATTCACCGCGCAGAGACAGGGCTGGCATGTCCAGGTTCACAGTCCATTTCACGGCACCGTCAGCTTCGTTCAGCGCCTGCAGCTGGCCGTTGCTGGTATGAATCAGCACCAGGCCGTCGCTCACAACCGGACGAGACAGGGCTTCACCCGCTACGCGAGTTTGCCATGCAATAGAACCGTCGCTGGCGTTCAGCGCATAGACCTGCGCTTTTTCGCTACCGATATAGACATGACCGCCGGAAACGGTCACGCCGCCCGAGAGCAGTGCCGGCGTACGGGAGAACCAACCGTCTTTTTCGGCCAGATTGACCGACCAGACTTCTTTCCCGTCATCGGCGTTGAACGCGCGCACGGTGCCTTTGCGATCAGCCGCATAGACAACGCTATCGGCATACGCCGGATGCAGGTTGGAATAGAAATCACCGATTCCATCACCCACGGAAGAGCTCCACGCGGTTGACGGGGTAAACTGATTTTCAACCGTCGGCAGCGGGGACATTTTTACAACATCTTCTTCGCCACTGAACAGTGAACAGCCACTCAATAACGTAACAGAAAGCAGTCCTGGCAGAAGTAATTTACGCAATTGCATCGGGTCCCTCTCAGACGGACAAATTATTTATTTTCATCTGCATCATTTCGCTCAGCGCAGGTGAGGCGTTACTTTTCACGCCCGCTTCCCACGCGCTGCGCGCGCCTTGTTTGTCGCCTTTGCTCAGCAGAGCTTCACCACGCAGGTCAGCAACGATGGCTGCAAAACCTTCACCTTTGACAGTGTCGAGGGTTTTCAGCGCGTCGTCGGCTTTGTTCTGCTGTACCTGAATACGCGCCAGGCGCAGATTAATCACCGCTTTCAGATTGTCATCGCTGGCTGCTGCGAGACCCTGAGTCAGCTGCGCGGCGGCTTTATCCAGTTCATTTTTATCAACGAACTGCTGAGCCACTTCAAGCGATGCCAGTGCACCGTAAGTATTTTTGTTGTCAGCAGCAAATTTCTCCGCAGCAGCCAACGTTTGCGGCTGATCGGCACGAATTGCGCTCACGGTATTTTCATAGGACAGGGAAGCATCACGCGCGGAATCAGCCTGATGGCTATTCCAGTAACGCCAACCCATCAGCGCGCCCACACCCAAAATCACCCCAACGGCCAGGGCTTTGCCATTTTCGGCAAAGAAGCGTTTAATCGCATCAACCTGGTCGTTTTCGTTCTCGTACATTTCCACGCTGTTCTTCCCCTTAGCCCAGTAAAGTGCGCAAGTGCGCGGCAACGCTATCCTGCGTTACGGTTGTTTGCTCACCAGAGCGCAGGTCTTTTACCACCACTTCGCCAGCAGCCACTTCGGACTCGCCCAGCACCAGTGCGATACTTGCGCCCCATTTATCGGCACGGGCAAACTGCTTTTTGAAGTTGCCACCACCATGGTTAGTCATCAGCTTAACGCCCGGCAGCGCATCGCGCAGACGTTCGGCAAACTGCATTGCCGCAGACTGCGTATCCGCACCTGAGGCCACCAGGTATATATCGACAACGGAATCTGCTTTAAATTCCGGATTAACTGCCTGAACCAGCAAAACAAGTCGTTCAAGACCCATTGCGAAACCAACTGCAGGTGCAGCACGGCCACCCAGCTGTTCCACCAGACCGTCATAACGACCGCCTGCACACACGGTACCCTGAGAACCCAGGCTGGTGGTGACCCACTCAAACACCGTGCGGTTATAGTAATCCAGACCGCGCACCAGACGCTGGTTCACGGTATAAGCAATACCGGCCGCTTCTAGCAGTTTGCACAGGCCAGCGAAGTGCTCGCGAGAATCGTCGTCCAGATAGTCACCCAGCGCCGGGGCATCGTTCAGCAGCGCCTGCACTTCCGGGTTCTTGGAATCCAGAACGCGCAGCGGATTGCTGTACATGCGACGCTGGCAGTCTTCATCCAGCTTATCTTTGTGCTGTTCCAGGAATGCAACTAACGCATCACGGTAGTTCGCGCGCGCTTCCAGGGAGCCAATGGAGTTCAGCTCCAGCGCAACGTGCTGAGAAATCCCCAGCTCACGCCACCAGCGTGCCGTCAGCATGATCAGCTCAGCGTCGATATCCGGACCTTGCAGGCCAAAGACTTCCACACCCAGCTGATTAAACTGACGATAACGGCCTTTTTGCGGGCGTTCGTGGCGGAACATCGGGCCGATATACCACAGACGCTGCTCCTGATTGTACAGGAGACCATGTTCGATGCCGGCGCGTACACAACCTGCCGTACCTTCCGGACGCAGCGTCAGGCTATCGCCGTTGCGGTCTTCAAAGGTATACATCTCTTTTTCAACGACGTCGGTCACTTCGCCGATCGCGCGTTTAAATAACGGGGTCTGCTCTACAATCGGCAAACGGATTTCGCTGTAACCGTAGCTGCCGAGCACCTGTTTCAGAGTGCCTTCAATGCGCTGCCAGATGGCGGTTTCGCCAGGCAGATAATCGTTCATGCCGCGGATGGCTTGAATGTTTTTTGCCACGTTTATTCTCTTTCTATATACAAAAAAAACCCAAAGAATGGGTTCAATCATACATGGGAAGCCTGACGCTTCCCATCACGTTATTTTTCAACTTGCTGAATGCTGATGCGCTGGGCTTCGTCCAGCATCGTCGCTTTTGCGCGGATGCGGGCTTCCAGCTGATCGATCATGTCGTTGTTGTCCAGACGGTCTTTACGGATCCCATCTTCATAGAGGCCGCTTTTCTTGTTGCCGCCGGTCACGCCAAGCGTTGACACCAGCGCTTCACCAGGACCGTTCACCACGCAGCCGATAATAGAGACATCCATCGGCGTAATCAGATCTTCCAGACGCTGCTCCAGCGCGTTGACCGTACCGATAACGTCAAATTCCTGACGCGAACAGGTTGGGCACGCAATGAAGTTGATCCCGCGAGCACGAATACGCAGGGATTTCAGAATGTCGAAACCGACTTTGATCTCTTCCACCGGATCGGCTGCCAGCGATACACGCAGCGTGTCGCCGATCCCTTCGGAAAGCAGCAGCCCAAGGCCGATCGCGGATTTCACAGAACCACTGCGTAAGCCACCGGCTTCGGTGATCCCAAGGTGCAGCGGCTGATCGATTTGCTTCGCCAGCAGGCGATAGGATTCAACGGCCAGGAAAACGTCAGACGCTTTCACACTGACTTTGAACTGATCGAAGTTGAGGCGATCGAGATGATCCACATGGCGCATGGCTGATTCCAGCAGCGCTTGCGGCGTCGGTTCGCCGTATTTTTCCTGCAGATCTTTTTCCAGCGATCCGGCGTTAACGCCGATGCGGATAGGAATATTTTTATCGCGGGCGCAGTCAACGACCGAACGAATACGCTCTTCGCTGCCGATGTTACCTGGGTTGATACGCAGACAATCCACACCATATTCCGCGACTTTAAGCGCGATTCGGTAATCGAAGTGGATATCGGCAACCAGCGGAACATTGACCTGCTGCTTGATGAGTTTGAATGCCTCGGCGGCATCCATGGTCGGCACGGAGACGCGGACAATATCCGCTCCTACGCGCTCTAATGCTTTGATTTGATTGACCGTCGCCTCAACATCCGTGGTACGGGTGTTGGTCATCGACTGAACGGCGATGGGTGCACCATCACCAATCGGCACATTCCCAACGTAAATCCGTTTAGATTTTCTACGTTGAATCGGAGCCTGATTATGCATGAAAAGTCTCCCGCGTTACTCGCCTGTTACTGTGCTGCTGATTGTTCGGCATTAACGGTAAGACGCGCAACCTGGTTAGTTCTGATAAAACGGCTCAGATCGACAGGTTTTCCTTGATACTGGATCTGCACCGCAGCCGGAGCACCGATTTTAAGCTTATACGGAGCCTGACCGGTTAGATTTAATGTGCCATCTTTACGCTGCAGGCCGCTGAACAGTTTTTTACCTGTTGCATCCGTCACTTCCAGCCAGCAGTCGGCAGAGAAGTTCATCACCAGCGCGTTAGGATCGGCAGTGGTTGCCCCTGCGACGCCAGCCTGGTCGGTTGGCAGCGGCTGTGTGGTGTTCGCCGTAGCGGCAGGTGTTGTCGCCGCTGGAGCGTTATCCACATTCGCCTGAGACGGTGCGACAACAGCATTTTGCGCTGTCGTCTGGTCCGGTGTGGTGGCCGGCGCTGGCGTTTGGGCAGGTTCAACAGCCTGAGAATCGGTAGCAGCAGTTTGCGGTTCGCCGGAAGTGGCGCTGCTATCGGTGTTTAACGGCACGCTTTGCGCGCCGTCGTTACCGGAATTGTTTAGCTCGGCAGAGGACTGGTCAGCCATCGTGGTGATCTCTTCCTGCTGCGCTTTGTGGTTTTGCCACCACCATGCGCCCGTCAGACCAATCACCACAAACAGTACCAGCCAGGTAAAGCTCATCAGCCAGCCATCACGTTTTTTGCGACGTTTGCCCAGAGAGAAGGTCTGCATCGGCGCGACTTTCGCCGCACGTACCGGTGCCTGTTTTTCCATCATTGGCAACAGTTCTTCTTCAGGGATATGCACCAGTTTTGCATAAGAGCGGATGTAACCACGCAGAAACGTTGAAGCAAGATCGGCCGGAGCCTTGTCTTCTTCAATATCGCGAACCGTGGAAACCTTCAGGCACAAGCGTTCTGCAACAGCTTGCTGGCTGAGTCCGAGTTGTTCACGGGCATTGCGAAGACGAACGCCCGTGGAGAGTGCTTCATTTTGGTCGTGAGTGGCTTCAGTATTCATTCGCTACAACTACTTACTGGTACGTGTAAATTAGGGTTCAGGCGCCGGTGAGTCACAATGCCACCCGCACCGCGAAACTTCTGGTCATTTAACCTTAGACAGACAGTTAGTATAAGACTGTCCGGCTTTAGTTGACAGTGCAGCGCTACTCATGAGGCTAAACTGTTGTTGCGACGTTACATACTGCCTTAAAGTCGTCTGAAACGCACCGTAATTATTCAGCAATCACAATCTACGTGGCTGAATATTCAGTAAGCTAATGCGTCACGGTACAAACCTGCACCGCGACGCATACTAATCACACAGCTTTGACCTCAATCGCCTCACCCTGCATGCGCTTACGCAGCGTACGCTTAGTACGGTCGATCACATCACCGGCCAGCTGGCCGCAGGCGGCATCGATATCATCACCACGGGTTTTACGCACGATGGTAGTGAAACCATACTCCATCAGTACCTTGGAGAAACGATCGATACGGCTGTTAGAGCTACGGCCATACGGCGCGCCCGGGAACGGGTTCCATGGGATCAGGTTAATCTTGCACGGCGTGTCTTTCAGCAATTCAGCCAGCTGATGCGCATGATCGGTTTCGTCATTCACATGATCCAGCATCACATATTCGATGGTCACGCGGCCCTGGTTGGCGTTGGACTTTTCGAGGTAGCGACGCACGCCCGCGAGGAAGGTTTCGATATTGTACTTTTTGTTGATCGGCACAATTTCGTCACGAATTTCATCGTTCGGTGCATGCAGGGAGATCGCCAGCGCCACGTCAATCATGTCGCCCAGTTTATCCAGCGCAGGCACAACGCCAGAGGTGGAGAGGGTCACGCGACGTTTGGACAAACCAAAGCCGAAGTCATCAAGCATGATTTCCATCGCCGGAACGACGTTTGTCAGGTTCAGCAGTGGCTCGCCCATGCCCATCATCACCACGTTGGTGATAGGACGTGTGCCGGTCACTTTTGCCGCGCCGACGATTTTCGCCGCGCGCCATACCTGGCCGATAATTTCAGACACGCGCAGGTTACGGTTAAAGCCCTGCTGCGCCGTCGAGCAGAATTTGCACTCCAGTGCACAACCAACCTGAGAGGAGACGCACAGAGTCGCGCGATCTTCTTCCGGGATGTACACGGTTTCAACGCGCTGATCGCCAACTGCAATCGCCCATTTGATGGTGCCGTCAGAAGAACGCTGCTCTTCCACCACTTCCGGTGCGCGGATTTCAGCGACTTCTTTGAGTTTGTTACGCAGCACTTTGTTGATGTCAGTCATGTCATCAAAGTTGTCGCTGCAATAGTGGTACATCCATTTCATGACCTGATCGGCACGAAACGGCTTCTCGCCCATCTCTTTGAAAAACTCGCGCATCTGCTGACGGTTCAGATCCAGCAGGTTAATTTTTCCATTTTTATTAGGAACCGCGGCAATGGCGACTTCAGAGGTGTTAACTAGTTCAGACATAATATTTTCCGGCCTCGTTGTTACACGTTATGGCCCGTGGAGGGTTGAAAAGAAACGCCCCGGTGAGCGCTTTGCTCTTCCGGGGCGTTGCATTGTACAAAGTCTGGCGCAGGGATGCCACGTTTGCACGCGACTTTTACCAAATTTATACCCTTCCCTGAGGAATTAGCGGGTACGAGCGCACACTTCGCCTTCGGCGAAGAAGTAAGCGATTTCGCGCGCAGCAGATTCTACAGAGTCGGAACCGTGGGTGCCGTTCTCGGTGAAGCTGTCAGCGTAATCTGCACGCAGAGTGCCAGCCAGTGCGTTAGCCGGGTTAGTTGCACCCAGCAGATCGCGGTGACGCTGTACTGCGTTTTCGCTTTCCAGTACGGAAACCACGATTGGACCGGAGGTCATGAACTCAACCAGGCCGTCGAAGAAAGGTTTGCCGTCGTGCTCAGCGTAGAAACCGCGAGCCTGTTCAACGGTCAGATGCAGCATTTTGGTGCCAACGATTTTGAACCCTGCAGATTCAAAGCGAGCAAAGATGCTGCCAATAACGTTTTTTGCCACCGCGTTTGGTTTGATGATGGAAAAAGTACGTTCAATAGCCATGATAACCTCTGTGTTATGTTCTGTTGTTTTGCATACATCTGTATAAGATGGCGCGGATTATAGAGAGCAAAAACGCCATTGCCTATGGTTCGACGTAACATTTTTTTAAAATAAGACGAGTTTTAGCAACAGCTCACATCCCGGATGGGTTTTTCGCTACTGCAGGGTGAAATTGACCGTAGCGACTTGCCCCGTCTCATCCATTACCAGTAACTGATAATCCCCTGCTTTATCAAGCTGTAAAGTGTAAGCGCGCCCTTTCACATTCAGCGGTTCGCCATTGAGGAACCACCAGCGCTCACTGTCGCTACCAATTGCCTGTAGCGGCAGCGATACGCGCGACTCACCGGGCAGGCGTTTGATCAATGCCCCCTCACGCACGCCGGAGAGCATCAACGGCGCAGGGGAATCTTGCGCCAGCGGAGGACAGGTGGTTGACGGTGCCGGAACGCGTACCGCCCGGCGTTCAGAAGCGGGAAGCCAGGGTTCAAGCGGTAGCGGCCAAACGTCGAGGATTTTCTCCTGCGCGCCGGGGCAATCAGCCGCGACGCGTTTGCTCTGGTTATCCAGCCAGACCGGGAAGCGGATCCCGCGAATCCCCTCTTGCTCTGGCAATAACAGCGTGGGCGGCTGACTGCCGTCAAGCAACCAGGTCGCGAGCCTGCGACGGCAGTTCTCACTCCCTTCAGGCAGGGATTGCCCGCCGGGCCAGCAGATCACACCGCGACTGACCGAAGCCGGGCGCGGATCGCGCGGCAAGCGCCCTTCATCCACCGTTGAACTCGACTGCAGCATGTTGTTGACCTGGTTCAGCAATGGCACGGCGCTGGCGAATCCAAACTGCCCGGCAACGGATGTCCCGTCCGGGCGTCCGGTCCAGATCCCAATGATGTAGCGCGCATTCAGGCCAATGGCCCAGGCATCACGATAGCCATAGCTGGTACCGGTTTTCCACGCCAGCGGTGCAACCTGCGGCAGTGCGCTATCCGGCAGCGGCTGCGCTTCGTTGCCTAAAATTCGGCGAATGATCCACGCCGAGCCAGGCGAGAGCAGCGGACGCTCAATCAACGGATCGCCCGGCTGCAGGCGTAACCGACCCGCTTTCCCTTGACGGGCAAAGGCGCTGTAAGCGGCGGTAATGTCTGAGAGCCGCGCCCCCGCACCGCCCAGGATCAGCGATAAATTAGGCTGCGCGCCAGGCGGAAGGATCAGGCGTAAACCAACATTGCTGAGCATTCCGGTGAAACGTTTTGGGCCATACGCCTCCAGCACTTGCACGGCGGGAAGGTTCAGCGAGCGCACCAGCGCCTCGCTCATGCTGATCGGGCCGTGAAAACCACTGTCGAAGTTACCCGGTCGGTAATCTCCCGTGCGCCGCGGAACATCCTGTAACAAAGAGGCGGGATGGATCAGGCCTTCATCGAGTGCCATTCCGTAGACAAAGGGTTTTAGCACCGATCCCGGCGATCGGATCGCGCTCACCATATCGACATGACTAAAACGACTGTCGTCATTGATATCCACTGAGCCAACCCAACCGCGTACTTTCATCGTAGTGTGATCAACAACGATCATCGCCAGTGAGCTACGCGGCGGAAGCCGGGATTTCCAGTTCATCGCCAGCTCTTCCATCTGACGTTGCAGCGAAGCATCCAGCGTAGTGACAATTTTGTTGTCGCGACTTTTACTCAGCATCATGCGGGAAAATAGCGGAGCCAGCTGTGGCATTTGCCGGGGGGCAAGCCAGACCGGCTCTTCACGCGACTCTTTAACCTGCTGCGCACTCCAGACGCCCTGCGTCACCATGCGCTCGAGCACTTTATTACGCGCGGCCTCCGCGCGCTCTGGCCAGCGGTCCGGACGCAGACGGCTCGGTGCCTGAGGAAGAACGGCCAGCAACGCAGCCTCTGAGTAGCTTAACTGCGCCGGTGATTTCCCGAGATAGGCCCAGCTGGCCGCACCGACGCCCTGTAACGTCCCCCCAAAGGGCGCACGGTTGAGATAGAGCGTGAGGATCTCGCGTTTTGACAGGTGCCATTCGAGCTGCATCGCCCGCCATAGCTGACGCACTTTACCGCCAAAAGTACGTGGATGCGGATCAAGCAGTCGTGCCACCTGCATGGTAAGGGTACTGCCGCCCGAAACCACTTTACCGGAACTCAGATCCTGCCAGGCCGCACGTAAAACGGAGAACGGATTAACGCCGGGATGATCCCAGAACCAGCGATCTTCATACTGGATCAGGGCTTCAAGGTAGCGCGGAGAGACATCTTCAATGGTGACCGGATAGCGCCAGATCCCGTCGCTATCGGCAAAACGCCAGAGGGGTGTACCTTTCTCATCGACCACCACCCGTGCAGGGTTGACCTCTTTTAAAGGCAACGGCCACAGGCGATCGGCGACAACAATCAGCGCCCATACAATAAGAATCGCTCCCGCCAGCCAAAGCCAACGGGAGCGAATGAGTCGAGATAACGTCACCTTACGGAACAACAATCAGCGGGCCGCTTGCTGCGCCCGTTGCCCGCCACTGCGGAACATACATAGATTCCACCATCGGTACCGGAACCTGATACGTTCCCGGTGTAACGGCACGAGCCAGATACACCAGCGTCACAGGCTGCCCTTCGTTCACGGGCACCGCAGCAACAAAGCGATCGTCGCGGAACTCCATATGCTGAATGTCCGCCTGTTGCATCTGGTTGAGCAGATTCTGCACTTCGCTGCCGCTATCCTGAAGGCTGGCGCTGCTGCTGGCCAGGTTCTGGTTTTCCAGCTCAAGCCCTGCCGGAAGTAAATCGACCACCAGCGCATCCGGGACATTCTGATTTGCCTTCACTTCCAGCCACACCAGCACCAGTTCACCGCTTTTCAGAGAAGAGAGCGATTTGCTGCTGCCATCGGTTGCGAGAATATGACGCTCGATTTGCAGAACGTTGGACGATGGCTCTGGGGCATAATCCGGATAGCCCGTGCTGTCGAGACGGACCCACAGCGGCGTGGTGCCACTGTTGGTGACCTGCAATGCGCCCAACTGATCGCCACTCACATTTTGTGTCTGAGCCTTATCGCCGCTCAGCGCTTTATCCGAGAGGCTGGTGGTTGCCTGCCAGGTGCCTGAAAGTGTCGGCAATAGACGACCGGCCAGGAACAGCGCGTTGCTTTCCTGTGTTGAGAGCCAGCGCTGGCTGAACGCCTGCTGAGACAACGTATTCAGCAGCGTGTTCTGCGCATCCGGCAGCAGTTTGTACTCTTCCAGCAGGGAGAGCATCAGAGCGTTGTCACGCAGCTGGCTGCCGTAATCCGCCATCCAGTTTTTGCTGTCACTCCGCGAGGTTTTCAAGGCCAGATCCAGCGCCTGCTGGCTGCGTGGCGCATCACCCATCAGTTTCAGCGCCATCCCCAGCTGCATCAACGGCAGACCCGAACCGGTCTGCGCACGACGCTCCCAGATTTCACGCAGTGCACCCAGCGGTGCTTTTTGCTGGCGGGCCAACACCAATGCCGCATAGGCCTGAACTGCAAATTTACTCGCCTGCGTATCATCGCTGTAGCGAATAGACATCATGCCAGGATCCTGCAGATAGCGCAGAAGACGGTTGTTGGCATTGTTCACCGCCTCGGCCGGAACGCTGTAACCCTGCTCACCCGCACGGACCAGGAAATCGGTGACGTAGGCCGTCAGCCAATACTCTTCCGGGCCATTTTTATCCCAAAGGGCAAAACCACCGTCATCACGCTGCATTTGCAGCAAACGGGAGATGCCGATATCAATGGCCGCACGGCGTTTGTCATCCGTATCGCCTTTGATGCCGAGCGCAGTCAGCTGCGCCGCGTTGGTATAGAGCGACGGGAACAGGCCGCTTGCGGTTTGTTCCAGGCAACCGTATGGATAGGCCTGCAATTCGCGGATATAACGCGCCAGGTTCAGCGGTGGTTTACCGCTGAGCAGCAGTTGACCTTGCAGGGTAGCCGGTGAGAATCCCGTGATGTGCTGAGCCGGTGCCGTCCAGCTTTCGCCTGGGTTTAGCATGGTTCCCGTATTCACCGTCTGTGCCGGGAACGCCGGACGCACGCCAATTTTCCAGCTCTTGTTCTGCGGTGCGAAGGTTTCTCCTGGCAACTGAAGGCCAGTCACCTGCGCGGTGATTTCACCGTCACCGTAACCGTCCAGGGCTCTCACCGGAACAAACAGCGTGGTTCGCGTGCCCGGTTCAAGCTGAACGGGCTGCGGTTGTGCGCCTTCAAGCGCCATCAATCCCGATGCGCTCAACGCGACGTTCAGGGTCTGCGGTTTGTCGGTGAGGTTAGTCAGATCCAGCGTCAGCCTTGTTGAGTCACCACTGGCCAGGAAGCGTGGCGTGTTGAGTTCGGTAATCACCGGCGCCGCAACAATCACTTTGCCCTCGCTGCTACCAAAATCATCCGCCGTCCAGGCCTGCGCCATGACGCGCAGCTCGCCGTTGAAGTCGCCAATCGGCAGAGTAATCGTCCCTTCGCCATTGGCATCCAGCGCCACAGGCTGCGCCTGCTGGGCAATAATGGTGACATGATTCACCGGCGGTTTACCGCCGCGTTTCAGCTCATCGCCGTCACCACCAAAGCGCAGTGCCGCCATCCTTCCCTGCCCTTCAATCACCTGACCGTAAATGTCGTAGATATCCGCGCCGTAACGCTTCTGGCCAAAGAACGCTTCCCATGGATCGGGCGTGACATAATCGGTAATGTTCAGTACGCCGCTATCGACAGCGGACACCAGCACGTTCACTTTCTGTGGCACGCTGCCGTCTTTCACGCTGGCTTTGACCTTCACTGACAGCGACTGATTCGGGCGAATTTTCTGCGGTGTATCCAGGGCCAGTGTCAGTCGACGATTTTCATCGCCCATCGGCAGATGCAGAATGCCCACCGCGCGTTTCGGCGTGGCGGATTTGGATTTATCTCCCGGACGTACCACCAGGGTGCTGAGGTAAAGATCGTGACGCTTCCAGGCTTTATCGACCGGAATGGAGAGATCCAGCCCGTTCGCCGGGACGTCGATCTCTTTCCACCACAGCGGTCCTTCGCTGGATTCGATCATTGCGTAGCCTTTACCCGCTGCCGGTGCTGCAACATGCAGTTTAATGGTGTCACCTGGCTGATAAGCGGGTTTATCGAGTTTCAGCATGACGCGGTCAGGGCGCGCGGCCCCGGTGCCGTCACTGTTATCCTGCCAGCTGTAACCGGCCCAGAAACGCACGCTGCTGACCATATCGTCAGGGGCTTTGACTTCCAGACGGTAAGAGCCCCACTCAACGGGGAAGGTCACTTTGCCCGTTTCGTCGGCCTTGAGCGTCAGTGCCTGCTCGCCCTCCACCAGATCTTTCTGATCGAACTGAGACAACCAGCCGTCGCTTTCAGACCAGTTCCAGTAGTAGTCGCGGCGCTCGCGGATCAGGCGCACCTGAAGATCCGATACGGCTTTTTTCGCGCCGCTGGCGTCGGCATAAACAATGTCAAAACTGGCGTTACCATTTTCATCTACAATCGGCTGGTTCACCGTGGTGTCAGTGCGATAGTCATACACCGCTTTGCTGGCGAACTGAGGGCGGATACCCGGCAGCGCAGCAGCAGGCCAGATGGCCTGTTCTGCACGGCGCGTGATCGGCCTACCGCCAGACTCCAGCAGGCTGGCCTGCAGAATCAACTGCAGCGGAGAGTGCACCTCTTTCCACTGGCTTTCCGTGGCAACCTGACCACGCCCCTGCTCGTTCAGCGTCAATTGCACTTCATCGAGGCTGCGGCTGAGATTCTCTTCCGCAATATCACCGAACTGGAATCCCGGCAACGCGCTGACCGCTTCACGCAGCGGACGCAGGAAAAGCTGGCCCTGCAGACTGTTGCCGTTAGCCGGTGCGCCGTACAGGTAGTAGCCGACAACGTCGAAATTGACCTCATCCTGTACCGAAACCGGCGTTTTCTGCCCGGTCAGATTCAGTGCCATACGTTCTGGCATGAAATCTTCGACGTGGAAATCCCACAAACGCTGCTGATTGTCGCCCGTATTCGCGCGCACATGCCACATGCCGGTCTGCGCGCCGCTTTCCAGTGGATAGTTGAAGCGATAAAGACCATTTTCAGGCTGGCTGACGACGGTTCGCGCCACCTGCCCATCCGGGCGCAGCACTTCCAGCTTCACAGGCTGATCGGCCAGCGGTTTGCCGTCGCTGTCGCGCAGCAGACCGTTGAGGATCACGGTCTCCCCGGGACGATAGAGATCGCGCGGGCCAAACATAAAGAACTGCTTGCTATAACCAGGCCCGCCTGCGATATCAAATTCCGCCAGGTCCAGCGCCGGGAGTTTAAGATCCAGTAGCGTCGTCTGGCCGTCTTTACGGGCCAGAATCAGCGCCGCCTCTTTGTCCGTTTCGAGTTTTGCATGGCCGTCGCCATCGCTGGTGCCCTGCGCCAGCGTCTGGCCTTTGTCATTCAGCAGCAGGACTTCAACACCGGACTGTGCCGCGCCGTTCTCTAAGCTCTGAGTGAAGATATCGAGACGATTGTGATAGCGGTGCGCAGACAAGCCCACGTCACTGAGGGTGAAGAGCGTGGCAGCATTGCTGTAGTTGTAATGCCCCGCCTGATTCATCACCGCGATATAGACGCCGGACTGCTGCAACGGTTTGATATCGCGCAGCGGCAGCAGCAGTTTTTCGCGGGTATTGCGCGCCGGATTGAGATCGAAACGCCCGGTATAGACCAGCTCGGCCATCTTAAGCAGATTATCCGATTCCCAGTTGCTCAGGGAGTTACGGTACTCCCACTGGCTCACAAATGAGGCCAGCGATTCCGGCTTCACGCGGTAGAAGTTTACATCCACGTTGTTGACGTTCAGCGCCATCACTGGCAGGCCTTCGACCACTTTACCCGGCAGAAGCGAGCCCCGGCTGGCAAAGCCGACAGTCGGTTCAATATCCCGAGTGGTGATCGCCTTTTCGTAGTCGATGCCAAAGGTCGCTTTGTTCAACGCCTGCAGATCGCGCTCCACGGTGACCACCAGATTGCGATTCGGCTCCAGATGGCGCAGACGCAGCTCTTTCAGATTTGGCGCGAGCTCCCAGGCACCGTCCACTTTGCCGCTCTTTTTATCGACGACGTGAACCGTGCGGGCAAAATCCTGATCGGGGTTAAGTGGAACTGAAAACGTCAGAACCAGAGTGGATGCGCCATCGAGCTGAACTTCTGAGGCATCGAGCAGCGTGAGCGCTTTACCCTCACTCTGCGCGGCGAGTTTCGCGAGCTTATCCGCATCCGGTTTGGCGGGCGCTTCTGATGTGGTGGTGGAAGCCGCGGGTGCGGCCGCCTGAGGTTTATCTTCGTTGTTATCGCAACCAACGAGTGTAAACGTGGTGAGAAGCGCGAGCGAAAGCGCAGCTAAGCGAAACGGTGTCATCCTTTATCCCTGGTCCGTGGAGCCTGTTAGTCGTCATCCGAATAAGTATTATCCGCAAGTTTCACGAATACAAAAGTCCAATCTTAGAATCTGGAAAGCGCCTCGCAGATTGCTCCCGACTCTCCTGCGGCTGCGATACCGATCATCGTTCAGATCACAGTGCTAAAGGTTACATGTAACCTTTAGCGTCATTTGTTTTTAAAACAATAAGATAGCTAGATATCCAGACAGATCACCTGCTAGTTTACATCTTAGACGCACGCTGAGTGCGCGGTTCACTAAGAGAGATAGCCATGAAACGAGCCGTGAACGCCCTACAAAATTTCGGAAAATCACTTTACGGACCGGTACTTATCTTACCGATTGTCGGGCTGTTTATCGCCTTCGGCAACGTGCTGGGTAACGGTAATCTTGCCGAGTATGTGCCGTTTCTCGGCCATCCTCTGATTCAACACATTGGCCAGCTGATTGCTAAATCTGCGGTCTCGGTGCTGGTCAATCTTGCGCTGGTCTTTGCAGTGGGCATTCCTGTTGGCCTCGCCACGCGGGACAAAGGTTACGCGGTGCTTATCGGTCTGGTGACTTTTGTGGTGTTTATCAACGCCATGAATGTGACGCTCCAGCTACAAGGGCATCTCGCCCCCGCCGATCAGATGAAAGCCGCCGGACAGAGCATGGTATTAGGCGTGCAGGTTCTGGAGATGGGCGTTTTCGCCGGTATTCTGACCGGTGCCCTGTCGGGATATCTGTACAACAAATACTCTGGCGTACAGTTTAATGGCGCTATGGCGATCTACTCCGGGCACTGTTTCGTGGCGATTATCATGCTGCCCGTGTCGATGCTGCTTGGCGTGGTGATGAGCGAGCTGTGGCCCTTTGCCCAGCATGGCATTAGCGCCATGGCATTAGCCATTAAAGGTTCTGGTCCGTTTGGCGTGGCAATTTACGGTTTCCTTGAGCGCATTCTGGTGCCAACCGGCCTGCATCACCTGGTCTATACGCCGTTCCTGTACACCGAACTAGGCGGGACGCAGGAGGTGTGCGGCACCGTCTATCAGGGCGCACGGAACATCTACTTCGCCGAAATGGCCTGCCCGGAAGTGAAACAGCTCAGCAGCACGGTCGTGTGGGATGCACGCGGAATAAGCAAAATGTTCGGCCTGCCTGCCGCGGCGCTGGCGATGTATATGACCGCCCGACCGGAGCGCAAAGCGCTGGCGAAAGCCATCCTGATCCCAGCGGCGCTAACCTCGCTGCTGGTCGGCGTAACCGAACCGCTCGAATTCTCCTTCCTGTTTGTCGCCCCGCTGCTGTTTGTGGTGCACGCGGTGCTGACCGGGATTGGCATGATGCTGTTCTATCTGTTTGGCGTTCATGCCATCGGCGCCAACGGCATTATCGATTTCATTCTCTACAACCTGCCGCTGGGCACGGAGAAGTCCAACTGGCCGATGTATATCGTCGTCGGGCTGATTATGTTCGCGCTCTATTTCATCGTGTTCCGCTTCCTGATCCTGCGTTTTAACATGAAAACGCCGGGCCGTGAGGACGACGAACAGGAAACTCGTCTGTACAGCAAGCAGGAGTATCAGGCGAAAGGCAGCAACGACGGGCTGGGCGAGTCCATCGTGGTCGGTCTCGGCGGGCGAGAAAATATTGAAGTGGTGGATAACTGCTACACCCGACTGCGCGTCACCGTGAAAGATGTCGACATCATCGATGAGCCACGGCTCAAGGCGACGGGTGCAAAAGGAATTATCAAACAAGGTAACAACGTTCAGGTGGTCTACGGGCTGCACGTCAAAAAAATGCGAGAAGCCGTTGAGACGTTTCTCTGAAGGAGCCAAACATGTTTAAACCTCCCTTTATTCTCTCCATTGCCGGTGGTGGCAGCACTTACACACCCGGCATTGTGAAAAGCCTGATGGTCCAGCTGCAGGATTTCCCGCTGGCAGAAATCCGCCTCTACGACATCGACGCCGCGCGCCAGGACACCATCGCACCCGTGGTCGAGAAAGTGATTCGCGACCACAGCCAGAGCATTAAATTCACCGTGACGCACGACCCGGAAGTGGCCTTCAGTGGTGCCCATTTTGTGTTCGCCCAGATGCGCGTTGGTCAGTATAAAATGCGCGAGCAGGACGAGAAGATCCCCCTGCGCCACGGCGTCGTCGGTCAGGAAACCTGCGGCCCTGGCGGGCTGGCATACGGGCTACGCACAATTCTGCCGATGGTCGAACTGATCGATCTGGTAGAGCGATACGCACACGAGAAAGCGTGGATCGTGAACTACTCCAACCCGGCGGCAATTGTGGCTGAGGGCGTACGCCGCCTGCGCCCGAACGCCCGCGTGCTGAACATCTGCGATATGCCGGTGGCAGCGATGCGAAATATGGGCGCGATTCTGGGCGTCGATCGTCACAAGCTGGAAGTGGACTATTTCGGCCTGAACCACTTCGGCTGGTTTACTCGTGTGCTGGTCGATGGCGTGGACAGATTGCCGGAGCTGCGCCGCCATATCGCAAAATATGGTCTGCTGACGGAAGATGCAGCCAAAACCGACCCGCAGCACTCAGATCCCTCATGGGTGAAAACCTGGCGCAACATTAAGCCGATCATGGATAACTTCCCGGAATATCTGCCGAACCCGTATCTGCAGTATTACCTGATGCCAAATCAGATTGTTGAGCATCAAAACCCGGATTATACCCGTGCCAACGAAGTGATGAACGGGCGCGAGAAAAAGCTGTTTGCCGCCGCCGAAGCGTATAAGCGTACCGGGATTTTGTCCGATGCCTTCCACGTCGGCGTGCATGGCGAGTTTATTGTCGATGTGGCCCGTTCGCTGGCGTTCAACCTGCGTCAGCGCCATCTGGTGATGGTCGAAAACCGAGGGGCGATCACCAACCTGCCTTACGACGCGGTAGTGGAAGTCCCGGCCTATATCACCTCCGAAGGGCCTGAGCCGATCCGCGTGGGCCAGGTGCCACTGTTCCATCAGACGTTGCTGCAACAACAGCTCGCCTCTGAGCAACTGCTGGTGGAAGCGACCATCGAAGGCAGCTACGAAAAGGCGCTGCAGGCATTCACCCTGAACCGCACCGTGCCGACGATGGAACATGCAAAAGCCATTCTCGATGAGATGATCGAGGCCAACCGCGACTACTGGCCCGCGCTGCAAAAAGCCTGGCAGGACGGCGAAGCGGTGAAAAAATAGGGGGTTGCTCGCGAGTTGAACGTGGTTTGCTTGTCGGTGTCAGATAAAACACCGACAATCCTTTTTTAAGGAAAAAATGGAGGCACCCATGTCCACCTCATATTTTGTCGCAGCCGACTGGCTTCTCGAACATAGCGACGACCCGGAAGTGCAAATCCTCGACGCGCGCATGGCCCCGCCAGGGCAGGAGCATCGCGACGTTCCCGCTGAATACCGCGCCGGACATCTTCCGGGCGCGGTCTTTTTTGATATCGAAGCCCTCTCCGATCACACCTCTCCCCTGCCCCATATGATGCCGCGCCCGGAGGCCTTTGCCGTGGCCATGCGTGAGCTGGGCGTGAGCCGCGATAAACATCTGGTCGTTTACGATGAGGGCAATCTGTTCTCCGCTCCGCGCGCATGGTGGATGCTGAAAACCTTCGGCGTAGAGAATGTATCTATTCTGGCCGGTGGCCTGGCAGGCTGGCAGCGCAATGAACTGCCGCTTCAGCAGGGGAATGTCGCTCTGCCGGAAGGCGACTTTGACGCGACGCTGGACCCAAACGCCGTGAAACGTCTCACCGACGTTCTGCTGGTGAGCCACGAGAAAACGGCGCAAATTGTCGATGCCCGACCGGCGCCACGCTTTGCAGCCCAGGCTGATGAACCCCGTCCAGGCCTGAAACGCGGACACATTCCCGGCGCGCTCAACGTACCGTGGGGCGATCTGGTATTTGAAGGCGAGCTGAAAACCACCGATGAACTGAGCGAGATTTTTGCCCGCCAGGGGGTGGATTTGCATAAGCCTGTGGTTGCCAGCTGTGGCTCCGGCGTGACCGCCTGCGTGGTGATTCTGGCGCTGGCAACGCTCGGCGTGACCGACGTGACGCTGTACGACGGTGCGTGGAGCGAATGGGGTGCCAGGGACGATCTGCCGATTGAACCTGCTCAGTAATGGATAACCGACTGGCAACACTGCTCACGCGCGGGGAGTCCCTGACCCGCGCGGAATATCGCGTCCTGGCTCATCTCACGGAGCATCCGCTGCTGGTGGGCAATATCACGGTACGCGAGCTGGCGCAGGCGACCTTTGTCTCGACGGCCACCATTATGCGCCTGTGTCAGAAGCTGGGGTTTAGCGGTTTTAGCGAGTTCATCTGGCACTGCAAACAGCTGCTGACCGACACACCGCACATTGCGGCACAGGCGCAGGATTTGCCTCACCTGCCCGCCCTGTTCAGCCAGTTTATCGCCAACTATCAGCAGACGTTTCAGTGGGTCACGGAAGAGAAGCGCCGTCAGTTTGCCACGCTGCTGCGCGAGAAAGAGAGTTTCTTTCTTTACGGTGCCGGGTTTTCCTATTTGTTCGCGGAGTACCTGACGAAAAAGCTGCAGGTGCTGGGCAAAACGGCCTTTATCTCCGGGCCGGGCGACAGCCGGAATATTTTTCTGAGCAACGCCGCGCGCTATCAGGTGTTTATCGCGGTGTCGCGCAGTGGTGAAACAGAGCAGGTGCTGGATAAAGCGCGGATCGCCAAAAACGTCGGCATGACGGTGATTGCCTTTACCCGTGCGTCAGCGAATACGCTTGCCGGGATGGCGGATTTGCATTTCGCATTGTATGACGAAGCCGTGCATTATGCCGCCGAGGCCGCAGGCGTGACGTCATTTGAATCGAATCTGGTTTTGCTGATGGATTTGTTACTGCTGGAAGCAACGGGGTGAGTGTTCACCCCGCGAATATCAGATAATACGGGTAGTTTTCAGATCGCGCAGGAATCCGCCCCAGCGACGTTCATAGAACGGCGTGATGTGCTCGGTAATAAAGTGGCTAATGCCCTTCTCACCTTTCACGACCTGACAGATATCAATCGGCTCATCGCCCGGGAGCGTGTCGGTCGCAACGCTTCCCGCCGCCTGAATGATCTCGTCGATGTCACCATCGGCTTCAATCCCAATCAATAGCACGGGCTGTTCTTCTGCGCTCTCTTTGATAGAGCACAGAAACGCGCGTTTCACCGGCTTGATGGTTTTGAACAGAGTGGTCAGAGAGTCGATCATCTGCGCCGGAGGCTCAGCCACTTCAGACAACAGCAGCGTTTCGCCACCCTCCAGCACTTCCTGCGTGCTAAGCGGGTTGCCCTCTTCGCCAATCAGATGGCTGATTTCACGCGGAGTAAACTCTTTCCCGGTCGGCAGTTTTGCATTGAGGAAGAGCGTTTCACCGAGCGTCATTTCAAACAGCGTGCGCACGGGCATGACGACAAACGCCTGTTCGTCTTCCACCGCTTGCTGCAGGGCTTCCAGCGAGGTGAAAAACGGGATAACAGACGTGCCGTCGTCTTTTTCCCAGTGCAGCAGATCCAGCGCGCTGTCTTCCACAACCTGCTCGCCTTCCGCCGCCGTTCCCGGAACCCAGACGGTGGACTCCAGCAGGGTGCGGAAAAATGCCGGACGGTGGGCTGGCTCAGTGGCCGCCTGCTCCAGCAGGGTTTCTAATTCGTTTTTGGTTTCGGACATAGTTTCGTTACGTTAATCGCCCGGCGGCGCAGCGCTTGCACGGGCCTACGGGGTTTGTAGGCCGGGCAGCGGCTACGCTACCCGGCAGGAGGACTACTCAGCAGTCAACAAATTCGCAATCGTACGTACACCCAGACCGGTAGCGCCCGCAGACCACTGTTCCACGCCCGCTTTGCGGTAGGTGGCGGAGCAGTCGATGTGCAGCCAGCCTTCGTGATAGTTCTCAACGAAGTGGGACAGGAAGCCTGCCGCGGTGCTTGCGCCAGCCGGATACGCTGCGCTTGCGGTGTTGTTCAGCTCGGCAAAGTTAGACGGCAGCTGGCTGCGGTGGAATTCCGCCAGCGGCAGACGCCAGAAAGGTTCGTTTTCAGCGGCGGCACTCGCCAGCAGGCGTGCGGCCAGTTTGTCGTCGAAGCTGAACAGCGCGTGATAGTCATTACCCAGAGCGGTTTTCGCCGCCCCCGTCAGGGTCGCCATATCGATGATCAGCTCAGGTTTCTGCGCAGAGGCGTCAATCAGACCATCCGCCAGCACCAGACGGCCTTCGGCGTCGGTGTTCATCACTTCGACATTTTTACCGTTACGGTAGCGAATGATATCGCCCAGCTTGAACGCATTGCCGCTCACCATGTTGTCTGCACAGCACAGGTACAGTTTTACGCGCTTGTTCAGACCGCGGGTGATGGCGAACGCCAGTGCGCCGGTAATGGTTGCCGCGCCGCCCATGTCGGACTTCATTGAGTCCATAAACGCGCTCTGCTTCAGGCTGTAACCGCCGGTATCAAAGGTAATGCCTTTGCCGACCAGACACGCGTAAACCGGCGCTTCTTTGTCACCGGTCGGGTTGAAATCGAGAGCCAGCAGCACCGGTGGTCGCTCAGAGCCGCGCCCTACAGTGTGAATCCCCATGTAGTTTTGCTCGCGCAGATCTTCACCTTTGGTGATGCGATAAGACATTTTATCGCCTGCGACTTTACACAGCAGATCGACCGCGCGCTGCGCCAGCTGTTCAGGGCCCAGCTCTTCCGCCGGAGCGTTAATGGTGTCGCGTACCCAGTCGATGATGGTCAGACGGTTTTCCAGCTCTTTCTGCGCGGATTCGTCCAGGTTTGCCCACTCGACTTTACGGGTGCCTTTCGGGCCTTTGTAACCCGCCCAGAATGCCCAGCTGCGATCCGTGTCCCAGCCTTCTCCGGCCAGAGTGACATGCTTGATGCCCAGGCCGTCAATTTTACGCGCGGCGCGCTGGATCAGACCCAAATCGTCGGAATCATTCAGGTGCAGGGTGATGCCGTCATTGTTGATGCTGTAGGTGGCTTTGTCGCCCCAGCGTGCGTCAGCAGGCTGTGTAGAGAGCGTAATTTTCATCGCTTCGGTCATTTTATTTTTCCTTATTCGCAACGAGCAAACGGGCCGCCAGAAGGCAGCCCGTATGATCTTTCTTTCTGTTAAACGTCTGCTTCATCTAACCAGACTAACAGAATCGCCTCCAGAATTTTTTCATTGGATGCGCTGGGATCATCGTCAAAATCTTCCAGATCGCAGATCCACTGATGCATATCGGTGAATCGTACGGTCTTCGGATCGAGATCCGGGTTGGCGTCGTACAGCGCCTCACCGATTTCGCGGCTGTCGGTCCACTTCAGTCCCATACTACCCCCTGTTAATGCTCACGCGCATGGTTGATAGTGTAACGCGGGATTTCGACCACCAGGTCTTCATCGGTGACGCGCGCCTGGCAGCTTAAACGGCTGTCTGGCTCCAGACCCCATGCTTTATCCAGCATGTCGTCTTCGTCTTCGGTGCTTTCCGCGAGGGAGTCAAAACCTTCACGCACGATGCAGTGGCAGGTGGTGCAGGCACAGGATTTTTCACAGGCGTGTTCCACTTCGATACCGTTGCGCAGGGCAACGTCGAGGATGGTTTCGCCGGTCTCAGCTTCCAGAACTGCGCCATCCGGACAGAGGTCCGCATGAGGCAGAAAAACAATCTTTGGCATATTAAACCTCGTCCACGGACTGGCCTTTCAGCGCGACACGGACAGACTGGTCCATGCGGCGAGCGGCGAAATCCTGGGTTTGTTTATCAACGTTTTTAATCGCTTGTTCTATTGCGTCAGCGTCATCGCCAACCGCCACTGCGCGTAGCTGCGCAACGGCGTCGTCAATGGCCTGGCGCTCTGCGGCACTTAACAGCGCGGCATCGGCAGTGAGTGCGCCTTCCAGACTTTCCAGCACGCGCGCGGCTTCCACTTTCTGTTCCGCCAGCATACGTGCCTTCACATCCTGTTCGGCATAGCTCATTGAATCCTGAATCATGGAGGCGATTTCGCCGTCGGTCAGACCGTAAGACGGTTTCACCTGGATGGATGACTCCACGCCGGTCGATTTTTCCATCGCCGTGACGCTGAGCAGACCATCGGCATCCACCTGGAAGGTGACGCGGATATGCGCCCCGCCTGCTGGCAGCGCAGGAATACCGCGCAGCGCGAAGCGCGCCAGCGAACGGCAATCCTGGACCAGCTCGCGCTCGCCCTGCATTACGTGGATAGACATCGCAGTCTGGCCATCTTTGAAAGTGGTGAACTCCTGCGCGCGCGCCACCGGAATGGTGGTGTTACGGGGGATCACTTTCTCGACCAGGCCGCCCATGGTTTCCAGCCCCAGAGAGAGCGGAATCACATCGAGCAGCAGCATTTCGCTGTCCGGCTTGTTACCGACCAGAATATCCGCCTGAATCGCGGCCCCAATCGCCACCACTTTATCCGGGTCGATGGAGGTGAGCGGCGTGCGGCCAAAGAATTCACCCACGCGTTCACGTACCAGCGGTACGCGCGTTGAGCCGCCGACCATCACCACTTCCAGCACTTCGCTCGCGTCGACGTTGGCGTCTTTCAGCGCGCGACGGCAGGCCAGCAGCGTGCGTTTTACGAGCGCAGCAATCAGTTCGTTGAACTGCTCGCGGGTGATTTTGCCGCGCCAGCCCGCCACGTCAACGGTGACTGACTGGGCATCGCTAAGCGCAATTTTGGCGTCGATAGCGGCATCCAGCAGTTCGCGCTGAACGCGCACGTCGCTGCGATCGGGAATACCCGCCTGCTCGCGAATGTAATCCGCCAGCAGGTGGTCGAAGTCATCGCCGCCGAGGGCTGAGTCGCCGCCGGTTGCCAGCACTTCAAATACGCCACGGCTGAGGCGCAGAATGGAGATATCAAAGGTGCCGCCGCCGAGATCGTAAACGGCAATCACCCCTTCCTGGCCGGAATCGAGACCGTAAGCAATCGCCGCAGCGGTCGGTTCGTTGAGCAAGCGCAGCACATGCAGGCCCGCCAGACGCGCAGCGTCTTTCGTGCCCTGACGCTGTGCGTCGTCGAAATAGGCTGGAACGGTGATAACAACGCCATCCAGTTCGCCTTCGAGCGTCGCGGTCGCGCGCGCCGCGAGCGCTTTGAGAATATCGGCAGAGACGCGAACCGGGTTGAGCAACCCGGCGTCGGTGGCAATCATCGGCAGGCCGTTAACACTGGCCTGCAGCTGATACGGCAGATGCGGGTAACGCGTTTGAATATCGGCCAGCGAGCGGCCCATCATCCGTTTTACCGAGCTGATGGTATTGGCCGGATCTTTCGCGGCATTGGCGCGCGCGTCATATCCCACCGAATGGCCCTGCTGCTGGTAGTAAACGACAGAGGGCAGCAGATGACGCCCTTCGGCGTCTGCCAGCGTTTCTGCCTGGCCGCTGCGTACGGTCGCTACGAGGGAATTGGTGGTGCCTAAATCAATGCCCACCGCCAGACGACGCTGGTGCGGTGCGGCGCTCAGACCAGGCTCACTAATTTGTAATAAGGCCATGTTAAGCTTCCAAAATCAGAAATCGAGCAGCTTTTCTTCGAGTTGTTCAGCACTGCTTCGCAGTTTATCGAGAAAACGCAGCTTGCGTACAGTATCTGCCGCCACGTCCCACGTCTCGTTATTCAGTTGTTCAACCATCTGCTGATGGCGGGTATCGAACATCGCTTTCACCCGTTTGATGAAGCTTTCAAGACGCACTTCGTCTTTCGCCTGTTCGATCTCATCCAGCTCTTCGCGAAGCTCCAGCTGTTCCATCAGGAAAGCGGTGTCGCGTACAGTGTGTTGTTCACTTGCCAGATCAAAACCGTGCAGCGAGAGCAGATATTCCGCACGCGCTAAAGGGCTGCGCAGCGTTTGCCACGCCTGATTAATGGTGGCTGACTGCGAAACGGCAGCCAGTTGCTCCGCCTGAGACCCGCTGGCAAATTTATCAGGATGGAATTGACGTTGCAGATCCTGAAAACGAACCGTCAGGGCCTGGATATCGATCGGGTACTGGGCGGGCAACCCGAAGAGGGTGAAGTAATCCATAACAATCTCAGGGTTAGCCAGTTAGAACAAACCCCACACGCAGCCAGGCCACGGTGGGGTTATACCTTCTTACTTCGCGTTGCAGATGCGTTGCCTGCGCTCGCTCACTCCGGTCACTTACTTAAGTAAGCTCCCGGAGATTCACTCGCTCGCCGCCTTTCTGCAACACGAATTAATCGGTATAACAGCGGAACGCAGTTAAACGTGGAAGCTTTCGCCGCAACCGCACTCGTCTTTTACGTTCGGGTTAGTGAATTTAAACCCTTCGTTCAGGCCTTCTTTAACGAAGTCCAGCTGAGTGCCGTTGAGGAATTGCAGGCTCTTGCCATCGACTACTACCTTCACGCCTTTGTCTTCAAACACGGTGTCATCAGTCGCCGGTGCGTCAACAAATTCCAGTACATAAGCCATCCCGGAACAGCCGGAGGTACGTACGCCCAGTCGCAGGCCAAAGCCTTTACCACGGTTCGCCAGAAAGGCGCTTACTCGCGCGGCAGCGCTGTCGCTAAGGGTAATCGACATAACAAAACCTCAACTCTTCTTATTTCGCTTCACGTTTGCTTTTGTAATCCGCAATAGCGGCTTTGATCGCGTCTTCTGCCAGAATAGAGCAGTGAATTTTCACCGGTGGCAGTTCGAGTTCGTCAGCAATATCGGTATTTTTAATTGCCTGTGCTTCGTCCAGAGACTTGCCCTTCACCCACTCGGTGACCAGGGAGCTGGAAGCGATAGCAGAACCGCAACCGTAAGTCTTGAAACGCGCGTCTTCAATGATACCTTCATTGTTGACTTTAATCTGCAACTTCATCACGTCGCCACACGCTGGCGCGCCGACCATGCCGCTACCAACGCTTTCGTCGCTGTTGTCGAAAGAGCCAACGTTGCGTGGGTTCTCGTAATGATCAATAACTTTTTCGCTGTAAGCCATGTTGAATTCTCCTTCGTACCGATTAGTGATGTGACCATTCAATGCTGTTCAGATCCACGCCCTGTTTGAACATTTCCCACAGTGGAGAAAGGTCACGCAGACGGCCAATGGAGTTACGAACCAGCTTGATGGTGTAGTCAATCTCTTCTTCGGTAGTGAAGCGACCTAAAGAGAAACGGATAGAACTGTGTGCCAGCTCGTCGGTCATGCCCAGTGCACGCAGCACGTAGGATGGCTCGAGGCTTGCAGAAGTACAGGCAGAACCGGAAGAGACCGCGAGGTCTTTCAGCGCCATAATCAGCGATTCGCCTTCAACATAGTTGAAGCTGACGTTGAGAATGTTCGGAGCGCCCTGCTCGAGATCGCCGTTCAGATAGACTTCTTCCATATCTTTCACGCCGTCCCACAGACGGTTACGCAGCGTGCGCAGGCGCGCCATCTCGCTTTCCATCTCTTCTTTCGCGATACGGTAGGCTTCGCCCATGCCCACGATCTGGTGAACAGGCAGAGTTCCTGAACGCATGCCGCGCTCATGACCGCCGCCGTGCAACTGTGCTTCGATGCGAATACGTGGTTTACGACGAACGTACAGCGCGCCGATACCTTTCGGACCATAAATTTTGTGGCCGGAGAAGGACATCAGGTCCACTTTCAGCTGGCTCAGATCGATAGGCAGTTTGCCCACGCTCTGGGTCGCGTCAACGTGATAGATGATGCCGCGCGCACGGCAGAGTTCGCCGATAGTCGCGATATCCTGAACCACGCCGATTTCGTTGTTAACATGCATGATGGACACCAGAATGGTGTCGTCACGCATGGCCGCTTCGAGCTCTTTCAGGTCGATAATACCGTTGCTCTGAGGGGCGAGATAGGTGACGTCAAAACCTTCACGCTCAAGCTGGCGACAGGTGTCCAGCACGGCTTTGTGTTCGGTTTTGCTGGTGATAATGTGCTTGCCTTTTTTCTGATAGAAGTTGGCAGCGCCTTTGATCGCCAGGTTGTCGGATTCGGTTGCACCGGAGGTGAAAACAATTTCACGCGGGTCGGCGCCAACCAGCTCAGCAATCTGATTACGGGCGATATCAACCGCCTCTTCAGCATGCCAGCCAAAACGGTGAGAACGGGAAGCTGGGTTACCAAAGTTTCCGTCCAGGGTCAGACACTGCATCATTTTCTCGGCAACACGCGGGTCCACCGGCGTGGTTGCGGAGTAATCGAGATAGATCGGTAATTTCATTGCTCTATAAACTCCGTACATCGCTTCAATGCAAGGAATCAGGCTAACCGGCTGGATGTACGGCCGAGTACACGGGGCAACGGGTGCCCCGGCCTGATTCGAAAAATCTTATCGTTTTTTTACGCGCGCAGTTTAACGTCGATTGCGTCTTGCGCGCGGGTGCTGCGTTGGTTTTCGTGATTATGCTGGCGGCCAGACACTTCCATAACTTCCTGGTTATTAACCAGTTCACCGAGGGTGATGTTATTCAGAAAGCCGGTCAGACGGTCGCTCAGATCGCGCCACAGCGCATGGGTCAGGCATTTATCGCCGCCCTGACAGCCGCCTTTGCCCTGGCAACGGGTCGCATCAACAGACTCATCAACAGCACTAATGACTTCGCCAACTGCAATACTGCCCGCGTCTTTACCCAGCAGATATCCGCCGCCTGGGCCGCGAACGCTGGAAACCAGTCCATTTTTACGCAATCTGGAGAACAGCTGTTCCAGATAAGAGAGGGAAATACCCTGACGTTCAGAAATATCAGCCAACGGAACCGGGCCCGATTCAGAGTTGAGCGCAACGTCCAGCATCGCGGTCACAGCATAACGCCCTTTAGATGTCAGTCTCATGTCTTACTTAACCTCAAACTCGCCCCTGCCCGGGGTTTTTTATTGTAAAATGGGGGGTATTGCATAGCAGGGCCAAGTCTGACATTCCCGACTAAATTGGTCAACTATTTACTTGACTGTTTTAGTCAAGTATTTAGCCTTATGTGCGCTCTAAGCCTTGTCGGGTGGCGCTTTGCTCACCCGACTGACCAGAACGTCGGCCCGCTCAAGCGAAGCGCAGCCGGGCAATCAGGCGTTACTGTTGCTTATTCTTCTGCTCAATAATCGACGCCAGCATCCCGCGCAGAATGTTCAGCTCCTGCGTTTCCGGGCGGGCGCGGGTAAACAGACGGCGCAGCTTGTTCATCACCTGGCCTGGATGCGACGCGCGAATAAAGCCCGTCGTCAGCAGCGTTTGCTCAAGATGTTCGTAGAAACGCTCTAAATCGTCCACCAGCGGATACGCGGCGTCTTCTTCCTGCTCCGGGGTGACGCCTTTTTCCTGGGTCGCCAGCCACGCCATACGCACTTCGTAGGCAATAACCTGCACCGCCATCGCCAGGTTCAGAGAGCTGTATTCCGGGTTCGCGGCAATCGCCACGTGGTAATGACACTTCTGCAGCTCGTCGTTGGTCAGGCCAACGCGTTCACGGCCAAACACCAGTGCGATCGGCGCCTGCTGGGCTTCAGCAACGCTTTTCAGGCCGCATTCGCGCGGATCGAGCATCGGCCACGGCAGCGTACGTGAACGTGCGCTGGTGCCAACGACCAGGCTACAGCCCGCCAACGCTTCATCAAGGGTATCGACGATCTGAGCATTGCCGATCACGTCGCTCGCCCCTGCAGCCAGTGCAATGGCCTGCGAGTCGGGTTTAACCAGCGGATTGACCAGCCACAGATTGGTTAACCCCATGGTTTTCATAGCGCGGGCGACAGAGCCCATATTGCCGGTGTGCGATGTTTCGACCAGTACGATTCGGATGTTTTGCAGCATAATTAGTTTTGTCTGAAGCCAGTGTCTGAAGAATATTCGGCCATATTATCATAAACGAGAGACATGATCCGAACTCGCTGCTATACTCTGGGCCGTTTTCGTTTCCCCTGTTCTTTAACATCCAGTGAGAGTAACCGATGCAACATCCTATGTTGACCATCGCCGTGCGCGCAGCGCGCAAGGCGGGTAATGTAATTGCCAAACACTACGAAACTCCAGATTCTGTAGAAACCAGCCAGAAAGGCAGCAATGACTTTGTGACTAACGTCGATAAAGCCGCAGAAGCGATTATTATCGAAACCATTCGCAAATCTTACCCGCAGCACACCATCATCACCGAAGAAAGCGGTGAACACGCAGGCGAAGATCAGGATGTTCAATGGGTAATCGATCCACTGGATGGCACCACCAACTTCGTTAAACGCCTTCCTCATTTTTCTGTTTCTATCGCTGTACGCATCAAAGGCCGTACTGAAGTGGCCGTTGTTTACGATCCAATGCGTAACGAACTGTTCACGGCTACCCGTGGTCAGGGCGCACAGCTGAACGGCTACCGTCTGCGCGGCAGCAACTCTCGCGATCTGGATGGCACAATTCTGGCGACCGGTTTCCCGTTCAAGGCGAAACAGCACGCTCAGACCTACATGAAAATCCTCGGCAAGCTCTACACCGAATGCGCGGATTTCCGTCGCACCGGTTCTGCTGCGCTGGATCTGGCCTACGTTGCCGCTGGCCGCGTTGATGGTTATTTCGAAATCGCGCTGAAGCCGTGGGATTTTGCTGCAGGCGAGCTGATTGCCCGTGAAGCAGGCGCACTGGTATGCGATTTCACCGGCGGTCACAACTACATGCTGAGCGGTAACATCGTGGCCGGTAACCCGCGTGTGGTGAAAGCTATGCTGGCAAACATGCGTGACGAACTGAGTGAAGCGCTGAAGCGTTAATTCCGTCTGTTGTGCCCGGTGGCACTGTACTTCCCGGGCCTACGATCCTGTAGGCCGGATAAGTGCAGTGCCATCGTTCGTTTTAGAACGGCCGCAACCCCCGCCCTACCGGCACCGCACTGATCCACATCGTCACCGCCGCCACCAGTAAAATCACCCCGCCCGCTAACGCCAGCGTCGTCCAGCCAACCTGCCGCCACAGTACCGGCGTTGTGTTGCCGCTCAGTTTGACCGCCAACTGGCGAAAACTGTGGACCAACAATGCCAGCGAGGTAATCGTGAGCGACGTCCCCGCCGCCATCGCCAGCGCGGAGACCACGCCCCAGCTAAATACACCAATCACCTTACTGAACAGCAGCACCATGATCGCCCCGGAACAGGGCCGCATTCCCATCGACAGAATAATCATCAGCCGCGCGCGCCAGTCATCTGTGCCCTGTAACTGCTCCTGCGTCGGCAGATGTTGATGCCCGCAGCCGCAGTGTGCGTCGTGAACATGATGCGCCGTGAAGGCTTTAAACGTTGGTTTTCGAAGTAATGCCCGCAGTTTTTTGATCGCCCGCCAGCAGAGCAGCACCCCCAGCACGCCCACCAGCGCATAACTGCCCTTCTCCAGCCAGAAGCTGCTCATGTGCAGCTGTCGGGCAGGCAGTTGCAGCACCGTCAGCACCACGATCACCAGCGCAATCGCCACCAGCCCCTGCAACAACGAAGAGGCGAGCGTTAAGCCGATACTGGATTTGAGCTTTGAAGGGTGAGTCGCAAGCCAGGTGGTGATGACGATCTTCCCGTGCCCTGGCCCCAGGGCATGCAGCACGCCGTACAAAAAGCTGAAGATCAGCAGCGAGCCGCCCGCTTTGGTCGGGTTTTCCGCCACGGCCTTGAGCAGCCCGCTCATTTGCTGATTCACGTCGCGCTGCCAGAGGATGCTTTTCATCATCACCTGCGGCCACGCCTGCCAGAGCCATAACGCCCCGATGGCCGCTAAGATCAGAAACAGTGCCAGCGGCCACAGGTGCAGCCAGCGGCGTTTTTTGCTGAGTGAAGTGGAGATCACTGACATTGCACGGTCACCTGCTGCGCAAACTGTTTACCCAGATCCATATCTTCCGGCGGCGCATCCGCTTTATCGAGAGAGAGCGCAA
Source organism: Lelliottia nimipressuralis (assembly GCF_004115925.1). Lineage (GTDB taxonomy): Bacteria > Pseudomonadota > Gammaproteobacteria > Enterobacterales > Enterobacteriaceae > Enterobacter > Enterobacter nimipressuralis. Next base: position 198,515 of record NZ_SDDX01000015.1, read on the forward strand.
AATTCATCGTCTCTTCGCTGGGTTTTGGCGTATGAACCGCAATCGTGCAGCGCTTTTGCAGCACCGCGGGCAACGTTGCGTCTTTGTCTTCGGCATAACTCATGTCAACGTAGTAGCTCGGGTCAAAGGTTGAAAACGTATACTTCTGCCCCGCCAACGGCTGAGGTTCGGCCAGCGGCAGAATAAAGGTTAACACCGCCTGGTGCCCGTCGCGCTCCATGCCGTAGGTCGTGGGGCGATTAAGAAATTTCACTTTCTGACCGTTGTGCCAGAACTCGGTGAAATAGTGCTGACCGAGTACGTTGGCCATCACTTCCGCCGCCAGTTTTTTCCAGATCTCATCGCCCGGTTTCGCATCGCCCGCGTCATAGAGTAGATCGGCTGATGTAATTTCATCCATCGTCCAGCGCATTTTCAGCCCGCTCAGGTGCGTATCGTCTGCGACAATCTCCGTCTGCAGGCTGATAAAACTGTGAGGATGCGCAACGGCGGCAGAAGATAAAACCGCCAAAAATAGCGCCGTGGCGCTGTGTTTAACTATTTGCATCGATTCCTCACGTCAAAAATTCTGTGATGTTCTCCCGCATTCCTGACGGAAAGACCCACGGGTGCGCTTTCCTGCGCACATCCTTTAGCTATTCTTATCGAATACTCCTACTGGATACCCGACAGATGATGACGACCCTCGAAAACCCATCTGTGCTTTCCAGTTCGCAGCGCCGCTGCCAGGTGCTTTTGATGCTTTACCTGCCAGGTATTGCCGTGACCCCGCAAAGTATTGTTGATATCAATGGGGTGGACGACGACATTGCACGGCAAGATATAGCCGAGACACGCGATGAGATCCAGCGCTATCACCGGCTGAACATCGTGACGCATCATGACGGCAGCTACCGAATTGAAGGTACGACGCTCGATCAACGTTTATGCCTGCTGCACTGGTTGCGACGGGCATTGCGGCTCTGTCCGCATTTTATTACACAACAGTTTACCCCGGCGCTCAAAACCGAGCTTAAACAACTCGGCATTGCGCGTACGCTGTATGACGATACCAATCTGCGCGCGCTGATCAACTTCTGTTCGCGCCGCCTGCAGCGCCACTTCGAGTGTCGCGACGTGCAGTTTTTGCAGCTCTATCTGCAATATTGCCTGATCCAGCATCATCTGGGGCAGACGCCACAGTTCTCCGCTGTCCAGCGCCACTGGGCGCATTCGCGCGGTGAATATCTGGCAGCACAAGAGATCGTCCGCCACTGGCAGCGCCGCGTGCGGCAAAGCCCGCATGCCGATGAGCCGCTGTTTTTGTCACTGCTGTTTATGATGCTGCGCACGCCCGATCCGCTGCGCGATGCGCATCAACTGGATCAACGCCTGCGCCACGCCATCTCGCGGATGATCGGGCGCTTTCGCGGGCAAACAGGAATGCGCTTTAGCGACGAACAGGGGCTGACGGATCAGCTGTACATCCATCTTTCCCAGGCGCTGGACCGCTCGCTGTTTGGCGTTGGTATCGACAACAGTCTGCCCGAAGAGATCGGTCGCCTCTATCCGCGCCTGATGCGCACTACCCGGGATGTGCTGTTTGAAGTGGAAGCAGAATTTGGCCTGCGGTTTTCCGATGAGGAGATGAGCCTGGTGGCGGTGATTTTCGGCGCCTGGCTGATGCAGGAGACCGACCTGCATGAAAAACAGGTGGTGCTGTTAACGGGCGATGATAAAGCCTGCGAAGTGATGATTGAAGAGCAGCTGCGCGAGCTGACGCTGCTGCCTCTGAATATCCGCTATGTGTCGCTCCAGACGTTTCAGAAAGACGGCGCACCGCGCGAGGCGGCGCTGATTATTACTCCGTACCCTACCGCCCTGCCGCTGTTCTCGCCGCCGCTCATTCATGCCGTAGAGACGTTGAATGCGCAGCAGCAGGAACATATACGCGCCATGCTGGAATCATAGCGCTTCGCTGCGCGCTGCCACTTTGGGACGAACCACCATCGCTGGCAGCGCCACCAGCGCCATCACCCAGAACACGCCGTGGCCGAGGTGCTGATAGAGGAAGCCCGCAAACACCGTCATCACGGCGATACTGCCGCCCATCGCCACCGCCGAATAGACCGCCTGGAGACGAATCACTTCGCTGCCCTGACGCGCAGCGATGTAGCGCATCGCCGCCAGATGGCACACGGTAAAGGTACCGCAGTGCAGGATCTGAGCCACAATCAGCCAGGGGAGATCGGTGGTCCAGCCCATAATGCCCCAGCGCAACACGCCGCAGACGGCGGAGAGCAGCAGCAGATCGCGCGCACCAAAACGGCGGAACAGCTTCTTGCTGAGAGCAAAGATAATGACTTCCGCCACCACGCCCAGCGACCAGAGATAACCCACTGCCGACGCGGAATACCCCGCCCCCTGCCAGTAAATGGCGCTAAAACCGTAGTAGGCCGCGTGAGCGCCCTGCAACAGACAGACGCAGGCCAGAAAACGCCAGCTCTGTTTAATCAGTGACCGCCAGGCGGCCCAGCCGGTGCTCTCCTGGTGACGGCTTTCGCCCTGCGGTTTCACCGACGGCTGCAGCAACATCCCCAGCAGCATTGAGGCAATACCGACGCTTAACAGCGCCAGAATCGCCCGATAGTCGTAGAGACTGACCAGTTTGCCCACCAGCGCCGAGCCAATCACAAAGGCGATGGACCCCCACAGGCGCACGCGTCCGTAGTCCATCGTCACCTGTTTTTGCCAGGTGTTCGCCAGCGCGTCCGTCAGCGGTACCAGCGGCGAGAAGAAGAGGTTAAAACCGACCATCACCACCATCAGCCACGCAAACTGCTGATTCACCCAGAAGCCCGCGAGGAACACTAGCGTCAGCAGCGCGAGGATGCGCATGGCCTTAATCAACAGAGAGGGATCGCTGACGCGCGGCGCAATCAGCAGGCTGCCCAGGAATCGCGCCACCAGGCCTGCACCCAGCAGAATGCCGATGGTTTCCGGCGTCAGGCCGATACCTTTGAGCCAGACGCTCCAGAAAGGCAGAAAAATACCGTAGCTAAAAAAGTAGGTAAAATAGCTGAGCGCCAGCCAGCGCGTGGAATGCAAACCCATGAATCCCTCCCGTTTTGGAGGCGCTAGTCTGGCGCTAAAAAGTGGCCGACGCAAGCGGCTATTAACAGCTGATTAACAGGAATTTGCCGTTGATTCGGCGGCAATTTCTGAGGCTAAACGGGTGCGCTCATCCTGGGCTAACGCTGCTAAACCTGGTTGTCCGGCCTGATGACGGGCATTCACCGGATGGCGCTGAGGTTCGAGGCATAAGCGTGGTTCACCCGACATTCGAAACAGCATCAGCCACGGAGTTTGCGATGATATTGTGATAACCATCACATTACCTCTGCCAGACAGCGCCTGTTTATTCGCTCCTGAAACGCTTACGCCAACGGATTATCGAGATTGCATTCAGGCCGCCAAAAGCGGGAACGGGGCAGGAAGCGAGTCGAAATGCACGGGGTCATGGAGCAGACTTGCGAAGGGTTAAGCGGCTGATAATTTGGTCTTATGGCGGAGTTACCGGTTGTGTATTAGCTTTAAGATAAGCCCCATCCAATAACGAGCCTGCCATGAACACTCTACGCTATTTCGATTTCGGACAGTCCCGCCCGCTGGTACTGCTGATTGCACGTATCGCGATTGTTGTGTTGTTTATTATTTTTGGTATTCCGAAAATGACCGGTTTTGATGGAACGGTGCAATATATGACGTCGCTCGGCGCACCGATGCCGATGCTGGCGGCGATTATTGCGGTGATCATGGAAGTGCCCGCCGCGATTCTGATTGTGCTCGGGTTCTTCACCCGGCCGCTGGCGCTGCTCTTTGTCCTCTATACGCTTGGGACAGCGGTGATTGGTCACCACTACTGGGATATGAGCGGTGATGCGGTTATGCCTAACATGATTAACTTCTACAAGAATATCAGCATTGCCGGCGCGTTTTTTGTTGCTGGCCGTGACCGGGCCGGGAGCAATATCTGTCGACCGTCGCTAGATAACATAAAGGCCGCTTACGCGGCCTTTATTATTTCTGCGAGCAGGATTACGCGTAGACAGGGAAACGTGCGCAGATATCCAGCACTTTACCTTTAACACGTTCAATCACAGCTTCATCGTTGATGTTATCGAGAACATCACACATCCAGCCAGCCAGCTCTTTCACTTCCGCTTCTTTGAAACCGCGGCGAGTGACAGCCGGAGAACCGATACGGATACCGGAGGTCACAAACGGGCTCTTCGGATCGTTTGGTACGCTGTTTTTATTAACGGTGATGTTAGCACGGCCCAGCGCGGCATCGGCTTCTTTACCGGTCAGGTTTTTATCAACCAGATCCAGCAGGAACAGGTGGTTCTCAGTACCGCCAGAAACCACTTTGTAACCGCGGTTCAGGAACACTTCCACCATCGCTTTCGCGTTTTTCGCCACTTGCTGCTGGTAAACTTTGAACTCTGGCTCCATCGCTTCTTTCAGGGCAACGGCTTTTGCTGCGATAACGTGCATCAGCGGGCCGCCCTGAGCGCTTGGGAAGACGGCAGAGTTCAGTTTTTTGTACAGATCTTCGTCACCACCTTTCGCCAGGATCAGGCCGCCGCGCGGACCCGCCAGGGTTTTGTGGGTCGTGGTGGTGACAACGTGTGCATGTGGAACCGGGTTCGGGTAAACGCCTGCTGCAATCAGACCGGCGACGTGCGCCATATCAACGAACAGGTATGCACCGATGCTGTCTGCGATTTCACGCATTTTTGCCCAGTCAACCACGCCGGAGTAAGCAGAGAAACCGCCGATGATCATCTTCGGTTTATGGGTCTGCGCCTGCTTCGCCATGTCTTCGTAGTCAATTTTACCGGACTCATCAATACCATAAGGGATGATGTTGTACAGTTTACCGGAGAAGTTAACCGGGGAACCGTGAGTCAGGTGGCCACCTTGCGCCAGGTTCATACCGAGAACGGTATCGCCCGGCTGCAGCAGCGCGGTGTAAACCGCGAAGTTCGCCTGAGAACCAGAGTGCGGCTGTACGTTCGCGTAGTCTGCGCCAAACAGCTCTTTAGCACGGTCAATCGCCAGTTGTTCAACGATATCAACGTATTCGCAACCGCCGTAGTAGCGTTTGCCCGGGTAACCTTCTGCATATTTGTTGGTCAGCTGAGAACCCTGCGCCTGCATTACGCGCGGGCTGGTGTAGTTCTCGGAGGCGATCAGTTCGATGTGCTCTTCCTGACGTACTTTTTCCTGCTCCATAGCCTGCCACAGTTCGGCATCATAATCGGCAATGTTCATTTCACGCTTTAACATCCGCATCTCCTGACTCAGCTAACAATAAAATTTTGGCCTGAAAAGGCTGTCCTGATAGACGACGGGCAACAGTATAACCGAATAGTGTTGCGATAACAGGTCTTGACAAAGGATTTTACGCAAACGTTTACCTACCCGCCACGCAAGGGTTTGAGGAATAAAGACCTCGCGATTTTCAATGGATTTCTTTTCAGGTTTGTGATGCAACTATTTCATCATGCAAAGAACCATTTACAAAGCAGGGCTATTTTTTATAAGATGCATTTAAAATACATCATTAGAGTAACAATCGAAGGAAGTTGCTATGTTAGACGCTCAAACCATCGCTACCGTTAAAGCCACCATTCCCCTGCTGGTCGAAACCGGACCGAAACTGACCGCCCATTTTTACGATCGCATGTTCGCTCATAACCCAGAGCTGAAAGAGATTTTCAATATGAGCAATCAGCGCAACGGCGATCAGCGCGAGGCGCTGTTTAACGCCATCGCCGCGTATGCCAGCAATATTGAAAATCTGGCCGCGCTGCTGCCTGCGGTTGAGAAAATTGCCCAGAAGCACACCAGTTTCCAGATTAAACCTGAGCAGTACGATATCGTTGGTAGCCACCTGCTGGCGACGCTCGACGAGATGTTCAGCCCAGGCCAGGAAGTGCTGGACGCCTGGGGCAAAGCCTACGGCGTGCTGGCGAATGTGTTCATCAATCGTGAAGCGCAAATCTACAGCGAGCACGCGACGAAAAACGGCGGCTGGGAAGGCACGCGCGCGTTCCGTATCGCCGATAAAACCCCGCGCAGTGCCCTGATCACCAGCTTTGAATTTGAACCCGTCGACGGCAAACCAGTTGCGGATTATCAGCCGGGTCAGTATCTCGGCGTATGGCTGAAACCAGAAGGGTTCCCGCATCAGGAAATTCGTCAGTACTCTCTGACGCGTAAAGCGAATGGAAAAGGCTATCGTATTGCGGTGAAACGTGAAGACGGCGGTCAGGTTTCTCACTGGCTGCATAATCACGCCAGCGTCGGCGACGTGGTGCATCTGGCGGCACCGGCGGGTGATTTCTTTATGGCGGTAGAAGCGAACACGCCTGTCACGCTGATCTCTGCGGGTGTCGGCCAAACGCCGATGCTGGCGATGCTCGATACCCTCGCAGCGGCAAACCACAGCGCGCAGGTGAACTGGTTCCACGCGGCGGAAAACGGCCAGGTCCATGCCTTTGCGCAAGACGTTAAAACGCTGGGTGCCACGCTGCCGCGCTTCACCTCTCACATCTGGTATAACAAACCGGAAAGCGATGACGTGTTTGATAGCGCAGGGCTGATGGATTTATGGACTCAGGAAGGGGCGTTCAGCGATCCGGCCATGCAGTTTTATCTCTGCGGTCCGGTCGGTTTTATGCAGTTTGCCGCGAAGCAGCTGGTTGAATTGGGTATTAAAGCAGAGCAGATCCATTACGAATGCTTTGGCCCACACAAAGTGCTGTAACGCAAAAAGCCCCTTTCAGAGGGGCTTTTTATTACGCCTGGCAGTTCGCTCTACCCGCGTATGACATCGACGCCGTCTTAAATTGCCGCGTCGTCTTCTTCACCAGTACGAATGCGGATGACACGCGCCACGTCAAAGACGAAGATCTTGCCGTCACCGATTTTACCGGTCTGCGCCGTGCGGATAATGGTATCCACGCAGGTATCGACGATATCGTCAGTCACCACAATTTCGATTTTCACTTTCGGCAGGAAATCCACCATGTACTCTGCGCCACGGTACAACTCGGTATGACCTTTCTGGCGACCAAAGCCTTTCACTTCGGTGACTGTCATCCCGGTGATACCGACTTCCGCCAGCGCTTCACGCACATCATCCAGTTTGAAAGGTTTAATAATCGCATCAATCTTTTTCATGGTGGGTCCTTAAACGCTCGCCTGTCTGTAGCCTCGTAATCGATTGCTCACAGTATCATAGTCAGTCAAATTTTGCGGTACTACTCTTTAAAATCGTTCGCTTCCAGCTCATGCCGCGACAGCAGTTTGTAGAACTCAGTGCGGTTACGCCCGGCCATGCGCGCGGCGTGGGTGACGTTACCCTTGGTGATCTGCAGCAGCTTACGCAGATAGTTGAGTTCGAACTGGTTACGCGCCTCGACAAACGTGGGCAGCGCGGTGTTTTCCCCTTCCAGCGCCTGATCCACCAGCGCATCGCTGATCACCGGCGAAGAGGTCAGCGCCACGCACTGCTCAATCACGTTGACCAGTTGACGCACGTTGCCCGGCCAGCTGGCGGTCATCAGGCGTTTCATGGCGTCGGTGGAGAACGCGCGCACGAAGGGTTTGTGGCGATCGGCTGACTGGCGCAAAAGATGGTTCGCGAGCAGGGGAATATCTTCTGAACGTTCCGCCAGAGCGGGGATTTTCAGGTTTACGACATTAAGGCGGTAGTAGAGATCTTCACGAAACTCTTTGCGCTCCATCGCTTTCGGCAGGTCACGGTGCGTGGCCGAAATAATGCGCACATTAATATCGATATCCCGGTTGCTGCCGAGTGGGCGCACTTTGCGCTCCTGCAATACGCGCAGCAGCTTGACCTGTAGCGGCGCAGGCATATCACCAATTTCATCAAGAAACAGCGTGCCGCCTTCCGCCGCCTGGAACAGCCCTTCACGGCTGCTGACCGCGCCGGTAAAGGCCCCGCGCGCATGACCAAAGAGTTCAGACTCCAGCAGCTGTTCCGGCAATGCGCCGCAGTTGATGGCGATAAAGGCATTTTTACTGCGCGGGCTGGCGTTGTGGATCGCCTGGGCCAGAATCTCTTTCCCGGTACCGCTCTGGCCGTTAATCAGCAGGCTGACATCAGACTGGGCCACCATCCGCGCCTGCTCCAGCAAGCGCAGCATCACCGGGCTGCGGGTTACAATGGATTCGCGCCACTTCTCATCCACCGACGGGGCGGAGTGTTCCAGCGCATCGTCGATGGCTTTGTACAGCGCGTCTTTGTCCACCGGCTTGGTCAGGAAGCTAAACACCCCCTGCTGCGTGGCGGCGACCGCGTCAGGAATCGAGCCGTGGGCGGTGAGGATAATCACCGGCATTCCCGGCTGCAGCTTCTGAATTTCGACAAACAGCTGCATCCCGTCCATCTCGTCCATGCGCAGATCGCTAATCACCAGATCGACCTTCTCGCGCCCCAGCGCTTTCAGTCCTTCAGCGCCGCTTTCGGCAGTGACCACGCTGTAGCCCTCGCTGACCAGACGCATTCCCAGCAGCTTGAGCAGGCCGGGATCGTCATCCACCAGCAGGAGATGGGCAGGTTTGCGGCTTGTCATGGCTTCACATCCTCTTGTTTCGGCGTCTCGCTCTCCTGCTCCGGCGTTTTGGCGGGCTGCGCAGTGCCTTTCGTATTATCCGGCAAATAGTTGCTGGACGGCTTGCGAGTGGAGAGCTGACGTTCGATATCCGTCAGGTTTTCCAGCTTGCGGGTGGTCGTATCAAGCTGGGAACGTAAGTATTGCTGCTGCTGGCGCAGGGTATCCAGTTCACCATCTGCGGACTGTTGCAGTTTGCTGTAGCGGAAGCGCTCTTCGGCGAGCTGCAGCTGTAGCACCTGCCCGTCACGCCACAGCTGATACAGAGGGCGGATCTGCGCCGGGATCTGCGGACTGAGCGCATCCATCCGCGACGTATTATTGCGACGCTCTACGGGATTAATTTTCGCATTGGCCAACAGAATGCCGCGCTTAAAGGTGTCCTGCCAGGTGTCGTCGACCCACTGATGCGCCTGCGCGCGCGCCACAGCTGGCGCGAGACGCTCGGCGCAATCCATGCCGCGCAGCCAGAACAGCGGGTTCGATTCGACATCATGGCCGTTGAGCTGCCAGATATCATCGCAATCGGTGGAGAGGAAATCGGCCAGCTGATGTTCAGGTAATTTATCTTCTTGTTTATCGCTGATCGCACTTTTTGGCGTGTGCGCCACGCAGCCCGCCAGCAGCAGACATGGCAGACCTAAGCGTAAAATTTTACTGGAAAACGTCGCGTTAACCGCGCGGAAAAAGACGTGTGACATACTCACCAGACTTAGATTCATTTCATTGATTTTTCCGGCTCAAGGGGCAGCTCAATGCGAAAACAGACATCAGCGCGATCGTCGTGGGAGATATATAACTCCCCGTGCATCCGCCGTATGCAATCGCGGGCAATGCTTAAGCCCAAACCGCTCCCTTTAACCGCACCTTTTCGCTGATGACTTCCCTGGAAAAAGGGCTCAAAAATCATCTTCTGTTCGTCATCCGGGATGGGACTACCGGTGTTGGCGACGTCAATACAGACCCGTGAATTGTGGGTAAAACTGCGAATATAAATGTTACCGGATTCAGTACCATAGTGCACCGCATTGGAATAAAGATTATCCAGCACACTCATTAATAGCATAGGTTCGGCAAAACAGACCGGCTCCTGGAGATCCAGGTCGGTATGCATCATTTTAGCTCGCGCAGGCAGGCTGTGGGCAGAGAGCACCATATCCACCAGCGGCTCAATCTCGACGTTTTCCAGCTCGACGGCACCGTCGGCCAGCTTGCGGTTGTAATCAAGCAGTTGCTCAATCAGCTTCTGCAGATTGCGGCTACTGTCATCGAGAATCTCAACAATTTCTTTTTGCTCGGGGGTCAGCGGCCCCGCCACTTCGTCAGCCAGCAGCTCGGTGCCTTCGCGCATACTGGCGAGCGGCGTTTTCAGCTCATGAGAGATATGACGTAAAAACTGATGGCGCTGTGATTCCAGCCACTGTAGGCGCTCGGAGAGCCAAATGATGCGCTGACCGACGGATCGCAGCTCACGCGGGCCTTTAAACACCACGGTGTTGCCGAGGGATTTGCCCTCCCCCAGACGGTTAATCATCCGTTCGATGCCCTTCACCGGGCCGATGATCATGCGGGTAAACAGCAGCACCAGACCGAGGCTAACCAGAAACAGCACCAGCGCCTGCCAGCCAAAGAACTGACCGCGTTCGGCGATCTCCTGCTGAAGCTGTTGTCCGCGAGAGAATATAACGGTGCGCGTGGACTGCACCATCTCGGTATTGGCGTTAGCAAAGGCTTCGAGGCGTGCGGTCGCGACCTCGTCCGGCCCGCTGTTTTTGCACTGCAGTTGCGCCAGATCGTTAAGATCCTGACGCAGCGCCTGATAGAGTTTGTCGTCGGGGAGAACGCCCGCATGTGCGTCCAGCATTTCGCTGTAGCGCTTGCGCTGGTTCTGATAGACCTTCGCCAGCGTGCGGTCGTCGAGCACGCAATACTGGCGGTAGCTACGCTCCATTTCCAGCGCGGCATTGGTCATCGCCTCGCTGCGACGGGCATCGATCAGCGTTGTGCGGTTAGTTTGCGCCGCCTGAGCGCTGAGGGCATTGAGGCTCTGCCACGCCTGCCAGGCCAGAACCAGCAAGGGTAACAGGATCAGCAGGAATGCCATCATAACGAGCTGTCGCAGGGAGCGAGGGAAAATTGACCAGCGTTTCAACGCATGACTCTCTCAATGTGGGTGTTGAGTGATGCTAACTGAGTCAGCCCGTCAGATACAACAAAGCCGGGTAAAAACCCGGCTTTGTTGCGAAAAGAGGCGGTGCCTTACTCGACGTTTCGCCCTGGGTCTGATAAAGCATCGCTATAATCAGTAGTTGGACGGCAGGCACCTTGTTGTGCGTCATTCGAAGTTTATGTAGCGCGTCCCGAAGGGGCTGACATAAGAGGGTGAATGAGCCACTAATTAATATTATGCAACAGCCGTGCCAGAATGCAAAACAAATTATTATCTTCATGATATTTAACAGATTTGTGGCAAAACAGTGTTAGTTGCTGACTGAACGATTTCCAGGCTAAGTGTCGCTAATTAGATACACCTTCTCACCACTCTTACGCACCCATTTAAAATCAACGAGTTACATGTCTCCTTTTAGCGACAGGGTTGTTATGCGTTTGTCGCATTTTTGCGACAAAAAAAGCCCGATGGCGCTAGCGCTCACCGGGCCTCCGATTTAAGCCTTTTGAAGGCCGGGCAAACACAGTGCCGCCCGGCATTGACAGGCTGATTAACCTAACTGCTTACGCGCATTGCGGAAGATACGCATCCACGGGCTGTCTTCGCCCCAGTTTTCCGGGTGCCAGGAGTTGCTGACGGTACGGAATACACGCTCAGGGTGCGGCATCATGATGGTGGCGCGGCCGCTTTCGCTGGTCACGGCAGTAATGCCGTTTGCAGAGCCGTTAGGGTTTGCCGGATAGGTTTCCGTCACTTTGCCGAAGTGATCGACGAAGCGCAGTGCCACCAGCCCTTTGCTTTCGAGCGTAGCCAGATGCGCAGCATCGCGGACTTCCACCTGCCCTTCACCGTGTGAAACCGCAATCGGCATCTGCGAGCCCACCATCCCCTGCAGCAGCAGAGACGGGCTTTGGGTCACTTCAACCAGGCTAAAGCGCGCTTCGAAGCGGTCGGACTGGTTACGCACAAAGCGCGGCCAGGCGTCACTGCCAGGGATCAGTTCGCGCAGATTCGACATCATCTGGCAGCCGTTACACACGCCCAACGCCAGCGTCTGCGGACGGTGGAAGAAGGTTTCGAACTCATCGCGCACGCGATTGTTGAACAGAATGGATTTCGCCCATCCCTCACCTGCCCCCAGCACGTCGCCGTAAGAGAAGCCGCCGCAGGCAACCAGTGCCTGGAAATCGTCCAGCCCGGTGCGCCCTGCCAGCAGGTCGCTCATGTGGACGTCGATAGCGTCAAAGCCCGCACGGTGGAACGCTGCCGCCATTTCCACGTGGGAGTTCACGCCCTGCTCGCGCAGAACCGCCACTTTCGGACGCGCGCCGGTCGCAATGTAAGGTGCCGCCACGTCTTCGTTAATGTCGAAGGAGAGCTTCACGTTCAGACCCGGATCGCTGTCATTCGCTTTGGCTTCATGCTCCTGATCGGCGCACTCAGGATTATCGCGCAGACGCTGCATCTGCCAGGTGGTTTCGGCCCACCACATACGCAACGTGGAGCGGCTTTCGCTAAATACCGCGTGACCGTCCGCTTCAATCACGAAGCGATCGCCGCTGACGGCTTTACCCAGATAGTGTACGCAATCCGCCAGACCATGCTGCGCCAGCAGCACTTCAACGGCATCGCGGTCAGCGGCACGGACCTGAATGACCGCGCCCAGCTCTTCGTTAAACAGCGCCGCCAGACGGTCGTCGCCCAGCGAAGCGATATCTGCTTCCACACCGCAGTGGCCGGTGAAAGCCATCTCGGCCAGTGTCACCAGCAGGCCGCCGTCTGAACGGTCGTGATAGGCCAGCAGTTTGCGATCGGCTACCAGCGCCTGAATGGCGTCGTAGAAGCCTTTCAGCTGCGCCACGTCACGCACATCTGCCGGTTTGTCGCCCAGTTGACGATAAACCTGCGCCAGCGCAGTGGCACCGAGAGCGTTATGGCCTTTACCGAGATCAATCAGCAGCAGGGCGTTATCTTCCGTAGCCAGCTGTGGCGTGATGGTGTGACGCACATCTTCCACGCGGGCAAAAGCGGTGATAACCAGCGACAGCGGAGAGGTCATTTCGCGCTGCTCGTTGCCCTCCTGCCAGCGGGTTTTCATCGACATAGAATCTTTGCCGACCGGAATGGTGAGACCCAGCGCCGGACAGAGTTCTTCGCCGACCGCTTTTACGGCTTCATACAGACCCGCGTCTTCACCAGGGTGCCCGGCTGCGGCCATCCAGTTTGCGGACAGTTTGATGCGTTTGATATCGCCAATCTGGGTCGCAGCGATGTTGGTCAGCGCTTCGCCGACCGCCAGACGGGCCGAGGCGGCGAAGTCCAGCAGTGCAACCGGGGTACGTTCGCCCAGCGCCATCGCTTCGCCGTAGTAGCTGTCGAGGCTCGCCGTGGTCACCGCGCAGTTCGCCACCGGGATCTGCCATGGCCCAACCATCTGATCGCGGGCCACCATACCGGTCACCGAGCGGTCGCCGATGGTCACGAGGAAGGTTTTTTCCGCTACCGCCGGAAGGTGCAGGACGCGATTCACGGCATCAGCAATGGCGATCCCGCGCACATCCAGCGCTTTGCCTGCGGCTTTACGGGTTTGCACGTTGCGGGTCATCTTCGGCGTTTTGCCCAGCAGCACGTCAAGCGGCAGATCAATCGGCTGATTGTCGAAATGCGGATCGTTCATGGTGAGATGCAGCTCTTCCGTCGCTTCACCAATGACCGCGTACGGTGCGCGCTCGCGGCGGCACAGTTCGTCGAACAGCGGCAACTGGTCCGCAGAGACCGCCAGCACGTAGCGTTCCTGGGATTCATTACACCAGATTTCCAGCGGGCTCATGCCTGGCTCATCGCTCAGAATATCGCGCAGGTTGAAACGCCCCCCTCGGCCGCCGTCACTCACCAGCTCCGGCATGGCGTTAGAGAGACCGCCCGCGCCGACGTCGTGAATGAACAGAATAGGGTTGGCATCGCCAAGCTGCCAGCAGCGGTCGATCACCTCCTGGCAACGGCGCTCCATTTCAGGGTTATCGCGCTGTACGGAAGCAAAATCGAGGTCTGCGTCAGACTGACCAGAGGCCATCGAAGAGGCCGCCCCGCCGCCCAGACCGATATTCATCGCCGGGCCGCCGAGAACGATCAGTTTCGCGCCGACGGTGATCTCACCTTTCTGCACGTGATCGGCGCGGATGTTGCCGATCCCGCCTGCCAGCATGATGGGCTTGTGGTAGCCGCGCAGCTCTTCGCCGTTGTGGCTGTCGACTTTCTCTTCATAGGTACGGAAGTAGCCGTTCAGCGCCGGGCGACCAAATTCGTTGTTAAACGCCGCGCCGCCCAGTGGGCCTTCGGTCATGATGTCTAGCGCGGTGACAATGCGCTCTGGCTTGCCGAAATCTTCTTCCCATGGCTGTTCAAAGCCAGGAATACGCAGGTTAGAGACGGAGAAACCGACCAGGCCCGCTTTTGGTTTTGCCCCACGTCCGGTTGCGCCTTCGTCACGGATTTCGCCGCCGGAACCGGTCGCTGCGCCCGGCCATGGCGAAATCGCCGTCGGGTGGTTGTGCGTTTCCACTTTCATCAGGATGTGCGCAGGCTCCTGATGGAATGCATAGCGCCCTGCTTCGCGATCGGCGAAGAAGCGGCCCACCTCAGAACCTTCCATTACTGCCGCGTTGTCTTTATAGGCAGACAAGACGTGGTCAGGCGTTTGTTCCATGGTGTTTTTGATCATTTTGAACAGCGACTTCGGCTGTTCTTCACCGTCGATAACCCAGTCGGCGTTGAAAATCTTATGGCGGCAGTGCTCGGAGTTGGCCTGCGCGAACATATAGAGCTCGATGTCGTTCGGGTTGCGGTTCAGCTTCACGAACGCATCCTGCAGGTAGTCAATCTCGTCATCTGCCAGCGCCAGACCCAGACGCAGGTTGGCATCAATCAGCGCCTGGCGGCCTTCACCCAGCAGATCCACGCTCTGAACGGGCGCAGGCTGATGGTGAGAGAACAGCTGTTGTGCATCATCCAGCGACGCGAAAACGCTTTCCATCATGCGGTCGTGCAGCTCAGCGGTAACGGCCTGCCATTGTTCAGCGGTCAACGTCGAGGCTTCAACGTAATACGCCATGCCGCGCTCCAGACGATTAATCTGGCTCAGGCCGCAGTTGTGGGCAATGTCAGTGGCTTTAGAAGACCAGGGGGAGATGGTGCCAGGGCGAGGCGTCGCAAGGATCAGTTTGCCGGTTGGCGTATGGCTGCTCAGGCTCGGGCCATACTTGAGCAGGCGTTCAAGCTGCTCGCGCTGCTGCGCATCTAAGGGAGCATTCAGGTCAGCAAAATGGACATACTCAGCGTAAATATTGCTTACCGGAAGGTCGGCAGCCTGAAAACGTGCCAGCAGTTTGTTGATACGGAAGGCAGACAGTGCAGGCGAACCACGCAGAATTTCCATCATAAGTCTCTCGTCTTCGAAGCGCCTGAGGCGCTTACAGTGTGCGCAAGGGGAAAACGGGCGTCATTATAGAGAATCCTGAGCGCCGACGAAACCGTTTGCGTCGAAATAAAATCATCTCGCATTTTTATCCATAGGTGTGACCTGTCTCTCTAATTTGTTGCCAACTGTCGTAAGTTTGCGCAAAATGCCGCTCAATCAATGGCAAACCTTATTCTTAACATGGCTACAGCACACTGAGGCAACGCACGGCGCAGAGAATTAACTAATTGAAAAAATTAAAGATTAATTATCTGCTCATCGGCATTGTAACCTTGCTGCTGGCAGCGGCCCTGTGGCCTTCAATCCCCTGGTTCGGCAAAGCCGAAAACCGTATCGCCGCGATCCAGTCGCGGGGGGAGCTGCGTGTCAGTACCATCAGCTCTCCGCTGACCTACAACAACGTTAACGGCAAAATTACCGGTCTCGATTACGAACTGGCGCAGCAGTTTGCCGACTACCTGGGCGTGAAACTCAAAATCACCGTTCGCCAGAATATCAGCCAGCTGTTTGACGACCTGGATAACGGCGATGCCGATATGCTCGCCGCCGGGCTGGTCTATAACAGCGAGCGCAGCAAGAACTATCAGCCAGGGCCGACCTACTACTCCGTTTCTCAGCAACTTGTCTATCGCGTGGGCGGAGTGCGCCCGCGTACGCTTGCTGCCCTTAACGATCAGCAACTCACCATCGCGCCAGGCCATGTGGTGATTGACGATTTGCGCTCCCTGAAAGAGAAGAAATACCCGGATCTCAGCTGGAAGGTCGATGACAAACTCGGCACTACGGCCCTACTGGAACAGGTAAAAGATAAAAAGCTGGCGTACACCATCGCCGATTCCGTGGCAATCAGTCTGTTCCAGCGCGTGCATCCGGAGCTGGCCGTGGCGCTGGACGTGACCGACGAACAGCCCGTTACCTGGTTTAGCCCTCTCGACGAAGATCAAACCCTCGCCGCCGCGATCCTTGATTTCTTCAATTCGATGAACGAAGAAGGTACCCTCGCGCGGCTTGAGGAGAAGTATCTCGGTCACGGCGGCGATTTCGATTATGTCGATACCCGCAGCTTCCTGCGCGCGGTCGACAGTGTGCTGCCGGAACTCCAGCCGCTGTTCGAGAAATACGCCCAGGCGATCGACTGGCGCCTGCTGGCGGCGATTTCTTACCAGGAATCTCACTGGGACGCCCAGGCGACTTCACCCACCGGCGTGCGTGGCCTGATGATGCTCACCAAGAATACGGCGCAAAGTCTCGGCCTGACGGATCGCACCGACGCAGAACAGAGCATCAGCGGCGGCGCGCGTTATCTGCAGGATATGATGGCGAAAGTGCCGGAAACGGTGCCGGAAGAGGAGCGGATCTGGTTTGCACTGGCGGCCTACAACATGGGTTACGCGCATATGCTCGACGCCCGCGCGTTGACCGCCAAGACCAAAGGCAATCCTGACAGCTGGTCTGACGTTAAACAGCGTCTGCCGCTGCTCAGTCAGAAGCCCTGGTACAATAAACTCACGTACGGCTATGCGCGCGGGCACGAAGCCTACGCGTATGTGGAAAATATCCGCAAGTATCAGATAAGCCTGGAAGGCTATCTGCAGGAGAAAGAGAAGGAAGTGATGGAGGCCGAGCAGCTTGCGCAGAGCTATCCGGTGGTATCACCGAATGAGCTTAATCACCCGACGACTTCAATTCTGCCTTTTGTTGCTTTTTCTGCTGACGGCGCATTCGAAAGAAATCGCTTAATAGCCCCGAACACTCTGGTGCAAGTACCCCACCGATAATCTGGACCTGGTGGTTCATGCCCGGATGACCGAGTACGTCCATTAAGGAACCCGCAGCGCCTGTCTTTTCATCCCGCGCGCCATACACCAGCGTCCCGATGCGGCTGTGCACCATCGCACCAGAACACATCACGCAGGGTTCCAGCGTGACATACAGCGTTGTATCCAGCAAACGGTAGTTCTGCAGTACCAGCCCGCCCTGACGCAGAGCCATGATTTCGGCATGCGCAGTCGGATCGTGGCGCCCTATCGGACGGTTCCACCCTTCGCCAATCACCTGATTGTTATGCACCAGAACGGCACCCACGGGCACTTCGCCCTCATCCCAGGCGCGTTTTGCAAGGGAAAGCGCATGGCGCATCCAGTATTCATGATTGAGTTCAAGGTCAGACAACGAAAGGTACTCCAGTCGGAAAGCGGGCGGCATTATACACACCCGTTATGATTAACACTATTCCAGTTGCTGAAGTTCGCCTGAAGGGGTAACGCGCCAGCGGTGCTGGCAGAAATAGAGCAGCGGGTTGTCCTGCTTGCTGTCGCTGTAGCCGCTGTAAAGGCGCAGGGGCGTGCCGATTTTTTTCTCGAGCTGCACCACTTTCTCGTGCCCCAGACAGCGCAGCGTCAGCACCCATCCGCCGTAGGCTCGCCCCATTTGAGTGGCAATCAGATTTACGCGCGGCAACCACGGCGTGTCAAAATAGACCTGTTCCACCAGCGGCTGCGGCGAGCCGGTGATAAGCCAGATATCGGCGTCACTGGCGTTGAGGTACTCCGTTAGCCGGTCCTGAACCACCGGAAACGCGGTGACGTGCCCGCGAAACCAGTGGACGAAATCCTGTTGCAGCTGGCTGAGCCGCGCGTCGCTGTGCCCAAAGGTGCAGCCCCATAACAGCAGGCTCATTGGCCAGCGCGCCGCGCGCCCTTTTATCAACAGTGCGATCCCGATGATCGGCAAAAGTGGCAGCACGAGCAGCGCGTTCAAGGGCTGGCGACGCAACAGATAGCGCATAAAACTGCCAAACATATCCTGCTGATGTAGCGTTCCATCCAAATCGAAAAAGACAACGCGGCGTTCGTGATTAACCAAACCTTACTCCTCTGGATCGTGGAATCCTAACAGCCAGGTAAACAAGAACCCGGCGATAATCGCTACCAAACAGCCTAACAGATAGAGCATGACTTTTCCGGTCACGATGGTTAATGCCAGCGGTAAACCGGAGATCCCGAAAGTAATAACGGTAGCCACTTTCCAGTAGCTGATCAACGCCCCGCCCATCGCGCCCCCCAGACAGGCCGCGAGGAAAGGTTTGCCAAGCGGCAGTGTGACGCCGAAAATCAGCGGCTCACCGATGCCCAGCAATCCAACCGGCAATGCACCTTTGATCACTTTTTTCAGCCGGTCATTACGGGTTTTCAGCAAGATAGCAATCGCAGCACCGACCTGCCCCATCCCCGCCATCGACAGAATCGGCAGCAGCGCGTTGTAGCCGTGCGCCTGCACAAGCTCCACGTGAATCGGCACCAGCCCCTGGTGCAGCCCGGTTAACACCAGCGGCAGGAAGGTACCGGACAGCACCGCCCCCACCAGCAAACCACCACGATCGATAGCCATCGACGCCCCGTGCGCAATCGCCTCGGAGATCCAGCCGCCCAGCGGCTGCAAGGCCACAATCGCGACCGTACCGGTGATCAGGGTGGTCAGCAGCGGATTGAGTATCAGCTCAATCGAGCCCGGCAGCAGGCTGCGCAGACGCTTCTCGACCCAGCACATCAGGGCGACGACCAGCAGCACCGCGATGACACCGCCGCGTCCGGGCTGGAGCGCTTCGCCAAACAGGGTGATTTGCGCCAGCTGCGGGCTGGAGAGGATCCCCGCCATCACGCCGCCCATCGCCATCGAACCGCCGTAGACTTTCGCCGCGTTGACACCCACTAGAATGTTCATGATGGCAAATACTGCGCTACCAAAGATGCCCAGAATCCCAAGCAGGTTTGGATAATGGGTCGCAAAATCGCCGACGATATCCGGGCGTTTGAGGATATTGATAATCCCGGTAATCAGACCCGACGCGATAAACGCCGGGATCAGGGGAATAAAGACGTTGGCCAACTGGCGCAGCGCATCGCTCATCGGGGCTTTGTATTTGGCTTTGGCCTGCGCTTTGTTGCGATCCACATCGCCTAAAACCTCAGCGCTTTCACCGATCATCAGCGCACGCATCGCATCAACGACCTGCGCGGCTTTACCCGGCCCGACAATCAGCTGGTGCTGTGCGCCCTGCTTTACGTAGCCGCTGACGCCGGGGAGCTTTTTCAGACGCGCCAGATCGAGCTGGCCGTCGTCCTGAACTTCGACCCGCACGCGCGTCATGCAGTTTTCGAGACGGCGGATGTTTTTCTCCCCGCCAATCCCCTGCAAGATGTCGCTGGCGAGCGCTGCTGTTTTTTCCATATACGCCTCAGTTTTAGTTTTGTAATGCAGACCGCAAGAATCCCTGATGGGCTTCCAGTTTTGCGCGTGCCGCTGTGGCGTCCAGTCCGCTCAGAATCATCAGAATGGCCGGTTTAACGTCGTGATCGGTTTGTTGGAGAACAGCTTCAGCCTCTTCACGGCTGGCGCCGGTGGCTTCCACAACCATACGGCAGGCACGATCCACCAGCTTGATGTTGGTAGCTTTCATGTCCACCATCAGGTTCTGGTAGACCTTGCCGAATTTCACCATTGCCCCCGTGGAGATCATGTTGAGTACCAGCTTTTGCGCAGTGCCCGATTTCAGGCGCGTCGATCCGGTCAGCGCTTCTGGCCCCACGACGGGAGAGATGGCAATCGCCGCAACCTGTGCAATCGGCGAACCGGGGTTACAGGAGATCGCCACCGTCGTGCAGCCCAGCTGTTTAGCATATTCCAGACCGCCGATGACATAAGGCGTACGCCCGGATGCCGCCAGGCCGACCACCAGATCGTTTTTGGTCAGGCTCAGGGCGGCGAGATCATCCGCGCCCAGCTGTTTATTGTCCTCAGCCCCTTCGACCGCTTTCAACAGCGCCCCCGGCCCACCGGCAATCAGCCCAATCACCAGACCGTGCGGCACGCCAAAGGTCGGCGGGCATTCAGAGGCATCCAGTACCCCGAGACGTCCGCTGGTCCCCGCTCCCATGTAAATAATGCGTCCACCGGCTTTCAGCGCGGCGGCGGCGGCATCAACGGCTTTTGCCACCTCAGGCAATGTCTCTTTCACTGCCAGCGCGACCAGCGTATCCTGTTGATTAAAACGGTTAACAAGATCGAGCGTGGAGAGCGCATCGAGATCCATGGTTTGCGGATTACGGGTTTCTGAAACGAGTGAGCCAAGATTCATTTTTTGTCCCTCAGGAATTTTTAATTCATATTAACCGTACTATAATGGAATATAAAATTCATTCAGGCGAGCAAAATTCTGTTTTGCAGCAGCAATCACATTTCGCCAGGAGGCGTATGAACTGTTTAATTCGTATTCGCCAGCGGTACGCGGGCTTTGCCCAGAGCGATAAAAAACTCGCGGATTTCCTGCTTTCCCAGCCCGATCATGCGCGTCATCTCAGTTCTCAGCAGCTGGCAAGTGAAGCGGGCGTGAGCCAGTCCAGCGTGGTGAAATTCGCGCAAAAGATTGGTTTTAAAGGTTTTCCGGCACTAAAACTGGCGATCAGCGAAGCGCTGGTCAACAATCCAAATCCGCAATCCATGCCGTTGCACAATCAGATTCGCGGCGACGATCCGATGCGTCTGGTCGGTGAAAAGCTGATCAAAGAGAACGTAACGGCGATGCACGCTACGCTTGACGTGAACAGCGAAGAGAAACTGCTAGAGAGCGTGGCGATGCTGCGCGCGGCGCGGCGAATTATCCTGACCGGCATTGGCGCGTCGGGGCTGGTGGCGCGTAATTTTGGCTGGAAACTGACTAAGATCGGCTATAACGCCGTGGTTGAACAGGACATGCACGCCCTGCTGTCTACCGTGCAGGCGATGGACCCGAATGATTTGCTGTTAGCCATCTCCTATTCCGGAGAACGTCGGGAGATCAATCTGGCGTCTGATGAAACGCTGCGCGTCGGGGGTAAAATCCTGGCGATTACCGGTTTTAACCCGAATGCCCTGCAGCAGCGGGCCACGCGCTGCTTGTACACCATTGCCGAAGAACAGGCCACCCGCAGCGCGGCGATTTCCTCTACCAGCGCGCAGATGATGCTGACGGATCTGCTCTTTGTGGCACTGGTACAGCAGGATCTGGAACATGCGCCGGGACGCATTCGTCACAGCGAAGAGCTGGTAAAAAAACTGGTTTGAGCAGGGAATGAGCGTATAATGCCCGCCCTGTTTGTGATGTTTCTGAGATTTTCCTGATGGCGCTGTTAATCACCAAAAAATGCATCAATTGCGATATGTGCGAACCCGAATGCCCTAACGAGGCCATTTCAATGGGTGATAGCATTTATGAGATTAACAGCGAGCGCTGCACCGAGTGCATCGGCCATTACGAAACGCCGACCTGTCAGAAAGTGTGCCCGATCCCCAACACCATTCTCAAAGATCCGGTCCATGCCGAATCAGAAGAGCAGCTGTGGGATAAGTTCGTGCAGCTGCATCACGCTGACAAACTCTAGCTTTCGATGATCACCGTGGCGCAGGCGTAATGACGTTCATCCGCCAGCGTAACGTGCATATGGTTCACACCGAGTCTTTCTGCAAGCTTTTGCGCCTCGCCCCATAACCGCAGACGGGGTTTGCCCAGCTCATCGTTAAACACTTCGAACTGATTAAACGCCAGCCCGTTACGAATCCCGGTCCCGAAGGCTTTTGCCGCGGCTTCTTTTACCGCAAAGCGCTTCGCCAGAAAGCGCACCGGCTGCTGGTGCGCTTCCCAAATGGCCCATTCGTTATCGCTGAGCACCCGTTTTGCCAGGCGATCGCCACTGCGGGCGATCACCGCTTCGATACGTGCAATCTCAACGATGTCCGTGCCTAAGCCCAGAATCGCCATTACTGACGCGCTTCCAGCATCAGACGTTTCATCTCGGCAACGGCCTCTTTCAGACCGCTCATCACCGCGCGACCGATAATCGCGTGGCCGATATTCAGCTCGTGCATTTCCGGGATCTGAGCGATCGCCTTGACGTTATGATATGTCAGGCCGTGACCGGCGTTGACTTTCAGACCCAGGCTCGCGGCATAGCGGGCTGCGTTGGCAATGCGATCCAGTTCTTTGGCCTGGGTGGCTTCGTCTTTGGCATCCGCATAGCAACCGGTATGAATTTCGATGTACGGCGCACCGACTTCCGCAGCGGCCTTGATCTGTTCAACATCCGCATCGATAAACAGGGAAACCAGGATACCGGCATCGGCGAGGCGTTTGCAGGCATCCTGCATTTTGTCACGCTGACCGGCGACATCCAGCCCGCCTTCGGTGGTCACTTCCTGACGTTTTTCCGGCACCAGGCAGCAGAAATGCGGCTGGGTTTCACAGGCGATCGCCAGCATCTCTTCCGTAACCGCCATCTCCAGATTCATGCGTGTGTCCAGCGTCTGGCGCAGGATGCGTACGTCACGATCGGTGATGTGGCGGCGGTCTTCACGCAGGTGAACGGTAATGCCGTCGGCGCCAGCCTGCTCGGCGATAAATGCCGCCTGAACCGGATCAGGATAAGCAGTACCGCGCGCATTACGCAGCGTGGCGATGTGATCGATGTTGACGCCTAACAGTAATTCAGCCATGACAATCCTCGGTTTTCTCATTGTTCATTAACGCTTTGGCACAAACTGCCTGAATAATTCGCGGCTCTTTAAGGGCTTGCCTCCAAGATACGGCTTGAGGGCAATTCGGGTAAAGCGTTTTGCCGCGCGTAAGGTATCCTGGTCAGGAAATTCTCGCTCATAGAGCGCCCTGAGGTGCCGCCCGGTGAACGTCGTGTTGTCGATCACCACGCTGGCAATAAACCCCTTCTCTTCGCGATAGCGATAGGTCATGGCGTCCTCTACGGATTCGCCGCTTCCCGCGCAATGCAAAAAATCAACGCCGTAACCGAGGTGGCCAAGCAGCGCCAGCTCAAACCGGCGTAGTGCGGGTTCGGGCGTGCCTGTTGCGCCAGCCAGCGCCTGGATACAGTGCAGGTAGTCGAAAAAGAGTTCGGAGAAGCGTGTTTCGTGTTCAAGGACGCGTGAGATGAGTTCGTTGACGTACAAACCGCTATAGAGCGTGATGCCTGACAGAGGAAGCGCCAGGGAGACGGCTTCGGCACTGCGCAGGGTTTTGACTTCGCCGCGTCCGCCAAAGCGAACCAACAGCGGGGTGAAGGGTTGTAACGCCCCCTTCAGGTTAGAGCGTTTGGAACGTGCGCCTTTTGCAACCAGGCGCACGCGACCCGATTCTTCCGTGAAGACGTCCAGCATCAGGCTGGTTTCGCTCCACGGACGGCTGTGAAGGACAAAGGCTCGCTGCCATCCATCCACGATGTTTTGTCTTAGACGTCGTCGCCGTAACCGAGACTACGCAGGGCGCGCTCGTCATCAGCCCAGCCTGATTTCACCTTCACCCACAGCTCCAGGTGAACTGGTGCTTCAAACATCTCCTGCATGTCTTTACGCGCTTCGATGCCGATGGTTTTGATTTTGGCGCCTTTGTTGCCAATCACCATCTTCTTCTGCCCTTCTCGCTCAACGAGGATCAGCCCGTTGATGTCGTACCCGCCACGCTCGTTAGTCTGGAAACGTTCGATTTCCACGGTAACGGAGTACGGCAGTTCGGCACCGAGGAAACGCATCAGTTTTTCACGGATGATTTCAGAGGCCATAAAGCGCTGGGAACGGTCGGTGATGTAATCTTCCGGGAAGTGATGGATCGCCTCCGGCAGATGTTTACGCACGATACCGGCGATGGTATCGACGTTCATGCCCGTTTCCGCAGACAGGGGAACGATGTCGAGGAAATTCATCTGGCTTGCCAGGAACTGCAGGTGCGGCAGCAAATCGGCTTTTTCCTGCACGTTATCAACTTTGTTGACCGCAAGAATCACTGGCGATTTGCCATCGCGCAGTTTGTTCAGAACCATCTCATCGTCTGGCGTCCAGCGGGTGCCTTCCACCACGAAGATGATCAGTTCAACATCACCGATAGAGCTGCTCGCCGCTTTGTTCATCAGGCGGTTGATGGCACGCTTCTCTTCCATATGCAGGCCTGGGGTATCGACGTAAATCGCCTGATACGCGCCTTCCGTGTGGATGCCGACGATACGGTGACGCGTGGTTTGCGCCTTACGGGATGTAATGGATATTTTCTGCCCAAGCAGATTATTCAGCAGGGTTGATTTGCCGACGTTAGGACGTCCGACAATGGCAACAAAACCGCAGTAACTCTTTTCTTCGCTCATTCCAGCTCCAGCATTTTTAACGCCTGTTCGGCGGCAGCCTGTTCCGCCTTGCGACGGCTAGAACCTGTGCCAACCACCGGTTCACTCAGGCCGCTAACCTGGCAATGGATGGTAAATTCCTGATCGTGTGCTTCGCCGCGCACCTGCACCACCAGATAAGATGGCAGCGGAAGGTGGCGACCCTGCAGATATTCCTGCAAACGAGTCTTAGGATTTTTTTGTTTATCGCCCGGGCTTATTTCGTCCAGACGCGTTTGATACCAGTTCAGAATGAGTTGCTCTACCGTCTGAATATCGCTGTCGAGGAAAACACCACCGATTAATGCTTCGACAGTATCCGCGAGAATTGATTCACGGCGAAAACCACCGCTTTTCAGTTCACCCGGCCCAAGTCGCAGGCATTCGCCCAGTTCAAACTCGCGTGCAATCTCGGCAAGCGTGTTGCCGCGCACCAGCGTAGCGCGCATACGGCTCATATCACCTTCATCCACACGAGGGAAACGGTGATAAAGCGCATTTGCGATCACGTAACTCAAAATGGAGTCGCCTAAAAACTCGAGGCGCTCATTGTGTTTGCTGCTGGCACTGCGGTGGGTTAATGCCTGTTGCAACAACTCCTGATGCTGAAAAGTGTAGCCCAGCTTCCGTTGAAGCCGATTAATTACGATGGGGTTCATGCGATACCAGTAAATGAATGCGTCAAAAATGCAGCACACGAAACCGACCTGATAAGACCAACGCGGTTTCGTGTGCCGTGGCACTGAGTCAGCGCCAACCTTAAACTTCGGGGGAATATTCTATACGCAACGACAGGGTATGTCGTTAGCCAGGAGAGATTATCTCTTAAATAATTCACGTAACCCTCATTTAAGAGGGTTACGTGTGCAATTATCAGGAATTAATGGATTCCGCCAATGCGATTCAGACGAACGCCGGTCGGCCACTCCCCTTCCTGTTTTTCGAAGCTCATCCAGATCGCGGTCGCTTTACCGACCAGATTCGCTTCCGGAACAAAGCCCCAGTAACGGCTGTCCGCAGAGTTGTCGCGGTTATCACCCATCATGAAGTAATGCCCTGGCGGAACGATCCAGGTGGCGAGCTGCTGGCCTGGCTGCTGGTAGTACATACCCAGCTGATCCTGCGCGATCGGAACCGTCAAAATGCGATGCGTCACGTCACCCAGGGTCTCTTTACGCTCAACCAGACGAATCCCGTTCTCTTTGGTTTCGCCTTTCGGCATCTGGAAGAAACCGCTGGTCGCTTCGCCGCCGTTACGACGGGCAAAGGTCTGCACAAAGTCGCTCGGCTCCACGTTCGAATAGGTGATCGGCAGCGCGTTCTCACACGCCGTACCGGAGCTACAGCCCGGCTGAACGGTCACTTCTTTCGCGACAGGATCGTAACTCACTTTATCGCCTGGCAAGCCAACGGCACGCTTGATGTAATCCAGACGCGGATCTTCAGGGTATTTGAAGACCACAATGTCACCGCGTTTTGGATGACCGGTTTCGATTAACGTTTTCTGATAGATAGGATCTTTAATGCCGTAGGCATATTTCTCTACCAGAATAAAATCGCCAATCAGCAGCGTAGGCATCATCGAACCGGACGGGATCTGGAAAGGTTCGTAAATAAACGAACGCACCACCAGAACAATCGCCAGAACCGGGAATACGGAAGCCCCTGTTTCCAGCCAGCCCGGTTTCGGGCTGACTTTCTTCATGGTTTTCGCATCCAGCTGTTCACCCGTAATAGACTGACGTTCGCGACGTTTCGGGGCGAAGATAAACTTATCCAGACACCACAACAGCCCCGTCACCAGGGTCGCTATGACCAGGATCAGGGCAAACATGTTCGCCATGCCAACTCCTTAAGGATTATTTTCCGTCTTTACCCACGTGCAGAATGGCAAGGAACGCTTCCTGCGGCAGCTCAACGTTACCGACCTGCTTCATACGTTTTTTACCATCTTTCTGTTTCTGCAACAGTTTCTTCTTACGGCTTACGTCGCCGCCGTAGCATTTCGCCAGGACGTTTTTACGCAGCTGTTTCACCGTAGAGCGGGCAATGATGTGGTTGCCGATGGCGGCCTGAATCGCGATATCAAATTGCTGACGCGGGATCAGCTCTTTCATTTTCTCGACCAGTTCGCGGCCACGGTACGGCGCGTTATCGTTGTGGGTGATCAGCGCCAGCGCATCAACACGCTCGCCGTTGATCAGCACATCCACACGCACCATGTTGGACGCCTGGAAACGTTTAAAGTTGTAGTCCAGCGACGCATAGCCGCGAGAGGTAGACTTCAGACGGTCGAAGAAGTCGAGCACCACTTCCGCCATCGGGATTTCATAGGTCAGCGCCACCTGGTTACCGTGGTAAACCATGTTGGTCTGCACGCCACGCTTCTCGATACAAAGCGTAATGACGTTGCCAAGGAACTCCTGCGGCAGCAGCATGTGACATTCCGCGATCGGCTCACGTAGCTCTTCGATATTGTTCAGCGGCGGCAGCTTAGACGGGCTGTCGACGTAGATAACGTCTTTGTTGGTGGTCTGGACTTCATACACTACGGTCGGTGCCGTGGTGATCAGATCCAGATCGTATTCACGCTCAAGACGCTCCTGAATGATCTCCATGTGCAGCAGACCCAGGAAGCCACAGCGGAAGCCGAAGCCCAGCGCGGTAGAGCTTTCTGGTTCATAGAACAGGGAAGCATCGTTCAGGCTCAGCTTGCCGAGCGCATCACGGAAGTTTTCGTAATCGTCAGAGCTGACCGGGAACAGGCCTGCGTAAACCTGAGGCTTCACTTTTTTGAAACCTGGCAGCGCTTTATCAGCCGGATTACGTGCCTGAGTCAGGGTATCGCCCACTGGCGCGCCCAGGATGTCTTTGATGGCGCAAACCAGCCAGCCAACTTCGCCGCATTTCAGTTCAGTACGATCAACCTGTTTCGGTGTGAAGATACCCAGACGGTCAGCGTTGTACACCTGACCGGTGCTCATCACTTTGATTTTGTCGCCTTTACGCATGGTGCCGTTTTTAATACGCACCAGCGAGACCACGCCAAGGTAGTTATCGAACCAGGAGTCGATGATCAGCGCCTGCAGCGGCGCATCTGCGTCACCTTCTGGTGCCGGGATATCGCGCACCAGACGCTCCAGCACATCAGGAACACCGACACCGGTCTTCGCCGAGCAGCGCACTGCGTCTGTGGCGTCAATACCGACAATGTCTTCAATCTCTTCCGCCACGCGCTCTGGATCGGCAGCCGGCAGGTCGATTTTGTTAAGCACCGGCACCACTTCGAGATCCATTTCCATCGCGGTGTAGCAGTTGGCCAGGGTCTGAGCTTCTACGCCCTGCCCGGCATCAACCACCAGCAGCGCGCCTTCGCAGGCTGCCAGCGAACGAGAAACTTCATAAGAGAAGTCAACGTGGCCTGGGGTGTCGATGAAATTCAGTTGATATGTTTCACCATCAAGGGCTTTGTAGTCGAGCGTTACGCTCTGCGCTTTGATGGTGATACCACGTTCGCGTTCCAGGTCCATGGAGTCCAGTACCTGGGCTTCCATTTCACGATCAGACAGGCCACCGCAAATCTGGATAATACGGTCAGAAAGCGTCGACTTACCGTGGTCAATGTGAGCAATGATCGAAAAGTTACGTATGTTCTTCATATAGTTAAATAATTATGCCTTACGAATTCCTGGAGGCCGCTGTTCTTAGCCTGACGTTTTTCAGTGCGAAAACGCAGCATTCTACACTACATCTTCGTCACCAGGAAATGCTGTTAAAGCCAAGCATAGCGTCAGAGAAGGACGTTTTGTTTTATGGGATGTAAATAAAGATAAAGCCCGATGAATTATCGGGCTTCTGAAGAGAGCGTTTCCACACGCAGCATGTCTGGCGGAAGCCCCACGCTGAGGATAACGGGCTGCCAGGCTTCTTTCTCAGCAAGCTTTTGAGAAAAGCCGCGCGCCAGCATAAAACCGCCCACGCCGCCGAGCACTCCGCCGCTCATCGCCGCGAGATCGGTGCCAAACAGCATCTGGAAAATTCCGGCGACCACAAACAAACCCACCAGCGGGGAGAGATACACCAGCATGGCGGACCCCAGCAGGCTGCCTTCAGCAATCCCCAGTTCCACCTTTTGCCCAACAGCAAGCGGTTCTGCACTTGGCACAGAGATGGTGTGCGTGGTTTGCGGCCCCAGCTTATTGAGCACCCGGCTACCGCAGCCAGCGCGCGAGGCGCAGCTGTTGCATGACGCTTTCACGTCACAGCTCACTAGCGCAACGCCATTTTGCCACGAGACAACGGTGGCCCATTCTTTGATCATTGTGCGGCCCTGAATTTAATGCTGTCAGCAATGCGTTTCGCCGTCTGCGGTGGCAGTTCACCCACAATCGTGATTTCGGCGTTATCCCGCAGCGTCGTGCTCACGGTCCGGCGTCCGGTACGAAGCATTTGCTCGCTGCTGTTGGCAGACGCACGATTGATGTTCACCGAGAAGCTGAACAAGCCGTCAGAATAGAGACGCGACTCGACCGGCGTTTCAATGGTCGGAAGCTGACGACGGCTACTGGATATCTCGCTGAAACCTTGTGGGATCCACGCTGGCACCCAGTTGAAATTCACCGTATCGCCCGCAGGCACTGACAGAAGCGGCGGAAGGCTCGCTTTCGCCAAATTCTGCATGCTGTTACCCACCTGACCATTCACCGTAAAGGAAATCACGCGGAACTGCTCCAGCGTTTCGCCGTCCCGATCGAGGAGATCGACGCGCATCGGCAGTTTGCTCTCCGCATCCATCCACACGATGTAGCTATAGCGTGTGCCGTCTCTTGCCACTACGCGAATCACTTCACAAAGCCGGTCCGCAATGCGCGTACGGCCAACGGAAATGAAATCGTAGTAAGGCGACAGACGTTTGAAGTCGGTATAAACGAGGGCCGGGAGCGAGTCGACAATGTAATCGCCATTAAGCGTAAACGGCTCAAGGCCTGGCTCAAAGTAGCTGATTTCATTACCGCGCTGTACAACCTCACGGCGCGGGCCGTCGAGTTGTAAAAGCTGGGCGAGCGGCTGGTTATCAAGACGGGCATGGCGGTAGCGTAACGACTCTACACCTTGCTTGTTGATACTGATAAAGGCCAACTCGTAGTTGAGTGACTGGCTCGCCATATTCATCTGCTGCAACAACGCCCCGGACGATAAATCAGCCGAGGCGTTGGTAGAGAAGAACAGGCTACCCGCCACTAAGGACATGGCGCACCAAAGTTGCTTCATTACTGCGATTGCGTTCCTAAAGTTTGGTTTCCTGGCACTTGCACACCAGCCTGCTGGGTCTGTGCCTGCTCAAACTGGAGCTGCTCAGAGTGCAAACGACGCTGCAACTCATAGTCCTGCAGCATCGCATTAATGCGACGACGCTGTTCCTGGACCTGCTGTTGCTGGCCCGGGCTGACTGAGGCATCGGCAGATGGCACACCCAAGCTAACCGGACTTGCTTTACCCATCATCGGCAGTGTATTGAACACTGGCGCTTCAGGCTGCTGGTTAGCTTCTGATTGACCGTTATAGTGCTGGACGCCAACGATAACTGCAAGCGATACGCATGCAGCTACGCCCATTTGGGTCAATTGGCTCGCCCACGGGCGCACTTTTTTCCAGAATGGCATCTTCTGCCATTGATGCGGCGCAGGTTGAGCTTCAGGGATCAGCGGAGTGGTCTGATGTACAGGCTCGTTCTCAATTGCCGCCATTACGCGTGCTGAGATATCGAAATGGAGAACATCGCCCGTATCACCACGCATAGAGTCGCGGATGAGATGGTAACTCTCCCAGGTCTTTTGCATCTCGGGAGAGTGAGAGAGCTCGTTAAGCAGCTCACTGTCCAGCGTTTCACCATCCATTAAAGCGGAAAGTTTTTCTTTCTGCATGCCTAATACCTTTTCCAGTATCCCGCTATCGTCAACGCCTGATAAGCGGTTGAACTTTATTATCAATAGCTTCTCGCGCACGGAAGATTCGCGAACGAACCGTTCCGACCGGACAGTCCATGATAGCCGCTATCTCTTCATAGCTAAGTCCATCAAGCTCCCGCAAGGTAATTGCCATGCGTAAATCTTCCGGGAGTGCCTCGATCGTGCGAAAAACGATTTGTCTCAGTTCTTCTGACAACATTAAGTTCTCAGGGTTCGAAATTTCTTTCAATGCGCCGCCGCTTTCGAAGTTTTCAGCGTCTATTGCGTCCACATCCGTTGAAGGCGGACGACGGCCCTGAGCGACCAGATAATTCTTTGCTGTATTGACTGCAATACGATACAGCCAGGTGTAAAAAGCACTATCCCCCCGGAAAGAATCCAGCGCGCGATAGGCCTTTATGAAAGACTCTTGCACTACATCAGGAACATCTCCTGACGGTACATAGCGGGATACCAGACTCGCCACTTTATGCTGATAGCGAACCACCAGTAAGTTAAAGGCTTTCTGATCTCCCTTCTGGACCCGTTCAACCAGGACCTGGTCCGTTAACTGCTCGCTCATCCGAGGTAATGTCTCCCCAAACCTAAATTCCACGCGTTATCGAAACGCCACTCTAAAAACACTGCAATGTGAGCAAGCACGAGGTTAGAGGGTCTATTCATCAATAAGTTCCGTTACGCGTCTGTTTTTGTCCATCGTGTCGCAGACTGTTCATTTTCTCTCATTATAAGTCTGTTAACGATACGTACCCAATTTCTGATGAGAAATGGTATTTTTGCTGCCAGAAGAGTACCGCAACACAGGGTTTATTTCACCACATAATCTGAAGCTAACGATCTGCTTCGCAAAATATTTTCGTTCTTTTACGCCTTTTTTGAGGTTGTGTTTAAGTTTAGGCTGCGCAACAGCATTCAAAAAAAACGTGCGATTCATCGCATTCGGGTGCTATTCTGGCCAAACACTGTTTAGTAAATTAAACAAACATCATGAACACAACTCCAGAACTGCATTGTGATGTACTGATTATTGGCAGCGGCGCTGCCGGGCTCTCTCTGGCGCTTCGACTGGCCTCGCATCAGAAAGTGATCGTACTGAGCAAAGGCCCGATGAGCGAAGGCTCGACGTTCTATGCTCAGGGCGGTATTGCTGCGGTATTTGATGAAACGGACAGCATTGCATCGCACGTGGAGGACACGCTTATCGCTGGCGCAGGCATTGTCGATGAACACGCCGCAGAATTTGTGGCCAGCAACGCCCGTCACTGTGTGCAATGGCTTATCGATCAAGGCGTTTTGTTCGACACGCACGTTCAGCCGAATGGCGAAGAGGGGTATCACCTCACCCGTGAAGGCGGGCATAGCCACCGCCGCATCCTGCACGCAGCAGATGCAACGGGCAAAGAGGTCGAAACCACTTTAGTCGCTCAGGCACGGAATCACCCCAATATTCAGGTACTTGAACGCAGCAATGCGGTGGACCTGATTATCTCCGATAAAATTGGTCTGCCGGGCACGCGACGCGTTGTGGGAGCGTGGGTCTGGAACCGAAATAAAGAGACGGTTGAGACCTGTCAGGCTAAATCGGTGGTGCTGGCAACAGGTGGCGCATCGAAGGTGTATCAGTACACGACAAATCCGGATATCTCTTCAGGAGACGGGATCGCCATGGCGTGGCGTGCAGGTTGTCGCGTCGCCAATCTGGAGTTTAACCAGTTCCACCCAACCGCCCTGTTCCATCCGCAGGCGCGTAATTTCCTGCTTACCGAAGCCCTGCGTGGTGAAGGCGCGCATCTCAAGCGCCCCGACGGCACGCGCTTTATGCCAGACTTTGACCCGCGTGGTGAACTGGCCCCGCGCGATATCGTCGCTCGCGCCATTGACCACGAAATGAAACGTCTCGGCGTCGACTGTATGTATCTCGACATCAGCCACAAACCCGCCGATTTTGTGCGCCAGCACTTCCCGACTATCTATGAAAAATTGCTGGGGCTTGGGATTGATCTCACCAAAGAGCCGGTGCCAATCGTCCCTGCGGCGCACTATACCTGCGGCGGCGTGATGGTGGACGATCATGGCCATACGGATGTGGATGGGCTGTATGCCATCGGTGAGGTGAGTTATACCGGGCTTCACGGTGCGAACCGTATGGCGTCAAACTCGCTGCTGGAGTGCCTGGTTTACGGCTGGTCTGCCGCAGAAGATATCATCAAACGGATGCCCTACGCCCGTGAGGTGGCACACCTGCCTGCCTGGGATGAAAGCCGGGTGGATAATCCGGATGAACTGGTGGTCATCCAGCACAACTGGCATGAACTGCGGCTCTTTATGTGGGATTACGTCGGGATTGTGCGCACCACCAAACGTCTGGAGCGCGCCCTACGCCGGATTACGATGCTGCAGCAGGAAATTGACGAGTATTACGCCAATTTCCGCGTGTCTAACAATCTGCTGGAGCTGCGCAATCTGGTCCAGGTGGCGGAGCTGATTGTCCGCTGTGCGATGATGCGCAAAGAGAGTCGGGGCCTGCATTACACGCTGGACTACCCCGATCAACTGGCGGAGTCTGGTCCGTCGGTGCTGTCCCCTCTCATTCACATAAACAGATAAAATGCCTGAGTCAGTGCCGTGTAGGCTTCGGAATAACGCTGATCTGGCCCGCGAATCACCATCCTGTCGCTAAAGCACTCACCCTCTTTTGGGGAGAGTGCTAATAAAACGCGGTGCGGGAGTCTTGCTTCGTTGTCGGCGATATCCGTTCGCAGGCGTAAATACCAGCCGATATCGAGCGCTTTTTTGATAAACGCGTTACCGGTACTTTCGGGCAGAACAACGCAGAAAAATCCCTCTTCTGAGATTAAATTCGCCGCCGCCATTAACAGGGCGGTATGATCCAGCGAACCGGTGTATCGCGCCTGATCGCGTTCCGGCGTCGCGCATTCGACGCCAGGCTCAAAGTAAGGCGGGTTGCTGACTATCAGATCGTAGCGCGCCGTTTGCTCCGGCGCCCACGTGAGGATATCGGCGCATTCCACCTGAACGCGAGACGCCCACGGCGATTCGGCGGCATTGTCGCTGGCCTGACTGGCGGCCTGCGCATCGAGTTCAACGGCATTGATGGTGACGTGCTGCTCCGTGCGTTGCGCCAGCATCAGCGCCAGTAATCCACTTCCACTACCAATATCCAGAATTCGCTTAACCTTCGCGACGGGTGCCCACGCTCCCAGTAATATACCGTCAGTGCCGACTTTCATCGCACAGCGATCGTGGGCTACAAAGAACTGTTTAAACGTAAAACCATCGCGGCGCAGCTGCGCTTTGGGTTGAGACATGTCAAAGCAACCTTCTTAAATAAAACCGGATTAGCATAGGGGAAAGCGAAGTGGTGGAAAAGGGATATCCACAAACAGATGAAGATTGCAGCCATAACGTCTATAATCAGCGCCCCACACAGAGGTAGAACATGACTGTAACGACTTTTTCCGAACTTGAACTCGATGAGTGCCTGCTGGAAGCTCTCCAGAATAAAGGCTTCACACGCCCAACTGCCATCCAGGCGGCTGCTATTCCGCCTGCGTTAGAAGGCCGTGATGTACTCGGTTCTGCGCCGACAGGCACCGGTAAAACGGCGGCATACCTGCTGCCCGTCTTGCAGCATCTGATCGATTTCCCTCGCAAGAAATCTGGCCCACCGCGCATTCTTATCCTGACCCCAACACGTGAACTGGCCGTGCAGGTGGCAGAACATGCGCGTGAACTGGCCGCGAATACGCATCTGGATATCGCCACCATCACCGGCGGTGTTGCCTATATGAACCACGCCGAAGTGTTCAGTGAGAACCAGGATATTGTGGTGGCGACAACCGGACGCCTGATGCAGTACATCAAAGAAGAAAACTTTGACTGCCGTGCGGTGGAAACGCTGATCCTTGATGAAGCTGACCGCATGCTGGAACTCGGTTTTGCGCAGGACATCGAACACATTGCGGGCGAAACGCGCTGGCGCAAACAGACGATGCTGTTCTCCGCCACCCTGGAAGGTGACGCAATTAAAGACTTCGCTGAGCGTCTGCTCAACGAACCAGCGGAAGTGTCTGCGACGCCATCCACGCGCGAGCGCAAAAAGATCCACCAGTGGTATTACCGTGCCGATAACCTTGAGCACAAAGTCGAGTTGCTGAAACATCTGCTGAAACAAGATGATACCACCCGTACCATCGTGTTTGTGCGTAAACGCGAGCGTGTGCACGAGCTGGCGAACATGCTGCGTTCAGCCGGTATCGATAACTGCTATCTTGAAGGCGATATGCCTCAGGCGAAGCGTACCGAGGGGATTAAGCGTCTGACTGAAGGTCGCGTCAATGTGCTGGTTGCCACCGACGTCGCAGCGCGCGGTATCGATATTCCTGATGTCAGCCATGTCATTAACTTCGACATGCCGCGTACCGGTGACACCTACCTGCACCGTATCGGTCGTACCGGCCGTGCGGGTCGTAAAGGGATCGCTATCTCGCTGGTAGAAGCACACGACTACATGCTGCTCCTGAAAGTTGGCCGTTATATCGAAGAGCCATTGAAAGCTCGCGTCATTGATGAACTGCGTCCAACCACGCGCCCACCGAGCGAGAAGATGACGGGCAAACCGTCCAAGAAAGTGCTCGCGAAACGCGAAGAGAAGAAAAAAGAGCAGGCGAAAGAGAAGCCTCGCGTGAAGAACCGCCATCGCGATGCCAAAAACATTGGTAAGCGCCGTAAGCCAAGCGGTACGCCGCCAACATCGCAGAACGAAGAGTAAAAAAAAGCCGGGTTAATCACCCGGCTTTTTTATTCCCCCAAAACCTCAAGCCTTACAGGCTTTCAGTAAAGGTACGCGCGATAACGTCACGCTGTTGTTCTGGGGTGAGAGAGTTGAAGCGTACCGCGTAGCCAGAAACACGGATAGTCAGCTGCGGGTATTTTTCTGGGTTCTTAACCGCATCTTCCAGGGTTTCACGACGCAGAACGTTAACGTTCAGGTGCTGACCGCCTTCCACGCGAACTTCCGGCTGGATGTCCATTGGGATTTCGCGGTATTCGATTTCACCCAGTTTGTTGACCGGAACGATTTCGTCTTCAGCAAAACCGGCTTTCGCAACCACACAACGTGCTTCGCCTTTTTCGCTGTCCAGCAGCCAGAAAGAGTTGAGCAGGTCGTCGTTAGCAGCTTTAGTAATTTGGATACCTGTAATCATGTCATGCCTCCAGGGCTACATTAATTAATGAATGTCGGCCTCTCGCGGCCAATTGGTAAAACCATTGTTGCTTGAGTGTATATATATCAGCCGGCACCCCATGATTCTTTGATTTAAATCAACAAAAACCGCAACCACACAAATAGTGTGGTTTGATTTTGTTGTTTCAGATCAATTTTACAGAGCCAGCTTTCTGCCCTGATTTGAGTATTTCAAATTAAATTGAAAGACTTAGCCGTAAATGTCGCGCGGAATTTTGCTCCCTTCCCTGAAAAGGTTAAGCTAGGCGCAATTGAGATATGCAGGAGAGCATGATGACGACCCCTTTGACATGGCATGACGTGCTGGCAGATGAAAAGCAACAACCTTATTTTGTGAATACGCTCAGTACCGTCGCGCAGGAGCGGCAATCCGGTCAAACGATCTATCCTCCCCAGAAGGATGTGTTTAACGCCTTTCGTTACACCGAACTGAATGATGTGAAAGTGGTCATTCTGGGTCAGGATCCCTACCACGGCCCTGGACAGGCGCACGGTCTGGCGTTTTCGGTTCGTCCTGGGATCGCAACACCCCCTTCCCTGCTGAATATGTATAAAGAGCTGGAAGGATCGATGCCAGGCTTTACCCGTCCGGCGCACGGTTATCTTGAAAGCTGGGCGCGTCAGGGCGTACTGCTGCTCAATACCGTGTTAACGGTTCGCGCGGGACAGGCTCACTCCCACGCCAGTCTTGGCTGGGAAACCTTTACGGATAAAGTCATCAGCCTTATCAATGAACATTGTGAAGGCGTGGTGTTTTTACTGTGGGGCGCACATGCGCAGAAGAAAGGGGCAATTATCGATGCCCAGCGTCATCATGTTCTGAAAGCGCCGCATCCCTCTCCACTGTCGGCTCACCGCGGATTTTTTGGCTGTAACCACTTTGTTCTGACCAATGAATGGCTGAAAAAACGCAATGAAGCGCCAATCGACTGGATGCCCGTGTTACCGGCTGAAAGCGAGTGATTTTTCGGAAGGGATAAAAATAATTATGCCCGGCTATCACCGGGCATAATTGTAGACAACGCAATATTATGCTTTGTTCTGACGCCACCATTCAGCCAGCAGGACGCCGGTTGCAACGGAAACGTTGAGGCTTTCTACTTTACCTGTTCCGTCGATTGAGACGCTCAGGTCGGCAGTAGAGAGCGCGGCATCGGACAGACCATCACGTTCCTGACCCAGTACCAATACCATTTTGCGCGGCAGCGTCGCTTTGAACAGCGGCGTACCTTTATGGCTGGAGGTGGTCACGATGGAGTAACCCGCCTGGCGGAACTCTTCGATGGCATCCAGAACGCTTTCGCCAGTAATCGGCTGCACATGTTCCGCACCGCCTTCGGCTGTACGAATCGCGGCACCGGATTCGACAATCGCCGCATCCTGCAACAACACACCTTTCACGCCGAAATGGGCGCAGCTACGCATCATCGCCCCCAGGTTGTGCGGGTTGCCCACATCTTCCAGTGCCAGTACGCAGTCATCGGCATCAGCCTGGCTGACCCATTGCTGTACAGTAGTGCCGTTACGTTTTTTGATCAGGAAGCAGACGCCGCCGTGATGCTCAGTACCGGATGCTTTGGTCAGCTCCGCGTCATCTACCACATGGTAGGCTTTGCGGTTTGCAGCCATCCAGCGCAGGGCCTCTTTGAAACGCGGCGTGACGCTCTGGATAAACCAGGCGCGAACGATGCATTCAGGACGGCTCTGGAACAGGGCCTGACAGGCGTTTTCGCCATAGACTCGGGTCTCTTCTGCGCGTTGACGGCGCAGGACTTCCGGATCGATAAAGCTCTTACCACTGATTCCGCCGTGATCGGCTTTTGCCGGCGCTTCTTCACCCGGTGCACGGGAAACGGTGCGCCATGGGGATGCATCACGAGGGAAATCATCGCGTGGACGGTCATCGCGACGGCGATCGTCAAGCTTACGGTCATCACGTTTGCGGTCATCACCGCGGTTATTTCTGTCATCGCGGGCGGGGCGACGGCCACCGTCTGCACGAGATGGTCCCGGACGGCCCCCACCCTTTCCGGTACGCGGATTTTGGGTGCGTTTGTCAGAATCATCATCACTGCGGACATACATCACTTTGACCTTGCCGCTTTTATTCTTCAGTTCGTCGTTCATGCTTTTCTCCACCAGCGCTGCGCGAAGCGCGCAGATTACCCGATGTGTCAGCGCATAGCCATTATTTCATACAAAAGCCTGTGACTATTGTTCCCATTGAATAAAACGCATTGTCGTTTCAAACAAGCTCAATGATAATATGTAACATATCAGAAACATTATCGGCACTTTGCCGCTTTGTCCCACTGCTCTATCAGAGGTTAGTTATGAATACCGTATGTGCCAACTGCCAGGCTCTCAATCGCATTCCGGATGACCGAATTGATGATGGAGCGAAATGCGGGCGTTGCGGTCATGAGCTTTTCGATGGCGACGTGATTAACGCAACCGGTGAAACCCTCGATAAATTACTGAAAGACGATCTGCCGGTAGTCGTGGACTTCTGGGCACCCTGGTGCGGCCCATGCCGTAACTTTGCGCCGATTTTTGAAGATGTCGCCGAAGAGCGCAGCGGTAAAATGCGCTTTGTGAAGGTCAATACAGAAGCGGAACGCGAGCTGAGTGCGCGATTCCGTATTCGCAGCATTCCCACCATCATGATTTTCAAAAAGGGTGAAGTCGTGGATATGCTCAACGGTGCCGTACCAAAGGCACCTTTCGAAAGCTGGCTGAACGAAACGCTCTGACAATCACGGGGCACTGCTTGTGCCCCGCTGTTCCCTCTGCGAGAATGGCGTTTTTTCTGCGCCTCTTCCATGACTGATAACGCCGTACTTCAATTGCGCGCCGAACGCCTGGCGCGTGCGACCCGCCCTTTTCTTGCCCGAGGCAACCGCATTCGTCGCTGCCAGCGCTGCCTGTTGCCGCTAAAACAGTGTCTGTGTGAGACGCTGGCTGCGAGCCACGCACAGAGCCGTTTCTGCCTGGTGATGTTTGACACCGAGCCGATGAAACCCAGCAATACCGGACGGTTAATCGCCGATATTCTGCCGAATACGGCCGCATTTCAGTGGTCCCGCACCGAGCCGCCGCAGGCACTGCTCGATCTGGTCGCCAGTCCCGATTATCAACCCATGGTGGTGTTTCCCGCCTCCTATGCCGGTGAAAGCCGCAAGGTGATCGCCGCGCCGCCCACCGGCAAACCGCCGCTGTTTATTATGCTGGACGGTACCTGGACCGAAGCGCGAAAAATGTTCCGCAAAAGCCCGTATCTGGATGCACTGCCGGTGATCTCCGTCGATCTCTCCCGCGTGTCAGCCTATCGCCTGCGTGAAGCCCATGCCGAGGGACAATATTGTACGGCGGAGGTGGCTATCGCCCTGTTAGATCTGGCGAATGACACCGAGGCCGCCAGCGCCCTGGGCCGCCATTTTTCCTGTTTCCGCGAGCGTTACCTGGCAGGAAAACCCACACATCAGGCCAGCATCACAGCAGAAGAGCCGGAAAGCGTTTAAAATCATCAGGTCACTCGCGTTAACAGGAGACTTGTATGAGCCAGCGAGGGCTAGAAGCGCTACTCCGCCCTAAATCCATCGCCGTGATCGGAGCCTCGATGAAGCCCGATCGCGCCGGATATTTAATGATGCGCAACCTGCTGGCCGGGGGCTTTAATGGCCCTGTCATGCCTGTCACTCCCGCTTATAAAGCCGTTCAGGGCGTCCTCGCCTGGCCGGACATACAGAGCCTGCCGTTTGTCCCCGATCTTGCCATCCTCTGTACGCACGCCAAACGCAATCTCGCTCTGCTCGACGCGCTGGGTGAGAAAGGTTGTAAAACCTGCATTATTCTCTCTTCGCCGCCAGAACAGCAGGCCGAACTGCTGGCCAGCGCGAGCCGGTACCAGATGCGTTTGCTTGGTCCTAATAGTCTTGGATTGCTGGCGCCGTGGCAGGGGCTGAATGCCAGCTTTTCTCCTGTGCCGATTCGAAAAGGCAAACTGGCGTTTATCTCTCAGTCTGCCGCCGTGTCCAACACTATTCTTGACTGGGCGCAGCAGCGTGAAATGGGCTTTTCGTATTTCATCGCGCTGGGCGATAGCCTGGATATTGATGTCGACGAGCTGCTCGATTTCCTGGCGCGCGACAGTAAAACCAGCGCGATACTTCTCTATCTGGAGCACTTAACTGATGCCCGACGTTTTGTTTCTGCTGCGCGTAGCGCATCACGTAATAAACCGATTCTGGTGATCAAAAGTGGCCGTAGTCCCGCAGCGCAGAAATTATTGCACTCTCACTCAGGCATGGACCCGGCCTGGGATGCGGCCATTCAGCGCGCTGGTTTGCTGCGCGTGCAGGATACGCACGAGCTTTTCTCGGCCGTAGAAACCCTGAGCCATATGCGCCCGCTGCGTGGCGAAAGGCTGATGATTTTAAGTAACGGTGCAGCCCCCGCAGCGCTCGCCCTCGATGAGCTGTGGTTGCGTAACGGGAAACTCGCCACCCTGAGCGATGAGACGATTCAGCGGCTTAAAGAAGCACTGCCTGCCAGCGTCACGCCGGGAAACCCGCTGGATCTGCGGGATGACGCCAGTAGCGAGCGCTATATCAACGCGATCTCCCTGTTGCTGGATAGCCAGGATTTTGACGCGCTGATGGTGATTCATTCCCCCAGCGCCGTCGCCCCCGGTAGCCAAAGCGCACGCGCGCTGATTGATGCCGTCAAAAACCATCCACGTGGCAAATATGTCACGCTGTTAACCAACTGGTGCGGAGAATACTCCTCTCAGGAAGCGCGGCGTTTGTTCAGCGAGGCAGGACTGCCCACCTACCGCACGCCGGAAGGCACTATTACTGCGTTTATGCATATGGTGGAGTACCGCCGCAACCAAAAGCAACTGCGTGAAACGCCCGCATTGCCCGGCAATCTGGCCGCCAATGCGACCGAAGCGCACAACCTGTTACGCCAGGCCATTGAGGACGGTGCGTCTTCTCTGGATACCCATGAAGTACGACCCATTCTGGATGCCTATGGTATGCAGACTTTACCCACCTGGATTGCGAGCGACAGCGCCGAGGCGGTGCATATTGCCGAGCAGATTGGTTATCCGGTGGCGTTAAAACTTCGTTCGCCGGATATTCCGCATAAGTCGGATGTGCAGGGGGTGATGCTTTATCTGCGCACAGCCGCAGAAGTTCAGCAGGCCGCCGAGGCGATTTTTGACCGCGTAAAAATGGCCTGGCCGCAGGCGCGAGTTCACGGGCTTCTGGTGCAGAGTATGGCGAATCGCGCCGGAGCGCAGGAATTACGAGTCGTGGTTGAACACGATCCGGTTTTTGGCCCGTTGATTATGCTGGGTGAAGGCGGTGTTGAGTGGCGACCGGCAGAACAGGCCGTGGTTGCCCTGCCGCCGCTGAACATGAATCTGGCTCGCTATCTG
This sequence comes from Lelliottia nimipressuralis, assembly GCF_004115925.1. Lineage (GTDB taxonomy): Bacteria > Pseudomonadota > Gammaproteobacteria > Enterobacterales > Enterobacteriaceae > Enterobacter > Enterobacter nimipressuralis. Next base: position 239,727 of record NZ_SDDX01000015.1, read on the forward strand.
GTGATTCAGGCCATTAAGAGCAAAAAGATCCGTGGTCGCAGCGCGCTCCAGCCTTTAGATATTATCGGGCTGAGCCAGTTTCTGGTCCAGGTCTCTAACCTGATCGTCGATTGTGCTGAGATTCAGCGGCTGGATATTCATCCGCTGCTGGCGTCGGGCAATGAATTTATCGCCCTGGATGTCACATTGGATATTGCGCCCTTTACAGGTGATCGCGAAAGCAGACTGGCCATTCGCCCATACCCCTTGCAACTGGAAGAGTGGGTGGAGATGAAAAATGGCGAGCAGGTGCTGTTTCGCCCGATCCTGCCCGAGGATGAACCGCAGCTGCGAGCCTTTATCGCTCAGGTGACGAAAGAAGATTTGTACTATCGCTACTTTAGCGAAATCAGCGAATTTACCCATGAAGATTTAGCCAATATGACCCAGATCGACTACGATCGGGAAATGGCGTTTGTTGCCGTTCGCCATCGTGATGAAGGCGATGAGATCCTGGGTGTCACGCGGGCAATTTCCGATCCTGACAACGTGGATGCCGAGTTTGCCGTGCTGGTCCGCTCCGATCTGAAAGGCCTTGGTCTCGGTCGGCGTTTGCTGGAAAAACTGATTGGCTATACCCGAGATCACGGTTTGCTCTGCCTGAATGGCATTACTATGCCGAATAACCGCGGCATGATTACCCTGGCGCGTAAACTCGGATTCGACGTAGATATTCAGCTGGATGAGGGAATTGTCGCCCTCTCGCTCCGCCTGGCATCGACGTCTGCTCAAGAGTAAGGTACTGGAAATGTTGACCACTTTCGTCAGTTCTGGTGGTATCATTGTCCGCTTATGTTGTCTGCAGATGCCAGATGACCCTTCAATGAACAGAGAAGATACGCACTGTGATGTTGTCAAAATTTAAGCGTAATAAACATCAACAACACCTTGCTCAACTACCGAAGATTTCTCAGTCAGTTGATGATGTCGAGTTCTTTTATGCTCCCGCCCATTTCAGGGAGACGCTTCTGGAAAAGATTGCGAGTGCCACGCAACGTATTTGCATTGTGGCGCTTTATCTCGAACAGGATGAAGGTGGACGCGCGATTTTAAGCGCGGTCTATGAAGCTAAACGCCAGCGCCCGGAACTGGACGTTCGTATACTGGTTGACTGGCACCGTGCGCAGCGTGGACGAATTGGTGCTGCCGCATCCAACACCAATGCCGACTGGTACTGCCGTATGGCACAGGAAAACCCAGGCGTTGACGTCCGTGTGTATGGTGTTCCTGTCAATACGCGCGAAGCCCTGGGCGTTCTGCATTTCAAAGGATTCATCATTGATGACAGTGTGCTGTACAGCGGCGCCAGCCTCAATGACGTTTACCTGCATCAGCTCGATAAGTATCGCTACGACCGCTACCACCTGATTCGCAATGCGCAGATGGCGGACATCATGTTTAACTGGGTCGATCAAAACCTGGTTCATGGTCGTGGCGTCAATCGTCTTGACGATCCGAATCGTCCAAAAAGCCCGGAAATTAAAAACGACATCCGCCTTTTCCGTCAGGAATTGCGCGATGCGGTTTATCATTTCCAGGGGGACGCGAATAATGAACAGCTGTCCGTTACGCCGCTGGTCGGGCTAGGAAAATCCAGCCTGCTGAACAAGACCATCTATCATCTGATGCCGTGTACTGAGCAGAAGCTGACGATCTGTACGCCGTACTTCAACTTACCGGCAATCCTGGTGCGTAATATTATCCAGCTGCTGCGCGATGGTAAAAAAGTCGAAATCATCGTTGGGGATAAAACCGCAAACGACTTCTTTATTCCGGAAGATCAGCCGTTCAAAATTATCGGTGCGTTGCCCTATCTTTATGAAATCAACCTGCGTCGCTTCCTGAGCCGCTTGCAGTATTACGTCAACACCGATCAACTGGTGGTGCGCCTCTGGAAAGACGAAGACAACAGCTATCATTTGAAGGGGATGTGGGTTGATGATGACTGGATGCTGCTGACCGGGAACAACCTCAACCCGCGCGCCTGGCGCCTGGATCTGGAAAACGCCATTCTGATCCACGATCCGCGACATGAGCTTTCAGCCCAGCGTGAACGTGAACTTGAGCTGATTCGTACCCATACGACTACCGTTCGCCATTACCGCGATCTGCAAAGTATTGCGGACTACCCGGTGAAAGTGCGTAAGCTTATCCGCCGTTTACGCCGTATTCGTATTGACCGTCTGATTAGCCGCATTCTGTAACGACCAGGCCCTGTCAGTGACGGGGCTTTTTTTTGGAGTCTGTTATGCGCGTTTTGCTCCTGCTCATTTCTCTATTACTTTCAGGATGCAGTCATATGGCTAATGACAGCTGGCAGGGTCAGGATAAAGCCCAGCACTTTATCGCGTCAGCGATGCTTTCCGCCGCCGGTAATGAATACGCGCAGCACCAGGGTGTGAGCCGCGATCGCAGCGCCGTTTACGGATTCATGTTCTCCGTCAGTCTTGGCGCATCGAAAGAGTTATGGGACAGCTGCCCTGCAGGGAGCGGCTGGAGCTGGAAAGATTTTGCCTGGGATGTTGCCGGTGCCACCACCGGCTATGCGGTGTGGCAACTGGCACATTATTAAAGACGAATGCCTTTCCCTTTGCGGTGTAGCATCAGTGAGACAATAAACGCCAACGCCCCCATCACGGTGACATACCAGAAAAAGGTGTTTTCACTGCCTACCGATTTCAGTGTTAACGCGACATATTCTGCCGAACCGCCGAAGAGTGCATTAGCAACCGCATACGACAATCCCACTCCCAGAGCGCGGACCTGAGCAGGGAACATTTCTGCTTTCAATATTCCGCTTATCGACGTGTAAAAACTCACGATAATCATCGCCACCATCACAAGTGCGAAGGCTGCATAGGGAGATGATACATGTTGCAGCGCGGACAAGATTGGGACTGTACAAAGCGCGGATAACCCGCCAAAGATGAGCATGGATGTCCGCCGCCCGATTCTGTCTGACAGTGCACCAATCAATGGCTGAATCAGCATGAACACAAACAAAGCAGCCGTCATGACGATACTGGCCACATTGGCATGCATCCCGGTGGTATTCACCAGGTACTTTTGCATATAAGTGGTGAACGTGTAGAAGCTCAGCGAACCGCCAGCGGTAAACCCTAACACCATCACAAAGGCTTTTCGGTTGCGCCATAACCCTTTCAGCGAGCCTGCTTCTTTCAGTGCCCTCACCTCTTTTTGCGAGGTTTCATCAAGCTGTCGGCGCAGCCAAAGAGCCACGACCGCCAGAACCGCTCCCAGCGCAAAAGGTATGCGCCATCCCCAAGAATGTAATTGCTCATCCGTCAGCACCTGCTGCAGAACAACCACCACTAAAATAGCCAGCAGCTGCCCGCCGATCAGTGTGACGTACTGGAAGGAGGCATAAAAACCTTTCCGCCCTTCCACAGCAACTTCACTCATGTAGGTAGCACTTGTACCGTATTCACCGCCGACGGAAAGGCCCTGGAACAATCGAGCCAGTAATAACAGCGCGGGTGCCCACGTCCCGATCGTGTCATATCCCGGCAGACAGGCAATCACCAGCGATCCGAGGCACATCATGCAGACAGAGATCAGCATTGAGGTTTTACGCCCTTGTCTGTCTGCAATTCGGCCAAACAGCCAGCCGCCAATTGGACGCATCAGAAATCCTGCAGCAAATACCCCTGCGGTTTGGAGCAACTGGGTAGTCGTGTTGCCGGACGGAAAAAAGATATGAGCAAAATAGAGGGAACAAAACGAGTAAACGTAGAAGTCGAACCATTCAACCAGGTTGCCGGATGACGCGCTGACAATCGCCCATACTCTGCGCCGGGTATCGCTGTCAGCCAGCGTCCCGTGCGATGTAATACCTTCGGTCATTTAAGTGTGCTCCTGCCATAAGACTTAAGCGTGTTGGACGCTAAGATCCAATCATTTAGTAAATGAAATGTTATATTTTTGTTATATTTAACATTGTGATTTGAATCACACATTTACTTAGCAGGGTAATCGATTAGGAGGAATACCAGGAATGGAACTGAGTGGTGAGAAAGTTTCACGGAGGGAAACAGAGGAATAAACAAGAAAGGACAAAAACGCAAAGAGGCCATCCTTGCGGATGGCCTCTTCACTTGTTTGATGCCTG
>NZ_SDDX01000016.1 GCF_004115925.1 Lelliottia nimipressuralis
GGGGAGGAGCCCAGAGTCTGAATCAGCGCGTGTGTTAGTGGAAGCGTCTGGAAAGTCGCACGATACAGGGTGAAAGTCCCGTACACAAAAATGCACACGTTGTGAACTCGAAGAGTAGGGCGGGACACGTGGTATCCTGTCTGAATATGGGGGGACCATCCTCCAAGGCTAAATACTCCTGACTGACCGATAGTGAACCAGTACCGTGAGGGAAAGGCGAAAAGAACCCCGGCGAGGGGAGTGAAAAAGAACCTGAAACCGTGTACGTACAAGCAGTGGGAGCCTCTTTTATGGGGTGACTGCGTACCTTTTGTATAATGGGTCAGCGACTTATATTCTGTAGCAAGGTTAACCGTATAGGGGAGCCGAAGGGAAACCGAGTCTTAACTGGGCGTTAAGTTGCAGGGTATAGACCCGAAACCCGGTGATCTAGCCATGGGCAGGTTGAAGGTTGGGTAACACTAACTGGAGGACCGAACCGACTAATGTTGAAAAATTAGCGGATGACTTGTGGCTGGGGGTGAAAGGCCAATCAAACCGGGAGATAGCTGGTTCTCCCCGAAAGCTATTTAGGTAGCGCCTCGTGAACTCATCTTCGGGGGTAGAGCACTGTTTCGGCTAGGGGGCCATCCCGGCTTACCAACCCGATGCAAACTACGAATACCGAAGAATGTTATCACGGGAGACACACGGCGGGTGCTAACGTCCGTCGTGAAGAGGGAAACAACCCAGACCGCCAGCTAAGGTCCCAAAGTCATGGTTAAGTGGGAAACGATGTGGGAAGGCACAGACAGCCAGGATGTTGGCTTAGAAGCAGCCATCATTTAAAGAAAGCGTAATAGCTCACTGGTCGAGTCGGCCTGCGCGGAAGATGTAACGGGGCTAAACCATGCACCGAAGCTGCGGCAGCGAC
>NZ_SDDX01000017.1 GCF_004115925.1 Lelliottia nimipressuralis
CAGGCATCAAACAAGTGAAAAGGCCATCCGCAAGGATGGCCTTTTTGCGTTTTTGTTTTTATACAAAAATAGTCCCACACCGGCAAAACAACCCGTTTATTGCCCTGCCATCCACTCCTGAATAAACGCAACAACACCAGCAACATCATTTAAATCCAGAATCGGCACCGGAAGTGAAAGCGGAATATCACTGGCGACAGCAATCACATGCTGATCCACGGTCAATTCAGCGATTTCATGCCCTGCATCGCTTCTGAAAAGCAAAATCTTCGCTACCGATTCATGCTTAAATCCCTCAACCAGCACCAGATCCAGCGTCGAATGATCCATTCGGCTCACCAGATAATCCAAATCCAGCGCCTCTTCTCCCGGCGTCTCCGTCATCAATGCCCATCGTTGCGCGCTGGCTACCATGGTTTGAGCCGCACCCGCCTTTCGCAGCTCGTAGCTGTCTTTACCGGGCTTATCAATATCCATATTGTGGTGAGTATGCTTAATCAATCCTGGACGAATACCCTGCGCGCACAGGGCCGGGATCAGCTTTTTCAGAAGTGATGTTTTCCCCGTCCCACTCCAGGCAGCAATCGCTAAAACAGGTTTCATACTTTCCCCTGCAGTGTTTGCAAATCTTCCGTGGTATTCACGTTAACAAAAGCCTCTTTCAGATCGCTAAAATCAACGGAATGACCGCCTGACTGGCGCATAAATACCATAACGCGTCTCTCCCCTGAGGACAGGTAAGCGCGTAAATCTGGACAAAGTTTCCTGCTAATCAACGTAATCGCAGGGTGATCGCGCTCTCCGTCATGTACCCAGACGACGGGAGCGTCTTTTCGGTGTTCTATCATGCGCTCAGCAAGCGTAGAGGGGATAAACGGCGTATCACATGGGCAGAAAAGAAACCATTCATCATCTGCCTGCTGCATCACGCTCAGCATGCCAGCCAGAGGCCCAGGGTAGTTAGCTAACGCATCCTGATAGACGGAATATCCACTTTGCTGATAAATATCAATGTGACGATTAGCGTTAACGGCGATTGCTCCCACCTGGACTCTCAGCGCATCGGCGACGTGCAGCCATAATGGCTTTCCATTAAGCTCCTGTAAGCCCTTATCTTTTCCGCCCATCCGCGTCGCTCTTCCCCCTGCAAGCACGACGCCGAGCACTCCCCGGCACTGATTCACGAATGTCGCCTCTTTTATTGTGGGATTGACCCTGCTAACGTGTTCCTATCAATGAAAGGAGCACTACGATGAAATGTAAACGTCTGAACGAAGTTATCGAACTTCTCCAGCCTGCCTGGCAAAAAGAGCCAGAGCTTAACCTGATGCAATTTTTACAGAAACTGGCGAAAGAGTCAGGTTATGACGGCGAACTGGCCGACCTTTCTGATGACATCCTGATCTACCATCTTAAAATGCGTGATTCTGATAAAGATGCCGCGATTCCAGGGATTAAGAAAGATTACGAGGAAGATTTCAAAACCGCGCTGCTGCGCGCCCGTGGCGTAATTAAAGAGTAAAACCTTGTAAGCGGCGCCACCGAAATCGCTGTGAAATGATATCCTGAATCATTCGTATAATTTCCGGATGATCGGATGAACGACAAGGCTTTTACTTTCCAGACATTAAACCCGGATACCATTATGGATGCTCTGTTTGAACAGGGCATTCGAGTGGATTCCGGACTAACCCCTTTAAACAGCTATGAAAACCGCGTCTATCAATTCCAGGACGAGGATCGTCAGCGCTTTGTCGTCAAATTCTACCGTCCCCAACGCTGGTCGGCGGAGCAAATTCAGGAAGAGCACCAGTTCGCTCTCGATCTGGTGAATGACGACGTTCCGGTCGCCGCACCCATTCAGTTTAATCACCAGTCGCTGCTCACGCATCAGGGATATTTCTTTGCTGTTTTCCCGAGCCTGGGTGGGCGCCAGTTTGAGTCTGATAATATCGATCAGATGGAGTGGGTCGCTCGTTACCTGGGACGCATGCATCAGACAGGGCGCAAAAAAGCATTCAGCGCACGACCTGTTATTGGGCTTGAGGAATATTTAACGGAGCCGCGCCAGGTGTTTGAAACATCTACGCTGATTCCGAAAGCGTTGAAAGCGAATTTCCTGAAAGCCACCGATGCCCTTATTGCTGCCGTAACTGAGCGCTGGGATGATCAAACCGATATTCTGCGTTTACATGGCGACTGCCACGCGGGGAATATTCTCTGGCGCGACGGCCCGCTATTTGTTGATCTCGATGATGCCCGCATGGGGCCAGCGATTCAGGATCTGTGGATGCTGCTGAATGGTGATAAAGCCGAACAGCGGATGCAGCTTGAAACCATCATCGAAGCCTACGAAGAATTTAGTCCCTTCAATTCAGACGAAATTGCCCTGATTGAACCTTTACGCGCCATGCGTTTTGTATATTATCTCGCATGGTTAATCAGGCGTTGGGACGATCCCGCGTTTCCTAAAAACTTCCCGTGGCTTACCGGGGAAGATTACTGGCGCAGCCAGACAACCACCTTTATTCAGCAAGTTAAGGTTCTGCAGGAACCGCCACTTCAATTAACGCCAATGTATTAATCGGACACATCAGGAGAAAGTTGATCATGAAAAAAATATGGCTGGCGCTGGCAGGTATGATTCTGGCATTTAGCGCATCTGCTGCTCAATTCAGCGATGGCAAGCAGTTCACTACCCTCGAAAAGCCGGTTGCCGGTGAGCCGCAGGTGCTTGAGTTCTTCTCATTCTATTGCCCGCACTGCTACCAGTTTGAAGAAGTTCTGCACGTTTCTGATAACGTGAAGAAAAAGCTGCCTGAAGGCACCAAAATGACCAAGTATCATGTCGAATTCCTGGGTCCTTTGGGTAAAGATCTGACGCAAGCCTGGGCTGTTGCGCTGGCGCTGGGCGTGGAAGATCAAGTCACAGCACCTATGTTTGAAGCTGTACAGAAAACTCAAACTGTTCAGACCGTTGCTGATATCCGTAAAGTCTTTGTTGATGCGGGTGTGAAAGGCGAAGATTACGACGCAGCATGGAACAGCTTTGTCGTGAAATCTCTGGTCGCGCAGCAGGAAAAAGCGGCCGCAGACCTTCAGCTGCAGGGCGTTCCGGCAATGTTCGTCAATGGTAAATACCAGGTTAATCCGCAGGGTATGGATACCAGCAATATGGATATCTTCGTGCAGCAGTACGCTGACACCGTGAAATATCTGGTTGAGAAGAAATAAAAGTGAAAACGCCGGTCAGAGACCGGCGTTTTTGTTTGCATACTTAAGATCGTTTATCAGCACATCTTTATCATTCCACAGCGTGTTCAGCCAAAGCTGGAAACGACGTTTGAAATTCTTATCATTGATGTAATCGCCGTGCAGCTCTTCATTCACCGGCACCAGGTTTATCCTCACCACAATACGCGTCAGTTTACCGCTTAACATATCGTAAAAAGGTGTCTCGTCATTTTCTGGATAGCACAGCGTCACATTCAGCAATTTATCGAACTGCGATCCCAGTACATTAAGGGCCATCGCAATTCCCGCCGCTTTTGGCGGCAGTAGATTCTTATAAGGGGAGCGAGTTTGCTGACGTTTCAGTTCCGTAAAACGTGAGCCTTCAACGAAGTTAACGATTGTCGTTGGGTGAGCCCGAAATTTCTCACAGGAGCGACGTGTCGTTTCAACATCACGCCCACGGCGTTCGGGATGACGAATAAGATAGCTGCGTGAATAACGTTTCATAAACGGCATATCCAGCGCCCAGCAGGCCAGCCCGATAAACGGCACCCAAGCCAGTTGCTGCTTGAGAAAGTATTTGTTCATCGGAATATGTTTGCGAAACAGCACGCATAACACCACGATATCTGCCCAACTGTGGTGATTACAGAGCAGTAAATACCAGTTTTTCTTGTTCAGGCCTTCCAGCCCTTCGATATCCCATTGCAGATGCGGGTTCAGGCGTAGCAGCCATGCCAGCCCTTCACACCAGCAGTACATCATAAAATTGCAGAAGGCTGATACCGCACGCCAGACAGCAGGGACAGGCAGTAATAGTTTAATGATTCCGGCGACGATGATCGGCACTGAACAGGCGATGGTAACCAGGATCGTTAAAAAGATGCTTAACAGTAATGTTACTGCAGCGAGTAATCTCGACATGATGAGCTTTTTCAGGTAGTTAGCTGTAATCTGGCAGCCAAACCGGTGCCGCAGGGCGCTGATTTTACCAGAAAACAAATAAAAGCAGGGGCTTTCACTCCACGATACCGCAGGATCTGCACCTTAACAGATTATTTGTCTGTCATACCTTATTAGGCTCTTCTTATATCCACATAGAGCAAATAGTCATCAAATGGAAATATACCGATCGGATCTATTTATAACTAACTGATAATATTCTATAAAAAAATCATACGCGATCTGGAAATGACAATATTCTTCATATGAATTAAAAGTATGCACAAACTTATCCACAGTTTGATTTTGCGAGCGATCCCGACGATCGCAAAATCTTTTCCTGTATTCGGTGCTAAAAACTGATGTTTTCATCCTTCTGTGGCATCCTTTAGCCATAAATTGATTAAAGGCACGGACATTATGGTTCAGATTCCAGAAAACCCTCTTATTCTCGTCGACGGCTCTTCATACCTGTATCGGGCGTATCATGCGTTTCCTCCTCTGACCAATAGCGCAGGGGAGCCAACCGGCGCGATGTATGGCGTGCTGAATATGCTGCGCAGTCTGATCCTGCAATACCAGCCGTCACATGCGGCGGTGGTATTCGATGCGAAGGGTAAAACCTTCCGCGACGAGCTTTTTGAGGATTACAAATCCCATCGCCCGCCGATGCCGGATGATCTGCGCGCGCAAATCGAGCCGTTGCACACGATGGTAAAAGCGATGGGCCTGCCGCTGCTGGCAGTTTCTGGGGTAGAAGCGGACGACGTCATCGGTACGCTGGCTCGTGAAGCAGAGAAAATGGGCCGTTCGGTGCTGATCAGTACGGGTGATAAAGACATGGCGCAGCTGGTTACGCCTGGGATCACCCTCATCAATACCATGACCAATACCATTCTTGGGCCGGAAGAAGTCGTCACCAAATATGGCGTGCCGCCAGAGCTCATCATTGATTTTCTCGCCTTAATGGGCGACTCCTCGGATAACATTCCAGGTGTGCCTGGTGTAGGCGAAAAAACCGCGCAGGCCCTGCTCCAAGGCCTGGGTGGGCTGGATACGCTGTATGCCGAATCAGACAAAATCGCCGGCCTGACGTTCCGTGGTGCAAAAACCATGGCGGCGAAGCTGGAGCAGAACAAAGAGGTGGCCTACCTCTCCTATAAGCTGGCCACCATTAAAACCGACGTCGAGCTAGAGCTTACCTGTGAGCAGCTCGAGGTTCAGCAGCCGGTGGCGGAAGAGCTTCTCGGCCTGTTTAAGCATTATGAGTTCAAACGCTGGATAACAGACCTCGAAGCCGGTAAATGGATGCAGGCGAAGGGCGCAAAACCTGCCGCGAAGCCAAAAGAGACAATCGTTGTTGATGCCGATGAGGACGTTGAAGAGGCCGCCAGTACGCTCTCCTTCGAAAACTACGAAACGGTGCTGGAAGAAGCGCAGCTTATCGCCTGGATCGAGAAACTGAAAAAAGCGCCGGTCTTCGCCTTTGACACCGAAACCGACAGTCTGGATAACATCTCCGCCAATATGGTTGGCCTTTCCTTTGCCACCGAGCCAGGCATCGCCGCCTATGTCCCGGTCGCGCATGATTATCTGGATGCTCCGGATCAAATCTCCCGAGACCGCGTACTTGAGCTACTCAAACCGCTGCTGGAAGATGACAAAGCGCTTAAGGTCGGGCAAAACCTGAAGTATGACCGCGGTATTTTGCAGAACTACGGCATCGAGTTGCGCGGTATTGCCTTCGACACCATGCTGGAGTCTTACATCCTGAACAGCGTGGCGGGCCGCCACGATATGGATTCACTGTCCGATCGCTGGCTCAAGCATAAAACCGTCACCTTTGAAGAGATTGCCGGAAAGGGCAAAAACCAGCTGACCTTCAACCTGATCGCCCTGGAAGAGGCGGGCCGCTATGCGGCGGAAGATGCGGACGTAACTCTGCAACTGCACCTGAAGATGTACCCGAAACTGCAAAAGCAGGAAGGGCCGCTGAATATTTTCGAAAATGTCGAAATGCCGCTGGTGCCGGTGTTGTCTCGTATTGAGCGTAATGGCGTCAAAATTGATCCTGCGGTACTGCACAAACATTCGGAAGAGATCAGCCTGCGTCTGAATGAACTTGAACTGAAAGCGCATGACATTGCCGGCGAGCCTTTTAACCTCGCGTCCACCAAACAGCTGCAAACTATTCTTTTTGAAAAACAGGGCATTAAACCGCTGAAGAAAACACCTGGCGGCGCGCCGTCCACCTCGGAAGAGGTGCTGGAAGAGCTGGCGCTGGATTACCCGCTGCCGAAAGTGATTCTGGAATATCGTGGCCTCGCGAAGCTAAAATCGACTTACACCGATAAGCTCCCGCTGATGATCAATCCAAAAACCGGCCGCGTTCATACCTCTTACCACCAGGCGGTTGCGGCGACCGGGCGTTTATCATCGACCGATCCTAACCTGCAAAACATTCCAGTTCGTAACGAAGAAGGGCGACGCATTCGTCAGGCATTTATTGCCCCGGAAGATTATCTGATCGTCTCTGCCGACTACTCGCAAATCGAACTGCGCATCATGGCGCACCTGTCGCGTGATAAAGGTTTGCTGACGGCGTTTGCGGAAGGCAAAGATATCCACCGCGCCACGGCGGCAGAAGTGTTCGGTCTGCCACTGGACAGCGTGACCGGGGAGCAGCGCCGCAGCGCGAAGGCGATCAACTTCGGCCTGATCTACGGCATGAGCGCTTTTGGCCTCTCCCGCCAGCTCAATATTCCACGCAAAGAGTCGCAGAAGTACATGGATCTCTACTTTGAGCGCTATCCGGGCGTGCTGGAATACATGGAGCGAACTCGCGCTCAGGCGAAGGAAAAAGGCTATGTGGAAACTCTCGATGGCCGTCGTCTCTATCTGCCGGATATCACCTCCAGCAACGCTGCGCGCCGCGCCGGTGCTGAACGTGCGGCAATCAACGCACCAATGCAGGGGACTGCAGCTGACATCATCAAACGCGCGATGATTGCGGTTGATGCCTGGCTGGAAAAGGACAAACCACGCGTGAAAATGATCATGCAGGTACACGATGAACTGGTGTTCGAAGTGCACAAGGATGATCTGGAAGCGGTCTCGAAAAAGATCCACGAACTGATGGAAAGCAGCATGAAATTAGATGTGCCACTGCTGGTGGAAGTTGGGAGCGGAGACAACTGGGATCAGGCTCACTAAAGGTCCGATGACTAAGACGCTGTTTATGTAAGTAAGCAACATAACAGCGTGCTTTTTGTGACGATCATTAGATTTACCTATGTAAAGAGTGAAAAAAAACTACAAAAAGTGCTTTGTCCAGCGATAAAAAAAGAGTAGAGTTAACGACGTAGGGTACAGAGGTAAGATGTTCTATCTTTCAGACCTTTTACTTCACGTAATCGGATTTGGCTGAATATTTTAGCCGCCCCAGTCAGTAATGACTGGGGCGTTTTTTATTGCGGAAAAGAAAATATTTGGACCAAAAAAACGCGGACATCGCCGCGCTTTTTATCACTCTTCCGCTTCTGTCGCGGGTTCCAGATCGTTAAACCAGCTATCAAGCTTATGACGTAAAACGTCCACACCCTGCTTTTTCAGCGATGAAAACGTCTCAATTTGCACGTCACCGCCAAATTCTACCGCGGCTTCACGCACCAGTTTTAACTGTGCTTTACGCGCACCGCTCGCCAGTTTATCGGCTTTGGTCAGCAGCACCAGAACAGGGATTTCGCTGGCGACGCCCCAGTGGATCATCTGCTGATCGAGATCTTTAAGCGGATGGCGGATATCCATCAGCACAACCAGCCCTTTCAGGCACTGGCGTTTTTCCAGGTATTCACCCAGCGCGCGCTGCCATTTGATTTTGATCTCTTCTGGCACTTCTGCGTAGCCGTAACCGGGTAAATCCACCAGGCGCTTACCATCAGCGACTTCAAACAGGTTAATCAGCTGAGTACGACCTGGGGTTTTAGAGGTACGCGCCAGGCTTTTCTGGTTCGTCAGTGTATTCAGGGCGCTGGATTTGCCCGCGTTGGAGCGGCCAGCAAATGCCACTTCGATACCTGTATCAGGCGGTAAGTGGCGAATATCAGGCGCACTGGTGACAAAATGCGTCTGTTGGTAGTTCCAGGTAGTCACGTGGTCGTCTCCAAAAATCTTAATCTGAAGGGGAGTATACCTGAATGCAGGCAAAAGGCTTTTCACTTCGCTTCCGGGATGTAGATTAAACCCATTGGGTTTGTGAGACATTGCCCATAATCTCTATGGGACATTTAAGAGAATCCTCATGCGGTAAAAATAACATATCATTTAAAATCATAATGTTGAGGATTTAGAATTATCTGAAAATACCATTTTGGCCAGTTTGATGGCTTGTCAGAAGTACTGAAAAAGGTAAAGTAGCACCCAAGGCGAGGATGCCAACAGGATAACGACTTAGGGATAAGGGTCAGGAGCGCCAGGAGGCGAAGACTCAGGAAGACGACCAGGATGGTTAGCGCCAGGAGGCGTTCAAAAAAGGAAATGGACCCTATTAAGGATGATATTCGCTAAGGGATAAACAGGGTGAGTTGTTAGCAAACAGGGATTGAATAACCCGTTAAGGGTTGAGAGTCAGGAAAAAAGGCGACAGATTGCTCTGTCGCCTTTTTTCTTTGCTTGCTTTCTGCTAGATTTCGCCGCAATTCTATACTGAAGAAAATGGCTTAAAGACAAGGCATCATGAAAAAACCGACATCCACAGCGGGCGCTAAACGCCCGGCAAAAGCGCACCGCAAAACCCGTGAAGAACTGAATCAGGAAGCTCGCGATCGCAAACGTGCGAAAAAGCATAGTGGTCATGCTTCGGGTAGCCGTGCGAACGGCAGCAGTGCTTCAGGTTCCGCTGCGCAACAGTCCAAACAGAAAGATCCGCGTATCGGGAGCAAAACGCCAATTCCCCTGGGCGTGACGGACGCCCCGGTTATCAAGCAGCAAAAACCTAAAAAGAGCGAGAAACCTATGCTTTCACCGCAGGCTGAGCTGGATATGCTGGAGAACGATGAGCGCCTGGACGCGCTGCTGGAACGTCTTGAGGGCGGTGAAGCCCTGAACGCTGAAGAGCAGAAATGGGTCGATGCCAAACTGGATCGTATCGATGAACTGATGCAGCAGCTCGGTCTCTCTTACGACGATGAAGAAGACGAAGAAGAAGAAAAGCAGGACGACATGATGCGTCTGCTGAAAGGTGGAAACTAACATTTGCACCCAGCGGGCTCTATAGTCCTTCTTATAACCCTTCCGGTTATATGTTATCTGGTGTGGTTATTCGTTAAACTACGGCGGTTGTCGCGGCGACAGAGGTGGCTGCGCACCCGAATATTGACCCGCAATGGGGTCAAAACGGGCCGCCGTATACGAACGCGACACCAACGGAAGGAGTGAGCATGTCTGTACCAAATATCGACTGGGATCTGGCCCTGATCCAGAAATATAACTATTCCGGGCCGCGTTATACCTCATACCCGACCGCGCTGGAGTTTGCTGAAACCTTCGGCGAGGCCGATTTTTTGCAGGCAGTTGCGCGATATCCTGAACGCCCGCTGTCGCTCTATGTTCACATTCCTTTCTGTCACAAGCTCTGCTATTTCTGCGGGTGCAATAAAATCGTCACCCGCCAGCAGCACAAAGCCGATCAGTATCTGGACGCCCTCGAGCAGGAAATCCTGCACCGTGCGCCGCTGTTTGCCGGGCGAAACGTAAGCCAGCTCCACTGGGGCGGCGGTACGCCAACCTATCTCAATAAAGCGCAAATCAGCCGTCTGATGGATCTTCTGCGGGCCAACTTCCGTTTTGAGGCCGATGCTGAAATATCTATTGAAGTCGATCCGCGTGAAATCGAGCTGGATGTGCTCGATCACCTGCGAGCCGAGGGCTTTAATCGCCTGAGCATGGGCGTGCAGGACTTTAACAAAGAGGTTCAGCGCCTGGTCAATCGCGAGCAGGATGAGGAATTTATTTTTGCGCTGCTGAACCACGCGCGCGAAATCGGTTTTACCTCGACCAACATCGACCTGATCTACGGCCTGCCGAAACAGACGCCGGAAAGCTTTGCCTTCACGCTGAAACGCGTGGCAGAGCTGAATCCCGATCGTCTGAGCGTCTTTAACTATGCGCACCTGCCGACGCTTTTTGCCGCCCAGCGCAAGATAAAAGATGCCGATTTGCCCTCTGCTCAGCAGAAGTTGGATATCCTGCAGGAAACCATCTCGTCCCTGACGGAAACCGGCTATCAGTTTATCGGCATGGACCACTTCGCCCGTCCTGATGACGAGCTGGCCATTGCCCAGCGCGAAGGTGTGCTGCACCGTAATTTCCAGGGATACACCACCCAGGGCGACACCGATTTACTGGGGATGGGAGTCTCGGCGATCAGCATGATTGGCGACTGCTATGCGCAGAATCAGAAAGAATTGAAACAGTATTATCAGCAGGTGGATGAAAACGGAAATGCCCTGTGGCGCGGCATTGCGCTTACGCGCGATGACTGCATCCGTCGGGATGTGATTAAGGCGTTAATCTGCAACTTCCGCCTCGATTTTGCCGACATCGAATCCCAGTGGGAACTCACCTTTGCCGACTACTTTGCTGAAGATCTGAAGCTGCTCGCGCCGCTGGCGAAGGATGGGCTGGTGGATGTGAGCGATAAAGCGATTCAGGTGACGCCAAAAGGGCGCTTGTTGATTCGTAATATCTGCATGTGCTTTGACGCTTACCTGCGCCAGAAAGCCCGCTTGCAGCAATTTTCTCGCGTGATCTAAAACTCCCTGTGGTGCAGCGCTAACCGGGACTACCAGGCGTAGTTCTGATCAGCGCTGCGCCAACAGGCGTATAAGTGCTATTCCATTCCCAGCTCTTTCAGCTTCCGTGTCAGGGTATTTCGCCCCCAACCCAGCAGCCGTGCCGCTTCCTGTTTATGCCCCTGAGTATGGCGAAGCGCGGTCGTCAGTAACGTACGCTCCATTTCAGGCTGTGCTTCGGAAAGCAGGTTTTGATGACCGGAACGCAGCGCGCGATCCGCCCACTGCGCCAGCAGCGTCGCCCAGCTGTCAGGTAACGACTGTCCGGTGCTGCTTTCGGGCGCGGTAGATTCAAACAGTTCACCCGGTAAATCCTGAATCAGCACTTCCTGCCCGGCAGCCATAACGGTGAGCCAGCGGCAGGTGTTTTCCAGCTGACGCACGTTGCCTGGCCACGCCAGTCGCGTCAACGCGGCATCGGTTTCCGGGTGCAGCAGTTTGGCTTCCACGCCCAGTTCGCGAGCCGCCACCTGCAGGAAATGGCGCGCCAGACGCGGAATATCTTCCCGGCGTTCGCGTAGCGGCGGGAGATGGACGCGAATCACGTTCAGACGGTGGAACAAGTCTTCACGGAATTTGCCTTCCTGCACGCGCTGTTCAAGGTTCTGGTGCGTGGCGGCGATAATGCGCACGTCGACTTTAACGGGGGCGTAGCCGCCGACGCGGTAAAATTGCCCATCGGCCAGCACGCGCAGCAGACGTGTTTGCACGTCCAGCGGCATATCGCCGATTTCATCGAGGAAAAGCGTTCCGCCGTCTGCCTGTTCAAAGCGGCCTTGACGAATGGTATTTGCGCCGGTAAATGCGCCTTTCTCATGGCCAAACAGTTCCGACTCGATCAAATCCTTCGGAATGGCGGCCATATTCAGGGCGATAAACGGGGCTTTCGCGCGCGGGCTGTGGCGATGGAGGGCGTGCGCAACCAGCTCTTTACCGGTCCCGGATTCGCCGTTAATCAGCACACTGATGGATGAACGCGACAGGCGGCCAATGATGCGAAACACATCCTGCATCGCGGGCGCTTCGCCAATGATATCGGTCGTCGGGCCAAACACCGGCGCGTTTCGCGGCTGCTGCTGCTCCTGATAGTGGCTGATGGCGCGTTCCACCAGAGCCACGGCTTCATCGATATCAAAGGGTTTTGGCAGGTAATCAAATGCGCCCTGCTGATAGGCGCTAACGGCGGCATCCAGATCGGAGTGAGCAGTCATTATGATGACCGGAAGCATCGGATGACGTTGCTTAATCTGCTTTAACAGCGCAAGCCCATCCATCCCCGGCATCCGGATATCCGAAAGCAGCACGTCCGGGGTTTTAGTGATGAGCGCATCAAGCACTTCGCTACCGCTTTCAAAGGTGGTGCAGTTTAATCCTGCTCCGGTAAGCGCGCGTTCAAGCACCCAGCGGATGGAGCTATCATCATCGACTACCCAGACTATCCCTCGTTGCATCGTCGTCACCTTTATTTTTTTATTGGCAGGTAAACCGAAAACTCGGTATGACCCGGCCAACTGGTAAATTCAATTTTGCCGGAGTGTTGGTCAATCAAATTACGGGCGATGGACAATCCCAGCCCGGTTCCGCCCTCGCGGCCGCTCACCATCGGGTAGAAAAGCGTGTCCTGCAGATGCGGCGGAATTCCTGGCCCGTTGTCTTCTACGTCGATTCGGGCGGCGAGGCGATAGCGCACGCCATGCAGCGTCAGCTGGAACGCGGTACGCGTACGCAGAATGATTTGCCCGCCATCCGCGCCTAAGGCTTGCAGCGCGTTACGCACCACATTCAGCAGAACCTGTTCAATCTGGTCGGGATCGTGCGGCAATTCCGGCAGACTCGGATCGTAATCGCGCACCAGCGTGACGTTGGCAGGCAACTCCATCGACACCAGCTTCACCACCCGCTCAGCCACTTTGTGGATGCTCTCGGTAACGTGCATGCCTGGCTGCTGCGGCCCAAGCAGACGGTCCACCAGATTGCGCAGACGATCGGCCTGTTCAATGATGACGTTGGTGTATTCGGCCAGCGCCGGGTCCGGCAGTGCTTTGGTTAACAGCTGTGCAGCGCCTCGGAGGCCTCCCAGCGGGTTTTTAATCTCATGGGCAAGCCCCCGCACCAGATCGCGCGCGGCGATTTGCTGTGCGTGCTGGAGCTGCTCCTGGCTCAAACGGCGCAGATTATCCATCGGCGCCATTTCCAGCAGAATTAATCCTTCCGGCAGACGTTGCGCCGTGAGGGAGAGAATGTGCGAGCGCCCGTCGATCACCAGGGTCACTTCGTTATCGGTAAAGCCCTGGCCTGCCGATAAACTTTCCTGCATCAACGCAATATTCAGCGAAAAATAGCTCAACAGTTCCGGGAGTGGGGTACCGAATAATTTACGCGAGCTTTGGGCGAGCAGCTGCTGCGCCGCAGGGTTGGCGTAATGAACCGCCAGCTCGTCGTCGACCAGTAAGATACTGTTGATTAAAGAATTGAGGATCTGCCCAGCATCGGGCAGCGTGCCAGTTGCCATTAAGCAGTCTCCTGGAGTTGGGTGCACTAATTTAGTGCAGTATAGCGTTTTAGTGGTAAAAAGCGCGTGAGATCAGGTTGTTGGTGGAGAAAAAAGCCCATCCGAAGATGGGCTAAAAGTTTCCACGGCAACAAAAAAATCTTCTGCGTCTTTCCTGCCACCGCAGCGACAAGAAAGACGGTGAATCAGATGAAAATTAAACGCTGTAGTACAGTTCGAACTCAACCGGGTGTGGCGTCATGCGAACACGGTCGTTCTCTTCAATACGCAGTGCGATGTAAGCATCGATAGCGTCGTCAGTGAACACACCGCCAGCAGTCAGGAACTCACGGTCAGCGTCCAGCGCGTTCAGTGCTTCTTCCAGAGAACCGGCAACCTGTGGGATCTCTTTTGCTTCTTCTGGAGGCAGGTCGTACAGGTTTTTGTCCATCGCTTCGCCTGGGTGGATCTTGTTCTTGATACCATCAAGACCAGCCATCAGCAGCGCTGCGAAGCACAGGTATGGGTTAGCCGCTGGGTCCGGGAAGCGCACTTCGATACGACGCGCTTTTGGAGACGCAACCACTGGAATACGGATAGAAGCAGAACGGTTACGGGCAGAGTAAGCCAGCATTACTGGAGCTTCGTAGCCTGGGACCAGACGCTTGTAGGAGTTGGTGGTTGGGTTCGCCAGGGCGTTGATCGCTTTAGCGTGCTTGATGACACCACCGATGTAGAACAGCGCCTGCTCGGACAGACCCGCATATTTGTCACCAGAGAACAGGTTAGTCCCGTTCTTGGAGAGAGACATGTGGCAGTGCATACCGGAACCGTTATCGCCGAACATAGGTTTTGGCATAAAGGTCGCAGTTTTACCGAAGCGGTGTGCAACGTTGTGAACCACATATTTGTAGATCTGAATCTCATCCGCTTTTTTGGTCATGGTGTTAAAGCGGGTTGCGATTTCGTTCTGACCCGCAGTCGCCACTTCGTGGTGATGTGCTTCAACAACCAGGCCCATCTCTTCCATGATCAGACACATGGTAGAACGGATGTCCTGAGAAGAGTCGACCGGAGGAACCGGGAAGTAACCGCCTTTCACGCCTGGACGGTGACCTTTGTTACCACCTTCGTATTTGGTGGAGGAGTTCCATGCGCCTTCGATATCGTCGATAGCTACGTGAGAACCGGAGATAGACGCACCAAAGCGAATATCGTCAAACAGGAAGAATTCTGGTTCTGGCCCGAACAGCACGGTGTCCGCGATACCGGTAGAACGCAGGTACTCTTCCGCGCGTTTAGCGATGGAGCGTGGGTCGCGGTCGTAGCCCTGCAGCGTGCCTGGCTCGAGGATGTCGCAACGAATAATCAGGGTAGACTCTTCGTAGAACGGGTCAATGAGCGCAGTGGTTGCGTCTGGCATCAGAACCATGTCGGATTCGTTGATACCTTTCCAGCCGCCGATTGAGGAGCCGTCAAACATTTTGCCTTCTTCAAAGAATTCGGCATTTACCTGATGAGCAGGAATTGTGACGTGCTGTTCTTTACCTTTGGTATCAGTGAAGCGCAGATCAACAAACTTCACTTCGTGTTCGTTCAGCATCGTCAAAACGTGTTCAGCGGACATACGTAACTCTCCCGGATTGGTCATTGTCGTCGTGGTAACGAGGTCTTCAATTCTGTGTAAGGCTGGCGTGGTCGCCATGTTTTTGCCGTATTTTTATAAAGCGAAATCTGTGCCAACTTTTAAATCACCCCAAAAAGGCGTTATCATGCACGTCATAGTGCAAATGAGCTGCACCACGATAGTCATCTTGCACCAGTATAGTGCTTCAGTGTGAACATTGAGCACCATATTGGTGCAATTTCCGTTAAAGTGCACTTTTTACGCTGCGTGAAAGCGATCACAAAGCAACTCTGCGATACTTGTTTGCGGAGGATGTTTGTGATCCTGTTTAGTCCTGCGATTAATCCGTGTACAATAACGCGCTATTTCTAAATGCCTGAGGCAAAGTTGTGATCGAAAATCTGCGTAATATCGCCATCATCGCGCACGTTGACCATGGTAAAACTACCCTGGTTGACAAGCTGCTGCAGCAATCCGGTACCTTCAGTAATGAACGTGCTGAAGCCACCGAACGCGTGATGGACTCCAACGATTTGGAGAAAGAGCGTGGGATTACCATCCTCGCTAAAAACACCGCTATCAAATGGAATGACTACCGTATCAACATCGTTGATACCCCAGGCCACGCCGACTTCGGTGGTGAAGTTGAACGTGTAATGTCCATGGTAGACTCCGTTCTGCTGGTCGTTGACGCAATGGATGGCCCAATGCCGCAGACGCGCTTCGTAACCAAAAAGGCATTCGCCCATGGTTTGAAGCCAATCGTGGTTATCAACAAAGTTGACCGTCCTGGCGCGCGTCCTGACTGGGTTGTGGATCAGGTGTTTGACCTGTTCGTTAACCTCGACGCAAGCGACGAGCAACTCGATTTCCCAATCATCTATGCATCAGCACTGATGGGTATCGCGGGCAACGACCACACTGATATGGCGGAAGACATGACCCCGCTGTACCAGGCGATTGTTGACCACGTTAAAGCACCAAGCGTTGACCTCGATGGTCCGTTCCAGATGCAGATCTCCCAGCTGGATTACAACAACTACGTTGGCGTAATCGGCATCGGTCGCATCAAGCGCGGTAAAGTGAAGCCTAACCAGCAAGTCACTGTCATCGACAGCGAAGGTAAAACCCGCAACGGTAAAGTCGGCAAAGTTCTGACTCACCTCGGTCTGGAGCGTATTGAATCCACCGAAGCCGAAGCAGGCGACATCATCGCGATCACCGGTCTGGGCGAGCTGAACATCTCCGACACCCTTTGCGATCCGCAAAATGTTGAAGCACTGCCAGCGCTGTCTGTTGATGAACCGACTGTAACCATGTTCTTCAACGTCAACACCTCTCCGTTCTGTGGCAAAGAGGGTAAATACGTTACCTCTCGTCAGATCCTTGACCGCCTGAACAAAGAGCTGGTGCACAACGTTGCGCTGCGCGTTGAAGAAACCGAAGATGCGGACGCGTTCCGTGTATCCGGTCGTGGTGAGCTGCACCTGTCCGTTCTTATCGAAAACATGCGTCGTGAAGGCTTCGAACTGGCTGTGTCCCGTCCGAAAGTTATCAACCGTATGATCGATGGCCGTATGCAAGAGCCGTTCGAGAACGTGACGCTGGATATCGAAGAACAGCACCAGGGTTCTGTGATGCAGGCAATGGGCGAGCGTAAGGGCGATGTCAAAGACATGATCCCTGACGGCAAAGGCCGTATTCGTCTGGATTACCTGATCCCGGCACGTGGCCTGATCGGCTTCCGTACCGAGTTCATGACCATGACCTCCGGTACCGGTCTGCTGTACTCCACCTTCAGCCACTACGATGACGTTAAACCGGGTGAAATCGGCCAGCGCCAGAACGGCGTGCTGATCTCTAACGGCCAGGGTAAAGCAGTTGCGTTCGCACTGTTCAGCCTGCAGGACCGCGGTAAGCTGTTCCTGGGTCACGGTGCAGAAGTTTACGAAGGCCAGATCATCGGTATTCACAGTCGTTCTAACGACCTGACTGTAAACTGCCTGACCGGTAAGAAACTGACCAACATGCGTGCTTCCGGTACTGACGAAGCCACCACGCTGGTTCCAGCACAGAAAATGTCTCTTGAGCAGGCTCTGGAATTTATCGATGACGACGAACTGGTAGAAGTTACTCCTACCTCCGTACGTATCCGTAAACGTCACCTGACTGAGAACGACCGTAAACGTGCGGGCCGTGGCAGCAAAGACTAATACGACTCCTCTCTGAGGTACGTCGTGCGAAAAGCCGCTGAATATCAGCGGCTTTTTTATTGGAGTGAATTCCCTAACGCTCTCATGCGCTAAGCTGAATCTGACGCATAGCCAAAGCTTATCTTTCCCGCTACAGTTATTTCTCCACGGCGCGAAGGAGATAAACATGCTTTATATCTTTGACTTAGGAAATGTCATCGTCGATATCGATTTTAATCGAGTGCTGGGTGCATGGAGCGATTTTAGCCGTGTGCCGCTGGCGACCCTGAAACAGAATTTCACCATGGGAGAGGCGTTTCACCAGCATGAGCGGGGGGAAATCAGCGATGAAGCCTTCGCTGAAGCTATGTGTCACGAGATGGATCTGCCCTTGAGCTACGAGCAGTTCGCTCACGGCTGGCAGGCGGTATTTGTGGCACTTCGTCCGGAGGTCATCGACACCATGAACAAGCTTCGCGAACAGAGGCATCGCGTGGTCGTGCTGTCCAATACCAACCGTCTGCACACCACGTTCTGGCCTGGTGAGTATCCGCAAATCCAGTACGCTGCAGATAAAATTTACCTGTCTCAGGAGATGGGCATGCGCAAACCTGAGGCGCGAATTTATCAGGCCGTCTTGCAGGCAGAAGGATTCTCTGCCGCCGATACGGTCTTTTTTGACGATAACGCCGATAATATAGAGGGAGCTAACCAGTTGGGTATCACGTCGATCCTGGTCACCGGGAAAGAGACGATACCGAACTACTTTGCGAAGCAGTTATGTTAAAAACCGTTCATCAAAAAGCCACACACCATACGCGTCCGTTTCGGGCGTGGATCAAACTGCTCTGGCAGAGGATTGATGAGGACAACATGACCACGCTGGCGGGCAATCTCGCTTACGTGTCGTTGCTCTCATTGGTTCCGCTGGTGGCGGTGATTTTCGCGTTGTTCTCTGCGTTTCCGATGTTTGCCGATGTGAGTCTGCAGCTGCGCCACTTTGTGTTTGCTAACTTTATTCCCGCCACTGGGGACGTAATTCAGGGGTATATCGAGCAGTTCGTTGCCAACTCCAGCAAGATGACCGCCGTGGGCGCCTGCGGGCTGATCGTGACCGCACTGCTACTGATGTATGCCATCGATAGCGCGCTGAATACCATCTGGCACAGTAAGCGCGTGCGGCCAAAAGTTTATTCGTTTGCCGTCTACTGGATGATTCTGACGCTGGGGCCGCTGCTGGCCGGGGCCAGTCTGGCGATCAGCTCTTATCTTCTGTCATTACGCTGGGCGAGCGATTTAAACAGCGTCATCGACAATGTGTTACGCATCTTCCCGCTGATCCTCTCCTGGCTCTCATTCTGGCTGCTTTACAGCGTGGTGCCGACCACACAGGTGCCTAACCGGGACGCTATTGTTGGGGCGCTGGTGGCGGCAATCCTGTTCGAGCTTGGCAAAAAAGGGTTTGCGCTCTACATCACCATGTTCCCGTCGTATCAGCTGATTTATGGCGTGCTGGCGGTGATCCCGATTTTGTTTGTCTGGGTATACTGGACCTGGTGTATCGTCTTGCTAGGTGCCGAAATAACTGTCACTCTCGGTGAATACCGCAAACTCAAACAAGCCGCAGAACAAGAAGAAGCAGACCAACCATGATTGCATTGATTCAGCGCGTAACCCGTGCCAGCGTCACCGTGGAGGATGAGGTGACGGGTGAAATTGGCCCAGGACTTTTGGTGTTGTTAGGTGTCGAAAAGGATGACGACGAACAAAAAGCGAATCGTCTGTGTGAGCGCGTGCTCGGGTATCGCATTTTCGGCGATGCCGACGGGAAGATGAATCTGAACGTTCAGCAGGCGGGGGGTAGCGTGCTGGTGGTGTCTCAGTTTACCCTGGCCGCCGACACGGAACGCGGCATGCGTCCGGGTTTCTCCAGAGGTGCCGCGCCCGACCGTGCTGAAGCACTTTACGAATACTTTGTTGAACGGTGTCGTCAACAGGAAATGAATACGCAAACCGGACGATTCGCTGCAGATATGCAGGTGTCGCTGGTGAACGATGGCCCCGTCACATTCTGGCTCCAGGTATGAGCCAGCTGGCGGCATGGCCGCGGGTAACAAGAGAGAGTACAGCTATGTATCACCTTCGAGTACCGCAAACAGAAGAAGAATTAGAGGTTTACTACCATTTTCGCTGGGAAATGCTGCGTAAGCCGTTACATCAGCCGAAAGGCTCCGAGCGCGACGCCTGGGATGCGATGGCGCATCATCAGATGGTGGTCGACGAAGAGGGCAACCTGGTTGCCGTCGGGCGTTTGTATATCAATGCCGACAATGAAGCCTCAATCCGTTTTATGGCTGTGCATCCGTCCGTACAGGACAAAGGGCTTGGCACCCTGATGGCGATGACTCTTGAGTCCGTAGCCCGTCAGGAGGGCGTTAAACGCGTCACCTGTAGCGCCCGCGAAGACGCTGTGGAGTTTTTCTCCAAGCTGGGTTTCGTCAATGAAGGCGAAATCACCGCGCCGCAAACCACCCCGATTCGTCATTTTTTGATGATCAAACCCATCGCCACCCTTGATGATATTCTCCACCGCGCCGACTGGTGCGGGCAGCTGCAGCAGGCCTGGTATCAGCATATTCCGCTGAGCGAAAAGATGGGCGTGCGCATCCAGCAATACACCGGGCAAAAATTCATCACCACCATGCCGGAAATCGGCAATCAGAACCCGCACCATACCCTGTTCGCTGGCAGCCTGTTCTCGCTGGCCACCTTGACCGGCTGGGGGCTGATCTGGCTGATGCTGCGCGAAAGGCATCTTGGCGGCACCATTATTCTCGCCGATGCGCATATCCGCTACAGCAGCCCTATCAGTGGTAAACCGAGCGCAGTCGCGGACTTAGGCTCCCTCAGCGGTGACCTGGACCGTCTGGCGCGTGGCCGTAAAGCCCGCGTGCAGATGCAGGTCGAGCTGTTTGGCGATGAAGCGCCAGGCGCCATTTTCGAAGGCACCTATCTCGTGCTGCCAGCGAAACCATTTGGCCCTTACGAAGAGGGCGGGAACGAGGAGGAATAACCCTCATTCTTGCGACCTCTCCCGGCCTGGTGAGCTGACTCGCCAGGCCACATCCCGCATCACGTCTCGCGCTGACTGGCTAACTCCGCCTAACTGAAAGAAACCATGTATGACACCCGACCAGCGCTGACATGTACAGGTGACGCCCTGTTCCGTCATTCGCTGAAAGAGTGCTTCGCCTTCATCACAAAGCGGATCAAACTCGGCGGTGATGATATGCGTCTGGGGCAGCCCGTTAAGGTCGTCACGCCATAGCGGACTGGCTTCAGGATGAAGCCGGTCGGTTCCCGCAAGATATAGCTCATAGCCGCTAAGAAGCGTATCGCGGGTAATGACATAGTCCGCACCGTTGCGGATATAGCTTTCAAAATACGCCGTCGAGTCGAGCATGGGATAGATCAGAATTAACTGTGCCGGCTGCCATTCTTTTGCCGCCTTGAGTCGCAGCGCAGTCACCAGCGCCAGATGCCCTCCCGCGCTGTCACCGGCGAGGGTAATTTGATTTTTATCGATGCCAAACCGATCGGCATAGTGCCAGACCAGGCACGCGGCTTTTTCAGCATCGTCATGGGCGGCGGGGAAGGTGTGTTCCGAAGCCAGACGATACTGCACGGCAACGATCCGACAGCGGCTGTAGTAAGCCAACTGACGTAATTGGCCATCATGAGTCTCAAAGCCGCCGCTGATAAAGCATCCGCCGTGATAATAGACAACCGTCGGTAAAATCTCAGGGGCATTGAGCGGCGAATAAACCCTAAACCGCATCCCTTCAAGTTCGACAGACTCGACGTGAACGCGCGTTTCCGTTTCGCCTGCCAGCACCGTGCTCGCGACATACCCTGCACGCCGGTCATCAATATTCTGCTCTCGTGCAGAGGGGCGCCCGGCCGCGATAAACCCCTGAACCAGTTCAGCAATTCCTTTTTCCAGTGCCATAATTCTTCCCGGTTATCTGTATGGATATACAGCGTTATAGCCTGGTTTGATGCAAAAGAAAACGGGGGATTTTGGTGGGGGTTGGAATCTCGAACGCGGCTCGCAAAATGGAGCATGAAGGCAGTTGCAGGCCGGGCAACTTTGCGTTGCCCGGCACTGTTACAGAAAACTACTCCCCTTCACCCGGGAACAAGAACGGGTTGATTGAGCTGCGGGCGAAGCCCTCTTGCTCCATCCGCGCGTCGAGTACCAGCGTGGCGAGGTCGTCGGCGACGGCTTCCACTTTCGGGTCTTTTTCCTGATAGAGAATTTTCAGGTAGGTCCCGCAGTCACCGCAGCTTTCGGCTTTAACGGCCGCATTCTCGTTTTCCAGCGACCAGTAGTTCAGATCGCGGGTCTGCTCGCAGTTGCTGCATTTGATGCGCACCACGTGCCACTCAGTTTCACACAGGTTGCAGTGCAGATAACGCAAGCCTTGCGTGGTGCCGATTTGCACCATGCTGGTCACGGGCATCGAGCCACACACCGGGCAGAACTGACGGGCTTCACCGTATTCTGCACGCGCTTTACCCGGAATCAGGCTCGCCATTTGCGCCCAGTAGAGCGACAGGGCAGCCCAGATAAAGGGCGCTTTATCGCTACTGACCAGGGAAAAATCGGAGGCAAACAGCGCGCTCGCCATCTCTTCCAGCTCCAGATCGGAGGCTTTTTCCAGATTCTCGATCACCGCCAGTGCAGGGCCGCTCATCTCTGGTTTCAGCTCGGCAATCAGCGAGTGCAGCAGCTTTTGCCAGTGCTTGTCGCGCGGCAGAACGTGAATATCCAACGGCGGTTTGCCCTGCTCGTTGGCTTCTTTGATGCGCGCGGTGAGGTCCATTTGCAGCGGGTGGTCGTACAGCACCACTTCCTGCGCATGGGCGATCAGCGCGGCAAAGCGCAGAAATTCACCGAGCGGATTGTTCTCTGCCAGCTCGCGCAGACGCTCTGCGCGGCGGTTGTAGAGGTTCTTGAGTCTGGGGAATAACAACGGCGGAATGTACTCCGCCGTGCGTTTCTCGCTCGAACCCAGCTCATCTTGCGGGATTATGCGAATACTCATTCAGTTTTCTTTTCCGTTGTCTTGCGGACCTCACGGTACCAGCGCGGGTGATGTTTCTTCGCCCACGTACTGGTAACCCATCCTTCCACCATCGCGGTAATAGTGCCTTTCACCCATAGGGCGGCGTAGATATGCACCATGATAACCACAATTAACGCGACTGCGGCAAATGAATGCAGCATCAGCGCAAATCGGATCACCGGGATTGAGAACGCGGGCGCAAAATACGGACGCCAGATAATCACGCCGCTCACCAGCAACAGGACCAGGAAGATAATCGCCGCCCAGAATACGCATTTCTGGCCGAAGTTATAACGCCCGGTATCACCCACTTCCTCGTTGACGACGATCTTACGAATATTCTTCGCCCAAAAGATATCATCCCGATTGATTAGGTTATGGTGCCAGTAGCGGAAAAACATGATGATAAACGAGGCAAACATAATCACGCCGACAAACGGGTGCAGAATTCGCGCCAGCTGCGGTGTGCCCATG
Organism: Lelliottia nimipressuralis; assembly: GCF_004115925.1. Taxonomy (GTDB): domain Bacteria; phylum Pseudomonadota; class Gammaproteobacteria; order Enterobacterales; family Enterobacteriaceae; genus Enterobacter; species Enterobacter nimipressuralis. Next base: position 22,941 of record NZ_SDDX01000017.1, read on the forward strand.
ATTTGCATCAGCCAGTTGAAGGACGGGAAGAAAAATCCCAGCCCGCTTATCGCCGCCAGCATGAAGCAGAAGGCGGTGACCCAGTGGTTGATACGTTCCGGCGCTGTGTAGCGCACGATGGTGTCACGTCTTTTCATTTGCGCACCTCGTCTTTCTCTTCATGCAGATTGTCGTCTTCCTCTTCCGCGCGGTTCGGACCGACACCGACATAGTGGAAGATGCTGGCGGCAAAGGTTGCAGCGAAGCCAACGGCGGCCAGCGGTTTCCAGATGCCTTTCCAGAATTTAACGGTCGCGCTGATTTCCGGGTTCTCCGGCAGGCCGTGATACAGATTCGGCTTGTCGGCATGGTGCAGCACATACATGACGTGCGTACCGCCAACGCCCGCCGGATCGTACAGACCGGCGTTGTCGTAACCACGGGTTTTCAGCTCGGCGACACGCTCGCCCGCCAGCGTTTTCATATCCTCTTTGGAGCCAAAGTGAATGGCCCCCGTCGGACAGGTTTTCACGCAGGCCGGCTCCTGACCGACATTCACGCGGTCGACGCACAGCGTACATTTGTAGACGCGGTTGTCTTCCGGGTTCAGTCGCGGCACGTTGAACGGGCAGCCCGCAATGCAGTAGCCGCAGCCGATGCACTGTTCTGACTGGAAGTCGACGATGCCATTGGCATACTGAATGATAGCCCCTTCGGACGGACACGCCTTCAGGCAGCCCGGATCGGCGCAGTGCATGCAGCCATCCTTGCGGATCAGCCACTCCAGTTTGTCGTCCTGTTCCACTTCCGAGAAACGCATCACCGTCCAGGACTTGGCGGTCAAATCGGCGGGGTTGTCGTACACCCCGACGTTATGACCCACTTCGTCACGGATATCGTTCCACTCGGAACACGCCACCTGACAGGCTTTGCAGCCGATACAGGTGGTGACGTCAATGAGCTTCGCCACTTCCTGCTGGTGGTCCCGCGCCTGAGGCGCGGGCGTGAAGCCGTTAGTCGCGGAACGACGAATGATGTCTTGCGATTGATAAGCCATAAGTCGTCTCCGTTACACCTTTTCCACGTTTACCAGGAAGGCTTTGAACTCCGGCGTCTGCGTGTTCGCATCACCGACGAACGGTGTCAGGGTGTTGGCAATAAAGCCTTTCTTCGCCACGCCCTCGTAACCCCAGTGAATCGGGATGCCGATGGTATCCACCTGTTGCCCATGAACATTCAGCGTGCGAATACGTTTGGTCACCACCGCCTTGGCTTTGATGTAGCCACGGTTAGAGGAGACTTTCACCGTATCGCCGTGCGCGATGCCAAGCTTGTTCGCCAGCTTCTCACCGATCTCCACGAACTGTTCCGGCTGCGCGATGGCGTTAAGCAGCGCGTGTTTGGTCCAGTAGTGGAAGTGCTCGGTCAGACGGTACGTGGTGCCGACGTACGGGAACTTATCTTTTTTACCCAGCGCTTCAAAATCGCCTTTAAAGATACGGGCGGCCGGGTTTGAGATCACGTTCGGGTGCAGCGGGTTGGTTCCCAGCGGCGTTTCAAACGGCTCGTAGTGTTCCGGGAATGGACCCTCAGCCATTTTATCGATGGCAAACAGGCGGCCCATGCCTTCTGGCTGCATGATAAATGGCCCGACATCGCTGCCCGGTGCGGCGGCGCTGTAGTCCGGAATATCCACGCCGCCCCATTTCGCGCCGTCCCACTTCAGGAGCTGGCGTTTTGGATCCCACGGTTTACCCTGCGGGTCTGCGGAAGCACGGTTATACAGAATGCGGCGGTTGAGCGGCCACGCCCACGCCCAGCCCAGCGTATTGCCGAGGCCCGACGGATCGGCGTTGTCGCGGTTCGCCATCTGGTTGCCCTTCGGCGTCCAGCTTCCGGCGAAAATCCAGCAGCCACTGGCGGTTGAGCCGTCGTCGCGCAGATGCGCAAAGGTGCTCAGCTGATCGCCTTTCTTCGCAAGCACAGTGCCGGTGGCCGGATCAACCACATCCGCCAGCGCTTTACCGTTACTCTCCATCGCCACCTCTTCAGGGGCAGGATTTTCAGGCGTTGAATAGTTCCAGGTCATGTTCAGAACCTGCTCTGGAGTCGCGCCGCCTTCGGCTTCGTACATCTTGCGCATGCGCAGGAAGATACCGGCCAGAATCTCGCCGTCATTCATGGCGATGCCCGGGGCGTCCGCACCTTTCCAGTGCCACTGCAGCCAGCGACCAGAGTTAACGATAGAACCGTTCTCTTCGGCGAAGCAGGTGGATGGCAGGCGGAACACTTCCGTCTGAATTTTCGCTGGATCGACGTCGTTCGATTCACCGTGGTTCTGCCAGAAGGTCGAGGTTTCGGTATTGAGCGGATCAATCGTCACCAGGAATTTCAGTTTCGACAGCGACTCCACCACCTTGTTCTTATTCGGGAACGAGGCGACCGGGTTAAAGCCCTGGCACAGATAGCCGTTCACTTTGCCCTGGTGCATCATGTCGAAATACTGCAGAACGTCGTAACCCTTGTCCCACTTCGGCAGCCAGTCAAAGCCCCAGCTGTTTTCTGCTGTCGCTTTATCGCCGTAGAAGGCTTTCATCATCGAGACGAAGAATTTCGGGTAGTTGCCCCAGTAGTTCACCTGGCCTTCCAGCAGTGGTTTCGGCGTGTTGGCGGTCAGATAGGTCTGGAGGTCGGTCTGTTTTTCGCTTGGCAGCGTCATGTAGCCCGGCAGGCTCTGCGACAGCAGGCCCAGGTCCGTCAGCCCCTGAATGTTTGAGTGACCGCGCAGGGCGTTCACGCCGCCGCCTGCCATCCCCATATTACCGAGCAGCAGCTGAACCATCGCCATGGTGCGGATGTTCTGCGCCCCGATGGAGTGCTGCGTCCAGCCCAGCGCGTAAAGGAACGACGCGGTTTTATCGTGAGCACTGGTTTCGGCGATGTACTCGCAGACTTTCAGGAAGTCAGCTTTCGGCGTGCCGCAGATGTTTTCGACCACGTCTGGCGTATAGCGGGAAACGTGCGTTTTCAGCAGGTTCCACACGCAGCGCGGGTGGGTAAGGGTGGTATCGCGTTTCGCAAAGCCGTTTTCGTCCAGCTCGTAGTTCCAGCTGGTTTTGTCGTATTTGCGTTTTTCGGCGTCGTAACCGCTGAACAGACCGTCTTCGAAGCTATAGTCCTCACGCACGATCAGGCTGGCGTTGGTGTAAGCCTCGGTATATTCACGGTTATATTTTTCGTTAGTCATCAGGTACAGCAATACGCCTGACAGGAAAGTAATGTCAGTACCTGAGCGAATAGGGGTGTAGAAATCCGCCACTGACGCTGTACGCGTAAAGCGGGGATCGATCACAATCAGTTTCGCGCCATTGTGGATTTTGGCTTCCATCGCCCAGCGGAATCCCACCGGATGCGCTTCTGCCGCGTTCCCACCCATCACAATGATGAGGTTAGCGTTTTTGATGTCGACCCAGTGGTTGGTCATCGCACCGCGACCAAATGTTGGAGCAAGACTTGCTACCGTTGGTCCGTGTCAGACACGCGCCTGGTTGTCGACCGCGAGCATACCGAGTGCGCGCGTAAATTTCTGGGTTAAATACCCGGTTTCATTGCTGGATGCGGAGGCACAAAGCATGCCCGTGGAGAGCCAGCGGTTAACGGTGACGCCATCGGCATTCTGCGCGATAAAGTTCGCATCACGGTCTTCTTTCATCAGTTTGGCGATACGGTCAAATGCCGTTTCCCAGCTGATTTGCTGCCATTTATCGGAGCCAGGGGCGCGATATTCCGGGAATTTGAGGCGGCTTTCGGAGTGGATAAAGTCCACCAGACCGGCCCCTTTCGGGCACAGCGCACCACGGTTGACCGGATGATCCGGGTCACCTTCGATATGGAAGATGGATGCTTTAGCGTTTTTCGCGCCGTCGCCGAGGCTATACATTAACAGCCCACAACCGACAGAGCAGTACGTACAGGTATTACGGGTTTCACGGGTGCGCAGCAGTTTGTACTGCCGCGTTTCCGCCAGCGCTACACCAGGGGCAAAGCCCAGCGCCGCTGCCGTCGTGCCTGCCATACCGCCAGCGCAGATCTTAAAGAACTGCCTTCTGCTGACCTGCATGGGTCACTCCTTGTTTACGACATTGCTCCCTCTTCATATTTCGCGCTGCAGGTGCGTTGGCTGCGTTCTCTTACTCAGCCGCTTACGTAGGTAAGCGTCTGGGGATTCGCTCAATTGCCGCCTTCCAGCAACACGAACTATTTAGGGAGGTTATTGTTTTTGCGCATGATTGCAAAACAACCATAACGCTTAAAATTTGATGTATTCCCTCAATTCCACGAGGGATATGATTTCAGAATACCACAATGTCGGTAAGCCTGTTCCGGTGCGGTTAATACAAAGTGAACGTATTATCACTCTGATGATTATAAAGTGTGACATTGATCACATTGTGACCCTGGCTTGTTAAAGGCGTGTATCAGCGCGTCTGTTGTGCCACTCCCAAATGAGTAGGTAAACTTGTGGAGTATGGCTGCCGAAAAGTTGATCCATACTATGCGCACGGCCTGCGGTTTATGATGCAATAGCAGGCTCACCTTTGTGGTTGCTCAGGAATACCGTTGTGTCAAAACAGAATCGTGATACCCATTCGTCTCCCTTGCCTGCGGGCGTGGTGGAGCAAGTGGTACACAGACCCCCTCACATTACCCACGGAATCCCCGATTTTCTGGCGGAAGAAGTGCCTGTTGCCCTGGTCTACAACGGTATCTCCCACGTCGTGATGATGGCCTCGCCCAAAGATCTTGAGCTGTTCGCGATCGGTTTTTCGCTTTCGGAAGGCATTATCGAACACCCGCAGGAGATCTTCGGCATGGATGTCGTTCAGGTCTGTAACGGCCTGGAAGTGCAAATCGAACTCTCCAGCCGTCGTTTTATGGGGCTGAAAGAGCGCCGACGCGCGCTGGCCGGGCGCACAGGCTGCGGCGTATGTGGCGTCGAGCAACTGAACGATATCGGTAAGCCGATTGTCCCGCTGCCGTTTACCCAGACCTTCAATCTTAAACATCTCGATCACGCCCTGGAGCATCTCAACGACGTCCAGCCGATAGGGCAACTGAGCGGTTGTACGCACGCGGCCGCATGGGTTCTTCCGTCGGGGAATATTGCAGGCGGTCATGAGGATGTTGGGCGTCACGTCGCGCTGGATAAACTGCTGGGACGTCGCGCCGGAGAAAGCGAAACCTGGCTGCAGGGTGCGGCGCTGGTATCGAGCCGGGCGAGCTATGAGATGGTGCAAAAGGCGGCCATGTGTGGCGTCGAAATTCTGTTTGCCGTCTCGGCGGCGACCACCCTGGCGGTGGAGGTGGCACAGCGCTGCAACCTGACGCTGGTGGGGTTCTGCAAACCGGGTCGCGTCACCATTTATACGCATCCGCAGCGCTTAATTATTGATCAGTAAATTTGAAAGACTTTAGCAAATCCTTCCGCTTTTAGTTGTTGATGATGAGGCCTATTATTATCACATCAAGGCACAACGCCTTATCTAAACAACTTACTGAAGGATTTACATCATGAAAAACATCAAAACTTTTGTTGCAGTTATCGCTCTTGCCGCTTCTTTCGGTTCTTTCGCAGCTCAGACCGTAACCGCAACCGCCTCGACCATTGACGGCGCAGAAGCGAAAATTGCCGCTCAGGCAGAACAGACCGGTGCTGCTTCTTACACCATTACCCAGGCTTTCTCAGGTAACCGTGTTCACATGACCGCTGAACTGAACAAATAAGAGCATAGCCACTGTCCCCTGCTCATCCGGGCAGGGACAGGTTTTCCCCTCTCCGCAGTAACGCCATCCCCCCTCGTAGCCCATCTTTTCCGCTCAACAGAACGCTAAAAATGACGCGATCTTGTCGACTCGCGTGCCATGAGAGCGAATCTCTTTCATCAATGCAAACCGGCCACGCGCAACAGCGCCGTCACGACTGCAGCGGAGATAATCACGACGATCAGCGGCACTTTACGCCACGCCAGGAACACGGCGAAGGCCACGCCTAAGACTCGCGCCATGCCGGCAAAGTGTTCTCCTTCGTAGAAGGTGGTCGCCAGTGCCACGGAAAAGAGCAGCACCGTTGCCGCATCCGACAGCAGCGCTTGCGAGCGCTCGGACAGCGCCAGGCGGTTGCCAAGCTTTGCACCACCGAGGCGCATCAGATAGGTTCCCGCCGATAAAATCGCAATGCCGAGAATAAAGAAGGTCATGTTGTCCATTATTTTTTCCTCGCCGCCAGACCCAGTAACGACAGCAGCACCGGCAAACCGACCGGCGCGAATGGCACTGCGGCCAGCGACAGCGCTGCGCCGCTGCAGGCGCGGATCAGCGTGGTGCGGTTTTTAAAGGCCGGGACGACTAACGCCAGCAAAATCGCCGGGAATACGGCGTCGAGACCGATGGTTTCCGGCGCAGGCAGCAGCTTGCCGACCATCGCCCCCAGCAGTGTCCCCAGCGGCCAGATGATCGCTACGCCTAGCCCGCACAGCCAGTAGGCGGCTTTGCGCTGCTCGGGGGTTTTTTGTGACAGACCAAACACCACGCTTTCGTCGTTCATGATGTGGCAGCCGAGGAAGCTCAGGCCGCGCTTACCTACCAGCTCGCGCACCGTGACGCCAAACGGAACGTGGCGGGCATTCACCAGCAAACCCGCCGCCGCCGCCGCAAGCGGATTACCGCCGCTGGCCACGATGCCGATAAACATGAATTCCGACGCGCCCGCGAGCACGGTAATGGAGAGCACAAACGGCACCCACACCGGGAAGCCGTAAGCCATCGCCAGCGAGCCGTAGGACATGCCGACGACTCCCACGGCGAGACACACCAGAACGATCGCTTTGACCGTGTCACCTTTCAGACAGGAGAGAGAGTTCTTCATACATTTTTAGCCATATCGAACGAGTATCCATTATAATGAACGCATCAATATCGTTTTTCAAGATGAACGATTCGTTCGATTTATAGAACAAGAGGCCGTTTTATGACGCAGCCAATCAGTGTGATCGCGAAAAGCCTGGTGCGGGAGCGCCTGCGAACCGGGCTGTCGCTGGCAGAAATCGCACGCCGCGCCGGGATTGCTAAATCCACCCTTTCGCAGCTGGAATCCGGGAATGGCAATCCCAGCCTGGAAACGCTCTGGTCGCTGTGCGTGGCGCTGGGGATCCCGTTTGCGCGCCTGTTAGAGCCGCAGCAGCCCACCACTCAGGTGATCCGCCGGGGTGAGGGGACCAAAGTGATTGCCGAGCAGGCGAACTATCAGGCGATTTTACTGGCGGCCTGCCCGCCGGGCGCACGCCGCGATGTCTATCTGCTGATGACCCAGCCGGGTGCAGACCGCATTTCGCAGCCGCATCCGCCGGGTTCCGTAGAGCACATTATCGTCACCCAGGGGCGGGCGCTGATCGGTCTCACTGACGCTCCGGAAGAGCTGGGCGAGGGTGATTACATTTGCTATCCCGCCGATCAACCGCATATCTTCAAGGCGCTGGAACCGGATACCCACGCGCTTTTGGTGGCGGAACAAAACTAACCTCTCGGACACGGAAAATCATGTCGCTCAAAGCCATTGCCAAAGAACTGGGGCTGTCTGTTACGACGGTCAGCCGCGCCCTCAACGGATATGACGACGTTTCTCGCGAAACCCGTGCGCGGGTGGAAGCCGAAGCGCAGCGCCGTGGCTATCGGCCAAACACCTTTGCCCGCCGCCTGAAGATGGGCAAAATCGACGCCGTCGGGCTGGTGTTTCCCGTGCATCCGGTTCCGCTCAATAACAGCGTTTTTATGGACATGGTCGGCGAAATTAGCCACGAACTGGCGCGACATGAGATTGATTTACTGCTGATCGCCGACGATGATCTCGCCGATAAACACAGCTACATGCGCATGGTGCAAAGCCGCCGTGTGGATGCGCTGATTGTCGCGCATACCCTCGATCAGGACCCGCGTCTTGCGCAGCTTCAGGACGCCGGTTTTCCGTTCCTCGCCCTGGGCCGCAGCCAGTTGCCAAAACCCTACGCATGGTTTGATTTTGATAACTATGCCGGGACCTATCGTGCCACGCGCTGGCTGATCGACAAGGGCCATCAGCGCATCGCCCTGCTGGGCGAAAGTAATAATCAGGCGTTTATCACCCAGCGCCGTCTCGGGTATCTCGACGCCCTGCGCGAAGCGGGGTTATCCAGCGAATGGCTGCGCGCGATGCCGCCATCACGCCGCGCGGGCTATACCACGACGCTTGAACTGCTTGCACTGCCAAACCCGCCGACGGCGATTGTGACTGACTGCAACACCCACGGCGACGGCGCGGCAATGGCGCTGGCGCAGCAGGGGCGGCTGACAGGCAGCGACCCGGTTTCGCTGGTGGTGTATGACGGTCTGCCGCAGGACAGCATTGTCGACGCCGACGTAGCAGCGGTGATCCAGTCCACCCGCGAGGGCGTGGGCAAGCAGATCGCCGACATGGTGCGCCAGCTCATCAATGGCGATGATCTCTCCCGCCTTCAGGTGCTCTGGCAGCCTGAATTTTCACCGGGCCAGACGGCCTAAATCATCGCAAAACTCTAAAGTCGATCACAGATCCGAAACGTTTGGGTTGGTATCCGAAACGGTTCGGATCAACACTCAGGACATCCGATGACAGGAGATGTCCGATGCAAAATTCCATTTTACGACTCGAAAGCACGACGGTAGACGTGGTGATCAAAACGCACCCGTTCGCCGAAATTGTCTACTGGGGGCCACACCTTCACCACTTTTCGCCGCAGGATGCGCAAAGTCTGGTTCGCCCGGTGGCTAACGGCAGGCTGGACGTGGATACCCCGGTGACGCTGATGGCCGAGCTGGGCCACGGTCTGTTTGGGGCGCCGGGCATTGAAGGCCACCGCCAGGGGCTGGATGGGTCTCCGGTGTTCAGGACCGTTGCCGTCGAACAGCAGCGTCAAAGCCTGACGATTACCGCAGAAGATGCGCACGCCGGGCTGCGGCTGACAAGCGAACTCGTCCTCGATGAGAGCTGTGTGCTGGTGGTAAGGCACGGTCTGACCAATCTGCGGGCGCAGCCGTGGCAGGTGGATCGGCTGGCCGTGACGCTGCCGGTCTCGGAGCGCGCGAAAGAGGTGATGGCTTTCCATGGTCGCTGGATACGCGAATTCCAGCCGCATCGCCTGACCCTTGAGCACGACAGTTTTGTGATTGAAAACCGGCGCGGGCGCACCTCCCACGAACATTTCCCGGCGCTGATGACCGGCACACCTGCGTTCAGTGAAATGCAGGGCGATGTGTGGGGCATGCACCTCGGCTGGAGCGGCAACCACCGCCTGCGTGCTGAAGTGAAAACCGATGGCCGCCGCTACGTGCAGGCCGAAGCGCTCTATCTGCCGGGCGAAATGGCGATTGCCGAGGGCGAAACCCTCTGGACGCCGAAATTGTACGCCAGCTACTCCGCGCAGGGGCTGAACGGGATGAGTCAGCAGTTCCACCGCTATCTGCGCGAGAACATCATTCGCTTCCCGCAAAAAAAGCCGCGACCGGTGCACCTCAATACCTGGGAAGGGATCTATTTCAACCACGATCCGGACTACATCATGCGGATGGCCGACGAAGCGGCGGCGCTGGGCGTGGAGCGCTTCATCATCGATGACGGCTGGTTTAAGGGGCGCAACGACGACCACGCCGCCCTGGGTGACTGGACTCTCGACGAGAAAAAATACCCCAACGGCCTGATGCCGGTGATCAATCATGTCAAAAATCTCGGCATGGAATTTGGTATTTGGGTGGAGCCGGAAATGATTAACCCCGATTCCGATCTTTACCGCGCGCATCCCGACTGGGTGCTGGCGCTGCCGGGCTACCCGCAGGCGACGGGGCGACACCAGCTGGTGCTGAATCTGAATATTCCTGAAGCTTTTGAGTATTTGCTGGAACGCATGAGCTGGCTGCTGGGCGAACATCCGGTGGACTACGTGAAGTGGGACATGAACCGCGAGCTGGTGCAGCCGGGCCATCTCGGTAAGGCCGCTGCCGACGCGCAAACGCGCCACTATTATCGCCTGCTTGAGACACTCGGCCAGCGCTTCCCGCACGTGGAATTTGAATCCTGTTCGTCCGGCGGCGGACGCATTGATTACGAAGTCCTGACCCGTTGCCACCGCTTCTGGGCATCCGATAACAACGATGCGCTTGAGCGCAACACCATCCAGCGTGGAATGAGCTACTTCTTCCCGCCGGAGGTGATGGGCGCACATATCGGTCATCATAAATGCCACGCCACGTTCCGCCAGCACAGCATCGAGTTTCGCGGGCTGACCGCGCTGTTTGGGCACATGGGGCTTGAGCTGGACCCGCTCACCGTCGATGAGAACGAACGTGAAGGCTACCGCCGTTACGCCGCGCTGCATAAGCAATGGCGCGATGTGATTCACCACGGTACCCAGTGGCGCGTGGATATGCCGGACGTCACGACCCAGGTGCAGGGTATAGTGAGCGAAGACCAACGGCAGGGGCTGTTTATTGTCAGCCAGCTGGCGATGCCGGATTACACCCTGATGATGCCGCTGCGCATGCCGGGGCTTGCAGCGAACGCGCAGTACCGTATCACCCTGCTCGATCATCCGAATATCCGCCTCACCGGCGAAGGGGGCCACACCATGCGCAAACTCCCGGCATGGATGGAAGCGCCACAAACGGTGAGCGGAGAATGGCTGATGCAGGCGGGACTGGTCTTGCCGATTCTGGACCCGGAAACCGCCATTCTGATTGGCGTTGAACGCGTGTAAGGGTGATGGGCCGGGCGACCGGCCCTGAGTTGAGGATAAAAATAATGAACACGACTGCCTGTACCCACAAAGACAACCCCAATTTCTGGATTTTCGGGGCGTTCTTCTTTCTCTACTTCTTCATTATGGCCACCTGCTTTCCGTTCCTGCCGATCTGGCTGTCGGATATCATCGGCCTGAATAAAACCCATACGGGGATTGTTTTCTCCTGCATTTCGCTCTCGGCGATTGCGTTCCAGCCGGTGCTGGGGGTGATCTCTGACAAGCTGGGGCTGAAAAAGCACCTGTTATGGATCATCGCCATTTTGCTGTTCTTGTTCGCCCCCTTCTTCCTCTACGTTTTCGCGCCGCTGCTGAAAATAAATATCTGGCTCGGGGCGCTGAGCGGCGGGCTGTATATCGGCTTTGTCTTCTCGGCGGGCTCCGGGGCGATTGAAGCCTATATCGAGCGAGTGAGTCGCAACAGCTTCTTCGAATACGGTAAAGCGCGAATGTTCGGCTGCCTGGGCTGGGGACTGTGCGCCTCCACGGGCGGCGTGCTGTTCAGTATCGATCCGTCGTTTGTTTTCTGGATGGGCTCAGGCGCGGCGCTATTGCTGATGCTCCTGCTGGTGGTCGCCAAACCAAAGCCAAACCAGACCGCCGAAGTGATGAACGCGCTGGGCGCCAATCAGCCGCAAATCACCGCCAAAACCGTCTTCACCCTGTTCCGCCAGCGCAAAATGTGGATGTTTATTTTGTATGTGGTTGGCGTGGCCTGCGTGTATGACGTGTTTGATCAGCAGTTTGCCACCTTCTTTAAATCGTTCTTTGCGACGCCGGAACAGGGGACGCGCGCCTTTGGTTTTGCGACCACGGCCGGAGAAATTTGTAACGCGATCATTATGTTCTGCTCGCCGTGGATCATTAACCGCATCGGCGCGAAAAACACCCTGCTGATTGCCGGGCTGATTATGGCCACGCGCATTATCGGCTCGTCCTTCGCCACTACCGTGACGGAAGTCATCGCCCTGAAAATGCTTCACGCGCTGGAAGTGCCCTTCCTGCTGGTGGGGGCGTTTAAATACATCACTGGCGTGTTTGATACCCGCTTGTCTGCGACCATCTATCTGATTGGCTTTAACTTTGCCAAACAGTCGGCGGCCATTTTCCTGTCGGCGTTTGCAGGGAATATGTATGACCGGATCGGCTTCCAGGACACCTATCTGATGCTCGGATGCATTGTGCTGGCGGTGACGGTGATTTCGGCGTTTACGCTGAGCAGCAGGCAGCAAATCGCGGCAGGACGCGGCACGCTGGAGGCAAGCTAAATAAAGGAAAACGCTGCCGCGAGTGCGGCAGCGTGAACGGTTACTCGAGGAAAAACACCTCTTTCAGCTCCGCACTCACCGGGCTGTTGTCCGGGTTTGCGGGCATCACATCGCGCATGTGTTTCCACCAGCGCTGGCACACGTCGGTATTCGCCACCGCGTTCCAGCGCTCTTCCGATTCAATCTCAACGCTGGCAAACAGCAGGTTGCGTTCCTTGTCGAGATAAATGGCGTAATGGTGCGCACCGTGGTCTTTCAGCACCGATTCCAGCTCCGGCCAGATCGGGGTGTGGCGGCGCTGATACTCCTCGTGAGCGTCAGGGTTCACCTGCATCACAAAGGCTTTGCGGATCATAGGGCCTCCAGATACAGCTCGCGCACATCGTCGCGGCTGGCAGTGCGTGGGTTACAGGGCGCACACGGATCGGCGAGGGCTTTATCCAGCCAGCCTTCGATATCCGCTTTGGTCACGCCAAGCTGGCTGAAGCCAGAAGGAATACCGACGCGCGTACTCAGGGTGCGAATGGCGTTGATCGCCTCCATGCTGGCCGCTTCATCGCTCATCCCGCGCGTCTCCACGCCCATCGCCTGCGCCACGCGGGCGAAACGCGCCACCGCGTTCGGGCGGTTAAAGTTTTCGATGATCGGCAGCAGGATGGCGTTGCAGACGCCGTGCGGCAGATTGTGCGTCGCCCCCGGCTGATGCGCCAGCGCGTGAACCAGCCCTAACCCGGCGCTGTTAAACGCCATGCCTGCCAGGTACTGGCCGAATGCCATCTGTTCGCGTGCTTCGAGGTTGTGCCCGTCATCGACGGCTTTCGGCAGCCAGAGGCTGATCAGGCGAATCGCCTCAAGGGCATTGGCATCGGTGAGCGGGTGAGCGCCCACGGAAACATAGGCTTCGATAGCGTGCGTCAGGGCGTCCATCCCCGTTGCGGCGGTGACGGAGGCAGGGATATCGAGCATCACGCTGGCATCATCCACGGCGATATCCGGGATAATATTGGGGTCGATAATCACCTCTTTTACCTGACGCTCGCTGTCGATGATCACCGCATTGCTGGTCATCTCCGCCGCAGTACCTGCTGTGGTGTTAATGGCCACCAGCGGCACACCGGCGTTTTTGACTTTGCCGACGCCGGAATAGGCGGTCGACGGGCCAGGGTTGGCGGTGAGGATTTTAATCGCTTTCGCCGTATCAATCGGGCTGCCGCCGCCGAAGGCGATGACGTAATCGCAGCGGGCGCTCTGATAGCCCGCAAACCCTTTCTGTACCAGCGCTTCCGTCGGATTCGGGAACACTTCGTCAAAGAGGTGATACGACATCTGATGGGCGTCCAGGGCGGTAAACAGGCTGTCGAGCAGCCCCATTTTCACCAGCTGTCCGTCAGTGACGATAAGCGCCTTGCCCCACTGTTTGCTCGCCACCAGATTAACCATGTCACCGATCGCGCCCGCGCCGTGCAGGCTGATTTTGGGAAGTGCCAACATAAAACTCATGATAATTCTCCTTAATTACTGTGATTTTTATGCCCGGCGGCGCGACGCTTGCGGGGCCTGCGGTCAGGCAGGCCAGATAAGCGAAGCGCCACCCGGCATTAGATCCGTCTTCGCTGCATAATCCGTCGGGTGATAATTGGCAGCGAAATCACCACTATCAGCATCGCACCGATAATCACCGACATCACAATGCCGGGCACGTTGAGCAGGCTCAGGCCAAAGGTCACCAAGCCCATCAGGAAGGCGGCGATAATCACGCCCACCATGCTGCCGGAGCCGCCGAGAATATTGACGCCGCCGAGCACCGCCATCGTCACCACCGCCAGTTCCCAGCCCATCGCAATCGTCGGGCGCGTACTGCCAAGGCGCGAGGTGAGCAGCACCGAGGCCAGCCCCGACATCAGCCCGACCAGCGCGAACAGCAGTAGGTTGTGGCGCTTCACGTTGATGCCTGAAAACCACGCCCCGGTCGGGTTATTGCCAATGGCGTACGTCCGGCGGCCAAAATTGGTGCGATGCAACACGAAGGCAAACACCGCCGCCAGCAGGATAAACAGCGCGAATTCAAACGACAGCGCGCCCCACACATAGCCCTGCCCGAACCAGGCGAAGCTCTCGGGCCAGGTGTTCAGCGCCTGATCGCCGAGCAAAATGTAGGTAATGCCGCGATACAAACTCATGGTGCCGATGGTGATCACGATGGACGACAGGTTAAAGCGTGTGACCAGAAAGCCGTTGAACAGCCCACACAGCAACCCGACGCCTAATCCCACACAGACCAGCAGCGGCGTATCTACACCCGCCGCCGCGCAAAAGCCCATCGCTGTCGAGCTGAGCGCGATGGTCGATGCCACCGACAGGTCGATTTCACGGGCGATGATCAGCATCGCCATCGGCAGCACAATGATCGCTTTTTCGGTGAAGTTGAACGTTGCGTCAGAAAGGTTCCAGATATCGAGGAAATAGGGCGAGGCGAGGGCGTTGACGATAAACACCGCCAGCGTTACCGCCAGCAGGAAGCCCTCCCAGCACAACAGACGCTGGAAAATCCCCGTCGCGGCCGGACGATTTTTGATCTCTTCCGTAGTCATCATTTTGCTCATGAGTTCACCGCCTGTTTCTGACGCGCCAGCGCCGCATCGCGCAGGATCAGCCGTCCTTTGCGTTTGTTGCCGCGTTCATTGAGCAGCACCGCAATCACAATCACCGTCCCGGAAATCGCCATCTGCCAGAACGGAGAGACGCCAATCACCGGCAGCGCGTTATTGATCACGCCAAGGAACAGCGCGCCAAACAGACAGCCCAACACCCGGCCCGTGCCGCCCATGGTGCTGATACCGCCGATCACGCACGCGGCGACCACCTGCAGCTCAAAACCGTTGGCGACATCGACGTAGGCGACAGCGAAACGTGAAATCCACAGATAGCCGCAGAATCCGGCCAGCGCGCCTGACAGGCAGAAACTGACGAACTGCATTTTGCCTGCGTTGATCCCGGTGTAATACGCCGCCGTGGCGTTGCCGCCTGCTGTGTAAAAGGCGCGCCCGGTGCGGCTGTAGCGCAGGAAATAGCCGACCAGCAGCAGGGCCGCAATCGCGCACCAGCTCAAAACGGGCAGACCGAGCAGTGACGCGCGCGGCAGGGCGAGAAAATCCGCGCCCATCTGGTTGGAGTTCACCCAGCCACCGCCGGTGAGCAGGAAGATAATCCCGCGATAGATGCTCATGGTGCCGAGCGTCACCACAATCGCCGGAATACCCAGTTTCCACACCAGCAGACCGTTGATGACGCCCATCAGCAGACCGAGCGCCGTTGCCAGAATCAGCAGAGCCCAGACGGGCACGGCGGGATAATGGAAGTTGATCAGGGCGACAATCATCCCCGTCAGCGCCAGATTCGCCGCCATCGACAGGTCGATGCCTTTGGTCAGCAGAACCATCATCTGGCCGAGGGCGAGAATGATGAGAATCGAGGTGTCGTTAAACATCTCCACCAGGTTTCCCGGTGCGATAAACGACGGCACGCGGCTGCCGATGGCAATGATCATCAGTACGATCACCGCCCCCAGCAGGGCTTCGCGGTGTTTCAGGAGTTGCTTCACCATTACGCGGCCTCCTGTTTTGCACCGCTGGCCGCGCTGACGATGGTTTCCGCCGTCGCCCCGCCCGCCGGGTATTCCGCCACCATCAGCCCTTCATGCATCACGATGATACGGTCGGCCATGCCCATCACTTCCGGCAGTTCCGACGACACCATAATCACCGCCAGCCCCTGTCCAACCAGCTCGGACATAAACTGATGAACGGCCGCTTTCGAGCCAATATCGATGCCTTTTGTCGGCTCATCGAGAATGATCACCTCAGGATGCGTCGCGAGCCATTTACCGATGACCACTTTTTGCTGATTGCCGCCGGAGAGGGTTTCGACCGGCTGTTTCCAGCTAAACGCCTTCACCTGCAGCCGTCTGGCGTATTCATCGGCCAGCGCCCATTCGCGCTCCTGATTTAACACCCCGCCGGGATTGAGCCTGCTGAGCTGCGGCAGGCTGATGTTCTGCGCAATCGACAGTTCGATAATCGCTCCCTGCTTCTGCCGCTCTTCCGGCACGCAGACAATCCCCGCGCGGATGGCATCGGCCGGCTGGCGGAAATTCTGCGCCTGACCGTTCAGCACAATCTCGCCGGAGGAGGGACGGGTGACGCCGGAGAGCGCCTGCATCAGCTCGGTACGCCCGGCGCCGACCAGTCCGTAAAAGCCAAGGATTTCGCCTTTGCGCAGGGAGAATGAGATGTGCGCGAATTCGGTCGGATGGCAGAGGTCTTTGACCTCCAGCACCGTCGCCCCTTTTTCGCACGCCACTTTCGGGAAGGTCTGGGTGATAGCCCGGCCTACCATCATTGCCACCATCCGCTCTTCGGTGATGTCGTTGATCGCCCCTGCGCCGACGAACACGCCGTCGCGCAAAATGGTGTAGTGATCCGCCAGCTCGAAAATTTCGTCGAACTTGTGCGAGATAAACAGGATCGCTTTGCCTTCCTGTTTCAGGCGCTCAACGATCTGATAAAACTCGAGGATTTCGTGCTGCGACAGGGCGGCGGTGGGTTCGTCGAGGATCACCACCTGCGCCTCAAACGACAGAGCGCGGGCAATGGCCACCATATGACGCTGGGCGATACTCAGTGTTTTAAGCGTCGCGCGCGGGTCGATTTGCACCTCCAGGCGGGTGAGGATCTCCTGCGCCCGGCGATGCATCTCCGGCCAGTCGAGCTTTCTGAAAAAGCCTTTATGCAGATACTGGCCGACAAAAATATTTTCGGTCACCGACAGCTCATCAAAAAGCACGGTTTCCTGATGAATAGCGGTAATCCCGACTTTGTGTGCCGATTCCGGCGTCGGGAGATGAATGGGGATGGCTTTATAGAGGATTTCGCCCTCTTCGGGCTGATAAATCCCGGTCATCACTTTGACCAGCGTCGATTTGCCCGCGCCGTTTTCACCGATAAGTGCGGTGACTTTGCCGGGCCAAAGCTCAAGCTGTACGTTCTCAAGGGCGCGCACACCAGGGAAAACCTTGGTGATGCCCTTAAGCTCCAGCAGCGGTGTGGATGCGTTCATGAGAGTTCTCCATCAAAGGGGATCTTGTGGGCCGGATGGCGCGACGCTTCTCCGGCCAACAAAACGCATCAGAAGATTTTTGAGAACTTATCAATATTGCTCGCATCGTAGACGAACGGCTCAGCCATCGCGCCACTACCGTCGGCATCGAGCTTCACTTTGCCCAGTTTGCCCATGCTGGCTTCATCTTTGGTGGCGGTACCTTTCACCAGGTCGTCGGCTAGATAGGTGGCAGCGTAACCCAGATCGATCGGGTTCCAGATCGCGAAGCTTTTGCTCGCCCCGGATTTCACCGCGCCGGCCATTTCAGACGGCAGGCCTAACCCCGTCACATACACTTTGCCGATTTTGCCCTGGTCTTTCACCGCCTGCGCGGCAGCCACGATCCCGACCGACGACGGGGAGACGATCACTTTCAGGTCGGGATAGGTTTTCAGCAGGCCAACCGCTTCGCGGTAGCTCTTATCCGACAGATCGTCGCCATAGGCTACGGTCACCAGATTGACGGACGGATACTGCGGCAGCACCTTTTTCATCTCGGCAATCCAGGTGTTCTGGTTTGTGGAGGTCGGGGTGGCGCTCAACACCGCCACGTCGCCTTTTTCGACGTTCAGGGCTTTCAGCGCATCGGCGGCCAGCTTAACGTTGGTTTCACCGATCAACGCGTTATTAGACGGATTCAGGTGGATCTGACGCCCGGCTTTTGCCACGCCGGAATCCCATGAAACCACTTTGATCCCACGCTGCATCGCCTTTTTCAGCACCGGCACCAGCGCATCGGGATCGTTCGCGGAGATGGCGATCGCATCCACCCCCTGCGCGATCAAGCCGTTCAGCACTTCGATCTGCGCTTCGGCGGTGGTGGTGGTCGGGCCGGTATAAATGACTTTCACATCACCCAATTCTTTGGCGGCCTCCTGCGCGCCCACGTTCGCTGCCTCGAAGAATCCATTTCCCAGAGATTTCGCCACCAGGGCGATTTTTACTTCTGCTAAAGCGGAACCGGACAACGCCAGAGCGGCAACGGTGAGGATTAAGCTTGTCTTTATTTTCATTGCTTTTACTCCACTGAATTGAGTGTTGTGTAGGGTTTGCAGGTGTTTTTTCGCCCCGTCTCAGTGAGCGGGGCGCGATGTTTTTATTTGTACAGCTCTAATGCCGATTTCAGTGGGGTGACGCCAAAGCGTTTACCCAGCGCAATCAGCTCTTCCTGAGTGATGGTCTGTTTCATTCCGCCCATGGAATAGACCTTAACCAGCACTTCAGCCGACTTCTCAGCGGTGTCGATCAGGCCAAAGGCTTCATCAAGCGTCGGACCACTGCCGAAGACACCGTGGAATGGCCACAGTACCAGGGAATGTTTTTGCATCTCTTGCGCGGTGGCTTCGCCGATTTCATCGGTGCCTGGCACCATCCACGGCAGAATGCCCACGCCGTCCGGGAAGACCACCAGACATTCGGTGCTCCCTTCCCACAGTTTGCGGGTGATGAAATCCGTGGTGTTTTCCAGCACGTAGGTCAGGGCGATCAGGTTGGTCGCGTGGCAGTGCATGATCACGCGGTCTTTGCCGTCCGTCGCTTTGATGCGCTCGCAGTGGGAGAGGAAGTGCGCCGGGAGTTCAGAGGTCGGCACCGCTTCGTTCGTCAGCCCCCAAAGAATGTGGTAGCCCGCGCCGTCGCTGTCCACTTTTACCACGCCTAAATTCGCTGCCGGATCGAGCTGCACATTGCGGAAGAACTTGCCGGAACCGGTGACGATAAACGGCGTATTGGCGAGCAGCGGCATCGGCTGGCTCAGGGCGATATAGCGTGGTTTCGGGTGGAAATCCGCTTCGAACGGCGCAATGTCGGCGTCGTCCAGGCGCAAGGTCAGGTTGCCGCCGTTGCGCTCGTCCCAGCCTTTTAGCCAGGCGTCGGTGGTGGCTTTGATCATGCCCTGGACGAACCAGGCGTTGGTGATGGTGTGCATAGTCTTGTGATTCCTTTGAAAATGTCGGGCGACGCGTAGCGATCCCCGCTGACAAGTGTTCGTAAGCCCGGCAGGCGAAGCGCCGCCGGGCGCTGTTTTAGCTGCGAGTCGCTAACACCTCTTTCTCATACGCCCGCACGTTGTCCAGCCACTGGCTGCCCGCTGGCGCATCGTTGCGCTGACAGTACATTTCCCACACGGCCTGCCACGGCAGGGATTTCTGCTCTTCCAGCAGCGCCAGACGCGCCGTGTAGTCGCCTTGCTCTTCCAGCGCGCGCAGGGCCGCCGTCGGCTCCAGCAGCGCGCGCAACAGGGCTTTCTTCATGTTGCGAGTACCGATCACCCACGCCGCAATGCGGTTGATCGAGGCGTCGAAGAAGTCGAGACCGATATGCACGCGGTCGAACAGATCGTGGCGAATAATTTCGCTGGCGATGGCCTGAGTCTCGTCATCCAGCAGGACCACGTGGTCGCTGTCCCAGCGAACCGGGCGGCTCACGTGCAGCAGCAGGCGCGGGATGTACAGAATGGCGGCGGAGATTTTGTCGGAGATCACCTCAGTCGGATGGAAGTGGCCCGCATCCAGGCACAGCGCCGTCTGGCGGCTGGTGGCATAGCCCATGTAGAACTCGTTGGAGCCCACGGTGTAGCTCTCAGCGCCGATGCCGAACAGCTTGCTCTCCACCGCATCAATGTGATGCGCCGGGTTCAGCTTTTCGCTGATCACCTCGTCGAGAGCGTCCAGCAGGCGCTGGCGCGGAGCCAGGCGGTCAACGGTGATATCTTTCATGCCGTCCGGGATCCAGATGTTCATCACCGACGGCGTGCCGAGCTGTTCACCGAAATACGCTGAAACGCGGCGGCTGGCTTTGACGTGGTCGATCCAGAACTGGCGAATCTCGTCGTCGGAATGGGAGAGGGTAAAACCGTCGGCGCTCAGCGGATGCGAGAAGCAGGACGGGTTAAAATCCAGACCCAGTTTGTTGGCTTTTGCCCACTCCACCCAGTTCTTAAAGTGTTCCGGTTTGATTTCGTTACGCGCGACCGGCTCGCTGGATTCGAGATAAATCGCGTGCAGGTTCAGGCGTTTTGGTCCCGGAATTAAACTGAGCGCCAGCTCCAGATCGGCACGCAGTTCGGTGGCATTGCGCGCTTTGCCAGGGTAGTTGCCCGTCGCCTGGATGCCGCCCGTCAGTGCGCCGCCGGTATTTTCAAAACCTGCGACGTCGTCGCCTTGCCAGCAGTGCATGGAGACCGGCAGACGGTCGAGCTGACGCAGCGCCTCTTCGACATCCACGCCCACGGCGGCGAAACGCTGTTTAGCCAGTTCCCAGGCTTGTTCAAGTTGAGTGGTCATGCGCAAAGCTCCTTTGTCAGTCGTTTTTGCTGAAACTGCGCCTGATAGCGGGCAATTTCATGGCAGGGATTAGGGGTAAACGTGGTGAGCGGGTAGTTGTTCGTCACCAGCGTTCGGAAATCGTCAACGTTCGAAAGCTCGTCCAGGGTCATCAGCTGGATGCCGATATTGCCGAGCGTCGAGGCCTCAACAGGGCCGGCGACCACGGTGATGCCGCAGGCGTCGGCGCAAAGCTGGTTCAGCAGCTGGTTCTGGCAACCGCCGCCGACAATGTGCAGCTGGCTGAACGGTTTGCCGCGCAGAGCCGCCAGTTCGTTCAGCACGTCGGCGTAGAGCAGGGCGAGGCTGTCAAAAATGCAGCGCGCCAGTTCCGCCGGGCTGTGCGGCACGGGCTGGGCGCTCTCACGGCAGGCGGCCTGAATTTCATCGCTCATGTTGTGCGGATTGATAAAGCGGTCGTCGTTCGGATTGATCACGAAGCGGCAGGCAGTCAGTTTTTCTGTCTCGGCGATAAGGCGCGCCAGGTCGGTGACGTTCTGCTCTTTCAGCACGCGCTGGAGCAGCCACAGCCCCATGATATTTTTTAGCACCCGGTAGCGGCCTTCCGCGCCGCCTTCGTTGGTGATGTTTGCCGCCAGCGACTTTTCGCAGGTGCACGGCGTTTTGCTCTCAAAGCCCATCAGCGACCAGGTGCCGGACGAAAGATAGGCCGCGTCGTGGTCTGCCAGCGGAGAGGCAATCACCGCGCTGGCGGTATCGTGACTGGCGACGGCGACGACCGGGATTTCATTCTTCTGCGGACAAATCCAGTGACCGATCACATTGCCGGGGTGGGTCGGGGTGCCAAACCAGCTGGCGGAAGCGCCCGTCCAGTTGAGCAGGTTTTCATCCCAGTTATCGGAGTTGATATTCACCAGCTGGGTGGTGGTGGCGTTGGTGTATTCCCAGTTCATCTTGCCCGTCAGGCGATAGCTGAAGTAATCCGGGATCAGCAGCGCGTGGGCGACGTTTGCCACCAGTTCGGGCTGCTGTTCCACCAGAGCGCGCAGCTGGTAGAGGGTGTTAAAGGGTAAAAACTGGATGCCGCTGCGCCCGTAGATATCGGCTTTACCGAGCTGATCAATGGCGCGAGCCATCACGCCATCGGTCCGGCTGTCGCGATAGGAGACGGGCAGGCCGATGCGCTCGCCGTGGCGGTCGAGCAGCACAAAATCGACGCCCCAGGTATCAATCCCGATGCTGTCGATCAGAATGCCGTCGTCGCAGACTTTGTTCAGGCCAGTGCGGATTTCCGCCTCCAGGCTGTCAATATCCCAGGTCTCGACGCCGTCCTGCTTTTGTAGGCAGTTACCGAAGCGATGGATTTCACGAAGCGAAAGTGCGCGCTGTGCAGGCGTATAGCTGGCAAGCATTACGCGCCCGCTGGATGCACCTAAATCGACAGCCACACAATGGCGAGAGGTCATAATTCGGTCCTTCTTGGAGTCATTGCGAAACAGTCTAAGAAAGGGAAGAAAAACGCACCTTCTTGCCACTGACAGGCAAAATCGCGCGCTGGCAAGAAAGCAAAGATGAACGTGAGGAAGTTCACAGTTTCCTGTTATGGCGGGGATTTCAGCCCATGTGACCGTTGCCGCATTTCCGGATCTTTCCCGCTGTTTCTTGAAAAACTGACAGGCTTTGCACGCTTTGGTGTCGAAAATTGAAGGTGAGAAACCCGGCCCTTAATTACTATTTTGAGAACATTTCTCATTGGTGGTGGCCGATATGACCGTACTGCACAGCGTGGATTTTTTCCCTCACGGAAGTTCGCCGGTGGCGATCGAACCACGGCTTCCTCAGGCGGCTTTTCCTGAACATCATCATGATTTTCATGAGATTGTGATTGTTGAGCACGGTACGGGCATTCACGTGTTTAACGGCCAGCCCTACACCATCAGCGGTGGAACCGTGTGCTTTGTGCGCGACCACGATCGGCACTTGTATGAACATACGGATAACCTGTGCCTGACCAACGTGCTCTACCGTTCACCGGATGCGTTCCAGTTTCTCTCCGGGCTGAACCAGCTTCTGCCGCAGGAGAAGGATGGGCACTATCCGTCGCACTGGCGAGTGAATCAGTCCACCCTGCAGCAGGTGCGCCAGCTGGTGGGGCAGATGGAAACGGTAGAGGAAAATGCGGAAACGCATACGCGCGCCAGCCGTGAACTGTTGTTCATGCAACTGCTGGTTCTGCTGCGTCGCAGCAGCCTGGTGGAAGGGGCCGAAAACAATGATGCGCGCCTTAATCTGATGATGGCCTGGCTCGAAGAACACTTCGCGGAAGAGGTGTGCTGGGAAACAGTTGCCGATAATTTTTCCCTTTCCCTGCGCACGCTGCATCGCCAGCTCAAGCAGCACACGGGCCTGACGCCGCAGCGCTATCTCAACCGGCTGCGCCTGATCAAAGCGCGACACCTGCTGCGTCATACGGACGATAGCGTGACGGATATCGCTTATCGCTGCGGATTTGGCGACAGTAACCACTTTTCGACGCTGTTCCGTCGTGAATTCAGCTGGTCGCCGCGCGAAATTCGTCAGGGCCGGGATGCGTCACTTCAGTAACGCGAGGAGAATCACCGTTTTTTTGCCGTAAAACAGCTAATAATGTCAGGTTATTAGCCGTTGAGGTGAGTTGTGGGCGCTCCGTTAATCCTTCGCAAATCCGATTTTTTTGCCAGTGCCGGGCAGGCTGTCGCGGTGGCCGATCGCTATCCGCAAAACGTCTTTGCCGAGCACACGCACGAGTTTTGCGAGCTGGTGCTGGTGTGGCGCGGCAACGGTTTGCACGTCCTCAATGACCGCCCCTACCGCATCACCCGCGGCGATCTGTTTTATATCCGCGCGGAAGATAAACACTCCTACGCCTCGGTCAACGACCTGGTTTTGCAGAACGTGATTTACTGCCCGGACAGGCTAAAGCTCAACGTCGACTGGGCGGGGCATATTCCCGGGTTTAATGAGGCGCACACTGCGCCGCACTGGCGATTGAGCAGCAACGGCATGACTCAGGTACGCCACGTCATCACCCAGCTAGAACAGGAGAGCCTGAAGGCCGAGCCGGGGGCGAACGAGATGGCCGAGCTGCTGTTTGCCCAGTTGGTGATGACCCTCAAACGCTATCGCTACGCAACGGATAATCCTTCTGCCACGGCGCAGGAAGCGCTGCTTGATAAGCTGATTACCACGCTTGCGGGCAGCCTGAATCGCAGCTTTGTGCTGGAGAAATTTTGCGAGCAGGAGCAGTGCAGTGAGCGTACCTTGCGCCAGCAGTTCCGTACCCAGACGGGGATGACGGTGAACCACTATCTGCGCCAGCTGCGTATCTGCCACGCACAGTATCTGCTGCAACATACGGAACTGATGGTGAGTGAAGTCTCGACGCGCTGTGGCTTTGAGGACAGTAACTACTTTTCCGTGGTGTTTAACCGCGAGGTGGGGATGACGCCGGTTCAGTGGCGTCATCACAGTCGAAAAGCGGCGTGATCAGTTCGCCATGCCAAGGCCAACAATGTTGGCGGCAATAATAATCACCACGCAGCCCAGGCTCAGCACGCTCACCGGACGCCGTCCGGCGTTGTTCCACTCTTTCAGCACCAGCCCCACAATCCCGCCGCACAGCACGTAGAAGCTCATGTGCAGCATCCAGCTCATGTAGTCATACTGCGGTGGAATGCTGGCGTGGCCCCAGGCGTAGAAGAAGAACTGCAGATACCACATCAGGCCGCCCAGTGCCGACAGCAGCACATTGGTGATGATCAGGTGTTTTGCCAGTGAGAAGTCGGCTTTTACAGACAGGTTCTTCACTTTTGCCAGACGAATAAAGCAGAAGCCGAGGTTCACCAGCGCACCGCCGCCCATAATCACCACGTAGCTTGGCAACGCAACATAGAGCGGGTCCACGCCCAGCGCTGCTGCGGCTTCGTGCATCGGCTTGGCGGCGTTCATGGCGAAAGACATCCCGGCGGAGAAAATGCCGCACATCACCGCCAGAATCAGCCCTTTCTTCAGGTTGAACTCTTCGGCGCGGATGCCCATTTTACGCTCTTTCAGTTGGCCTGCGCGGGTGACTATCCCCACGCCAATCACCGCTACCAGCACGCCGAGCAGCGTCATCTGGCCGCCTTTGGTGTTGATCAGCACGTCGAAATTACCGTTCAGGATTGGCGTCATCAGCGTGCCGACAATCAAGGTGATACCAATGGCGATCCCGATGCCCATCGACATCCCGAGATAGCGCATGGTCAGACCGTAGTTGATATTGCCGATGCCCCACATCGCGCCGAACAGAAAGACCGGCAGCAGCGTGGAGGCGCTAAAGGAGGAGAAGTACCCCCAGAAATCGGGCAACAGCATGGCGCTGATGGTCCATGGCAGGATCAGCCAGGAAACCGTACCGCCCACGGACCACATGGTTTCCCATGACCAATGTTTGACCTTTTTAAACGGGGCATAGAAACAGGCTGCACTGGCTGCGCCTATCAAATGCCAGAAAATACCCATCGTAATCGCATGATTCATTTTTACGTCCTCATCGTTTTTATAGGCCGGTGGCTTCCCTCCGACCCGATGAGTGTAAAAATTAAGCGGCGAGCGAACCTTCAGAAGGTTGCCGCACTTTTCTTGTCCATGGCAATCAGCGCGTTAACCACGTGAGCAGACTCACAAATTCGGCATTGGCACAAAAATGGATAACCTTATAAAAAGTACGGCATTGATAATCATTTTCAATATCATTTAATTAACTATAATGAACCAACTGCTTACGCGGCATTAACAGCTGTGCCGCCCGACAATAATGGAGAGGATTATGAGTTATACACTGCCATCCCTGCCGTATGCCTATGACGCACTGGAACCGCATTTTGACAAGCAGACGATGGAAATCCATCACACTAAACACCACCAGACTTACGTGAACAACGCGAATGCGGCGCTGGAAAGCCTGCCAGAATTCGCCAACCTGTCTGCTGAAGAGCTGATCACCAAACTGGATCAACTGCCAGCAGACAAGAAAACCGTTCTGCGTAACAACGCTGGCGGTCACGCGAACCACAGCCTGTTCTGGAAAGGCCTGAAAACCGGCACCACCCTGCAGGGCGATCTGAAAGCCGCTATCGAGCGTGATTTCGGTTCCGTGGACAACTTCAAAGCTGAGTTTGAAAAAGCAGCAGCGACCCGTTTCGGTTCTGGCTGGGCATGGCTGGTACTGAAAGGTGACAAACTGGCTGTGGTTTCTACCGCGAACCAGGATTCCCCGCTGATGGGTGAAGCGATTTCTGGCGCGTCTGGTTTCCCAATCGTGGGTCTGGATGTGTGGGAACACGCTTACTACCTGAAATTCCAGAACCGTCGCCCGGACTACATCAAAGCGTTCTGGGACGTGGTGAACTGGGACGAAGCAGCGGCACGTTTCGCAGCTAAAAAATAAGGTTGCACGATAGCCTGTGAGAAGCGAGTCTGATGACTCGCTTTTTTTGTATCTGCAGAAAGGAGCCATGATACATGCAACATCCGGTGAATGTGTTTACAGGCAAGATCAGGGAGTACGACGGCAGCCGTCCGAGCGCGATTGCCAAAGTGCAGGTCGACGGTGAACTGACGCTGACCGAACTCGGGCTGGCGGGGGATGAGCAGGCCGAGAAAAAAATCCACGGCGGGCCGGAGCGCGCGCTGTGCCACTATCCGCGCGAACACTATCTGCACTGGGCGCGTGAGTTTCCTGAGCAGGCGGATCTGTTCGTTGCGCCGGCATTTGGCGAGAATCTGTCGACGGACGGGCTGACCGAAAAGAACGTCTTTATCGGCGATATTTTCCGTTGGGGCGAAGCGCTGATTCAGGTCACACAGCCGCGCTCGCCGTGTTTTAAGCTCAACTACCATTTTGGTCTCAGCGATATGTCCGCGCAGCTGCAAACGGCAGGCAAAACTGGCTGGCTGTATCGGGTGATTCAGGGCGGGCAGGTATCGGCGGATGCGCCGCTGGAACTTGCGTCACGCCTCAGCGAGGTGTCGGTTTATGATGCCTGTGCGATCGCCTGGCATATGCCCTTTGATGACGAGCAGTATCGCCGTTTGTTGTCAGCAGCAGGGTTATCGACAAGTTGGTCGAGAACGATGCAGAAGCGCCGCATCAGTGGGCAGATCGAAGATAATTCGCGGAGATTGTGGGGCAAATAATCCCCACGCGGTTCCTCTTCCCACAAGGCGAGGGGAGGAAAACCGTAGGCCGGGTGAGGCGTCGCCGCCGCCCGGCCCCACAGTCACTAGGAACGCTTATACAGTGGCAACCATAGCGTCAAACGTAATCCACCCAGCGGGCTATCGTCGGCTTTCACCCAGCCGCGATGCTGTTGAATGGCGGTCTCAACAATCGCCAGCCCAAGCCCTGTCCCACCGGATTCGCGATCGCGCGCTTCATCGGTGCGATAGAACGGACGGAAAATCTGCTCGCGGTCTTCCGGGCTGACGCCTGGACCGTCATCATCCACGTTGATGGTGATGCCGTCTTTATCGACCGAGAACGCCACCTCAATCTTCGTATGCGAATAGCGCAGGGCGTTACGCACGATATTCTCCAACGCGCTCTCAAGCGTGTTGGGGTTACCGTACAGCGGCCACGGGCCTGGCGGGAAGTTGACGGTGAACGATTTGCCCATCTGCTCGGCTTCGAACGCTGCGTTATCCAGCACCTCGTGCCACAGGTGATTGGCTTTCACCGTTTCGCTGACCAGCGCGTTTTTCTGCTGATTGCGCGACATCACCAGCAGATCGTTGATCATGCTGTCCAGACGATGCGCTTCCATCTCAATACGCTCCAGCTCCTTGCTCTCACCGCTGCGACGACGCAGCAGGGCGGTGCCCAGCTGTAAGCGCGTCAGCGGCGTGCGCAGCTCGTGGGAGATGTCCGACAGCAGGCGTTGCTGGCTGGTCATCATCCGTTCAAGTGCTGTCACCATCTGGTTAAAACTGGCTCCCGCGGCGAGGAATTCTTGCGGCCCGGCTTCCAGTTCCGGGTGCTGTCGCAGGTTACCCTGCGCCACTTCATCAGCGGCATTTTTCAGCTTACGCGCGGGTTTTGCCAGGCTCCACGCCAGCCATAACAGCAGCGGAGAACTCAGCAGCATGGTCACAATCAGCAGCAGCAGCGGTCGGTCAAACAGCAGGTTGATAAAGTCGGTCTGGGAGCTGCTCGCCGGTCGAATCAGATAGAGTTGGTAATTATCTTCCCCATCCTTGATGGAAAATGGCCCTACCATTTCTACCCGACCGTATTTCTTTTTCTGCGGGTGATCGGCGTTATCCGCCTGGCCAATGAAGTTGCGGATGATCTGCATTTCATTGCGTTCCGCGCCAATCACGCGGCCTTCGCTGGTAACCAGCAGCAGGCGTTGTCCGGGCGGCGCCCACTTGTCGATAGCGCGAAACAGCCTGCGCCACCACATCAAATCGTTAGGCGGGTCGTTTGCCAGCTCGGCTTCTACGTGTTGCTCGATCATCACGCCCTGACGTTGCTCGCTGTCGAGAAGCTCCGTCATCTGGCGTGAGTCGAGTTTTGGCAACATCAAAACCAGCATTAAAACCAGTGCCAGCGTCAGCCAGAAAATGGCGAAGATGCGGGCGGTTAAACTGCCTATCATGAAGCGGAAACCATCAGATAACCGCGACCACGCAGGGTTTTAAACCATGGGTGCCCGTCTTTGCGCTCCGGCAGCTTACGGCGCAGGTTAGAGATGTGCATGTCGATGGCGCGGTCAAACGGCGTGAGGCGCTTGCCGAGCACTTCCTGGCTTAAATGTTCACGCGAGACCACCTGGCCGAGATGCTGGGCCAGCAGATACAGCAGGGTGAACTCGGTGCCGGTCAGTTCCAGCGTCTGGCCGTCAAAGCTCGCTTCCTGGCGGCCCGGGTTCAGGCTCAGAGAGTCCACTTCTAACGTTGGAGAACTGTTGTCAGTATTCTGCTGCTGCTCGCTCCAGTGGGAACGGCGCAGGATTGCGCGAATACGAGCAACCAGCTCGCGGTCGTTAAACGGCTTGGGTAAATAGTCATCCGCGCCCAGCTCAAGGCCGAGAACGCGATCCAGTTCGCTGCCGCGCGCGGTCAGCATGATTACAGGTGTCTGGTGTGTCTGGCGTAATTCTTTCAGCGTATCAATACCGTTTTTCTTCGGCATCATCACGTCAAGCAAAAGCAAGTCGATGCTGTCATCAAGCAGGCTCAGCGCCTGTTCCCCATCGTGGGCAACCAGCACGTTAAAGCCTTCCATGTCGAGCAACTCTTTTAACAGGGATGTGAGCTCTCGGTCATCATCAACTAACAGGATTTTATTCATTGTTTAAATACCTCCGAGGCAGAAATTACGACATCAAGGCTATCTAATCCATGACTTTACGTTGTTTTACACCCCCTGACGCATGTTTGCAGCCCGAATCGTAAACTAGCTCTCGTTGAATCGCGACACGAAAGATTTTGGGAGCAAGTGATGCGCAAAGTTACCGCTGCCGTCATGGCCTCAACACTGGCGTTTAGTGCTCTTAGCCAGGCTGCTGGAGTCATCACCGGCGATAACGGTCCCTCGGCAGAGGGTATTACGCAGCACAGTGGCCAAAGCAATATGTTTGACGGCATAAGTTTAACCGAACATCAGCGTCAACAGATGCGAGATCTGATGCACAGGGCACGACACGATCGACTCCCTGTTAATGTTAGCGAAATGGAGACAATGCATCGCCTTGTCACCGCAGAAAATTTTGACGAAAGCGCTGTGCGCGCTCAGGCAGAAAAGATGGCGCAGGAACAAGTTGCCCGCCAGGTCGAAATGGCCAGGGTTCGCAACCAGATGTTCCATCTGCTATCGCCCGAGCAGCAAGCGGTTTTGAACGACAAACATCAGCAACGTATGGATCAGTTGCGTGAGGTTGCCCGGATGCAACAAAGCTCTGAGATAAAGCTTTTTAGTAGCAATACCCGTAGTAACCAGTAGACCCTGTTTTCCTTGCCATAGACACCATCCCTGTCTTCCCCCTCATGATGAGGGGGTTTTTTTTGCCCTTCATTCAAGTTTGTTAACCGTTTATTCATCCTTGACTCCTTTTCCATCCGTTATACTAGCGGCATGGCATGACAGGAGTGTTTATGAATCAATCCTATGGCCGGCTGGTGAGCCGCGCCGCAATCGCCGCGACGGTTATGGCGTCGTGTTTGCTGATCATCAAAATCTTTGCGTGGTGGTATACCGGCTCGGTCAGTATTCTGGCCGCGCTCGTGGATTCGCTGGTGGATATCGCGGCATCCCTTACCAATCTGCTGGTGGTGCGCTATTCCCTGCAACCAGCGGATGAAGAGCACACGTTTGGCCACGGAAAAGCGGAATCGCTGGCGGCGCTGGCGCAAAGTATGTTTATTTCCGGCTCGGCGCTGTTCCTGTTTTTGACCGGTATCCAGCATCTGGCGTCACCGACGCCGATGAACGATCCGGGCGTTGGGGTTATCGTTACCGTTATCGCACTTATTAGCACAATTGTTCTGGTAACTTTCCAGCGCTGGGTGGTTCGCCGAACGCAAAGTCAGGCAGTACGGGCAGATATGCTTCATTATCAGTCTGATGTTATGATGAATGGCGCGATTCTTATTGCGCTCGGACTGGCGTGGTACGGATGGCATCGTGCCGACGCATTGTTCGCGTTAGGGATTGGGGTTTATATTTTATACAGCGCCTTACGCATGGGTTATGAAGCAGTGCAATCGCTTCTGGACCGCGCGCTGCCCGATGCCGAACGCGCAGAGATCTTTGAAATCGTGACCTCCTGGCCCGGCGTCAGTGGTGCTCACGATCTTCGTACGCGGCAGTCAGGGCCGACCCGCTTTATTCAGATTCATTTAGAAATGGAAGACAATTTACCGCTCGTTCAAGCGCATTTAGTGGCTGAGCAGGTAGAGCAGGCGATTTTGCAGCGTTTCCCGGGTTCAGACGTGATTATTCACCAGGACCCCTGCTCGGTCGTCCCCAGGGAAGGCAAAGGACATTTTGAGCTTTCGTAATTCGTTGTAAAAAAGTGAGCCAGGCCAGCATTTTGTGGATAAATTACCGCCATTGGGTCTGACCTGAATCAATTCAGCTGGAAGTGGTTGATATACTATTTGCAGTATTGGTTGGTCGAATAGACGTCTTCCGGCAACAGATTTCATTTTTGCATTCCTAAGTTCAGAGGTAGTCATGATTAAGAAAATCGGTGTGTTGACAAGCGGCGGTGATGCGCCTGGCATGAACGCAGCCATTCGTGGGGTTGTTCGCGCGGCGTTGACGGAAGGTCTGGAAATTTTTGGCGTATATGACGGTTACCTGGGTCTGTACGAAGACCGCATGGTTCAGCTGGATCGCTATAGCGTATCCGACATGATTAACCGTGGCGGTACTTTCCTCGGTTCTGCGCGTTTCCCGGAGTTCCGTGAAGAACACATCCGTGAAGTGGCTATCGAGAACATGAAAAAACGCGGCCTGGACGCGCTGGTTGTTATCGGCGGTGACGGCTCGTATATGGGTGCAAAACGTCTGACTGAAATGGGCTTCCCTTGCATCGGTCTGCCGGGCACCATCGACAACGACATCAAAGGCACCGACTACACCATCGGCTTCTTTACTGCCCTGGGTACTGTCGTCGAAGCAATTGACCGTCTGCGTGACACCTCTTCTTCTCACCAGCGTATCTCTATCGTGGAAGTGATGGGCCGCTACTGTGGCGACCTGACCCTGGCGGCAGCGATTGCGGGCGGCTGCGAGTTCATCGTGGTGCCGGAAGTAGAATTCAGCCGCGAAGACCTGGTGAACGAAATCAAAGCAGGCATCGCGAAAGGGAAGAAACACGCGATCGTTGCTATCACCGAGCACATCTGTGACGTTGACGAGCTGGCGAAATACATCGAAACCGAAACCAAACGCGAAACCCGCGCTACGGTTCTGGGCCACATCCAGCGCGGTGGCTCCCCAGGGCCATACGACCGTATCCTGGCTTCCCGTATGGGCGCATATGCGATCGATCTGCTGCTGCAGGGCCACGGCGGCCGTTGCGTCGGTATTCAGAACGAGAAACTGGTTCACCATGACATCATCGACGCGATTGAAAACATGAAGCGTCCGTTCAAAGGTGACTGGCTGGACTGCGCGAAAAAACTGTACTGATTCGGCCTGATATCCTCACGCCAACCCTCCCCCGAACAGGAAGAGGGCGAAAGAACGAAAAACGGTAATCTTCGGATTACCGTTTTGCTTTTCCCGCCTGCTGAATATTTTTTATTCCACTCAGTTATAGCCAATCTTTTTTTATTCTTTAATCATTGGTTCGCTTTCTGGCACGCTGCATTCATCAAACACAACACAATGAGAGTTGGAAGATGAATAAATGGGGCGTGGGGTTAACTTTATTGCTGGCATCGTCCAGCGTTCTGGCTAAGGATATCCAGTTACTGAACGTGTCGTACGATCCGACGCGTGAGCTTTACGATCAATACAACAAAGCCTTTGCGGCACACTACAAACAAGAAACCGGCGATAACGTGGTGATTCGCCAGTCTCACGGCGGCTCAGGCAAACAGGCGACTTCTGTCATCAACGGCATTGAAGCGGACGTGGTCACTCTGGCGCTGGCCTATGACGTCGATGCCATTGCTGAACGTGGTCGTATTGATAAGAACTGGATCAAACGCCTGCCGGACAACTCTGCGCCATATACCTCCACCATCGTGTTCCTGGTGCGTAAAGGCAACCCGAAACAGATTCATGACTGGAATGATTTGATCAAACCAGGCGTGTCGGTCATCACCCCGAACCCGAAAAGCTCAGGCGGCGCACGCTGGAACTACCTGGCGGCGTGGGGCTACGCTCTGCATCACAACAACGGCGATCAGGCTAAAGCGCAGGATTTCGTCAAATCCCTGTTTAAAAACGTCGAAGTGCTGGACTCCGGTGCGCGCGGCTCGACCAATACCTTCGTTGAGCGCGGCATTGGCGACGTACTGATTGCGTGGGAAAACGAAGCGCTGCTGGCGACTAACGAGCTGGGCAAAGACAAGTTTGAAATCGTAACCCCGAGCGAATCGATTCTGGCTGAACCGACGGTTTCCATCGTCGACAAAGTGGTCGAGAAGAAAGATACCAAAGCGGTGGCAGAAGCTTACCTGAAGTATCTCTACTCCCCGGAAGGCCAGGAGATCGCCGCGAAGAACTTCTATCGTCCACGCGATGAGGCTGTGGCGAAGAAATATGACAGCGCGTTCCCGAAACTGAAGCTGTTCACCATCGACGAGGAGTTTGGCGGCTGGGCGAAAGCACAGAAAGAGCACTTCTCTAACGGCGGCACTTTCGACCAGATCAGCAAACGCTAATCAACGCATGACACGGTGGCCCGGCGCGAGAAATCCGCCGGGCTTTTTTATTTGGTCATGTTTTTGCGTTACTCTTTCGCCTCTGACGACAACAGGGAACGCGTAATGAAAAAACTGATGGTCTTGATGGCGGTCGCCATTCTCCTCGCCGCAGGCGGCTGGATCTGGATAAAATCCGGCAATCCGGACGCGTTACGCCATATCGTTCTCGACCAGTGCCTGCCGAATCAGCTGAATAACCGCCAGCCAGCGCCCTGTGCGCAGGTGAAACCGGACGCCGGTTATGTGGTCTTCAAAGACCGCAACGGGCCGCTACAGTATCTCCTGATGCCCACCTACCGCATCAACGGCACCGAAAGCCCGCTGCTCACCGAGCCGCAAACGCCGAATTTCTTCTGGCTGGCGTGGCAGTCGCGCAATTTTATGAGCATGAAGCGCGGCGCGGATGTGCCTGACAGCGCCGTCTCCCTGACCATCAACTCCCCAACCGGGCGCACGCAAAATCATTTCCACATCCATATCTCCTGCCTGCGTCCCGATGTGCGTGAAAAGCTCAATGCGCATCAGGGGGAAATCAGCACTCAATGGCTGCCTTTCCCGGGTGGGCTGGAAGGGCATGAATATCTGGCGCGACGGGTGACAGAAAATGAGCTGGTGCAGCGCAGCCCATTTATGATGCTGGCCGACGAACTGCCGCAAGCGCGCGAGCATATGGGCCGCTTTGCGCTGGCGATGGCCCAGCAGTCCGACGGGTCATTTGTGCTGCTGGCAACGGAGCGCAATCTGCTGACGCTTAACCGCGCTTCCGCTGAGGAATTGCAGGATCATCAATGTCATATCCTCCAGTGACCCCACCATAAATAGCGTTTACTCGCGCTGCCTGTCGCCGTAGACTTGCTGAAAAAATCTACAGGAGACAGGTATGTCGCTCTGGTTTGCTCACCCTCTGTTTCTGCCCTCAGCTATCGTTGGTGTCACCATCGTGCTGTGGGCCACCTCGCTCCTGCCGGAATTTATCACCGCGCTGCTGTTCTTCACGGCGGCGATGACCGCCAAAATCGCGCCACCGGACGTCATTTTCGGCGGCTTTGCCTCATCTGCATTTTGGCTGGTGTTCAGCGGCTTTGTGCTTGGCGTCGCGATCCGCAAAACCGGGCTGGCGGACAGGGCCGCGCGGGCGCTCTCGGCGAAACTCACCGACTCGTGGCCGCTGATGGTGGCAAGCGTGGTGTTGCTGAGCTATGCCCTGGCGTTCGTGATGCCATCAAACATGGGGCGCATCGCGCTGCTTATGCCGATTGTGGCGGCGATGGCGAAGCGGGCCAGCATTGCGGACGGCTCGCGGGCGTGGTTTGGCCTGGCGCTGGCGGTCGGATTCGGTACTTTTCAGCTCTCTGCGACCATCCTTCCCGCTAACGTGCCCAATCTGGTGATGAGCGGCGCGGCGGAAGGCTCTTACGGCATTCACCTGAACTACGTGCCCTACCTGCTGCTGCACACGCCGGTGCTCGGCATTCTCAAAGGACTGATTCTGATTGGCCTGATCTGCTGGCTGTTCCCTGGCTCGCCAAAACCCGCGCGGGATCTTGCGCCATCCGCCCCAATGGGGCGTGATGAGAAGCGCCTGGCGTGGCTGCTGGCGGTAGTGCTGGTGATGTGGGTGACGGAGAGCTGGCACGGCGTAGGCCCGGCCTGGACGGGGCTGGCGGCGTCAGTGATCGTCATGCTGCCGCGCATTGGCTTTATTACCGGCGAAGAGTTTTCGGCCGGGGTGAATATGCGCACCTGTATCTATGTGGCAGGGATTCTGGGGCTGGCAATCACCGTGACGCAAACGGGCATCGGCAGCGCCGTCGGGGAGGCGTTGCTGCGCCTGATGCCGCTCGATGCGGATAAGCCGTTTACCAGTTTTATCGCCCTGACCGGCATCACCACGGCGCTCAACTTCATCATGACCGCCAACGGCGTTCCGGCGCTCTATACCACGCTTGCGCAGAGTTTCTCGGATGCGACGGGTTTCCCGCTGCTGTCGGTGATCATGATTCAGGTGCTCGGGTATTCCACGCCATTACTGCCGTATCAGGCGTCACCGATCGTGGTGGCGATGGGGCTTGGGAAAGTGCCTGCGAAGGCAGGAATGTTGCTGTGTCTGGCGCTGGCGGTGGCAACCTGGCTGGTGCTACTGCCGCTGGATTATTTGTGGTTCAGCGTGCTGGGACAGCTGTAAAAAAGCCCGGTGGCGACGAGCGCTTACCGGGCCTGGCATTTTGTCGGGCGGATAGCGAAACGCCACCCGTCACAACGGCAATTACGCCTGTTTAGCGGCTTCTGCTGCTTTAACGATCACTGCGAAAGCGTCAGCTTTCAGGGATGCGCCGCCAACCAGTGCGCCGTCGATGTCAGGCTGGGTGAACAGCTCTGCCGCGTTAGATGCGTTGACGGAACCGCCGTACTGGATGATCACTTGCTCAGCCACTTTCGCGTCGGCTTTAGCAATGTGGTCACGGATAAATTTGTGAACAGCCTGTGCCTGCGCTGGGGTGGCAGATTTGCCGGTACCGATCGCCCAGACTGGCTCGTAAGCGATAACCACGCCTTCGAACGCTGCTGCGCCCTGCGTTTTCAGCACGGCGTCGATCTGACGTGCGCAAACTTCTTCCGTTTTGCCTGCTTCGTTTTCGGCTTCAGTTTCACCGATGCACAGAACCGGGGTCAGACCCTGCTCTTTCAGCACAGCGAATTTCTTGGCGATGAATTCGTCGGACTCTTTGTGGTAAGTACGACGCTCAGAGTGGCCGATGATGATGTACTGTGCGCCGATGTCTTTCAGCATTTCTGCAGAGGTTTCACCGGTGAATGCGCCAGACAGGTTAACGTCAACGTTCTGCGCGCCCAGCACGATGTGGCTGCCGTCAGCGGCGTGTTTAGCCAGATCCAGATAGATGTCTGGTGGAGCGATCGCTACCGCACAGCCGGTCACGCCAGCCAGCTCTTTACGCAGATTAGCAATCAGCTCGTTTACCATGTGGCGGCTGCCGTTCAGTTTCCAGTTACCCATCACTAAAGGATGTCGCATTTCAATTCTCCACGCTAAAAAAGCGAATTAAGGATTATGGCCGCCCGTGAGAGCAGCATGGTCTGTGAATCAGTATAGAGATTTTCCCTCGAAAGGCTTTGCTTTTTGTCATTAATTCGCCCCTCCGAGTGCGTCAGATAGCGCCAGCTTAATCGGTTCAACAGCGAAGGTCAGTCCCTTTTCGCCGTTATCTGCGACCACATAGCGAATCGCGCCTTCCGTTTCAGCGTAGTAGCGCTTGTTTTTGCCGCTGGTCAGCAGTTTTTGCAGCTTTTGCTGGCTCTGTGCTTTGGTCAGGCTCGGGGTGAAGGCGCGCAAAATGGCGCTCATGTACTCCAGCGCTTTGGCTTTCGCGGCTTTTTGCTCTGGCCCCTGAATCGGCAGCCAGGTGATTTGCATGCTTTTGATTTTCAGCGTGCCGCGCTCCAGCGCCGTGGAGGCGTACAGATTTTCGTTAATTTTGCTCGCGGCGCGCGTCAGGGTTGGCGTATCCCGCGCGCTGTCGATGGCGCGGAACTCGCCCAGCGCGAGCTTCGGGTTTTCTTTGTTGAAGGCTTCGCGAAACTGGCTGATCGACTGATCAAAAGATGGCGCGCCCTGCAGAAGGTAGGGTGCCGTTGCGGGGGCATCGGCGGCGAACAGGGAAAAGCTGGCACTCAGCAGGGTGAAACACAGCCAAAAAGGATAAGCCCAACTTTTCATCAACATTGTCCCTGAACGTAACTGTTCATGATTAAAACGATATCTGGTCTGCTTGTCAAAAAGTCACCACTCCAGGGTAAACTACGCGGCATACGATAATAAGGAACCTTACATGACCATACAGCAGTGGTTGTTTTCATTCAAAGGGCGTATCGGACGCCGTGATTTTTGGATCTGGATTGGCACGTGGATTGTCGCGATGCTGGTGCTTTTCGGCCTCGCCTATAACAACTGGTTAGGCACCCAAACGGCGGCGTTTGCGCTGGTGTGCCTGCTCTGGCCCACGGCGTCGGTTATTGTCAAACGTCTGCACGATCGTGGCCGGTCCGGCCTGTGGGCGTTGCTGGTGATTCTGGCGTGGATGCTGCTGGCGGGGAACTGGTCGATGTTGCCGTCAATTCTTCCGTGGGTGGTGGGAAAACTGATCCCGACCGTCATCTTTGTGATGACGATTATCGACCTGGGCGCGTTTGTCGGCACCCAGACCGAGAATAAATACGGTAAAGACACGCTGGAAGTGAAGTTTCGCTGATTACCAGTAGTGTTCGGCAGTCATATGGCCCGGTCGGCGACGCAAGTGTTTGGTCATCTGCCGGGAGTCTTTCAGCAACTGCTGGGTGTCGCGCACCATCTGCGGGTTACCGCACAGCATCACGTGGCTGTTTTCGGTGTTCATCGTCAGGCCGACAGCCGCTTCAAGCTCCCCGCTCTCAATCAGCGCCGGAACGCGTCCGGTCAGCGAACCTTCTGCCGTTTCGCGGCTCACCACGGTCTGGATTTTTAGCTTCCCTTCGTAACGCGTCTCCAGCGCCTGCATCAGCGGGAGATAGCTCAGGTCGGCGGCATACCGCGCGGCATGGACCAGCACGATGTTTTTGAAACGCTCCAGATCTCGCCCGTACTGCAAAATCGACAGATAAGGGCCGATGGCGGTGCCGGTCGCCAGCATCCACAGGGTGTCGCAGTCCGGGATTTCGTCCAGCACAAAGAAACCTGCCGCTTCGCTAACAATCTGAATCTCATCGCCCGGTTTCAGCGCCGCCAGTCGTGGGCTTAATTTGCCGTCTGGCACTGTGACCAGGTAAAACTCCAGATTCGGATTATCAGGCGCATTCACGTAAGAGTAGGCGCGCTGCACGCGCTCGCCGTCAATCTCCAGCCCCAGCTTGGCAAACTGCCCGGCCGTAAATGGGTGAATGGGGGCATGCACGGTGAGGCTAAATAGTGCATCGGTCCAAAATTCTACCTTTGTGACTTTTCCAGTTACCCACTCCGCCATGATGTTCTCCTGAGCTGTTTTCTTACGCTATCTTCCATTCTTGCGAGAGAGATTTCCAGCCTGCTGCGGCTGGAAAGCTCATTAGAACAAATTGTCCTACAGAATGTGCGTCTGTACGTTCGGGTCTTTGCGATCGAGATAGTGAATCGACTGAATGCGGCGGATGGTGCGTGATTTACCGCGAATCAGCAGGGTTTCGGTGGTCGCCATATTGCCCTTACGGGTAATTCCGTCCAGCAGATCGCCTTTGGTAATACCGGTGGCCGAGAAGATGACGTTATCGCTGCGCGCCATTTCATCAAGACGCAGCACTTTGTTAGCTTCGATGCCCATCGCTTTACAACGCGCCAGTTCGTCTTCACCGATACGACGGTTCTCTGCGTTGTCGCCTTTGACATCGTGACGTGCCAGCAGACGGCCCTGCATATCGCCATCCAGCGCGCGAATCACGGCGGCTGACACTACGCCTTCCGGTGCGCCGCCGATGCCGTAGAGGACATCCACTTCGCTGTCTGGCATACAGGTCAGAATCGACGCTGCCACATCGCCATCCGGGATAGCAAACACGCGCACGCCCAGTTGCTGCATATGCGCGATGGTGACGTCGTGGCGCGGCTTCGCCAGAATAGTGACCGTGAGTTCGCTCAGCGGTTTACCCAGCGCAGCGGCGACGTTACGCAGGTTATCTTCCAGCGGCAGGTTGAGATCGATAGCGCCTTTTGCGCCCGGACCGACAATCAGCTTTTCCATGTACATATCTGGCGCGTTAAGGAAGCAGCCTTTGTCGCCGACGGCCAGGACTGCCAGCGCGTTAGCCTGGCCCATGGCGGTCATGCGCGTACCTTCGATTGGGTCGACGGCGATATCCACCGCGTCGCCGTTGCCGGTACCGACTTTTTCGCCAATGAAGAGCATTGGCGCTTCGTCGATCTCGCCTTCGCCGATGACGATGGTGCCGTCAATGTTGACCTGGTTGAGCATAATGCGCATCGCGTGGACGGCAGCACCGTCAGCGATATTTTTATCGCCACGGCCTAACCATTTGTAGCCCGCCAGGGCGGCGGCTTCGGTTACGCGGGAAAATTCGATAGCAAGTTCACGTCTCATCAGATACTCATGCAGTCAAAAGGAATTGCACGAAGTTTATCACAGAGTGGGGGAGGGTGCGGTTTGATGCCCTCTCCGGGAGGAGAGGGCAGATAAGGCTTATTCGTCGTGATCTTCCCACGCCAGAGCGCGTTTTACCGCTTTTTTCCAGCCACTGTAGCGAACGTTACGCTCGGTGGTTTCGATGCCTGGGCGGAATTCACGTTCGATCACCGCTTTCTCTTGCAGTTCGTCCAGGTTCTGCCAGAAGCCAACCGCCAGACCGGCCAGATACGCCGCACCCAACGCCGTCACTTCACGAACTTCCGGGCGCTCAACGCGGGTGCCCAGAATGTCGGACTGGAACTGCATCAGGAAGTTATTCGCAACAGCACCGCCGTCCACGCGCAGGGCGTGCAGACGGATGCCGGAGTCTGCCTGCATCGCTTCCAGGACGTCGCGCGTCTGGTAGGCGATGGATTCCAGCGTGGCGCGAATGATGTGGTTCGAGTTCACACCACGCGTCAGGCCGAAGATGGCACCACGAGCATACGGGTCCCAGTATGGCGCGCCGAGACCCGTGAACGCGGGCACCACGTACACGCCGTTGGTGTCTTTCACTTTGGTCGCGAAATATTCGGAATCGAACGCGTCGCTGATCAGCTTCATCTCGTCGCGTAGCCACTGAATGGATGCGCCCGCCATGAATACCGCGCCTTCCAGCGCATAGTTCACTTCACCTTTCGGACCGCAGGCGATGGTGGTCAGCAGGCCGTTGTCGGATTTCACCGCTTTCTCACCGGTGTTCATCAGCATAAAGCAGCCGGTACCGTAGGTGTTTTTCGCCATCCCTTCCTTCACGCACAGCTGGCCAAACAGGGCCGCCTGCTGGTCACCGGCGATTCCGGAGATGGGAATACGCGTGCCGCCTTTACCGCCAATGTTGGTCTGACCGTAAACTTCGGAGGACTTGCGCACGTCCGGCAGCATGGCGCGTGGGATATCCAGCGCGTCCAGCATCTTGTCATCCCACTCAAGGGTGTTGATGTTGAACATCATGGTACGTGAGGCGTTGGTGTAGTCGGTGACGTGCACGCGTCCCTGGGTCATTTTCCAGATAAGCCAGGTGTCCACGGTGCCAAAAAGCAGTTCGCCGCGTTTTGCGCGCTCGCGGGAGCCTTCCACGTGGTCCAGAATCCACTTCACTTTGGTGCCAGAGAAGTACGGGTCCACCACCAGGCCGGTGGCGTTGCGGATGTACTCTTCCATGCCGTCGCGCTTGAGCTTCTCGCAGATCTCCGCTGTGCGGCGGCACTGCCAGACGATGGCGTTGTAGATCGGTTTGCCGGTTTCGCGTTCCCAGACAATCGCCGTTTCACGCTGGTTGGTGATACCAATTGCGGCAATTTCGTCGGAGCTGATGTCGGCTTTCGCCAGCACTTCGACCAGGGTGGAGCTTTGGGTGGCCCAGATTTCCATCGGGTCGTGCTCAACCCAGCCTGGCTTCGGATAAATTTGTTCGAATTCGCGCTGCGACACGCTGACGATATTCGCGTCATGATCCATTACGACAGCGCGGGAGCTGGTAGTGCCCTGGTCGAGCGCAACGATATATTTTTTGTCGGTCATAGTATGTGTCCCGTAGTCAGATTACAGCGAAGCATTTTGTTGTGTGGCAGAGGTCGTTTCCTTCTCTTCTTCCACACAGGTGTCGCACGGTAAGTGGCGACCAATTAATTTACGATAGCCGAATGCACCCAGCGCAGCCCCTACAATCGGGCCAAACAGCGGCACCAGGAAGTAAGGAATATCTTTCCCACCGGTGAAGGCAACATCGCCCCAGCCGGCGAAGAAAGCGAAGGTTTTCGGTCCAAGGTCACGCGCCGGGTTCATCGCAAAGCCGGTCAGCGGCCCCATGGATGCGCCGATTACCGCAATCAGCAGGCCGATCAGCAGCGGTGCCAGCGGGCCACGCGGAATGCCGTTGCCGTCATCGCCCAGCGCCATAATGACGCCCATCAGAATAGCGGTAATCACCATTTCAACCGCGAACGCCTGCACAAAATTGATATGTGGGTTCGGATACGTGGAGAAGATACCCGCCAGATCAAGACTTTCGACGCTGCCGCGCACCATATGATGCGTCTGTTCGAAGTCGATGAAAAGATTGTAATAAAGCCCGTAAACTAACGCCGCTGCGCAAAAGGCGCCGGCAAATTGCGAAATGATGAAAGGGACGACTTTGCGTTTGTCGAAGCACGCGAACAGCCACAGCGCGATGGTCACCGCCGGGTTAAGATGTGCGCCGGAAACCCCTGCGGTCAGGTAGATGGCCATCGCCACACCCAGACCCCAGATAATGCTGATTTCCCACTGGCCAAACGTGGCACCTGCCACTTTCAGTGCAGCGACACAGCCTACCCCGAAGAAAATCAACAACCCGGTACCAAGGAACTCGGCGATGCACTGGCCTTTTAAGGTTGATGTCTGACTCATAATCGGAATCCTGAAGAAAGATGAATGTTATTGTTAGCGCAGCGACTGAGCGGCCACGATGTCCTGTAGACATGGTGTTAATTTATCGTTAACGAGCAAAAACGAGAAATATCGAAATCAAAATGTGTGTGCTGCGTCAATAAAATGAGCGTTATCGCGCCATAAAGCGCATTTTTGCATCATTTTGCAAATGAGAGCTGAATCATTTCATTAACTAAAGTATTAACAATTTAGGGGTATATGCAGCGAACGCACCAGGACCAGGCCGAAAAGTGTTGCAAACCGCAATCTGCGCGGTGTGCCGCTGGACAGGGACGGCGGCGCTCCATACAATCGACAACTATATGTCGTGCGCGTTTTCGTTAAAGCGTCGCCTTGCAATTCAGGAGAGGTATGACCATGTCATTAGAAGTGTTTGAGAAACTGGAATCGAAAGTACAGCAGGCGATTGACACCATCACGCTGCTGCAGATGGAAATTGAAGAGCTGAAAGAGAAAAACAATTCGCTGTCGCAGGAAGTGCAGGCTGCACAACATGGCCGCGAAGAGCTCGAGCGCGAAAACAGCCAGCTGCGTGAGCAGCAGAACGGCTGGCAGGATCGTCTGCAGGCGCTGTTAGGGCGTATGGAAGAAGTTTAATTCCCCGTCCTCTTTCGCGCCGTAACAGCTTTGCTATCGCGCGAAATCGTCAGGGGAAGGGTGACGCAGAAAAGTAGGCCGGGTAAGCGTAAACGCCACCCGGCTTTTTTATTACTCGATATCCAGCGGATCTTCGGAAGGATAATCCCGGTATTGTCGGCGTAGAGATGGTCGCCCGAGAAGAAGGTTACGCCGCCGAAGTTGACGCGCACGTCGCTTTCGCCGATGCCGTCACCCGCCGCGCCGACCGGAATCGCCGCGATGGCCTGGATGCCTAAATCCAGCTCTTCGAGATCGTCCACCTGACGCACCGCGCCATACACCACCAGTCCTTCCCACTCGTTTTGCACGGCGAGACGGGCAAGGTCGGCATCGATTAACGCACGACGCATAGAACCCCCTCCATCGACCAGCAGAATGCGACCACGGCCGTTCTGTTCGAGAAGTTCATACAGCAACCCATTATCCTCGAAACATTTTACCGTGATGATCTGTCCGCCAAACGATGACCGTCCTCCAAAGTTGGAGAACAGCGGTTCCACGACGTTGACATCTTCCTGGTAGATGTCACAAAGCTCGGAAGTATCGTATTTCATAGGTTTAATGTCTGGTTGCTGCGAATGTGTTCAGTATATCGCGCGAAACGCATTGTTGGCAAAATCATCAATTGTTAATTGATATTTGTCAGTTAACCGATCGTCTGGCTTAACACAATTCCGATGACAAACAACAGGTTAGTCAGCAGCGCGCCTTTTACCGTGCGTTCGAGCATCGGCGGCATCGCGGCAGGACTCATCTCGCGCATCACGAAACGGGCCTGTTTAATCAGCAGCGGCGCGGCCAGGACGAACAGCCAGCCCCAGATGCTGTGCAGTGAAATCAGGTTAAACAACGCCAGGCAGACCAACGCACCCATCAGCAGAGCGGCGTGATAGCGACGCGCGTTGACCGGGCCTAAGCGCACTGCGAGGGTGTTTTTGCCGTTCAGA
Source organism: Lelliottia nimipressuralis (assembly GCF_004115925.1). GTDB lineage: Bacteria > Pseudomonadota > Gammaproteobacteria > Enterobacterales > Enterobacteriaceae > Enterobacter > Enterobacter nimipressuralis. Next base: position 66,181 of record NZ_SDDX01000017.1, read on the forward strand.
CGGTCGCTGTCAATATCGCGCAAATTATTGATGTTCAACACTGCCGTCGCCAGTAAACCGCAGGCGGTGGCCGGCAGGAAAATGGCCGGAATCAGCGTGTGTGCCTGCAGATACCAGCTCCCCATGACGCTTAGCCAGCCGAAGAACACCAGCACGGAGATATCACCCAGGCCAATGTATCCGTAGGGACGCGTACCCACGGTGTAAGTGATTGCCGCCACGATAGCCAGCCCGCCCAGCACCATAAAGCCGATGAAATCCGCGGTGGTTTTACAGGCCACTGACACCAGCGACAGACCCGACAGACAGATCAGCACCACGGTGATAACCAGCGCGCGCTTCATCTGCGCCTGAGTAATCACCCCTTTTTGCATCCCGCGCAGCGGCCCGATACGGTCGGGTTTATCGCTGCCTTTCACCGCATCACCATAGTCATTGGCGAGATTTGAGAGGATTTGCAGCAAACCGGCCGTGATAAGCGCCAGCCCGGCGACCAGCGGATCGAAATGCCCCTGCCACCATGCCAGTGCGGAGCCAACGACGATGGCAGCGAATGCCAAAGGTAAGGTCTTAGGACGTAAGCTTTCAAGCCACGCCTGAGTACGGCTGATATCAGTCATAGTATTTAGCCAATAAAAATGGGGGCAGTAGCCCCCATCAATGATGATGAAATTACATTAAGCGCGATTATAGGATAAAACGGCTCAGATCTTCATCTGCCACTAACGCATCCAGATGTTTACTCACATAATCTGCATCAATGGTAATACTTTGACCGTTCAGATCGCTGGCTTCATAAGAGATATCTTCCACCAGACGCTCCAGCACCGTATGCAGACGACGCGCACCGATGTTCTCGGTGGTTTCGTTCACCTGCCACGCGGCCTGTGCGATGCGTTTGATACCGTCTTCGGTGAACTCAATGTTCACGCCTTCGGTCGCCATCAGCGCTTTGTACTGCACGGTAATGGAGGCATTTGGCTCGGTCAGGATGCGCTCGAAATCTTCGGTGGTCAGCGCCTGCAGCTCAACGCGAATTGGCAGACGGCCCTGCAGTTCCGGGATTAAATCGGACGGCTTAGCCACCTGGAAGGCACCAGATGCGATAAACAGGATATGGTCGGTTTTGACCATGCCGTGTTTGGTCGACACAGTGCAGCCCTCAACCAGCGGCAGCAGGTCGCGCTGAACGCCTTCGCGGGACACGTCCGGGCCGTTGGATTCGCCGCGCTTACAGATTTTGTCGATTTCATCGATGAACACGATACCGTGCTGTTCAACCGCGTCGATAGCGTCTTGTTTCAGCTCTTCCGGATTCACAAGTTTTGCCGCTTCTTCTTCGATCAGCAGCTTCATCGCATCTTTGATTTTCAGCTTACGCGGTTTTTGCTTCTGGCCGCCCAGGTTCTGGAACATGGACTGCAGCTGGCTGGTCATCTCTTCCATGCCCGGAGGGGACATGATTTCAACACCCATAGGTGCTGCGGCGAGATCGATTTCAATCTCTTTGTCGTCCAGCTCCCCTTCACGCAGTTTTTTGCGGAAGGACTGGCGCGCCGCAGAAGGCTCAGCGGGTTGCTCGGACTGTCCCCAGTTATTTTTCGCCGGTGGGATCAGCACGTCGAGAATACGCTCTTCCGCCATCTCTTCAGCGCGGTAGCGGTTTTTCTCGATCGACTGAATGCGCACCATTTTAATCGCAGAGTCGGTCAGATCGCGGATGATGGAATCCACTTCTTTCCCCACATAGCCCACTTCGGTGAACTTAGTGGCTTCGACTTTGATGAACGGTGCGTTGGCGAGTTTCGCCAGACGACGGGCGATTTCGGTTTTACCGACACCGGTCGGGCCGATCATCAGAATGTTTTTTGGCGTCACTTCATGGCGCAGCTCTTCGTCGAGCTGCATGCGGCGCCAGCGGTTACGCAGGGCAATGGCAACGGAGCGTTTCGCGTTATCCTGGCCAATGATGTGCTTGTTCAGCTCGCTGACAATTTCGCGTGGGGTCATTTCAGACATGGGAGATCCTTACGCTTTAGAGTTCAATTCTTCGATGGTATGGAAGTGGTTGGTGTAGATGCAGATATCACCTGCAATACCCAACGCCTTCTCGGCAATTTCGCGGGCGCTCAGTTCGGTATTTTCCAGCAGAGCGCGCGCTGCGGCCTGGGCGTAAGGACCGCCGGAGCCGATAGCAATCAGATCGTTTTCTGGCTGAACGACGTCACCATTACCGGTAATGATCAGCGACGCGTTTTCATCGGCAACGGCCAGCAGCGCTTCAAGTTTGCGCAGCATGCGGTCGGTACGCCAGTCTTTCGCCAGCTCAACGGCGGCTTTGACCAGATGGCCCTGATGCATTTCCAGTTTACGTTCAAACAGTTCAAACAGCGTAAAGGCGTCAGCGGTGCCGCCAGCGAAACCGGCGATCACTTTGTCGTTATACAGACGGCGAACTTTCTTCACGTTGCCCTTCATGACGGTATTACCCAGCGTGGCCTGGCCGTCGCCGGCAATTACCACATGGCCGTTACGGCGTACACTTACAATTGTTGTCACGAGCAGACCCCCTGGTTACAAATTGGGAACAGATACCCCGAGCCTGTGCTCGGGGCTGAATAGAATGATAGATGGGGGGGATTTTGGGGGTTTCAACCCCCGGAAGCGAGTCGAATGCAGTTTGTGTGGCCGGCGATCTTCAGACGGCTAATGGTCCCATCGGCATTATCTTTGCCTTTGACCGGTCCAATGACCACGCGATTCCAGCCGTTATTGGTGGTAATGCGTGAATCAAATCCTTCGAACGCGAGCTGGGCGCGCACGGTTTCGGCCTGCTCTGCGCCTTTAAACGAACCGCACTGAACCATCCAGCGGCGCTCATCTTTTTTCTCCGCCGTCTGCTTCGGCGCCTCGGTTGCCTGTGCCACCGGTGCGCTCTGCTGTGGCTGCGCTTTAGGCTGCTGCGCGGCGGTATGCGCAGGCGTTTGCAGCAGATCCTGATACGGCTGAGTCGACGTCGCCGGTTTTTGCGTCTGCGTTTTCGGCGGCTGTTGAACTGGCTGGGTCTGCACCGTACGCGTCTGTTGCTGCGGCTGCTGATACGGTTGTTCCGTCACGCGCGGCTGCGTACGAGGCTGTTGCACTGGCTGCGTTTGCGTCCACTGCTGCTGTTGTTGCTGTTGCACTTGCTGCTGAACCTGGCGCTGACGTTGCAGGGTTTGCTGGCGCTGCTGTGGGGTCTGTTCATTCCACGGCACTTCGTTCAGCTGAGTCGGCTGCTGGCGCATGTCGGCCTGCATCTGGGCCAGCAGCTGGCGCTGTTCGTTGGTCAACTGATCGGCGTTTTTCACTTCGCCACCGGCGGAAGGCTCAGTGGGCGCACGCACACCCGGCTGACGGCTCTCCAGCTCTTTGATATAGCGCCAGCGCTCTTCCGGTTTTGGCGGCAAACCATTGCCTACGACCTTGTTGCCCTGAAGGGCTTCAGCATCTTCTTTCTTGTGGTGAGTAATAAAGTACAGACCACCGATGAAGGCCACCAGAACGGCGGCAGCAATCGCGACCATTGCTGGCGAGACAGAGGGCAGGCTACGCTGCTTGCTCCGTGAGGTGCTCTTTTTGCGTCGCGAAGGTGCCGGCTGGCCGCGACGTACATAATCTCGTTGTGCCACTATCGTTTCGCTGTATTTATTCGTTCGTCAGCCCGCCATGTTACTTAAGCGGCGGGCCTTTGACCAGATAAGGGAGTCTGAAAGACATTTACTTTAAGTAAGCGCCTGTGTGGAGCCTCGAATGATCAGCTCGCAATCGAGTAAACGCGAGCCGCTGCTGACCGTTTGACCGTGCAGCTGATCGAGAAGCAAGAGCATCGCTTCGCGGCCAATGTCGTAGCGCGGCTGTGCGACCGTCGAGAGCGGCGGATCGCAAAACTCGGAGAGCGAAATGTTATCGAAGCCAATGATCGACAAGTCTTTTGGCACTCGCAGACCGCGACGTTTGGCATAGGACAACGCCCCCAGCGCCATCACATCGCTGTGACAGAACACGGCGGTTGGCGGCTCTGGTTGCGCGAGTAATTTTTCCAGTGCGAGGCCACCGGCTTCGAGGGTAAAATCGCCACGGGCGATGTAATGTGGATCGACCGTCACACCCGCGCGACGCAGCGCCTGAACGTAACCCTGCAGGCGATAGTGGCACAGCGGCATCTCTTCCGGCCCGGCGATACAGCCAATGCGCTTATGTCCCAGTTCCTGAAGATAATTCACGGCGTTAAAGGCGGCGGTGAGGTTATCGATGTGGACGGTTGGCAGCTCCAGTTCTGGCGCGAACTCGTTCGCCATAACCATCGGCGGCAGATTGCGCTGCTCTTCGATACTGGCATCAAACGGCAGGCGCGAGCCGAGCAGCAGCATGCCGTCGATCTGCTTGGTGATAATCAGGTCAATAAAGGTTTTTTCTTGCTGATTCTGGTGGGCACAATCGCCGATCAGCACCAGATAGCCTTGTTCCGCAGCGGTCACTTCAATGCCACGGATTATTTCGCTGAAGAAGGGATCGCAAATATCCGGCACGATAACCAGAATTGTACGCGATTCGTTACGCTTTACATTACGCCCCATGGCTTGCGGCAAATAGCCCACTTCCAGCGCCGCCTGCTCGACGCGATTACGCGTCGCCTGAGAGACTTTATCCGGGTTCATTAATGCGCGGGACACCGTTGCCGTGGATACTTTGGCTCTCTGGGCAACGTCTTTCATGGTCGCCGAAGCAACCTCTTTCCTGGACTTCAACGTCTTCTCCTCGCAGGACCACCGAACTTCTGACGCATCCATTTTTACAGATAGTTTGTGGAAGCGGTTACAGAATTTTCATAAAAAGTGTGAGGTGCGTTAAATTTTTCGATCACTCTCGCAGCAATCGTTAACCTTCAATCGGATCGACGTCGAGAACCCATTTCACTTTGCGTGCCTCGGGCAGGGTATTGATCAGCGCCAGCGTACCGCTGATGACGTGTTGCAGACGTACGCGCGACGGGTGCTGAAGCAGAATCTGCCAGCGATAGCGGCCGCCGCGTTTAGGGGCCAGCGCCGGGACCGGGCCTAATATCCACAATTGATTATCCACCAGCGGGCTGGCCTGCAGCAGATTGCGAAGCTGCTGCAGGAAAAGCGGGGCCTGCTGATTGTTATGATCTTCGGCGCGGATAATCACATGGCTGGTCCACGGCGGCAGCTGCAGGGTCTGACGCTCGGCCAGCGCCTGCTCGGCAAACGCATCGTAGCCTTTATGCAGCAAGGTTTGCAGCAGCGGATGTTCAGGATGATGGGTTTGCAGCACCACTTCGCCCTGTTTTCCGGCCCGTCCGGCGCGGCCTGCAACCTGGGTATAGAGCTGGGCAAAGCGCTCGGCGGAGCGGAAATCGGCGGAGAACAGTGCGCCATCGACGTCCAGCAATGCCACCAGCGTCACGTCCGGGAAGTGATGGCCTTTGGCCAGCATCTGCGTACCAATCAGAATACGCGCACCGCCGCGATGCACTTCGGCTAGCTGTTGTTCAAGCGCCCCTTTACGGCTGGTGGTATCGCGATCGATACGCGACAGCGGTACGCCGGGGAAGAACGGCGCGAGCGCCTGTTCAAGCTGCTCGGTACCCAGACCCACAGGCACCATATGCGTGGAGCCGCACGACGGGCACTGGCGCGGCACCGGGCGCTGGCTGTCACAATGGTGGCAGCGCAGATGATGCTGCGCCTGGTGCAGGGTGTAATAGTGATCGCAGCGCGGGCACTCGGCAATCCAGCCGCAGTCGTGGCACAGCAGCGTCGGCGCGAACCCGCGGCGGTTCAGGAACAGAATCACCTGATTGTCGGCCTGTAAGTGCTGACGCATACGGCTGATGAGCGCGGGAGCCAGCCCCGCCTGCACCGGCTGACCTTTCAGATCCAGCACGTGCTGCGTCGCCGGGCGTGCGTTTCCCGCGCGGCGCGTCAGACGCAGCATGTGATATTTGCGCTGACGCACGTTGTGCAGCGTTTCCAGCGCAGGCGTTGCTGAGCCAAGAATAATCGGAATCTGTTCGCTGTGCGCCCGATACACCGCCAGGTCGCGAGCGTGATAACGCCAGCCTTCCTGCTGCTTATAGGAGCTGTCGTGCTCTTCGTCGATCACGATGACGCCAAGATTTTTAAAGGGTGTAAAAAGCGATGAACGGGTGCCAATCACAATTGCGGCCTCACCGTTTTTGGCTTTCAGCCAGGCGCTGAGGCGCTCGGTATCGTTTAAACCGGAGTGCAGCACTTCCACCGGGGCGTTAAAGCGTTCGCGAAAACGGGCGATAGTTTGTGGCGTGAGGCCGATTTCCGGCACCATCACCAGCGCCTGTTTGCCCTGAGCGAGCACGTTTTCGAGAATGCTCAGATAGACTTCAGTCTTACCGGACCCGGTGACGCCCGCGAGTAACCAGGCAGAGAAACGGTCGGAGGCGCTGTGAATAGCCCCTACGGCGGTGGCCTGCTCGGTGTTAAGACGCAGGCGGTCGCCCGCCACGGAAAACCCGTTGCGCCAGTCCACCAGCGCCGGGGATTCGCTGGCCAGCTCGCACAGACCTTTCTTGCGTAACCCTTGCAGCGCCGCGTCGTTAAAATCCAGGTCAGTCACCTGATGACGCCAAATCCTTCCCTGACGCAGAGCGGCAAGCGCCTGCTGCTGTTTAGGAGAGCGCTTGAGGCTGTTGATATCCACGGCCTGGCCCTGCTCGGTGGCAAACCAGTACCACATCGGCGCATGGCTGGCGCTTTTGCCCTGACGCAGCAGAATCGGCAGGGCGTGGAACAGCACGTCGCCAATCGGGTGATGATAATAATCAGCGGCCCACAGCAGCAGTCGCCAGACACTTGACGAGTAAACTGGCTCGTCGTCCAGAACTTCGACCACGGCTTTCAGTTCGTTGAGGGGCAGCTCGCTTTTATCGCTTACTGATACTACGATCCCGACGCGCTGCTGCTTACCAAAGGGCACGCTCACGCGACAGCCCGCTTTGACGCTCATGCTGTCGGGCAGCAGATAGTCAAAGGTGCGGGGAAGCGGAACGGGCAGGGCAACGTGAGCGACGGGCATCGAATCTTCCTGACTTGAAAAGTGGCGCGTTAGTATACACATTAGTTGCTGTAGGCGTGCGGATCAGTTTGCATACGCTGGTTGAATTCTGTATGATTCGCCGCCTTTGGTGTAGGTTTATCCGCATCAAAATAGCTATTACCCGAAGAATTCGCGCTGCTGGAATGCAGCTAACGCAGAAGCGGCGAGGAAGGCTACGGGCAATTATTAACATCGCGTGGTGTCTGGCGTTAGGGCTGGAAGAGCGACGCGGCCTTAACTGAGGTTCTCCCCATGAAAAAAGATATTCACCCGAAATACGATTTTATTACTGCAAACTGCTCTTGCGGTAACGCGATCAAAATCCGCTCTACAGTGGGTCACGATCTGAACCTGGACGTTTGTGGTCAATGCCACCCGTTCTACACTGGTAAGCAGCGTGATGTTGCAACCGGTGGCCGTGTTGACCGCTTCAACAAGCGTTTCAGCATCCCGGGCGCAAAATAAGCTACCCGAAAAAAAAAAGCGCCGAAAGGCGCTTTTTTTGTGCCTGTAATATCCTTCCTGAATAAATCCGCATTTAATATTTATCTTAAAAATAAATAACCAGGTACTGTCGTATTTAATATATTTGTCTGGTGTATTCTTTAACGGTTAGTGAACTGCATCTTCGTATTCTTTAATTCTTTGCCATTGTTTTTCTTTGTGTGTCAAAAAATAAAAGGTTTCCCTCATTACGTAAAATTACACTTCGCTCGACATGAATTCTTATTTGCCATTTCATCTGCAATGGCTTTCAGGGCGCGTTTACTTCGAGGGAACTGTTATGAAAATGAAGCAACTGTTATTTGTGCTGCCATTATTATCTTGTGCGGCGCAAGCGGGATACGTTGATTACCGACACGAGTATTATGACGACGGGCGTAACTACGACCGTGTGTACATGTCACATCGCTTTGGCACTGGGTTTGGCGTGGCTGTGGAGGCGGTATCTCGCTCCGATGAGAAGCAGTCTAACGACGCGCTTAATAATATGGAAAGTAACAGCAACGAATATACCGCCAGCTATCAGTTCACCTGGCAATATTTTATCTGGCAACCGGGCGTCGCTGTAGAAATGGGTGACGACATGACCATTTATAAGCCTTATCTGCGCGTGCAATATAATATTAATGACAGCTGGTGGACGGCTTTCCGCTATCGTACAGAATACACTCGCCGTAACGCGGATGGTAAAGATGACCGTATGGTTTATCGCCCGGAAATGTGGCTGGGTTATAATATTGATAGCTGGATGTTCGAACTGAACGGAATTTATAAGTTCGCCGATAACGAAGATCTGTATAACAATAAAAAAGAAGATTACGAATATAACTTCCGCGTGGCTTATAACATCGACTCATGGATCCCATTTATCGAAGTGGGCAACGTCTCTTCCGGCTATAACACGGCTACCAGCGACGATCGCCAGACGCGTCTGCGTGTCGGCCTGGGCTACAACTTCTAGGAAACCATCCCGCTGAGTCACCTCAGCGGGATCACACCGCAGTTAGTATTCCCACGTATCCGGGTCGATACCCAGTTCACGCATGATCACTTTCGCCGCTTCCGGGATTTCGTCGCTACGCTCTTTGCGCAGGTCTTCATCGTTCGGCAACGGCTGACCAGTAAACGCATGCAGAAATGCTTCGCACAGCAGTTCGCTGTTGGTCGCGTGACGCAGGTTGTTCACCTGACGACGCGTGCGTTCATCGGTGAGGATCTTCAACACCTTCAGAGGAATGGAAACCGTAATTTTCTTTACTTGTTCACTCTTCTTACCGTGCTCAGCGTATGGGCTGATATATTCGCCGCTCCATTCAGCCATGAGACCTTTAATCCTCTTTGTCATTAATAAAGGCTAAAACCCTAGCTTTGATAAGGCTTTTAACCGTAATCTCGCGTAGTTTACCGTAAGGACGATACCGTGACACGGATATTGCGTCGGCGGCGTGTCCTAAAGCATGTAATTTTAACGGCTATTCTCGCATTGCTCAATCTATACGCAAAGAGGTTTAGATGTCCAGATGTATTGACGTCTATAGTTTCAGTGTTTACTCTGGTGCCTGACTTTTCACCTCTTTCGCCAGGAAGCCTTCACCATGACGCGTAAACAGGCCACTATCGCAGTGCGTAGCGGATTAAATGATGACGAGCAGTACGGCTGCGTTGTCCCGCCGATTCATCTTTCCAGTACTTACAATTTCACCGGATTTAATGAACCCCGTGCGCATGACTACTCGCGTCGTGGCAACCCTACGCGTGACGTGACCCAGCGCGCGCTGGCGGAGCTGGAAGGCGGTGCAGGCGCGGTACTGACTAATACCGGTATGTCGGCCATTCACCTGGTGACGACCGTGTTCCTGAAACCTGGCGATCTGCTGGTGGCTCCGCACGACTGTTACGGCGGCAGCTACCGTCTGTTCGACAGCCTGGAAAAACGCGGCTGTTACCGTGTTTTATTCGTCGATCAGAATGACGAAAAAGCGCTACAACAGGCGCTGGCCCAAAAGCCAAAGCTGGTTCTGGTGGAAAGTCCAAGCAATCCATTACTGCGCGTTGTCGATATTGCGAAAATTTGTCAGCTCGCAAGGGATGCGGGAGCGATAAGTGTAGTGGATAATACGTTCCTCAGTCCGGCGCTTCAGAACCCGCTTTCGCTGGGTGCGGATCTGGTATTGCATTCATGCACCAAATATTTGAACGGCCACTCGGACGTGGTCGCCGGGGTGGTGATTGCAAAAGATCCGGAGGTTGTCACTGAACTGGCATGGTGGGCCAATAACATTGGCGTCACCGGCAGCGCGTTCGATAGCTATCTGCTGTTGCGCGGTCTGCGTACGCTGTCGCCGCGCATGGAAGTGGCACAGCGTAATGCCCAGGCGATTGTCGAGTTCCTGAAAAACCAGCCGCTGGTGAAAAAGTTATATCACCCGTCGCTGCCGGAAAATCAGGGCCACGAGATTGCCGCGCGCCAGCAGAAAGGTTTTGGCGCGATGTTAAGTTTTGAACTGGATGGCGATGAGCAAACGCTGCGTCGCTTCCTGAGCGGATTGTCACTGTTTACGCTGGCGGAATCCTTAGGGGGAGTCGAAAGCTTGATCTCCCACGCCGCGACAATGACGCACGCAGGCATGGCGCCAGAGGCGCGTGCCGCCGCCGGAATTTCCGAGACGCTGTTACGCATCTCAACCGGTATTGAAGACTGTGAAGATTTAATTGCCGATCTGGAAAATGCCTTCCGGGTCGCAGCCAAGGGGTAATCATGAGTGTGATAGCGCAGGCAGGGGCGAAGGGTCGCCAGCTGCACAAGTTTGGTGGTAGTAGTCTTGCTGATGTGAAATGTTACCTGCGTGTCGCAGGGATCATGGCGGAGTATTCGATGCCGGGCGACATGATGGTTGTCTCGGCGGCAGGCAGTACTACCAACCAGTTGATTAGCTGGCTGAAATTAAGCCAGACCGATCGCCTTTCTGCGCATCAGGTTCAACAAACGTTACGCCGCTATCAGAGCGATCTGATCGCCGGCCTGCTGCCTGCGGACGCGGCAGACAGCCTCATCAGCGCATTTGTTCACGATCTGGAGCGTCTGGCCGGATTACTGGACAGCGGCGTGACCGAAGCGGTTTACGCTGAAGTGGTCGGCCACGGTGAAGTCTGGTCTGCGCGCCTGATGGCGGCAGTCCTGGAGCAGCAAGGGCTGGAGGCCGTGTGGCTGGACGCGCGCGATTTCCTGCGCGCTGAGCGTGCGGCACAACCGCAGGTCGACGAGGGCCTCTCTTATCCTCTGCTGCAACAGCTGCTGGTGCAGCATCCTGGCAAACGCATTGTCGTGACGGGCTTTATCAGCCGCAGCAACGCGGGCGAAACCGTGCTGCTGGGCCGTAACGGCTCGGATTACTCGGCAACGCAAATCGGTGCGCTGGCGGGGGCGTCTCGCGTCACTATCTGGAGCGATGTGGCCGGGGTGTATAGCGCAGACCCGCGCAAAGTAAAAGATGCCTGTCTGCTGCCGCTGCTGCGTCTGGACGAAGCCAGTGAGCTGGCGCGTCTGGCAGCACCGGTGCTCCACGCCCGTACCTTACAGCCTGTTTCGGGCAGCGATATCGACCTGCAGCTGCGCTGTAGCTACACCCCAGATAAAGGCTCGACCCGTATCGAACGCGTACTGGCCTCGGGCACAGGCGCGCGCATCGTGACCAGTCACGATGATATTTGCCTGATCGAATTCCAGGTGCCTGCCGGACAAGATTTCAAACTGGCGCACAAAGATATCGACCTGATCCTCAAGCGTGCCCAGGTGCGCCCTCTGGCCGTTGGCGTTCACAATGACCGCCAGCTGCTGCAGTTCTGCTACACCGCCGAAGTGGCTGACAGCGCGCTGAAAATCCTTGATGAAGCCGGATTGCCGGGCGAACTTCGCCTGCGTCAGGGGCTGGCGCTGGTCGCGATGGTCGGCGCGGGTGTCACCCGTAACCCGCTCCATTGCCACCGTTTCTGGCAACAGCTGAAAGGCCAGCCGGTGGAGTTCACCTGGCAGTCGGAAGAGGGCATCAGCCTGGTCGCCGTGCTGCGTAAAGGCCCCACCGAGAGCCTGATTCAGGGGCTGCACACCACCCTGTTCCGCGCGGAAAAACGTATCGGCCTGGTGTTGTTCGGTAAGGGGAATATCGGTTCCCGCTGGCTGGAGCTGTTTGCCCGCGAGCAAACGACGCTCTCTGCACGCACCGGTTTTGAATTTGTATTGGCGGGCGTGGTGGACAGCCGCCGCAGCCTGCTGAACTACGACGGGCTGGACGCCAGCCGCGCGCTCGCATTTTTCAACGATGAAGCGGTCGAACAGGACGAAGAATCCCTCTTCCTGTGGATGCGCGCGCACCCGTACGACGATCTGGTCGTGCTGGACGTCACTGCCAGCGAGCAGCTGGCCGATCAGTACCTCGATTTTGCCAGCCACGGTTTCCACGTCATCAGCGCGAACAAACTGGCCGGCGCAAGCAGCACCGATAAATACCGCCAAATCCACGACGCGTTTGAGAAAACCGGTCGTCACTGGCTGTATAACGCCACTGTGGGTGCCGGTCTGCCGGTGAACCACACCGTGCGCGACCTGATCGACAGCGGCGACAGCATTCTGGCAATCAGCGGTATCTTCTCCGGTACCCTCTCCTGGTTGTTCCTGCAGTTTGACGGCACCGTTCCGTTTACGGACCTGGTGGACCAGGCGTGGCAGCAGGGGCTGACGGAGCCGGATCCGCGCGTGGATCTCGCCGGAAAAGACGTGATGCGCAAGCTGGTCATTCTGGCGCGTGAAGCGGGTTACGACATTGAGCCAGGCCAGGTGCGTGTGGAGTCGCTGGTTCCGGCCGGTTGCGAAGAGGGGTCGGTCGATCACTTCTTCGAGAACGGTGAGGAGCTGAACGAACAGATGGTGTCACGCCTGGAAGCGGCACGCGAAATGGGGCTGGTTCTGCGCTATGTGGCCCGTTTTGACGCCAACGGCAAAGCCCGCGTCGGTGTTGAGGCCGTTCGCCCTGAGCATCCTCTGGCGGCGTTGCTGCCGTGCGATAACGTCTTCGCCATTGAAAGCCGCTGGTACCGTGATAACCCGCTGGTGATTCGTGGGCCAGGCGCGGGGCGCGACGTCACCGCTGGGGCGATTCAGTCAGATATTAATCGCCTGGCGCAGCTGCTGTAGTCTTTTTGATTCCCTCTCCCGACGGGGGAGGGCAAGGGTGAGGGCGCCAGACCGCGCTCACCCTGCACTTCTCCCCGCCATCATGAACGTTCTTCATCTTTCCTGAACATTCCTCACCGTTAATGCCGATGATTTCTGTTGACGTCATCCCGCTTTTCCGTCATTTTTACATCCAGACGTCTAAATGGATAGATGTTTATAAACAGCAATAATTATCACGCGATTGATGAGGTAAGGTATGAGCTTTTTTCACGCCAACCAGCGGGAAGCCCTGAATCAGAGCCTGGCTGAAGTGCAGGGCCAGATTAACGTCTCTTTTGAATTCTTTCCGCCGCGCACCAGTGAAATGGAGCAAACCCTGTGGAGCTCTATCGATCGCCTGAGCAGCCTGAAACCGAAGTTCGTCTCTGTGACTTACGGTGCCAACTCCGGTGAGCGCGACCGTACGCACAGCATTATTAAAGGCATTAAGGATCGCACCGGTCTGGAAGCGGCACCGCATCTGACCTGTATCGACGCGACCCGCGACGAACTGCGCACTATCGCCCAGGACTACTGGGACAACGGCATTCGCCATATCGTCGCCCTGCGCGGCGACCTGCCACCGGGCAGCGGTAAACCGGATATGTACGCAACCGACCTGGTGGCGTTACTGAAAGAGGTCGGCGATTTTGATATCTCTGTGGCGGCGTATCCGGAAGTGCATCCGGAAGCGAAAAGCGCGCAGGCCGATCTGCTCAACCTGAAACGCAAAGTGGATGCCGGTGCAAACCGTGCGATCACGCAGTTCTTCTTCGACGTGGAAAGTTATCTGCGTTTCCGCGACCGCTGCATCACGGCGGGCATTGATGTTGAGATCATTCCAGGCATTCTGCCGGTGTCCAACTTCAAGCAGGCGAAGAAATTCGCCGACATGACCAACGTGCGCATCCCGCTGTGGATGTCAAAAATGTACGAAGGGCTGGACGATGATGCCGAAACGCGCAAGCTGGTCGGTGCCAATATCGCGATGGACATGGTGAAGATTTTAAGCCGCGAAGGGGTCAAAGACTTCCATTTCTACACCCTGAATCGCGCCGAAATGAGTTACGCCATCTGTCACACCCTCGGCGTTCGCCCTGGCCTGTAATCGACAAACCCTCTTCGGAGGGTTTTTTGTTTTCTTCTCCCTCCGCTTTCCCTGCCATATCAACGCCACCGCCTCTGCACACAATAGTCAGATAATTTCCAGGGTCAATTAAACGGAAATAACTATCGAATCCGTGCGTTATCTCAACTATACCTTCTAAGCAGAGGTGTATATCTTTAAGCTAAATACTGTAGAGGGAGCATGAGAGATGAGCACAGACGATACCCATAACACGTTATCAACCGGACAGTGCCCTTTTCATAAAGGCGGGCCTGACCAAAGCGCGGGCGCTGGCACGAACAGCCGCGACTGGTGGCCCAAGCAACTTCGCGTCGATCTTTTGAATCAACATTCCAACCGTTCTAACCCGCTGGGTGAAGACTTCGACTACCGCAAAGAATTCAGCAAACTTGATTACTCCGCCCTCAAAGGCGATCTCAAAGCCCTTCTGACCGATTCTCAACCGTGGTGGCCTGCCGACTGGGGCAGCTACGCGGGCCTGTTTATTCGTATGGCATGGCATGGCGCAGGCACCTACCGTTCCGTTGACGGTCGCGGCGGTGCAGGGCGCGGTCAACAGCGTTTTGCACCTTTAAACTCCTGGCCGGACAACGTCAGCCTTGATAAAGCGCGCCGTCTGTTATGGCCGATTAAGCAAAAATACGGACAGAAAATCTCCTGGGCCGACCTGTTTATCCTGGCCGGTAACGTGGCGCTGGAAAACTCCGGCTTCCGTACCTTTGGTTTTGGCGCGGGGCGTGAAGATGTCTGGGAACCGGATCTGGATGTGAACTGGGGTGATGAAAAAACCTGGCTGGCTCATCGTGATCCGGAAGCGCTGGCGAAACGTCCGTTAGCCGCTACTGAAATGGGGCTGATTTACGTCAACCCGGAAGGGCCAAATGCCAGCGGTGAACCGCTGTCTGCGGCGGCGGTTATTCGCGCCACCTTCGGCAATATGGGTATGAACGACGAAGAGACCGTGGCCCTGATCGCGGGCGGTCACACGCTGGGTAAAACCCACGGCGCCGCAGAAGCGACGCATGTTGGCGTTGATCCAGAAGCCGCACCGATTGAATCCCAAGGTTTAGGCTGGGTGAGCACCCACGGCAGCGGCGTGGGCGCAGACGCTATTACTTCCGGTCTGGAAGTGGTCTGGACGCAAACCCCAACTCAGTGGAGCAATTACTTCTTCGAGAACCTGTTCAAATTCGAATGGGTGCAGACGCGCAGTCCAGCAGGCGCAATTCAATTCGAAGCTGTCGACGCGCCAGAGATGATTCCTGATCCGTTCGACCCGTCGAAAAAACGTAAGCCAACCATGCTGGTCACCGACCTGACCCTGCGTATGGACCCGGAATTCGAGAAGATTTCTCGTCGTTTCCTCAACGATCCGCAGGCGTTCAACGAAGCCTTTGCCCGCGCGTGGTTCAAACTGACGCACCGTGATATGGGGCCAAAAGCGCGGTACATCGGTCCGGAAGTCCCGAAAGAAGATCTGATCTGGCAGGACCCGCTGCCGCAGGCATTCTTCCAGCCAACGGCTGCGGACATTGAAAGCCTGAAAGCAGAAATTGCTGCTTCCGGGCTGTCCGTTAGCGAACTGGTGTCGGTTGCCTGGGCGTCGGCCTCCACCTTCCGTGGTGGAGATAAACGCGGGGGTGCCAACGGGGCGCGTCTGGCGCTGGCACCGCAACGCGACTGGGATGTTAACGCCGCTGCAGCACGCGCGTTGCCAACCCTGGAGGGCATCTATAAGTCTGCTCATAAAGCGTCGCTGGCCGACATCATCGTGCTGGCCGGTGTGGTGGGTGTTGAACAGGCTGCGAAAGCGGCAGGTGTTTACATCACCGTACCGTTCACGCCGGGCCGCGTGGATGCGCGTCAGGATCAGACGGATATCGAAATGTTTGAGCTGCTCAAGCCGGTTGCCGATGGTTTCCGTAACTATCGCGCTCAGCAGGACAGTGCGACGACAGAATCTCTGCTGATCGACAAAGCCCAACAGCTGACGCTCACTGCGCCAGAAATGACTGCGCTGGTGGGTGGGATGCGTGTTCTGGGGGCCAACTTTGACGGCAGTCAGAACGGTGTCTTCACCGATCGTGTGGGTGTGCTCAGCAACGATTTCTTCGTCAATCTGCTGGATATGAACACCCAATGGAAAGCCACCGATGACTCAAATGAGCTGTTCGCTGGCAGCGATCGTCAAAGCGGAGAGGTGAAATACACCGCAACGCGTGCCGATCTGGTGTTCGGTTCCAACGCGGTTCTGCGTGCACTGGCAGAAGTGTATGCCAGCCAGGATGCTGGTGAGAAGTTCGTGAAGGACTTTGTCGCCGCCTGGGTGAAAGTGATGAATCTGGACCGTTTCGACCTGCTGTAATTCTATAAAGATGAAAATCCCCGCTCTGGCGGGGATTTTTTTATTCTGCGGTGGCTGCGCTTGTGTGCCCCTAAGCAGTTAGTAGGCCGGGTTAGCGCAGTGCCATCCGGCGACTGGAATTATTCCCACTCATGCAGAAAACGCTGCCCGTACTGATCGGCAACCAGCAGTGCTGCGTACACCTGATCCGGCGTTACACCGCCAGGCATATTGTGAATCGTCTCGCCTTCTGCGCATGACGCTTCTGCCACCAGACGCATTTTGCCCGGAATATCCTCTTTGATATCCAGCTGCGCCAGCGTGATCGGCAATCCGACGCTATGGCACAGCGCGGCCACCGTTTCGATCTCCTCAACCGGGGCATTTTCCAGCACCAGCTGGGTGAGGGTGCCAAACGCGACTTTTTCACCGTGGTAATAGTGGTGCGCATCAGGGATGGCCGTCAGACCGTTGTGGATCGCATGTGCAGCGGCTAATCCGCCGCTCTCAAAGCCCACGCCGCTCAGATAGGTGTTGGCTTCGATCACGCGCTCAAGGGCGGGGGTCACGACATGCTGTTCGGCGGCGAGCATCGCTTTTTCGCCTTCCTGAATAAGCGTGTTGTAGCACAGCTCGGCCAGAGCCAGTGCGGCCTGGGTACATTTCCCGCCCGCCATAGTGGTGGCGCCGCTGCGGGAGCAGGCGCGTGCTTCGAACCAGGTTGCCAGCGCATCGCCGATCCCTGCCGCTAACAGGCGGGCAGGCGCACCGGCCACGACTTTGGTGTCGACGATAACCATGTTCGGGTTGTGCGGCAGCATCAGGTAACGATCGAACTCGCCGCTGTCGGTGTAGATGACTGAAAGGGCGCTGCACGGCGCATCCGTTGAGGCAATGGTCGGCGCGATAGCGACTGGCACATCCATAAAGTGGGCGAGCGCCTTGGCCGTATCTAGCGTTTTCCCGCCGCCAATACCTAAAACGGCCTGGCAATCGGCGCTTTTTGCCAGCTTACGCAGTCGATCGATTTCCGTCTGGGAGCATTCGCCGCCAAACGGGGCGATTTCGACATGCAGTTCAGCATTTTTGAAGCTTTCACGCAGCGTCTCTTCGGCAAAGCCGAGAACGAATTTATCACCTACGACCAGCCAGCGCGCGGCCAGCGGTTTCAGGTAGTCACCAAGGCGGCTGAGAACATCCGCGCCCTGAATGTATTTTCCCGGTGATTGAATGATACGGTCCATAACGTTTCTCCTTTAGAGATTGAGGTTACCAAACGCGTTTTTCCAGTCGTGCTCGAACTTCTCTATTGCTGACTCTACCGCTGGCGTGCCGAGCATTTGTTGCGCTACATCTAAAGGAAGTGTGATCGCCTCACATCCGGCGAGCAGGCAGTCGAGAGCCTGACGCGGCGTTTTGAAGCTGGCGGCCAGCACTTTGCTGTCGGGGACATGCAGTTCCAGCAGGGACTGCAGCTCCTGCACCATGCGAATCCCGTCGCCGCCCTGGGCATCGACGCGGTTAACGTATGGCGCGACATATTTCGCTCCCGCCAGCGCGGCCAATAAACCCTGCGCCGCGCTGTAAACGGCGGTGCCGAGCGTCGTAATGCCTTCTTTTTTCAAGGCTTTGATTGCGACCAGCCCTTCCGCGGTGACAGGGATTTTGACCACGATATCCGGCAGTACGTTGCTCAGACGTTTGGCTTCGGCCACCATGGTTTCGGCATCACGGCCCATCGTTTGTGCAAACAGGGTGCCCTCCTGCCCGATGGCTTTTTGCAGGCGCGGCAGCACATCCCAGAGAGACTCGCGGCTGGCGGCGACAATGCTGGGATTGGTGGTCACGCCAGCAATCGGAAAAATACGGGCCAGACGTTCAACTTCCGCCACGTTGGCGGTATCAAGATACAGTTCCATGACTCTTCCTCTGTTTACAGTTCTAATTCACGTTGCAGGAGGACCGCGATGGCCTCTTCGGAGCTGGCATTAACCAGCGCGTTGCGGAAATCTTCGTGCATGATGCGGCGCGCCAGACGCGAGAAAATACGCATATGCTGATCGCCCGCGGCGTGTTTGTTGAGGGTCAGCATAATGATGAACTGCGCCTCTTCATCGCCCCACTGGACCGGGGCTTTCAGGCGCGCGACGCTGATGGTGGATTGCTCAATGTGCTCAGATTTGCTGTGCGGAATGGCAAAGCTGAAACCAAGACCGGTCGAGAAAACGGCTTCCCGCGCCCATAAATCGGCTTCCAGCTTGCGCGGATAGCGGCAACGCCCGGCCAGCAGTAGCTTGTCGGTCATGCCCTTCATGACCTCTTCTTTGCTGATCCAGTCGTTATCGAGAGAAATACAGCGCGGCGTGACCAGCGGGGTGTCCTGCTGATTCATGCGGAACTGGGCTAACAGATGCTCCACTTCAAGGGACGTGCGGCATGCCATCGCCTGATTGAGTAACTGACGACACGCGCGGCTGTCCAGCTGTGCCAGACGCGCTTTGGTCGCCGGAATCGACGGCGAGCCCATGCTAAGTTCATCCAGCCCCAGCCCGACCAGCAGCGGCAGCACAGAACCTTTTGCCCCCAGTTCACCGCAAAGACCAATCCATTTCCCCTGACGATGCACGGCCTGCACGGCGAAATCGAGCGCCCGCAGAAATGCCGGATTCAGGCTGTTGTAATGGCGGGTCACTTTGGCATTAT
Organism: Lelliottia nimipressuralis; assembly: GCF_004115925.1. Taxonomy (GTDB): domain Bacteria; phylum Pseudomonadota; class Gammaproteobacteria; order Enterobacterales; family Enterobacteriaceae; genus Enterobacter; species Enterobacter nimipressuralis. The sequence goes on from NZ_SDDX01000017.1 coordinate 85,210, forward strand.
CCCTGTCGACTGCCAGCAGGTACTGCGTCAGGTCATTACTGCCAATGCTAAAGAAATCAATCTCTTCGCAGCACTGGTCGATGATGAACATCACCGACGGCACTTCCAGCATGATGCCGAGGGGGATTTTCTCCTCAAACGGAATATGTTCGGCCCGTAGCTGCTGTTTGGCTTCAGCAAGTTTTTCCTTCACCCACAGGATCTCTTCCATCGAGGAGATCATCGGGATCATGATCTTCAGGCTGCCATGCGCAGACGCGCGAAGGATCGCCCTGAGCTGAGTGGTAAACAGCGCGGAATATTCTTCGTAAATACGGACGGCACGATAGCCGAGGAACGGGTTGTTCTCCGCCGGGATATTCAGATACTCAACGGGTTTATCACCGCCGATATCCATGGTGCGCACAATGATGCTCCGCCCGTTTGCACTTTCCAGAGCCTGACAAAAAATGTTGTACAGCTCGTTTTCACAGGGCGCGCAGGCGCGATCCATGTACAGCATTTCGGTGCGGAACAGGCCTACGCCCTCAGCGCCGTTGCCAAAGGCGGCCTGCGCTTCTGCCGAATGGGCAATGTTGGCGGCAATTTCAATGCGCAAACCATCCGCGGTTCTCGCTTCGCGATCGAGCCAGACGCTCTGTTGTTCGCGAAGCTGCTCCTGCACGGCCTTTTCCTGCTGGTAATAACGGGCAACCGCCTCGCTGGCATTCACCACGATGGCACCGGCATTGCCGTCAATAAACACCGATTGATCGCGCCATGACAGCAGGCTATCGCTGTCGACGCCCACCAGCGTTGGGATGTTAAACGAACGCGCCAGAATCACAGTGTGGGAAGTGGTGCCGCCGCTTTTCAGCAGCAGGCCTTTCAGTAGGGTTTTATCCAGCTCCAGGAACTGGCCCGGCGTGAGGTCGTCTGCCAGACAGACGGACGGTTGCGTCAGCTGACCCGGTGCCGGAAAGCGCCCCTCACCGTAAATCTGCTGTAAGAGTTGATAGCAGACATCGCGTACGTCCAGTACGCGCTCCTGTAAATAACTGCTGCTGGAGCGCGAAAACTCAGTGCAGAAATGATTTGCCGTGGCGATAACCGCCTGCGCGCAACTTAGCCCCTGATTGACGCCTGCCAGAAGATGCTGACGCAGTGAGGTGTCCGTCGCCAGCGAGCGATGGGCTTCCAGAATGGCGCTTGCGGTGCTGTCGCTATCCAGCGCGCGCAGCTCAATGCTTTTCACCAGCAGCGTCAGACCTTTATCCAGTGAAGATTGTTCTTCCTCCGCGCCTCGGTCGTCAGGGAGTGACGTTAACGCGTTGAGATCCAGCGAAGTCAGCAGTGTAAGCACGCCGCGATCGCTGCCGCTGCATACGGGCAGGGCGCGAAAGAGCGTCGGGTTGAGGCGAGTCAGGGATTCCGGTAGCGGGTCGAGGTCGGTGCTAATCGTGGCGGCGAGGGGAGCGTCACAGTGGGGAAACTCCTCTTTTAGCCACTGTGCCAGGCGTTGATAGGCATGCTGTTCATCTGCACCGGTAATCACCAGGCGACAGGCATCACCCGGCAGAGTATCGGTGCTGATCAGGGCGAGCGCGCTTTTGGCATCGCCTTTCCGATCGCTGCGCAGATTGTGCCACTCAATCTGCGAGGTAAAAGTATTGCACAGCGTTTCAACATGACTTGCCGGGCGTGCATGTACGCCATTGGGCAAATCACAGACAAAATCCACAACCTGGGTCATACGCACACTCCTGAAAACCAAAATCACTATTAGTGGAAAGCATACGAGCGCGACGGTGAGACGCGCCATGTGACAAAACTGCCAAACGCTGGACAAATGTAATGTCCGGCGAAAAGTGAGATTTGACTCACAGGTTCACTGTTTTTGCGCTTTTTGAAGGAGAGTGGAAATTTCGAGGCGGATCGCATTTTTCTTTCTGTATTACAAAAATCCAGCAAATGCCCTTTTTGTCCACTGTCAGCCCGCTTTCCGATTGCCTATTGTTGCCACAACATCTTTATGGATATAGGCGAGCGAAAGCCCGGGAGCGACACATGAAAGAGTTGATGCATATTCTCAAGAACACGCGGCAGCATCTGATGACAGGGGTGTCGCACATGATCCCCTTCGTCGTCGCAGGCGGTATTTTGCTGGCCGTTTCGGTCATGCTCTATGGCAAAGGCGCCGTTCCGGACGCTGCCACCGATCCCAATCTGAAAAAACTGTTCGATCTTGGCGTGGCGGGCTTAACGCTGATGGTGCCTTTCCTGGCCGCCTATATCGGTTATTCCATTGCCGAACGCGCGGCGCTCGCACCCTGCGCTATCGCAGCATGGGTCGGTAACAGCTTCGGCGCAGGGTTCTTCGGCGCCATCATCGCCGGGATCCTCGGCGGCATCGTCGTCTTCTACCTGAAGAAACTGCCAGTGCCGAAAGTGCTTCGCTCGGTCATGCCAATTTTCATCATCCCTATCATCGGCACCTTTATCACCGCCGGCATCATGATGTGGGGTCTCGGTGAACCTGTCGGCGCACTCACCACAGGATTAACGCAGTGGCTGCAAGGCATGCAGCAGGGCAGCATCGTGGTACTCGCCGTCATCATGGGACTCATGCTGGCCTTCGACATGGGCGGCCCTATCAACAAGGTGGCCTACGCGTTCATGCTGATTTGCGTGGCGCAGGGGGTTTATACCGTGGTGGCTATCGCGGCGGTTGGGATCTGCGTACCGCCATTAGGACTGGGGCTGGCGACGCTGATCAACCGCAAGAATTTCAACGCAGAAGAGCGCGAAGCGGGTAAAGCCGCGCTGGTCATGGGCTGCGTGGGTGTGACGGAAGGGGCAATACCTTTTGCCGCTGCCGATCCGCTGCGCGTCATTCCTTCCATCATGCTTGGCTCAGCCTGCGGTGCAGTCACAGCAGCCGTATTTGGTGCGCAATGTTATGCCGGATGGGGCGGCCTGATTGTGCTGCCCGTAGTGGAAGGCAAGCTCGGGTATATCGCGGCCGTTGCCGTGGGGGCCGTGGTCACGGCGGTCAGCGTCAACGTACTGAAAAGCATTGCGCGTAAGAACGCGAAACAGGTCGAAGAGAAGGAAGACGACCTGGATCTGGATTTCGAAATTAACTGAGTGAGGAAGAAAACATGGCCCGAATTATTGCAGTCACCGCGTGTCCGTCTGGCGTTGCCCACACCTACATGGCCGCCGAAGCGCTGGAAAGCGCCGCTAAAGCCAAAGGCTGGGAAGTCAAAGTCGAAACCCAGGGGTCTATCGGCCTCGAAAACGAACTGACGGCTGAAGACGTTGCCGCAGCGGATATGGTCATCCTGACCAAAGATATCGGCATTAAGTTTGAAGAGCGCTTCGCCGGAAAAACCATTGTGCGCGTCAACATCAGTGATGCGGTCAAACGCGCAGAAGCCATCATGAACAAAATTGATGCCCACCTGGCGCAAACCGCCTGACCTCTTCCCGCCCTTCGGGGCGGGCTTGTTTTCAGTTACTGGAGTTTAATCATGACGAATCGTATTCAGCGCCTGAAAGACGCATTGTTCGCCAGCCCGCGTGAAATCTCGCTTGAACGTGCGCTGCTCTACACCGAAAGCCATCAGCAGACGGAAGGCGAACCGGTCATTCTGCGTCGAGCGAAAGCGACGGCGTATATTCTCGACCACGTTGAGATCGCGATTCGTGATGATGAACTGATTGCCGGTAACCGCACGGTGAAACCGCGCGCCGGGATTATGTCCCCCGAAATGGACCCGTACTGGCTGCTGAAAGAGTTGGAGCAGTTCTCCACCCGCCCGCAGGATCGCTTTAATATCAGCGAAGAAGACAAACGACTCTACCGCGACGTGCTTTATCCGTACTGGGAAAAGCGGTCGATGAAGGACTTCATCAATAGCCAGATGACGGAAGAGGTCAAAGCGGCGGTAAGCACGCAGATTTTCAGCGTTAACCAGACGGATAAAGGCCAGGGGCACATCATCATTGATTACCCGCGTCTGTTGAACAACGGGCTGGGTGCACTGGTGGCTGAGATGGACGAGCGCTGTCAGCGCGAGCCGCAGAATGCATTTTATCAGGCCGCGCTACTGCTTCTTGAAGCCTCGCAGCGCCACATCCTGCGCTACGCGGCGCTGGCGGAAGAGATGGCTGAACGCTATGACGAACCGCGTCGGCAGGAGCTGTTGGCCATCGCTGCAAACTCGCGCCACAACGCCCAATACAAGCCAAAAAGCTTCTGGCAGGCGTGTCAGCTGTTCTGGTACATGAACGTCATTTTGCAGTATGAATCTAACGCCAGTTCGCTCTCTATTGGCCGCTTCGATCAGTACATGCTGCCGTTTTATCAGGCCTCGCTGAGCCAGGGCGAAGATGCGGCGTTCCTTAAAGAGTTATTAGAATCTCTGTGGGTGAAATGCAACGACGTGGTGCTGTTGCGCTCGACCAGTAGCGCCCGCTATTTTGCCGGATTCCCGACGGGCTACACCGCGTTGCTGGGTGGCCTGACGGAAAATGGCCGCAGCGCGGTAAACGTGCTCTCATTCCTCTGCCTCGATGCCTATCAGAGTATCCAGTTACCGCAGCCGAATCTGGGCGTTCGCGTCAATGAGTTTATCGACAGGCCGTTCCTGCTCAAGACGGCGGAAACTATTCGTCTGGGCACCGGTATTCCGCAGATTTTCAATGACGAGGTGGTGGTGTCCGCTTTCCTGAATCGCGGGGTGTCGCTGGAGGATGCGCGCGATTACGCGGTTGTCGGCTGCGTTGAGTTATCGATTCCGGGTAAAACCTACGGTCTGCACGATATCGCCATGTTTAACCTGCTGAAGGTAATGGAAATTGCGATGCAGGAGAACGAAGGCAATACGACGCTGAGTTATGACGAATTGCTGGAACATATCCGCACCAAAATTAACCACTACATTGCGTTAATGGTCGAAGGCAGCAATATCTGCGACATTGGCCATCGCGACTGGGCACCGGTTCCGCTGCTCTCTTCCTTTATCAGCGACTGTCTTGATAATGGCCGGGACATTACCGAAGGCGGGGCACGGTATAACTTCTCCGGCGTGCAGGGTATTGGGATCGCCAATCTGAGTGATTCGCTTCATGCCTTAAAAGGGCTGGTGTTTGAGCAGCAGCGCTTAAGTTTTGATGAACTGCTGGCGGTACTCAAAGCGAACTTTGCGACGCCCGAGGGGGAAAAGATCCGTGCGCGGCTTATCCATCGCTTCGAAAAATACGGCAATGATATCGACGAGGTCGACAATATCAGCGCTGAACTTCTGCGCCACTACTGCAAAGAGGTTGAAAAGTATCGTAATCCGCGTGGGGGGCAATTCACGCCGGGATCCTATACCGTTTCAGCCCACGTGCCGCTCGGTGCTGTTGTCGGAGCCACGCCGGATGGGCGTTTTGCCGGTGAGCAGCTGGCGGACGGCGGACTTTCGCCGATGCTCGGGCAGGACATGCAGGGCCCGACGGCGGTGCTGAAATCCGTGAGCAAGCTGGATAACTATCTGCTCTCTAATGGCACGCTGCTGAATGTGAAATTCACGCCAGCCACGCTCGAAGGTGACGCGGGGTTACAAAAACTGGCCGATTTCCTGCGTGCATTCACCCAGCTGAAATTACAGCATGTTCAGTTCAACGTGGTGAATGCGGATACGCTTCGCGAAGCGCAGCAGCGTCCGCAGGATTTCGCCGGGCTGGTGGTCCGCGTCGCCGGGTACAGTGCCTTCTTTGTTGAGCTGTCGAAGGAGATTCAGGATGACATTATCCGCCGCACCGCGCATCAGCTGTGAAGTGATAGAAACACGCGCTGACCAGGCGCGTATTTTTAACATCCAGCGCTACTCCCTGAATGACGGGCAGGGCATCCGCACGGTGGTCTTTTTCAAAGGCTGCCCCCACTCCTGCCCGTGGTGCGCGAATCCGGAATCCATCTCGCCAAAGATCGAAACCGTGCGCAGGGAGAGCAAATGTCTGCACTGCGCGCCCTGTTTGCGAGATGTTGCCGAATGTCCTTCCGGTGCGTTTGAGCACATTGGTCGCGATGTTACGCTTGAAGAACTTGAACGCGAGGTGATGAAAGATGAGGTCTTCTTTCGCTCCTCCGGCGGAGGGGTAACGCTCTCCGGCGGTGAGGTGTTAATGCAAGCCCCCTTTGCCACTCAGCTATTGCAACGGCTGCGTCGGTGGGGAGTTCATACCGCCATTGAAACCGCAGGCGATGCGCCGCTTTCCCGCCTTTTACCCCTGGCGAAGCAGTGCGATGAAGTGCTGTTCGATCTGAAAATCATGGATTCAGACCAGGCGAAAACCGTGATAAATATGAACCTCCCGAGGGTGCTGGAAAATCTGCTGCGTCTGGTGGAAGAGGGCATCAACGTGATCCCTCGCGTGCCGCTCATCCCCGGCTATACGCTGAATGAGACGAATATGAATCGCGTACTGGCATTTCTGATACCCTCAAATATACGGCAATTGCACTTGCTGCCCTTCCATCAGTACGGCGAGCCGAAATATCGGCTGCTCGGACACGCGTGGACCATGAGCCAGGTGGCTGTGCCGACGGAAGAGGACATCGCCCGGGTGCGACAGATGGCCGAGCGTGCAGGATTTTTGGTAACCGTTGGAGGTTAATATGGCCGCTATCGCGGAACACCGAATTGTCGCAGTGACCGCCTGTGTAAGCGGTGTCGCCCATACTTACATGGCAGCTGAACGGCTGGAAAAGCTCTGCCACCAGGAAAAGTGGAACGTTCGAATCGAAACCCAGGGTGCTCTGGGCATTGAATGCGAACTGACAGAAGAGGACATTCGTCAGGCGGAAGTGGTTCTGCTCATTACGGATATTGAACTGGCTGGCGTGGAGCGGTTCGAGCAGTGTCGCTATGTGAAATGCGGCATCAATGCGTTCTTACGCGACCCGCAAAAGGTGATGGTTGCCGTCCGTAAACTGCTGTCTGCCCCGCAACATACCCAACTTATTCTGGATTAACCGACTTTCCGGTGAGCTGGCTGTGGTACTGGCGGCGATACTCAGACGGCGAGCGTTCCGTATTTTTGCGGAACAGTCGGCAAAAATAGTTACTGTCAATAAATCCGCAGCTGTGTGCGATCTCTTTGACCTTCAAATCATATCCCTTTAGCAACCGGCGAGCATGTTCGAGCCGGGTATGCGTCAGATATTCGTTAAATCCCACCGCGCCTGTCTTCTGGAAAAGATGCGAAAGATAGTTGGGTGAGATGTAGAACGCTTTCGCGACGGATTCACGGGTCAGCGGCGACGCGTAGTGCTCATCAATATAGTCACGAATGGCGCCAAACAGGGCCTGGCTGCGTGAAGCGGTCTGGATCTGGCTGCCGAGCAGGTCAGTGCAATGGCTGAGCAGGCTTAAGGTAATCAGCCTGGCGGTTTGCTGCTCCTGTGGCTGCATCTGCATTTCATGCAATGTTTGCAGCAGGAATGAGCCAATACGCGGGCCTCGGCGTGCAACGTGCTGTTTCGCCAGATTGCGCAGGGCTATGCCATCCCACTGCACCAGACTAAAACCAAGCTGTTGTTTGCCAAACAGAATGCTTAACGCGGTTGCGGGTTGTTGCCATTGCGGCGAGTTCCAGCCGCCCGCCGGGACATATAAGACATCCTGAGCCTGCAAAACTCCGGTCGATACGTCTTTCACGGAGCCTTCCAGCACGATCTCCAGACGTGGGAAATCAACCTGCAGCGCCAGCTCTGGTGCGGGAGTCGCGGGGTTAGCAAAATGCACTTTCCGCAGGGATGCCGGGCCTTCAATCAATTCGGCCAGGATCAGGCTGATATCTTGCTGCATGGCATTTCCTTCCGTGTTGACCAAAGAGAAAACCTTACCTGCAAGCATAAAAAAAGGCCACACATGGTGTGGCCTGATGAGCGTAAAACAGAGATTAGCCCGTGTTACGCATGCCCGCAGCGACGCCCGCGATGGTGACCATCAGCGCTTGTTCCACGCGTGGGTCTGGCTCTTTGCCGGCTTCTTCCGCCTGACGGGAACGGTGCAGCAGTTCTGCCTGCAGTACGTTCAGTGGGTCAGTGTAGATGTTGCGCAGCTGGATGGACTCGGCAATCCACGGTAAATCTTCCATCAGGTGCGAGTCGTTGGCGATATCCAGCACGACTTTAATGTCGCCTTCCAGCAGCTCGCGTAGCTCTTTACCCAGGCCCCACAGCTCCGGTTTGACCAGGCGCTGATCGTAGTATTCCGCCAGCCACAGGTCGGCTTTGGAGAACACCATCTCCAGCATGCCCAGACGGGTGGAGAAGAACGGCCAGTCGCGGCACATGGTTTCCAGCTCGCTTTGCTTGCCGTCCTCGACCACTTTTTGCAGCGCCGCACCGGCGCCCAGCCAGGCAGGCAGCATCAGACGGTTTTGCGTCCAGGCGAAGATCCATGGAATGGCGCGCAGAGACTCTACGCCACCGGTTGGGCGGCGTTTCGCAGGACGTGAACCGAGCGGCAGTTTGCCCAGCTCCTGTTCCGGCGTTGCCGAGCGGAAGTACGGGACGAAATCTTTGTTTTCACGCACATAGCCACGGTACAGATCGCAGGAGATATCTGACAGCTCGTCCATGATATGACGCCATGCGTCTTTTGGCTCCGGCGGTGGCAGCAGGTTCGCTTCGAGAATCGCGCTGGTGTAGAGCGACAGGCTGCTGATGGTTACTTCCGGCAAGCCATATTTAAAGCGGATCATCTCGCCCTGCTCGGTGACACGCAGGCCGCCTTTCAGGCTGCCCGGCGGCTGCGAAAGCAGTGCCGCGTGCGCTGGTGCGCCGCCGCGACCGATAGAGCCGCCGCGTCCGTGGAACAGCGTTAATTCGATACCCGCTTTTTCGCAGGTTTTGATCAGCGCGTCCTGTGCCTGGTACTGCGCCCAGGAGGCCGCCATTACGCCTGCGTCTTTCGCAGAGTCGGAATAGCCAATCATTACCATCTGTTTGCCCTGAATAAAGCCGCGATACCAGTCGATGTTCAGCAACTGGGTCATCACGTCGTTGGCGTTGTTCAGGTCGTCGAGAGTTTCAAACAACGGAGCCACCGGCAGCGCAAAGCTAATACCGGCTTCTTTTAACAGCAGGTGCACGGCCAGCACGTCGGACGGGGTCTTCGCCATGGAGATCACATAGGCGGCGACAGATCCTTTTGGCGCATCAACGATCGCTTTACAGGTGTTGAGCACTTCGCTGGTCTCTTCGCTCGGCTCCCAGCTGCGCGGGAGAAGAGGGCGTTTTGAGTTCAGCTCGCGGATCAGGAAGGCCTGTTTGTCAGCTTCAGACCAGCTTTCGTAGTCGCCAATGCCGAGATAGCGGGTCAGCTCGCCCAGCGCTTCAGTGTGGCGGGTGCTTTCCTGACGCACGTCGATACGTACCAGCGGCACGCCGAAACACTTCACGCGGCGCAGGGTATCGAGCAGCTCGCCGTTGGCGATGATGCCCATTCCGCATGCCTGTAGTGATTTATAGCAGGCGTAGAGCGGGTCCCACAGTTGTTCGTTTTGGCTGAGCAGTCCCGCCGGTTTCGGCAGACGCTGGCCTTTCAGGCGCGCTTCCAGCCAGGCTTGGGTCGCCATCAGTTGACTGCGCAAGTTTTTCATCAGGTAACGATACGGCTCGCTGGCGCCCGCTTCGCCCACCAGTTCCAGCAGCTCTGGCGTCGCTTCAACCATCGACAGCTCAGAAATCAGGATTTGAATATCTTTCAGGAACAGGTCGGTGGCTTTCCAGCGGCTCAGCAGCAGGACGTGGCGGGTGATTTCAGCGGTGACGTTTGGGTTGCCGTCGCGGTCGCCACCCATCCAGGAGGTGAAGCGCACCGGCACAAAATCCACCGGCAGGCGGTAGCCCAGATTCTCTTCGAGTTGTTCGTTTAGCTCGCGAAGGTAGTTTGGCACACCTTCCCACAGGCTGTTTTCCACGACTGCGAAGCCCCATTTGGCTTCATCAACCGGGCTTGGACGGTACTTACGGATTTCATCCGTGTGCCAGGACTGGGCAATCAGCTGGCGAAGACGGCGCATCAGCTGGTTGCGTTCGTAATCGACAATGTCTTTGTTATCCAACTGCTTCAGGCAGTTGTTCACTTCCACCATTTTGTGGATAAGCGTACGACGGGTGATCTCGGTCGGGTGCGCAGTGAGCACCAGTTCCAGGGAGAGGGATTCCACCGCTTTTTTGATGGTCTCTTCGTTGAGATCGGGCTGGTCTTTGAGTTTTCTGAGCGTGCGGGCAATCACTTCCGGGTTGCTGGCAGCTTCGCCCTTCGGCGAAATACTGTGGTATTGCTCGGCGGTGTTAGCCAGGTTCAGGAACTGGCTGAACGCGCGCGCGACGGGCAGCAGCTCGTCGTTGGACAGGTTCTGCAAGGTGGTGAGCAGCTCCTGGCGGTTCGCTTCATTTCCTGCACGGGAGGATTTGGACAGCTTACGGATGGTTTCAACGCGGTCGAGAATGTTCTCTCCCAGCGCGTCCTTGATGGTATCTCCCAGCACTTTGCCGAGCATACTGACATTACTACGCAACGCGGAATATTGTTCGTTCATAAAAACCCAGTCACCCCATCATTTTTGTTTATGCCCATTCAGAAATCTTTTGGACATTTATTTGTCATCTCCCTTTATAAAGCCACGTAAACCCCCTGCCGTCAATTGCTGCGAAAACGGTTCAGCAAACGAATAAATGTGGGCAATTTACGAAATTTAATTCGCTTCGCGTCAGATAAGAGATGCTTATGAGAATGTGACGGGGATCATGCGTTTTGGTGCCCTCTCCCGGCGGAAGAGGGCACTCAAAAAGAAATGTCAGTGCCAGCAGAAATGATGCACAACCTGGGTAATTAATTCGCGTGTCGGCTTAATAAAGCGGGTTTCCAGGTATTCATCCGGCTGGTGAGCCTGATTAATGGAACCCGGGCCAAGCACCAGTGTCGGGCACAGCGTCTGGATAAATGGCGCTTCGGTGCAGTAGTTCACCACATCGGTTTGCGCGCCGAGCAGTTTTTCGACCACCTGCACCAGCTGGTGGTCCGGCGGGCATTCGTAGCCAGGGATCGGCGGGTGCAGCTCGGAAATGGTCAGACGGCCCGGCCAGCGCTCGCTCACAGGGGCCAGGGCTTCCGTCAGCAGGCCATCCAGATCGCTTAAGGTCATGCCCGGCAGCGGGCGGATATCCATATGCAGTTCGCAGCAAGCGCAGATGCGGTTGGAGGCGTCACCACCGTGCAGACTGCCCAGGTTCAGCGTTGGGTACGGCACGGTAAACGAGTCGTGGTGATAGCGCTCTTTCAGGGAGTCGCGCAGCTGCATGATACGGCCAATCGCATCATGCATCAGTTCGATGGCGTTAACGCCACGAGCGGGATCGCTGGAGTGGCCGGACTGGCCCATCACGCGCACGGCAGTAGAGATATGGCCTTTGTGGGCGCGAATCGGTTGCAGTGAGGTCGGTTCACCGATAATGGCGCAATCCGGGCGCAGGGCGGTATTCTCCGAAAAATAGCGCGCACCCGCCATGCTGGTCTCTTCATCGGCGGTGGCCAGAATATAGAGCGGCTTTTTCAGGGTTTTCACATCCACGTCACGCAGGGCATCAAGAATAAAGGCGAAGAAGCCTTTCATATCCGCCGTGCCCAGACCGTAGAGCTTGTTGTCGTGCTCGGTCAGGGTGAAGGGATCGCGCGTCCAGCGGCCATCATCAAAGGGAACGGTATCCGTATGTCCGGCCAGCAAAAGGCCGCCTGCACCCTCGCCGGTACTGGCGAGCAGGTTGAATTTATTGCGGGTTCCTGGAACGGGTTGAACTTCCACCTTAAACCCGAGTTCGCTAAACCAGCCAGCCAGTAAATTGATTAAAGACTCATTGCTCTGGTCGAGCGCTTCTTCGGTCGCACTGATGGACGGCGTGGCAATCAGGGCGCGGTAAATCTCGATAAAGGGTGGTAAATTCATTTTCATTGTTGACATACCTTAGGTCGTGATAGTATCAATATTCATGCACTAAATGTGAATAAAAATACACTAACGTTGATCGTAAAGGAACCCGATGTTGAATACGCTGATTGTGGGCGCTAGCGGTTATGCGGGCGCAGAGCTTGTAAGCTACGTGAATCGCCATCCTCATATGACCATAACCGCTTTGACCGTATCAGCGCAAAGCAATGATGCGGGAAAATTAATTTCTGATTTGCATCCGCAGCTTAAGGGAATCGTGGATTTGCCGTTGCAGCCGATGTCCGACATCAGCGAGTTTACCGACGGTGTGGATGTGGTGTTTTTGGCCACCGCCCACGAAGTTAGCCACGACCTGGCACCGCAGTTCCTGGCGGCCGGCTGTGTGGTTTTCGATCTCTCCGGCGCGTTCCGCGTTAACGACAGTGCGTTTTATGAAAAATATTACGGCTTTACTCACCAGCATCCGGATTTGCTTAAAAAAGCGGTTTATGGTCTGGCGGAGTGGAGCTCGGATAAGCTGAAAGAAGCCAATTTGATTGCCGTTCCGGGATGCTATCCAACGGCGGCGCAGCTTTCTCTTAAGCCTTTGATCGACGCGGGACTGCTGGATCTTAACCAGTGGCCTGTGATCAACGCCACCAGTGGCGTCAGCGGTGCCGGGCGTAAGGCGGCCATTTCTAACAGCTTCTGCGAAGTGAGCCTGCAGCCGTATGGCGTGTTCAACCACCGTCATCACCCGGAAATCACTACACACCTGGGCGCGGAAGTGATTTTCACCCCGCATCTGGGCAACTTCCCGCGCGGGATTCTGGAAACCATCACCTGCCGTCTGAAACCGGGCGTGACCAAAGATCAGGTAGCCGAAGCCTTTAACCAGGCTTATGCCGATAAACCGTTGGTGCGTCTGTATGACAAAGGCGTCCCGGCGCTGAAAAACGTGGTCGGCCTGCCGTTCTGCGATATCGGTTTTGCCGTTCAGGGCGAGCATCTGATCGTGGTGGCAGCAGAAGATAACCTTCTCAAAGGCGCTGCCGCCCAGGCGGTGCAGTGCGCAAACATTCGTTTTGGCTTCGCCGAAACGCAGTCTCTTATTTAAGGTGTGATGATGAATCCATTAATTGTCAAACTCGGTGGTGTACTGCTGGACAGCGAAGAAGCGCTGGAGCGTCTGTTTACTGCACTGGTGAACTATCGTGAATCACACCAACGTCCGCTGGTGATTGTACACGGCGGCGGCTGCGTGGTGGATGAGCTGATGAAAGGGCTGAATCTGCCGGTGAAAAAGAAAAACGGCCTGCGTGTGACGCCTGCCGATCAGATCGACATTATTACCGGCGCGCTGGCGGGAACCGCAAACAAAACGCTGCTGGCGTGGGCGAAGAAACACCATATTGCCTCCGTGGGTCTGTATCTGGGCGACGGTGATAGCGTAAACGTGACCCAGCTCGACGAAGAACTGGGCCATGTTGGACTGGCGCAGCCGGGTTCACCTAAGCTGATAAACACCCTGCTGGAGGGCGGTTTCCTGCCGGTTGTGAGCTCTATCGGGGTGACCGAAGAGGGACAACTGATGAACGTGAATGCCGACCAGGCGGCCACGGCGCTGGCGGCGACGCTGGGCGCGGATCTGATTCTGCTCTCCGATGTGAGTGGGATTCTGGACGGAAAAGGCCAGCGCATTGCCGAGATGACGGCGGCGAAGGCTGAGCAGTTGATCGACCAGGGCATTATTACCGACGGCATGATTGTGAAGGTGAATGCCGCGCTGGATGCCGCTCGCACTTTGGGTCGCCCGGTCGATATCGCTTCGTGGCGTCACGCGGAACAATTGCCCGCGCTGTTTAACGGCACGCCGATTGGTACACGTATTCTGGCCTAAAATTTTGTGCCGGTAAGCGTAGCGTTACCGGGCAAAAAAAGAGTATTGATGATTGCAGGTCGGGTAAGCGCAGCGCGACCCGACAGAACTAACCGAATTTAAGGAAGCATGTTATGGCACTTTGGGGTGGGCGTTTTACACAGGCAGCGGATCAGCGTTTCAAACAGTTCAATGACTCTTTGCGCTTCGACTACCGCCTGGCCGAACAGGATATCGTCGGCTCTGTGGCCTGGTCTAAAGCGCTGGTTACCGTTGGCGTGCTGACGGCAGACGAACAAGTGCAACTCGAAGAGGCGTTGAACAATCTGCTGGAAGAGGTGCGTCTGAATCCGCAGCAGATCCTCGAGAGCGATGCTGAAGATATTCATAGCTGGGTGGAAGGCAAACTGATCGACAAAGTTGGCCAGTTGGGTAAAAAGCTGCACACCGGGCGTAGCCGTAACGATCAGGTCGCAACTGACCTGAAGCTGTGGTGTAAAGACACTGTTGTGGAGCTGCTGTCGGCGAATCGCCAGCTGCAGAGTGCGCTGGTGGAAACCGCGCATCACAATCAGGATGCGGTGATGCCGGGTTATACCCACCTGCAGCGCGCGCAGCCGGTGACGTTTGCTCACTGGTGTCTGGCCTATGTTGAAATGCTGGCGCGCGATGAGAGCCGTTTGCAGGATACCCTGAAGCGTCTGGACGTTAGCCCGCTGGGCAGCGGCGCGCTGGCCGGCACGGCGTATGAAATCGACCGTGAACAGCTGGCCGGCTGGCTGGGCTTTGCTTCTGCCACCCGTAACAGCCTCGACAGCGTCTCCGATCGCGACCACGTGCTGGAGCTGCTGTCGAATGCGTCCATTGGCATGGTGCATCTGTCACGCTTTGCCGAAGATCTGATTTTCTTCAACTCCGGTGAAGCCGGGTTTGTTGAGCTGTCTGACCGCGTGACGTCCGGTTCTTCCCTGATGCCGCAGAAGAAAAACCCGGATGCGCTGGAGTTGATCCGGGGTAAATGTGGCCGCGTGCAGGGTGCGCTGACCGGCATGATGATGACGCTGAAAGGGCTGCCACTGGCCTACAACAAAGACATGCAGGAAGATAAAGAGGGGCTGTTCGATGCTCTCGACACCTGGCTCGACTGCCTGCATATGGGCGCGCTGGTGCTGGACGGTATTCAGGTGAAACGTCCACGTTGCCAGGAAGCGGCGCAGCAGGGCTATGCGAACTCTACGGAGCTGGCGGACTATCTGGTCGCGAAAGGCGTGCCGTTCCGTGAGGCGCACCATATTGTAGGCGAAGCGGTGGTTGAGGCGATTCGTCAGGGCAAGCCGCTGGAAGATCTTACGCTTGCCGATCTGCAGAAATTCAGTGCGGTGATTGGCGATGACGTCTATCCGATTCTGGCGCTGCAATCCTGCCTGGATAAGCGTGCAGCGAAAGGCGGTGTGTCGCCGAAGCAGGTGGCGCAGGCGATTGCGGATGCGAAAGATCGGCTGATTTAAGTCGGTACATTGCCGGGTGGCGCAGCGCTTACCCGGCCAATAAAATCAGGCCTGGCGTTTGCCGGGCTTTTTTATGCAAAAAAAAAAAGCGGACACAGGGTCCGCAAAAGTTCACGTTGGCTTTAGTTGTTCGAGTTTTGAGAGAAACTCGTATAACGCGGCGGTGCTTCAAGGGTCAAACAGTCACCGCCTCGTCTATGTGGTGTATTATTCAACAGAATGCTTGATAGGGATAATCGTTCGTTGCTATGCTATCTATCGCCATGAACTATCGTGGCGACGGAGGATGAATAATGAATATTCGTGATCTTGAATACCTGGTAGCGTTAGCTGAGCATCGTCATTTTCGCCGCGCGGCAGATTCCTGCCACGTCAGCCAGCCGACCCTGAGCGGTCAGATCCGCAAGCTGGAAGATGAGCTGGGCGTGATGCTGCTGGAACGTACCAGTCGTAAAGTGCTGTTCACCCAGGCCGGTTTGCTGCTGGTGGATCAGGCGCGCACTGTGCTGCGCGAGGTCAAAGTGCTCAAGGAAATGGCAAGCCAGCAGGGGGAAGCCATGTCCGGCCCGCTGCACATTGGCCTGATCCCTACCGTTGGCCCCTATTTGTTGCCGCAAATTATCCCGATGCTGCACCAGACCTTCCCTAAACTCGAAATGTATCTGCACGAAGCCCAGACCCATCAACTGCTGGCGCAGCTGGATAGCGGTAAGCTCGACTGTGCCATTCTGGCGCTGGTCAAAGAGAGCGAAGCCTTTATCGAAGTGCCGCTGTTTGATGAGCCGATGATGCTGGCGATCTATGAGGATCACCCGTGGGCGAACCGCGATCGCGTGCCGATGTCCGATTTGGCGGGTGAAAAGCTGCTGATGCTCGAAGATGGTCACTGTTTGCGCGATCAGGCGATGGGCTTTTGCTTTGAAGCGGGTGCGGATGAAGATACCCATTTCCGTGCAACCAGCCTGGAAACGCTGCGCAATATGGTGGCGGCGGGAAGTGGTATTACACTGCTGCCTGCGCTGGCCGTACCGCGCGAGCGCAAACGCGATGGTGTGGTTTATCTGCCGTGTATTAAACCTGAGCCGCGTCGTACCATTGGTCTGGTCTATCGTCCAGGATCACCGCTGCGCAGCCGCTATGAGCAGCTGGCAGAGGCCATCCGCAGTTCGATGGATGGCCACTTTGACGGTGCGTTAAAACAGGCGGTTTAAGCCGTTCAGCGCTGCTACCCGATAGGCTTCTGCCATCGTCGGGTAGTTAAAGGTGGTGTTAACGAAGTACTCAATCGTGTTACCGCCACCTTTTTGCTCCATGATGGCCTGACCGATATGAATGATTTCCGCCGCGCGTTCACCGAAGCAGTGAATCCCGAGGATCTCTTTCGTCTCGCGATGGAACAAAATCTTCAGCGTTCCCACGCTCATTCCCACGATTTGCGCCCGCGCCAGATGCTTGAACTGCGCACGACCCACCTCGTAAGGCACCTTCATTGACGTCAGCTGCTGTTCGGTTTTGCCCACCGAGCTGATCTCCGGAATAGTGTAAATCCCGGTTGGAATATCTTCGATCAGATGCGCAGTCGCTTCGCCTTTCACCAGCGCCTGGGCAGCGATGCGGCCCTGGTCGTAAGCGGCGGAAGCCAGGCTCGGATAGCCAATCACATCCCCCACCGCGTAGATATGCGGTAAGGCAGTCTGGTACATGCTGTTGACCTTCAGCTGACCACGGCTGTCCGTTTCAAGACCGATGTTTTCCAGCGCCAGCGAATCGGTGTTACCCGTACGCCCGTTGGCATACAGCAGGCAGTCGGCTTTGAGCTTTTTCCCGGATTTCAGGTGCATGATCACACCGTCATCGCAGCCTTCGATTTTCTCGTACTCTTCGTTGTGGCGAATAACCACGCCGCTGTTCCAGAAGTGGTAGGAGAGGGAGTCGGACATCTCCTGATCGAGAAACGCCAGCAGACGGTCGCGGGTGTTAATCAGGTCCACTTTCACGTCCATTCCACGGAAGATCGACGCATATTCGCAGCCAATCACCCCTGCGCCGTAGATCAGCACGTGGCGCGGTTCGTGGTGCAGGCTCAGAATCGAGTCGCTGTCGTAGACGCGCGGATGAGAGAAATCGACGTCGGTCGGATGGTACGGGCGTGAGCCGCAGGCGATGACAAATTTCTCGGCGGTAATCGTCTCAACGGAACCGTCATGACACTTCAGCGCCAGCGTGTGTTCGTCAACAAAGTGCGCGTCGCCCTGCAAAATTTCGCAGTGATTGCGCTCGTAAAACCCCTGGCGCATCCGCGTTTGCTGATTAATGACGTTATCAGCATGGTTGAGGATGTCGGCAAAGGAAGAACGAAGAAGTCGGGAATGGTCGCTGTAAAGAGGGTTCTGGTTAAATTCAATAATGCGGCTAACGGCGTGGCGGAGGGCTTTAGAAGGGATGGTGCCCCAGTGGGTGCAACCGCCGCCAACATTATGGTAGCGCTCGATGACCGCTACTCTTGCTCCCTGTTTCACCAGTCCCATAGCAGCACCTTCGCCGCCGGGGCCGGAACCAATAACTATTGCGTCGTAATCGTAGGTGTGTGGCATGGCAAGGCTTACCTGTTCTTATACATAAAAGCAACAGAATAGTAACATCATTAGCAGGATAACCCAATTATCGTTGTGCTCTTTTCGAGCTGTGGAGCACAAACCTCGCGTAAACAATCATTCACAAAGTGATGCAAACAGATTAATTTTATTCTCTGGTATAGTGCCTGAAGGCCTTTGGAAGGATTCAACTATTGTGATGGGCGTAAGAGCACAACAAAAAGAGAAAACCCGGCGTTCGCTGGTGGAAGCGGCATTTAGTCAACTGAGTGCTGAGCGAAGTTTTGCCAGTTTGAGCCTGCGCGAAGTCGCACGCGAGGCCGGGATTGCGCCAACGTCCTTTTATCGTCATTTTCGTGATGTGGATGAGCTGGGTCTGACCATGGTGGATGAGAGCGGCCTGATGCTGCGCCAGCTTATGCGCCAGGCGCGTCAGCGTATCGCCAAAGGCGGCAGCGTGATCCGCACGTCCGTTTCAACGTTTATGGAATTTATCGGCAACAATCCCAACGCGTTTCGACTGTTATTGCGCGAACGTTCGGGGACATCTGCCGCGTTTCGTGCCGCCGTTGCGCGCGAAATTCAGCATTTTATTGCGGAACTTGCCGACTATCTCGAAATCGAAAACCATATGCCACGCGCCTTCACGGAAGCGCAGGCCGAGGCGATGGTGACCATTGTTTTCAGTGCGGGTGCCGAAGCACTGGATGTTGGCGTTGAACAACGCAAGCAACTCGAAGAGCGACTGGTATTACAGCTGAGGATGATTTCCAAAGGGGCGTATTACTGGTACCGCCGGGAACAAGAAAAGTCGGCGCATCAAATCGACGAAGGTGAGTAATGAAACAGTCAGGTCAGGATAAAGGTACGTTGTTGCTGGCATTGATCGCTGGCTTATCTATTAACGGAACATTTGCAGCCGTGTTCAGCTCGATTGTGCCGTTTTCGATCTTCCCGCTTATCGCTCTGGTGCTGACGGTTTACTGCCTGCATCAGCGCTATCAGAACCGTACCATGCCGGTAGGTTTACCGGGCCTGGCTGCCGCGTTTTTTATTCTGGGCGTTCTGTTGTATAGCACCGTGGTGCGCGCAGAATATCCGGATATCGGCTCTAACTTCCTGCCTGCGGTGCTGTCTGTGGCGCTGGTGTTCTGGATTGGTATTAAGATGCGTAACCGTAAGCATCAAATCCATGAATAACGGGATGTTGTAGGGCAGACAGGCGTAGCATCAACTGCCGAAAAAAAGCCGGATGGCGTTTCGCTTATCCGGCCTACGAGATTTTACTTCGCCGTTAACAGTACGCCGCACTCCATGTGGTGCGTGTACGGGAACTGATCGAACAACGCCAGACGTTCAACCTTGTGCGTCTGGCTTAACGTTTCCAGATTCGTACACAGCGTCTCCGGATTGCAGGAGATGTAAAGAATACGCGGATAGGCCTGCACCATCTTCTCGGTTTCGCTGTCCAGCCCGCTGCGCGGTGGATCGACGAAAATCGTCTCGCACTGGTAGCTCTTCAGATCGATTCCCTGCAAGCGGTTGAATTCACGCACGCCGTTCATCGCCTGCGTAAACTCTTCGGCCGCCATACGGATAATTTGCACGTTATCAATGTGGTTCGCCGCGATATTGTACTGCGCTGCCGCGACGGAGGGCTTGGCAATTTCGGTGGCCAGAACGCGCTCGAAGTTGCGCGCCAGCGCCAGGGAAAAGTTGCCGTTCCCGCAGTATAGCTCGAGCAAATCACCCGTTGCCCCTTCGGTAGCGTTCAGCGCCCACTCCAGCATCTGCACGTTCATCGCCGCATTCGGCTGCGTGAAGCTGTTTTCGACCTGGCGATAGATCATCTCTTTCCCGGCCACCGGCAGACGTTCATCCACATAGTCCTGATCGAGCATGATTTTGGTTTTGGTGGCGCGGCCAATCAGATGCACATTGATATTCTGGGCACGCAGCGCATCGCGCAGCGCTTCCGCTTCCTGACGCCATTCATCATTCAGGGTTTTGTGATAGAGCAGGGAGACGATCGCCTGGTTGCTTTGCGTGGTCAGGTAATCAATCTGGAACAATTTGTGGCGCAGAATTGGGTTTTCACGTACGCCTTCAATCATCAGCGTCATTAATTGGTTAATTAATTCACTCGCAGCCGGGAAACTGTTTACGCGGATGCGGGATTTGGTCTGCTGATCGAAAATGATGTGGTACAGATCATCGCCGTCATGCCAGATACGGAATTCAGCGCGCATGCGATAGTGACTGACCGGTGAGCGGAACACCTCGGGAACGGGCGCCGCAAAAGGCGTCATCATACTTTGCAGGCGGACCACTTTTTCTGCCAGCTGCGCGTCGTACTGTTCTGTCGGGAGGTGTTCGGGGGTCATGATGCATCCTGAGTGGTAAACAATTTCGCGGGGATTGTAAGCACTGTACAGGGGATGTCCAGATTTAATCATGCATAGCTGTCTGGACATCCATACGTTTCTAATTGTAGCATTCTGTTTCCGGTCTCCTGTAAGTGAAAAGGGAATCCAGTGTAAATCTGGAGCTGACGCGCAGCGGTAAAGACTGGCGGGATGAATGTTGTAGACACTGCTTTCGAGTGGGAAGTCTTCATCCACACACGCCACCAAGCCCGAAGACCTGCCGGTGTTACGTCGCATTTGGTTTCATCATCGCGTGCTATAGATGACGCCTGCGGCATCCTTCTTATATTGTGGATGCTTTAACAATGATTAAAAAAGTATCGCTGATGACGGCGCTTTCCGTCACGGCTTTTTCGGGCTGGGCGCAGGAAAGCGCTGACTCGTTGGTGGTGACAGCAAACCGTTTTGAGCAACCGGCAAATACCGTTCTGGCGCCGACGTCGGTGGTGACCCGTGAAGATATCGAACGCTGGCAGGCCAAGAGCGTCGTGGAAGTCATGCAACGCCTGCCGGGTGTGGATATCGCCCAAAGCGGCGGCATGGGGGCAAACGCTTCTACTTTTATACGCGGTACGGAATCACGTCACGTTCTGGTGCTGATTGACGGCATCCCGCTGAACAACGCCGGGATCAGTAATGTCGCCGATCTTAGCCAAATCCCTACTTCTCTCATTCAGCGTCTTGAGTACATTCGCGGTCCACGGTCTGCGCTGTATGGTTCCGATGCGATTGGCGGCGTAATCAACATTATCACCGGACGCGATCAGCCTGGCGGTGAGGTCTCTGCGGGCGTGGGGTCGAAGGGCTATCAGTCTTACGACGGTTCATTCCAGCAGCGCTTCGATAAAACCAAAGTCACCCTTGCGGGCAACTATACCTATACCCGCGGTTTTGATATTGATGCGCAGGATGCACCGCGTCAGCCGGATCGCGACGGTTTTATGAGTAAGTCTCTGTACGGCTCCGTGGAGCAGCAAATCACCGACAGCGTGAGCGGCTTCTTCCGTGGCTTTGGCTATGACAACCGTACTGCGTATGACGGTTATGATAGCTATGACGATAACTACAACATGACCGGCACGCCAGACATGCGGCAGCTGTATAGCCAGAATTGGGATACCGGGCTGCGCTACAACCAAGGGATTTATCATTCACAGTTGGTGGCCGGTTATGGTCGCAGCAAAGATCTGAACTACGATCCGAGTAAAGGGCGCTATGCGGCATCGTCCAGTATGGATGATGTGAAACAATACACCACGCAATGGATGAACACCTTCACTGTTGGCCACGGCAACATTGGAGCGGGTCTGGACTGGCAGAAGCAGAAAACCGAAGCAGGAACAGCTAGCCTGAAAAGTGGTTATGAACAGCGTAACACTGGCGTGTTTCTCTCCGCGATGCAGCAGTTTAATAGCGTAACGCTGGAAGCAGCTGCTCGTAACGACGATAACTCTAATTTTGGCAACCACAGCACATGGCAAACCAGCGCCGCGTGGGAGTTTGTCGAAGGGTATCGCATTATTGGTTCTTACGGCACTGCGTATAAAGCGCCAACCATGAGCCAGATTCATAGCGAGAAGTATGGCAACCCGGATCTGAAACCTGAAGAGAGCAAACAGTGGGAAGGGGGCTTTGAAGGTCTGACGGGACCGTTGAGCTGGCGCGTGAGCGCGTATCGTAATGATGTCGATAATCTGGTGGGCTACGATGCGAACAACCGTCCTTATAACGTCAACAAAGCTCGTATTGAGGGTATTGAAGCGACGGCACAGTTTGATACCGGTCCAGTTGGTCATCAGATTTCTTATGATTATGTAGATCCGCGTAATGCGAAAACCAACGAAGTGCTGAAGCGTCGCTCCAAACAGCAGGTGAAATACCAGCTGGATACTCAGGTATGGGATTTCGACTGGAATCTTGCCTACCGTTATTTGGGAACTCGTTACGACGACGATTTCAGCAGTTTTCCGTCTCGTGAAGTGAAAATGGGTGGCGTAAGTCTGTGGGATGTCGCAGTTTCATATCCTGTCACCTCACATCTGACAGTTCGTGGTAAAATAGCTAACCTGTTCGATAAAGATTACGAGACAGTTTATGGCTACCAAACTGCAGGACGGGAATACACCTTGTCTGGCAGCTACACCTTCTGATCCACGTCCCACCGTGCTGGTGTTTGACTCCGGCGTCGGTGGGCTTTCGGTCTACGATGAGATTCGGCATCTTCTGCCGGATCTTCATTACATCTATGCTTTCGATAACGTCGCTTTTCCTTATGGGGAAAAGAGCGAAGACTTTATCGTTGAGCGTGTCCTGGAAATCGTCACTGCCGTCCAACAGCGTTATCCCTTAGCGCTGGCCGTGATTGCCTGTAATACCGCAAGCACCGTTTCCCTTCCTGCATTACGCGAAAAATTCCCGTTCCCTGTTGTGGGCGTGGTGCCGGCGATTAAGCCTGCGGCTCGTCTGACGGCGAACGGTATCGTCGGCCTGCTGGCGACGCGCGGGACGGTGAAGCGTCCTTATACGCGTGAGCTGATTGACCGCTTCGCTAACGAATGCTCGATTGCCATGCTCGGCTCAGCCGAACTGGTGGAGATGGCCGAAGCGAAGCTGCATGGTCATCCGGTGCCGCTGGAGGAGCTGCGTCGCATTTTGCGTCCATGGCTACGAATGGCTGAACCACCGGATACGGTTGTGCTGGGCTGCACGCATTTCCCGCTTTTACAGGACGAGCTGCTTGAGGTCTTGCCTGAAGGCACGCGTCTGGTGGACTCCGGTGCAGCGATTGCCCGACGCACCGCCTGGCTTCTTGAACATGAAGCGCCAGATGCCAAATCCAGTGACAAGAATATTGCTTTCTGTATGGCGCTCACCCCTGAGACTGAGCAACTTTTACCCGTCTTACGCCGATATGGCTTTGAAACGCTCGAAAAACTGGCGCTGTAGCACGGTTTTGAACAAAAAAAAGGCGGTTGAAAGTTTTTTTTAAAAGAGGGGTTGTCAATGTCTGAGAACTCCCTATAATGCGCCT
>NZ_SDDX01000018.1 GCF_004115925.1 Lelliottia nimipressuralis
TTTATGCAGATGCTGTTCGGCACCGAGTCACTTCCGTTCCGCTATTGGGTCATTACCTTTATTATCGGCTTCGCGATGTTCCTGATTGTCGAAATCGAAAAACCGTTGACTCGCAGGTGGCGGGTGGATGCGACAGGTTAGCCCTGAGGCCGGGTAAGGTGCAGCCGCCGCCCGGTAATTTCCCTGAACGCAGAAAAGCAAAAAGCCTGCTTTAAAAGCAGGCTTTTCAAATTTGGCTCCTCTGACTGGACTCGAACCAGTGACATACGGATTAACAGTCCGCCGTTCTACCGACTGAACTACAGAGGAATCGTGTGAACGGGGCGCATATTATCGACCCCAATAACGCTTGTCAAAGGGGAGATCGATCCCTTGTGATCGTTTGCTGACAAAATCAGCAAAGTGCTTTTTTTCCCGGCAAAATGCACACTTCTGGTGCAGGCTTACCCCTTATGGGGCAGATCGTAAACCGCTGTTTCAGTAATAAAACGGAGCAGGGTGATTAGATTTCCTTATTTTCAGCCGCTTAGCGTACTCATCCGTCCTCTTTTAAAAACTGGCATCCATATTGCAAAAACTCTTTCAACAATGAGCGCCAGTACCGGCACTGTATTTTAACAGGGGGCAAAATGAACTTAAGACGACTGAAATACTTCGTAAAAATCGTCGATATCGGTAGCCTGACCCAGGCCGCGGAAGTGTTGCATATCGCGCAGCCTGCGCTGAGCCAGCAGGTGGCCACTCTGGAAGGTGAACTGGACCAGCAGCTGTTGATCCGCACCAAGCGTGGCGTGACGCCAACGGAAGCCGGTAAGATTCTCTACACCCATGCGCGCACAATTCTGCGCCAGTGCGAACAAGCGCAGCTGGCCGTATGTAACGTCGGACACACCCTGAGCGGACAGGTGTCGATTGGTCTTGCGCCAGGCACCGCCGCGTCTTCCATCACCATGCCGCTGCTGCAGGCCGTTCGCGCCGAGCTGCCGGAGGTGCTAGTCTATCTGCATGAAAACAGCGGATCGGTTCTTAACGATAAACTGCTTAATGGTCAGCTCGACATGGCGGTACTGTACGATCGCTCACCGATTGCGGGGATCACCAGCCAGCCGTTGCTGAAAGAAGATCTCTATCTCGTAGGGACGCGCGATTGTCCGGGCCAGAGCATTGATTTAACTGCTGTGGCAGAGATGAATCTGTTCTTGCCGCGCGATTACAGCGCCGTGCGTCTGCGCGTCGACGAAGCTTTCTCTCTGCGTCGCCTGACGGCAAAAATCATCGGTGAGATCGACTCTATCTCGACGCTGACCGCCGCGATTGCCAGCGGAATGGGCGTCACGGTGCTGCCGGAATCCGCCGCGCGTTCTCTTTGCAGCGCCGCGAACGGCTGGATGGCGCGGATCACCACGCCATCCATGAGCCTGCCGCTGTCTCTGAATATGTCTGCCCGCGGCTCTCTGTCGCCACAGGCGCAGGCGGTGAAAGAGATCTTGATGTCGCTGGTCAGCCGTCCATCGCTGGAGAATCGTGAACTGCAGCTCGTGAGCTGATATTCCATAAAGGAATAAGATGCTGGTTTTTATTATTTGTTCTGCAGGTCTGCTGACTCTAACAATAGGGCTATGTCAGATGCGCCGGAGTGAATCGTGAATTTCCAGCAACTTAAAATTATCCGTGAGGCGGCCAGGCGGGACTATAACCTGACCGAAGTCGCCAATATGCTTTACACCTCTCAGTCAGGCGTCAGCCGCCACATCCGCGAGCTGGAAGAAGAGCTGGGCATTGAGATTTTCATCCGCCGCGGCAAACGCCTGCTGGGGATGACGGAGCCAGGTAAAGCGTTACTGACCATCGCTGAGCGCATACTCAACGAAGCCAGCAACGTTCGACGCCTGGCGGATCTCTTCACTAACGACGCGTCCGGGGTGCTGACAATCGCCACCACCCATACGCAGGCGCGCTACAGTTTACCGCCGGTGATCAAGGCATTTCGTGAGCTGTTTCCGGACGTCCGGCTGGAGCTGATTCAGGGCACACCGCAGGAGATCGAAGTGCTGCTGCAAAATGGCGGGGCGGATATCGGTATCGCCAGTGAACGCCTGAGTAACGATCCACTGCTGGTGGCGTTCCCCTGGTTCCGCTGGCACCACAGCCTGCTATTGCCCGTTGACCATCCACTTCATCAGGTTTCGCCCCTCACGCTCGAAGACATTGTCAAATGGCCGCTGATTACCTATCGGCAGGGCATTACCGGCCGTTCGCGTATCGACGAAGCCTTTAATCGCAAAGGGCTGACGCCGGATATCGTGCTGAGTGCACAGGATTCGGATGTGATCAAAACCTATGTAGAGCTGGGGCTTGGCATCGGCCTGGTGGCGGAACAGTCTGGCGGCGAGCGCGAGCTGGGAGATTTGGTGCGCCTGGATACCCGCCATCTGTTTGATGCCAACACCGTCTGGCTGGGGCTTAAACGCGGACAGCTGCAACGTAACTATGTCTGGCGCTTTATCGAGCTGTGCAATGCCGGGCTGTCGGTGGATGAAATTAAGCGCCAGGTAATGGAAACGGAAGAAGTGGCAATTGATTATCAGATTTGAGGGTGGAATGCGGAAAAGCAAAAAGCCTGCTGTAAAAGCAGGCTTTTCAAATTTGGCTCCTCTGACTGGACTCGAACCAGTGACATACGGATTAACAGTCCGCCGTTCTACCGACTGAACTACAGAGGAATCGTGTGAACGAGGCGCATGTTAATGGCCTCGCTATTTTGTGTCAACACTAAATTCAACTTGCTGATTCAAATGATTAATTAAGAGCCAACCTGCTGTTTTAGTGTACTTGGGAGGACGAATGTCCACCAGGTCCCGCATTTTCACGTAGACGCTGCAGGGGATCTTGCTGGTAAAAATGGCAAAAACGCTGCCACAGCGCCGGGAAGCGGGGTGCGAATAGTTCGGGTGCGCTGAAGAAATATTCCGACAACACCGCAAAACACTCTGCCGGATCGGTCGCTGCGTAGGCATCAATGCTGGCTGCGCTTTCACCCACCAGATCGATCTCATCCTGGATATTGTTCATTGCCGCATGGAGATCGTGCTCCCAGCTCGCAACTTCCCGCAGAGGGATAAATGGCACGCCGCTGGCGCGATCGCCGTTGCGGGTATCCAGCTTATGGGCGACTTCGTGAATAATCAGATTAAAACCGGAGGCGTCAAAGGAGTCCTGAATATCCAGCCAGTTGAGGATAATCGGGCCTTGCTGCCAGCTTTGTCCGGACTGCACGACGCGCTGATTATGCACCAGCCCAATGTCATCTTCCCATTCGTCGTCCACCACGAATGGCGCCGGGTAGATCAGCACTTCATGGAAGCCGTCGAGCCACTCAAAGCCCAACTCCAGCACAGGCAAACAGAAGAGCAGGGCGATACGCGCGCTTTTAAGGGCGTCCAGCTCAAAACCCTGAAGCGGGACGAGGCGCTTTTGCTGTAAAAAACGATCGGCTAACTGAACCAGTCGGGTTTGCTCATCGGGGTCGAGACTGGCGAGTACCGGAATAGCCAGCGCCTCTTCCCACGGAAAAGTCGTGTTCGGTGCGGTTTCGTTCGATTTCCAGGGCCACTTAATCATCGCTTCGCTCGCAAACTCATCACTTGAACAAAAATGCAGGATAAGGATCTGTTAAAATGCCAAATTACCTGGCATCATGGCAACCACTATAACGGAGAGATGCCGGAGCGGCTGAACGGACTAGTCTCGAAAACTAGAGTAGGGGCAACTCTACCGGGGGTTCAAATCCCCCTCTCTCCGCCACTTCACTGCTTTATCGTCATCATTTCTCATCGGACTCCTTCCAGCGCCCTCATTCTGAATGAGGTCAGCATCAAGATGCACCTGAAGTTCGCAGGAGTCTAGCCTTAGTGCTTTTTCAAGTCATTGATGTTTTATGCAACTTGAGAGAGATATCTCGCTCTTAGCGCTTTTCCCCCTTTCAAACTGCCCGTTTATCATACTGATGCCGACATAGCGTCCCGACATTGCGGTTGTTGCTTTTCGCGCCAGTATGCAGATAAAGCGGTTTTGCCTCATGTACCCAAAAGCTGTCACCTGCCTGCATTTGTTGATTAAAAATCGTTGCCTCTGGATACAGATCGCGTAACCGACCGCTGCTAAGACCAAACCACTGCCGCGATAGGGTTCTGAACTCCTGCGTGCTCAGGAGCTTGCCGCCCAACCGCGCGCAATGCTCGCGCGCGCGGGCAAAATTTTTATCCAGTTCGCCATCACCCGTAAGCCAGGTGTCGACGATAAAGTCGTGGCGCTGCGTATTGCCGGTCTTGAGGTTTTTCAGCGTCAGCGTCATGGCTCTCTCCTCTGCACGCGGTTGCCTGATCATCATAAGCTGGATCCGTCCCTCCACGGGCTGCGGCTTTATCACTATCCAGTCATGGTTAACGCTAAATTTCAGATCGTTGAGATTAAGAGACTCACTGTTGCTGCTCATCGTGACGTACGCACCCGTAAACCCTGTGCTTAACATCTCTGCCGTTCGAAATCCGGGCATGCTGGGGGAGTGAAAACTGATCTTACTGAGATAATCCGCTTTGTCGGGAGGTGCAGGATCAGCCGATACGGTCAGCGGCAGCAGCAGAGGGAGAGTCGCGACGGTCCGCAGTAAAATAGTCATTATCGGCATCCCCAACGGTATTAAGTGTGGGCCAGCAAACGGCCGGTTAAGATTTCCTGGTCAAGCTTTAGCGCTTCTTTATTCTGAATAGTACCTGCGGATTTCAGAGCAATAAAAATCAGCAGCGAGCAGGCGATAAAGGCTGCTAAATAATAGCCGCTCATCAGGAGATATCCGGCAAGGGAGATATAAATAAGGCCTGTTACGGCACTTGTCAGTGCAACTTTAAGTGCCACTTTTTCGCTCCGCCTGAATGAGACGCCCATGAGCGTGGCGAAAAAGATCATACTCAGAATGACACCGACGGCGGGAATACTGCAGACAGCCGCCGCGACGATAAAAAGAAAGTTCTGGTATTTGCGTAGCAGCGGCTTATGGGCAAAAAAGTCCGTTTCATACAGGGTTTGCGTCGAGACGTTGAACAGTCGCACCAGCCGCTGTTTACGTAATAACAGACGCACGACATGACCTGTTTTCAGATGCAGCAGCACATCAGCCGGGATGTCGAAGACTTCTCTCGTATCGCCGCATTTAAGGACAACAGAATTCCACTGAATCTTTTCAATCTCGCCGATCAGGAGTTTTTTTTCCATTTATCCTTTTCATCGTGTCTGAATAACTGCCTGAATTTCCTGCGCCAGATTGTAGGCATTAGAGCCTGTAGAAATGTAAATAACTCTGCGGGATTCATAAGGTATTGTGGATATTATTCAGCCCTACGTAATAGGCATAACATAAATAAGGTCTTTAATGCAGGTATAAGACCTGAACCCGACATGGCCTGTGAGGGGAGCGCAAGGTAAAAACAGGTAAATGAGTCGTTGCAGAAATTAATGATAAGTTAAAATTATTTTTTCTGCTCAGGGGGCAATATGCACATACTGGATGCTTTACTGGCCTTTTCGGCCTATTTTTTTATCGGCGTGGCCATGGTGATTGTTTTTCTTTTTGTTTACACCAAAGTGACGCCGCACGATGAATGGCAACTGATTAAAGATAACAATGCGGCGGCTGCGCTGGCCTTCAGCGGTACGCTATTAGGTTTTGTCATTCCGCTCTCCAGCGCGGCAGTGAATTCCGTGGGGGTCCTGGATTACTGCATCTGGGGTGGAGTGGCTTTTGTCGTCCAGCTTCTGATTTATGCCGGCGTGCGCCTCTACATGCCAACACTGGGTGACAAGATTTCCAGTAACAACATCGCTGCGGGGGTGTTCATGGGCATTTTTGCGTTGGCAGGGGGTATCCTCAACGCGGCCTGTATGACCTGGTAGTGACGACACATTGCGGAAATAAAAAAGCCAGGCCTTATGCCTGGCTTTTTACTTTACAGAATCATTCAACGCTGCGCGCAACCCGCGCACTGCTTGTTCTGGATCTGCTGGAAGAAGTCATTTCCTTTGTCATCCACCAGGATAAACGCCGGGAAGTTTTCTACTTCGATTTTCCAGATAGCTTCCATACCCAGTTCAGGCCAGGCGACACACTCCAGACTCTTAATGCTGTTTTGCGCCAGCACCGCTGCCGGGCCGCCGATGCTGCCCAGATAGAAACCGCCGTGCTTGTGGCAGGCATCCGTGACCTGCTGGCTGCGGTTACCTTTCGCCAGCATGACCATACTTGCACCGTGCGATTGCAGTAAATCCACATACGAGTCCATACGACCGGCCGTGGTTGGGCCTAACGAGCCAGAAGCATACCCCTCCGGTGTCTTGGCCGGGCCAGCGTAATAGATCGGGTGATCTTTGACGTATTGCGGCAGTTCTTCTCCCTTATCCAGCAGCTCTTTCAGCTTGGCATGAGCGATATCACGCGCCACGATAATGGTGCCGTTCAGGGACAGACGGGTCGAAACCGGATGGGCTGAGAGCTGTGCCAGGATCTCGTGCATCGGCTGGTTCAGGTTAATGCTGACCACCTCGCCTTCACCCTGTTGACGCAGTGATTCAGGAATGTACTGGCCCGGATTGTGTTCCAGTTTCTCAATCCAGATCCCGTCGCGGTTGATTTTCGCTTTGATGTTACGGTCAGCTGAGCACGATACGCCCATGCCGACAGGGCAGGAGGCGCCGTGGCGCGGCAAGCGGATTACGCGAATATCGTGGGCGAAATATTTCCCGCCGAACTGAGCGCCCAGGCCCAGATTTTGCGCTTCCAGCAGCAGTTCCTGCTCCAGCTGAACATCGCGGAACGCCTGGCCGTGTTCGTTACCTTCTGTCGGCAGGCCGTCGTAGTAGCGAGTTGACGCCAGTTTCACGGTTTTCAGGGTGCTTTCAGCAGAGGTTCCGCCAATCACAAAGGCGATATGGTAAGGCGGGCAGGCCGCCGTACCCAGGGAACGCATCTTCTCGACCAGGTAATTTTTCAGTTTAGCCGGGGTGATGAGCGCTTTGGTTTCCTGATACAGATAGGTTTTGTTGGCGGAACCGCCGCCTTTCGCCATGCACAGGAACTTGTACTCATCGCCGTCGACACTGTAGAGGTCGATCTGCGCGGGCAGGTTGGTGCCGGTATTCACCTCTTTATACATATCCAGCGCGGCGTTCTGGGAGTAGCGCAGGTTATCTTCGATGTAAGTGTTGTACACACCCTGGCTCAGCGCGGCTTCGTCGCCACCGCCGGTCCAGACACGCTGGCCTTTTTTGCCCATGATGATCGCCGTCCCCGTATCCTGGCAGGTCGGCAGCACGCCTTTGGCCGCGATTTCAGAGTTGCGCAGGAACTGCAGGGCGACATATTTATCGTTTTCGCTGGCTTCCGGGTCGTTGAGGATCGCCGCAACCTGTTTCTGGTGCGACGGGCGCAGCATAAAGGCCGCATCGTGGAACGCCTGCTGAGCGAGCAGAGTCAGGGCCTCTGGCTCGACCTGGAGAATCTCCTGGCCGTTAAATTCCGCCACGGAGACGTGCTCTTTGGTCAGCAGATAATATTCGGTGTCGTCATGTGCGAGAGGGAAGGGATTCTGATAGTAAAAGGTTTTGTTCGACATTGCGTATCACTCCATAAAATTAAACCGCCGGAGGGTACCCTCCGGCGGTTATGAATCAGAACATCATGGACATCCACGGATAACCAATCAGCAGCAGGGCCGCCAGGAAGATGGCGCCAAAGATGGTGCCGAGGCGCCAGTAGTCTTTGGTTGGCAGGTAGCCGCTCCCGTAGTAAATCGGGCTTGGGCCGGTGCCGTATGGGGTGATGATCCCCATGATACCCAGAGAGGTCACCATCAGCAGGACGAACACTTCCATGTTAATACCCGGAATGGTGGCGGCGATGGTCAGCATCGCAGGCAGCAGCGCAGTGGTGTGCGCGGTGGTGCTGGCAAACAGGTAGTGCAGCAGGTAGAACGCCAGCAGCAGGACCACCGTTGCGACACCCGGCGAGATACCACTCATCAGCAGGCCGCCTTCTTTACCCAGCCAGGCGATGAAGCCGGTGGAAGAGAGGCCGTCTGCAAGGGCCACCAAAGTGGCGAACCAGACAAAGGTGTTCCACGCGGCTTTGTTGCCGGTGATATCGTTCCACTCCAGCACGCCGGTCCACAGCATCAGGCCAACAATCAGCAGGGCGGCCAGCGCAGGTTCAATCCACGCGGCGGCGAAAATCCACATCATCAGCGCACAGCAGACAAAGACCAGCAGCAGAATTTCATTGCGCGACAGTTTGCCCAGTTTCTCCAGCTCACGACACGCCCACAGCGGCACTTCGTCGTTGATTTTCACTTCTGGCGGATAAAACCAGTAGGCCAGCAGCGGCATCACCAGAATCAGCAGCACACCCACCGGCAGGAAGGCAATGAACCAGGTGCCCCAGGAGATGTTGATCCCGACGATGCTTTTCACCAGCGCCAGAGCGAGCAGGTTTGGCGCCAGCGCAGAGAGGAACATGGAGCTGGTGATACAGGCGGCGGTAATGGCTACCCACATCAGGTAGGAGCCAATTTTACGCGCGCTTGGGTCGTTCGGTTTTGAACCATACAGCGGCGGCAGGTTAGCGATGATCGGGTAGATAGTCCCGCCGCTACGCGCTGTGTTAGACGGTGTGAACGGGGCCAGCAGCAGGTCCGCGAAGGTGATTGCATAACCCAGCGTCAGGCTGCGGCGGCCAAGATATTTCACCAGAATCAGCGCCAGACGGCGGCCAAAACGGGTTTTATCGTAGCCCGCGGCAAACATAAAGGCACCGAAAATCAGCCAGACGGTGGAGTTACCGAAGCCGCTCACCGCCCATTTAAAGGAGGCACCTGCCAGCTTGAATTTCGGGTCAGCCAGCTGTTCCGGGCTAAACAGCACCCACTGGCTGCACAGGGCGATGGCGACGACCCCGGTCAGGCCAATCACGGCACCCGGCAGCGGTTCGAAGATCAGACCAACGATCACGCCAACAAAGATAGCGAAGTAGTGCCAGGCATAAGGCGGTAACCCTTCAGGAACCGGCACAAACAGGAGGAGCACTGCGACAATAATGGGCAGTGCCATCATCAGCAGACGTTTGTTGCTTCCGTCTTTTGGCTTGCTCGCCACTGGGGGCGTTACAGCTGTTTTATCATTCATAGGTTTGCTTCTTAAGTTGTCAAAAATTCGGTTTAGCAGAAATAACACCGCGACTTTTTTAATTACTTTGCTTTCTTTAGTTATTTAAAGTGCTTTCAGGTTATTTCTTGAATAGCTATTTAGCGCGCTTTTGGAGGCGTTAAATTAAAAATTGATGATGTTTATATAGTGCGCCTTTAGAGGCCAGTGGAATTGATCGCGATCAATAAAATAGAATTGCAATGTTATTTTTATCCATATTTTAATAACCCTATTGAGTTATGTGGATATTATCCGTTTGATAGGTTTTATTTGGCGAGATTGATATTTCACGCAAACGATTTTCAATTAAAAAATGCATATTAATCATATGCTTGTTTGATTTTTCTTCTCGCGAGTAAAGTAATGAAAACGTTAACGGAATTGATATTATTGTGAACACGGTATCCTAATATCAATAACACCAATGTAGTAATAATGTTATTGCAGGGATTAAATAGTTTATTAACTAACGTAATAACTTTAGTAACTAAAAATAGCGTTATATTAATACCATGACATCGGCAAAAAAATTAACCAGAACATAATCCGATAAAGAATTCTCAAATTTCAATTTTAAAAGTTTGGAGTTTCTATTATGAGCACTAACGAACGAATTCTTAGTCCTTTCACCTTACCGAATGGTACGGAACTCAAAAACCGTCTGTTGATGGCGCCGATGACCACCTGCACCGGTTATTACGACGGCACGGTGACCAGCGAGCTGGTGGAATACTACCGCGCGCGCTCCGGCAGCATTGGCACCATCATTGTTGAGTGCTGTTTTGTTGATGATCTGGGGCTGGCTTTCCCCGGCGCCATCGGTATCGACAACGACGAGAAAATCGCCGGGCTGGCAAAAATTGCCGAGGCCATCAAATCCAAAGGCTCTAAAGCGCTGCTGCAGATCTACCACGGCGGCCGCATGGTGGACCCGAAACTGATCGGTGGCCGCACGCCTGTCGGCCCAAGCGCGGTCGCCGCGCCGCGTGAAGGTGCCGCGACCCCGGTGGCATTAACCGGCGAAGAAGTCGAAGGGATGATCGGGAAATTCGGTGAAGCGGTTCGTCGTGCGATTCAGGCGGGCTTCGACGGCGTCGAAATTCACGGTGCAAACACCTATCTGATCCAGCAGTTTTACTCCCCGAACTCCAACCAGCGCGACGACGAGTGGGGTGGCAGCCGTGACAACCGCGCCAGATTCCCGCTGGCGGTCCTGGACATCACCCATAAAATGGTCCGTCAGTACGCCGACGACGCTTTTATTATCGGCTATCGCTTCTCGCCGGAAGAGATGGAAGTTCCGGGCATCCGTTTTGACGACACCCTGTACCTGCTGGAAAAACTGGCCGCCCGTGGCCTGGATTACCTGCACTTCTCCGTGGGTGCAACGCTGCGCCCGTCGATCGTAGATACACAAGACCCAACCCCTTTGATCGAGAAATACCACGCCATGCGTTCCGAAACGCTCGCGCAAATTCCGGTGATGGGTGTGGGTGGCGTTGTGAACGCCGCAGACGTTAACGAGGCGCTGGACCACGGTTACGATCTGATTGCTGTGGGTCGCGCGACCATCGCCTATCCGGACTGGACCGACCGCATCCGTGACGGCGAGACCCTGGAGCTGTTTATGGACAGCACCCAGCGCGAAGCGCTGCACATCCCTGAGCCGCTGTGGCGCTTCTCGCTGGTGGAGGCGATGATTCGCGACATGAGCATGGGCGAATCTAAATTCAAAGCGGGTGTGTTTGTCGAAACGGTGCAGGATGACACCAACGAACTGGTGATTAACGTCAGCCTCGAAACCGACCGTATCGCCGACATCGAACTGGCGTCTGGCCCAACGCAGGACGTTGAGTTCATCTCCAGCTTCGAAGAGATCCGCAGCCGCATTCTCGACGCGAACACTCCGCACGTGGACGCCATCACCGGCGCGACCAGCCAGAGTGAAGCCGTGAAAAAAGCGGTATCTAAAGCGATGGTCAAATCGAGTAAAGTGCTGGCGGCAGAAGAGGGCGTCGACCCGAACGCTGCCAAAGCGTTTGACGTGGTGGTTGTCGGCAGCGGCGGTGCCGGTCTGGCGGCGGCGATTCAGGCTCACGACGAAGGGGCAAGCGTCCTGATTGTCGAGAAAATGCCGACCATCGGCGGGAACACCATTAAAGCTTCTGCCGGGATGAACGCCGCAGAAACCCGCTTCCAGCGCGTAAAAGGCATCCAGGACAGCAAAGAACTGTTCTACCAGGAATCCCTGAAAGGCGGCCATAACAAGAACAACCCGGAACTGCTGCGTCGCTTTGTCGAAAACGCACCAGAGGCGATCGAATGGCTGGCAACGCGCGGGATCATGCTGAACGACATCACCACCACGGGCGGGATGAGCATCGACCGTACCCACCGTCCAAAAGATGGTTCTGCAGTGGGTGGCTACCTGATTAGCGGCCTGGTGCGTAACGTCAACAAACGCCACATCGAGGTGATGCTCGATACCTCCGTGAGCGACATTATCGTGGAAAATGGCGAAGTGACCGGCGTACGTCTGACCACCGAAGAGAACGAAACCCTGACCGTAGCCACCCGCAGCATTGTGATGGCGACGGGCGGTTTCAGCGCCAACAGCAGCATGGTCGTTAAATATCGTCCGGATCTGGACGGTTTCGTCACCACCAACCATAAAGGGGCTACCGGTGGCGGTATCGCGCTGCTGGAACGTATTGGCGCAGGCACCGTCGATATGGGCGAAATTCAGATTCACCCGACCGTTGAGCAAAACACCTCGTACCTGATTTCCGAATCTATCCGTGGCGGCGGCGCTATCCTGGTGAGCCAGAAGGGCAGCCGTTTCTTCAACGAAATGGAGACTCGCGATAAAGTCTCGGCGCAGATTATCGCGCTGCCAGAGAAATACGCTTACATCGTCTTTGATGAGCACGTCCGCGCGAAAAACAAAGCGGCGGATGAGTACATCGCCAAAGGCCTGGTGACCAGCGCCAGCTCGCCAAAAGCGCTGGCTGAAACACTGGGGATGGATTACCACACCTTCCTCGACACCCTGGAGCGCTACAACGGCTTTGTGGAAAAACAGCACGACGATGATTTTGGTCGCACCACTGCGCTGCGTGCGCCGATCAACGAAGGCCCGTTCCATGCCATTCGTATCGCACCAGGCGTGCACCACACCATGGGCGGCGTGACCATCAACACTGAAACTTGCGTGCTGAACGGCGAACACCAGGTCATTCCGGGTGCCTTCGCGGCGGGTGAAGTGGTCGGCGGTATCCACGGCGGCAACCGTATCGGCGGTAACGCAGTGGCAGATATCATTATTTTTGGTACCCTTGCCGGACACCACGCCGCGATACGCGCAAAACAGTAATCTCAATGCCCGGTGGCGCTTGCGCTTGCCGGGCACGGTTTTGTCGGCCGGATACGTGCAGCGCCATCCGGCACTCTAACCGAGGAGCGATACCATGTCTGACGACCATCGAGTCTACAGCTATTCCGCCACACTCATGGGCTCCCCCATTCTTTTGAAGCTCTTTTCGAATAACGAAGCCCTCGCATCTCGCGTGTTTCGCCTCATCAAACAGTACGAAGACCTCCTGACCGTCAACCGCGCACCGTCGCAGGTGATGGACATCAACCAGGCCGCCGGGAAACACCCCGTCAGCGTCAGCCGTGCGGTGTATGAGCTGATCCGCATCGCGAAGGCCGCAAGCACACTGGAAAACAGCGCCTTCAATCTGGCCATCGGCCCGCTGGTGAAGCGCTGGAAGATTGGATTTCAGGGCGACAGCGTGCCGCCCGCAGAGGAGATCGCAGCGCTGATGGCGCTGACCGATCCGGCTGATGTTTTACTCGACGACACGGCCAGCAGCGTATTCCTGACCAAACCGGGCATGGAGATCGATCTCGGGGCCATTGCCAAAGGCTACATTGCCGACAGGGTGCGCGATTACCTGCGCAAAGAGGGGGAAACTGTCGGTCTGATTAACCTCGGCGGCAATATTCAGACGCTCGGCGCGCCGGAAGGGGGCTGGACCCTCGGTATCAAAACGCCTTTCGGCGGGGCCGATGAGCTGGTCGGTACACTGACGGTGGAGAATAAGTCGGTGGTGACATCGGGCACCTACGAACGCTTCTTCGAACGCGATGGCAAGCGCTACCACCATATTCTGAACCCGCGCACGGGCTATCCGTTAGATAACGAACTCGATAGCGTCACCATTATCTCGACGAACTCTATCGACGGGGATATCTGGACCACGCTGATTTACGGGATGGGCGTGGAGAAGGGCTGTGCCGCGCTGCGCGCGCGGCCTGATATTGAAGCGGTGTTTGTCACCAAAACGAAAGAGGTGGTGCTCTCCTCCATGAAGCATTTCCGCTTCACGCTTCTGGACAATCGCTATCGCCTTACTGGCAATATTGTTTGAGCAGACCCGCCTGCTCCGGCTGCAGCCGGTAGCGATACACCGGACGCCCCGTCGCACCATAGTGAATGCTGGTGAACAGAATATTAATCTGCGCCAGCCAGATCAGATACTTACGGCACGAGACGCGGGAAATTCCCACTGAGTTCGCCAGATCGTCGGTGGAAAACTCGGTGTCGGGATGGGCTTCAATCCACTGGCAAATGGTACGTAGCGTCTGCGGGGTTAAGCCCTTCGGCAGGCGCTTGCTGTCTGCCAGCTCCGGCGCGCCGCCGTGCAGCAAACGATCCACATCGGCCTGCTCATAATACTGATGCGAGCCCATCAGCTGCTTCTTCTCCTTCCAGCCGTTCAGCGCCTCTTCAAAACGCGGGAACTGGAAAGGTTTGATCAGATAATCCACCACGCCGTAGTGCATCGACGTCTGAATGGTCGTGGCATCAGACGCCGACGAAATCATGATCACATCAATCGGGCGGCCAGAAGCGCGAATCACCGGCAGCAGGTCGAGACCGTTGTCCTGCTGCATATAGACATCCAGCAGCACCAGATCGACAGGCTGTGCAGGATTATTAATCACCGCTTCGGCCTGATTCAGCGTAGAGGCTACGCCGCAGCAGCTAAACCCCTCAACCCGATTAACGTACAGACGGTTCAGGTCGGCCACCATGGCATCATCATCGACAATTAAGACATTTATCACGCGATTTTCCTCTCGCTATCCCAGGGGATCTGTACAAAAAATTGAGTAAATACACCAGGCTCGGATTCGACGGCAATCTCACCGCCCAGTTTTTCGAGCTGCTGGCGAACAAGGAAAAGCCCCACGCCGCGATTTTCACCCTTCGTGGAAAAGCCCTTCGTAAAAATATGTTCCAGCTGCGCAGGATCGATACCCGGACCGTCATCGCTGATTTCACAGCTGAGCCAGCCATGTTGATAATGCATCAGCAGACCCACTTCGCCCTCAGGCTGGCCGGTCATCGCATCCAGCGCGTTTTCGATCAAATTACCCAGCACGGTAATCAGCACCGTCACCTGTTCCGTATTCGGCGTGTCCGGCACCTGACACTCGTCAGCCAGTGTCAGGGTAAACCCCGCTTCCTTGGCGCGGTTGATTTTACCGAGCAGGAACCCGGCGATGACCGGTGATTTAATTTTATGCTGAATAGCGCCGATATCGGTCTGATAATTCTGCGCGGTCTGAATGACGTACTCTTCGAGCTTGTCGTAGCGCTTCATGTGCAGCAGGCCGAGGATCACGTGCAGCTTATTCATAAACTCATGGGAGTGCGTGCGCAGGGCGTCGACATAGCTCACCATGCCATCCATGCGCTGCATCAGCTCGCGAACTTCGGTCTTGTCGCGAAAGGTGCTGATCGCCCCAATCACTGAATTCTGGCTTCTGACCGGAAAGGTGTTGCACAGCAGCAGGCGACCGTTGCAGTCGATCTCCTGATCCTGCAGGGCTTTTCCGGTTTGCGACACCCGGCGCAGGGAGGCGAGCATCGGCATGTGGCGCGGCTCATCGGTACTGCTGGCGGGCAGGAGCAGGATCTGGCGGGCGGCATGGTTAATCATGGTCACGCGCCCCTGGCTGTCGACGGCGATCACCCCCTCTTTCAGAGACTGGAGCATCGCCTGGCGCTGTTCAAACAGGGCGGAGATTTCATAGGGTTCCAGCCCAAACAAAATCCGCTTGAGCAGATGCACTAAACCCCAGGTGCCGAGCGTGCCCATTAGCGCGCTGAAGAGCACCGTCCAGATCGCCCCCCAGCGGCTGCGGCTGATCTGTTCATCGACTTTGTTGAGGGAAATCCCGACGGCGACCACGCCAATCTGCTGGTGATTATCGTCGTACACCGGCGTGAATACGCGCAGCGCTTCGGCCAGCACACCGTGGTTGACCGAGACGTTCTCCTTCCCTTCCAGCGCGGGTTTGATGTCGTCGCCGATAAAGCGTTTGCCGAGCAGGGTGTTGTTCGGGTGAGAGTAACGCACGCCCTGCATGTTGGTGACAACCGCGAAAAGCAAATCGTTGCGGCGAGTGATCGCATCTGAGACGGACTGGATGGGGCTGTTTTCCGGCGAATGTTGCAGGCCGCGTTTCACATCCGGGCTGTCGGCAAGGGTACGGGCGATGGCCAGCGCGGTATCTTTGACGCCGTCGCGCGTGGCGCGGGTGACCTGCATAAAGTAGAGCGCGAACGTCACCAGCAATACCGACCCAATCACGCTGCACACCATCAGCGTGACCAGGGTATTGAGCTTCATTGGGCGCTTGCGCGTCATGGCTAAAGGCTGCAAATCGCTCATCGAAACCCCGTGGATAATTATAAAGGGGTAATTATCGCTGATGACGGCGCTTTCTTAAAGCGATGTAAAAGCTGACGAATGCTCGCCTTTTCGTGACCCCCCTCGCAGGTCATCCATATAAAACACTTTATAGTGTGGGGGAATTCATAAATAAGGAGCAGTTTATGAGCGTTAAACTGAACGGTTTGGTCACGGAAAGACGCCACGCGGATACGGCGGATATCGACAGGTTGTCGACCCTGGACATGCTGAATGTGATTCATCAGGATGATAAGTGCATTACCGATTCTATTACCCCTTTCTTACCCGTCATTGCCCGTGTGGTCGATAACGCGGCGGCTACACTGAGCCACGGCGGACGACTGTTTATTGTCGGCGCCGGGGCCTCCGGACGTGCGGCGCTGCATGCGGCGCTGGAGTTTGCGCCGGGCAAACATCCGGTGATGGGTCTTGATGCCGGAGACGGCGCGGGAAACTACGATCGCGGTGTGGCCGATCTGCAGGCGATGAATTTTGGCGATCACGACATGATGCTGGCGCTCTCTGTCAGCGGCAAAACGCCGTGGGTCTGGGGGGCGATGCGCCACGCCTGGTCACTGGGATCGCCGGTCGCCATCATTACGCATGACGCACAAAGCGAAGCGGCACAGCTGGCGAGTATGGTCATTGCGCCGCAAACCGGGCCAGACGCGGTAGCGGGCTTTACGAATGCCAAAGCGGGGATGGCGCAAAAACTGATCCTCAATATGATTGCGACGGGATTAGCCGTTCGCACGGGCCGGGTTTACAGCAATATGCGCGTGGATCTGGAAGCAAAAAGCA
Source organism: Lelliottia nimipressuralis (assembly GCF_004115925.1). GTDB lineage: Bacteria > Pseudomonadota > Gammaproteobacteria > Enterobacterales > Enterobacteriaceae > Enterobacter > Enterobacter nimipressuralis. The sequence continues at coordinate 16,818 of NZ_SDDX01000018.1, forward strand.
CCAAATGGGCCGAACGACAAATTGCGATTGTAATGGAAGCGGGTGGCTGCACGCGTGCCGTCGCTAAAGCGGCGCTGGAGAGCTGCAATCACCACTGTAAGACCGCCGTGTTGATGGTATTGACCGGTCTGGACGCCTGGCAGGCCCGTGATTTGCTCGAACAGAACAATGGATTTATTCGCGTGGCGTTGCAGGAAGCGCCGTAAATCCTGAGGTAGTGAACAAAAAGGTCGCAGATGCGGCCTTTTATGTTTTTGAGATTCTGATGATTAATTGCGTGCGATCAACTTAAGGTAAATCCCTTCACCTTTACCGTCGCCTGACGACAAAAACAGTGCCAAAATGTGACTTTATTCACACTTTTGAACGTGCAATGTGAAAGCAGTAACGTCGTTACCGCTGCAGTAAAGGTTAAACATGGAACAGAACACGACTCGAGGCCTGGGAGGCAAGCTCGCCCTGTGGGCGTTTTACGCATTTTGCGGGTACTTTGCCTGGGCAATGCTCCGCTATTTATGGGTGGTCAGCAAAATTCCGTCTGCGCCGGATATGGTTGTCGAAGGCGATTTAGGCTCAACCAGCGGGAAGTGGATCGGTGCGTTTCTCGGTTTTCTGGTGCTCGGGGCGGTGGGCCTGATACTGGGCGGGATCGCCTGGTACACGCGCCCGCGCGGCAACAACGAGTGAATGGCTGACGGAAAATTGTTAAGGTGAGCGTTTTGTGAAGGAGAGAGCATGGAACTTGCCCACTGGCCCCAACGCTACGAAGCCTGGTTAACGGAACACCACGCCACGGATGATGCAGCCCATGACATTTCGCATTTCCGCCGCGTGTGGATGACGGCGCAGCGCATGATGGTGGGGCAACCCGTCGACGCGCTGGTCGTCCTGACGGCCTGTTATTTCCATGACATTGTCAGCCTGCCGAAAAATCATCCGGAACGCAGCCACTCCTCGCGGCTGGCGGCGCGCAAAACCCGGCAAATCCTTACTGATTTTTTCCCTGAGTTCCCGGCGGAGCGCTTTCCCGCCCTGGAACATGCCATCGAAGCCCACAGCTTCAGCGCCGGGATTGCGCCGCAAACCCTTGAAGCCAAAATTGTGCAGGACGCCGACCGGCTGGAAGCACTCGGTGCGATTGGTCTGGCGCGTGTCTTTGCCGTTTCCGGGGCGCTTGGCGTGGCGCTGTTTGATGCCGACGATCCCTTTGCGGATGAGCGCGAACTTAACGACAAACAGTTTGCCCTCGACCATTTCCAGACCAAACTGCTGCGTCTGCCAGAAACCATGCAAACCGAAATGGGGCGCGAGCTTGCGAATCATAACGCGCACTTTTTGGTGCAGTTTATGGCGAAACTCAGCGCGGAGCTGCAGGGCGATTGTCTCGGCAGCGATGCGCAGGTGCTGAGCCGATTCCAGCGCAGTCTGTAGCGTCGAACTATGGTAATCTGTCCCCAGTCTCTTTTGCCCGGTTAAAGGTATGCAGGAAAAACGATCAGTGATACCGCCCGCACTTCTGCTGGCAGAGAAATCCACGGCCACGGTGCAGGCGTTATTAAGCAAACTGCTGACCATCTATGATGCGAAAACGCTGGTCAATGACCTGAATGCGCAAGGTGAAAGCCACTGGAGTCCTGCGATCCTGAAGCGACTGGTCACCAGCGAGCGGGCAGGGCACCGTCTTAGCGAGCGGGAATTCAGCTACCTGCAAAATCTGCTGCCGCGCCCGCCTGCCATTCATCCCAATTATGCTTTCCGCTTTGTCGACTTGTTCGCTGGTATAGGCGGGATCCGCAACGGATTCGAGGCCATCGGCGGTCAGTGTGTCTTTACCAGCGAATGGAACAAACACGCGGTACGCACCTATAAAGCCAACTGGTACTGCGATCCGCATGCCCACCATTTTAACGAAGACATTCGCGATGTGACCTTAAGCCACAAAGCGGGCGTCAGCGATGAAGAGGCGGCGGAGCATATCCGACAAAATATTCCTCAGCATGATGTGTTGCTGGCCGGCTTCCCTTGTCAGCCGTTCTCGCTGGCTGGCGTGTCGAAAAAGAATGCCCTTGGGCGGGCACACGGTTTTGCCTGCGACACCCAGGGCACGCTGTTTTTTGATGTTGTGCGGATTATCGACGCCCGTCGCCCGCCGATTTTTGTGCTGGAAAACGTCAAGAACCTGAAAAGCCACGACGGTGGAAAAACCTTCCGCATTATTATGCAAACGCTGGACGAGCTGGGCTACGACGTGGCGGATGCACAGGATATGGGGGCCGACGATCCCAAGATTATCGACGGCAAACACTTCCTGCCGCAGCACCGCGAGCGCATTGTGCTGGTGGGCTTTCGCCGCGACCTGAACCTGAAAGGCAACTTTACGCTGCGCGATATTCCGTCGCGCTATCCGGCGCATCGTCCTTCCGTGGCCGAACTGCTGGAGCCGGTGGTGGACGCCAAATTTATCCTCACGCCGGTGCTGTGGAAATACCTCTACCGCTATGCCAAAAAGCATCAGGCGAAAGGCAACGGCTTTGGTTTCGGCATGGTCGACCCGACCAATCCGCACAGCGTCACCCGCACGCTGTCGGCCCGTTATTACAAGGACGGAGCCGAGATCCTGATCGATCGCGGCTGGGATAAAGCGCTCGGAGAAGTGAATTTTGACGACCCGGAGAACCAGCGCCATCGTCCGCGTCGCTTAACGCCGCGCGAGTGCGCGCGCCTGATGGGCTTCGAGTCGCCGCAGGGTTACCGCTTCCGCATTCCGGTTTCTGATACCCAGGCCTATCGCCAGTTCGGTAACTCCGTGGTGGTGCCTGCGTTTGCGGCGGTGGCAAAACTGCTTGAGTCGCGTATCCAACTGGCCGTCAAATTACGCCTGAGCGAGGCCGTCAATGACGGATGTGCACAATAAGGCGACGCGCAGCAAAAACATGCGTGCCATTGGCTCGCGTGACACCGCGATTGAAAAACGGCTGGCAGGGCTTTTAACCCACAGCGGCTTTGCGTATCGCGTGCAGGATGCGGCCCTGGCAGGCCGCCCTGATTTCGTCCTCGACGATTATCAGTGCATCATCTTTACCCACGGCTGTTTCTGGCACCATCACGACTGTTATCTGTTTAAAGTCCCTGCGACGCGCACCGAGTTCTGGCTGACCAAAATCGGCAACAACGTGGCGCGTGACCAGCGTGATATCACTACGCTGATGGCGCAGGGCTGGCGGGTGTTGATTGTCTGGGAATGTGCCCTGCGGGGCAGATTGAAACTCGATGATGCCGCGCTGACCGAGCGGCTGGAGGAGTGGATCTGCGGCGGCGGTCAAACCGCGCAGATCGACACAAAAGGCATTCACGCGTTTACTGCTTTTCCACCTCACAGGGGGTAACGGTCGGTTTCGCCGGGAACAGGTATTTTCCGAGCGTCACCAGTACCACCGCCATAATAATCACCCCCAGCGCTATCCATTCGACGGATGAGAGCACTTCTCCCGCAAAAGTCGTCCCCAGCAATACGGCTACCACCGGGTTGACGTAGGCGTAGCTGGTCGCAACGGCAGGGCTGACGTTGCGGATCAGGAACATGTATGAGTTGATCGCGATAATCGAGCCAAAAATTGCCAGATAACCGACCGCCAGGAAACCGGACAACGTCGGCATCGTAGTCAGTTTTTCACCGCTCACGGCGGAGACGAAAAGCAGCGCAATGCCCGCCGCCAGCATCTCGATGGCACCGGCCATCATGCCGGAAGGCAGTTCCACTCGTGAACCCAGAACGGAGCCAAAAGCCCAGCTCAGGGAGCCAATCAGAATCAGCACCGCGCCCCACGGATTACCGCTCAGGTTTCCGCCGCTGTTGAGCAGAACAATCCCCGCCAGGCCAATGGCGATCCCCATCCACTCCAGCTTGCGGGTGCGGATGCCGAACAGTCGGCTAAAGCAGAGGGTAAACAGCGGCACTGTGGCGACCACCACCGCCGCAATACCGGAGGGGACGTTCTGGTGCTCGGCCACCGTCACACCGCCGTTACCGACGGCCAGCAGCAGCAGGCCGATCAGTGCGGCGTTTAACATCGGGCGCAGCGGTGGGAGTTTATGCCCGCGCAGCAGGAGAAATGTCAAAAGCAGCACACCGGCAGAGAGAAAACGCACGCCAGCCATCATCAGCGGTGGCCAACTCTCCACGCCGATACGAATCACAAAATAGGTCGAACCCCAGATGATGTAGAGCGAAAACAGCGCTCCTATAAGAGGTAATAATTGCCGAAAACGCATAATCCTTCACCGCGATATAAAAAGGTCGCATACAGTAAACGTGAAAACTATCGGGCTGGCGAGTCCTTTAATTGTATCTCTGATGTGAATTATTTGTTGACTTGAGCTGCCTGTTTCAGGGTTTCGCTTTTTGCTCCATACTATTCACTTAATTATCAAAATAAGAAGGATCAGATTTTGGCAGGAAGTAGCTTATTAACATTGCTTGATGATATTGCCACCTTGCTGGATGACATTTCAGTGATGGGAAAACTGGCCGCGAAGAAAACGGCCGGGGTGCTGGGGGATGATTTATCCCTTAACGCGCAGCAGGTGACGGGTGTGCGCGCCAACCGTGAGCTGCCGGTGGTGTGGAGCGTGGCGAAAGGGTCCTTTATCAATAAAGTGATTCTGGTGCCGCTGGCCCTGCTGATCAGCGCCTTTATCCCCTGGGCCATTACGCCGCTGCTGATGATTGGCGGGGCGTTTCTCTGTTACGAAGGCGTCGAGAAAGTGCTGCACTCCTTCGGTTCCCATAAAGACGCAGAGACCCCGCAGGCGCGTCAGCAGCGCCTGGAGGCGCTCGCGGCGAAGGACCCGCAGGCTTTCGAGCGCGATAAGGTGAAAGGGGCCATTCGTACAGACTTTATCCTCTCGGCTGAGATCGTGGCAATCACCCTTGGGATCGTGTCGGAATCGCCGCTGCTTAACCAGGTGCTGGTGCTCTCCGGTATCGCGATTCTGGTCACCGTAGGCGTGTATGGCCTGGTGGGTGTGATCGTGAAACTGGACGACATGGGCTACTGGCTGGAGCAAAAATCCAACGCGCTGGCAAAAGCGGTGGGTAAAGGTCTGCTGGTACTGGCGCCGTGGCTGATGAAATCACTCACCATTATCGGCACCCTGGCGATGTTCCTCGTCGGCGGTGGGATTGTGGTACACGGTATTCCACCGCTGCACCACGCCATTGAACATTTCTCCGCTGAATACGGAGCGGTGGTGGCAGCGATAGCACCGATGATCGCTAACCTGGTGATTGGCTTCATTATTGGCGCCATTGTGATTGCCGCCGTGAAGGGTATCGAAAAGCTGCGCGGGGTTTCGCACTAATTGTTCCCTGCGTCACTATGCAAAAATGCCATTCCTCGTCTAGATTGAAACAGTTTCACCCTGATACAGGAGGCGGGTATGGTCTTTGTGGTCAGTGATGAAGTTAAGTCAAAAAAGGGTGGTCCACCAATGATTGTCACCGGCTATTCCAGCGGTATGGTGGAGTGCCGGTGGTACGACGGGTACGGCATCAAGCGGGAAGCGTTTCGTGAAGACGAGCTTCTGCCAGGTGACGAACGACAGCGTCGCGACACGGCTTAATCACGCAACGCCCGGCATGTCCGGGCGTTTTTGTTGACTATCGTCCTGCGCAGTGCTTGTCTTAAGATATCGAACCGCGGCGTTGGGTTATAAGCGGATGATGCAAGATTTCAGCAGGGAGTGTCTGTGCAGCGCGATGTCTATAAAGCAAAAAAGCAATTTCTGGAACGGTTACGCCATCATCCGGGAAAAATTGTTAATCTCTGTTTTTTGGTTGTCCTCATTTTTTCTACGATCCTGACCTGGCGCGAAGTGGTGGTGCTTGAAGAGGCGTACATCTCAAGCCAGCAAAACCATCTTGAAAATGTCGCCAACTCCCTCGACCGTCAGCTTCAGTTCAGCATTGATAAACTGCTCTTTTTTCGTCACAGCATGGGCGATGCGCTGCAAACGCCGCTCGGCTTTCGCGTGTTGCACGATGCGGTAACCAGCTTCAACCGCCTGCGCACCGACCCCTTCTGGCAGCTGGATGTCGATCAGCAGCGCACCTTGCCCATTAGCGGCGTCTCAGACGCGACGGTGGCGCGCACCACCTTATTGGCGCGGGATAATCAGCGCATCGGCAACGAACTCTCCGCCGCGCTGGAGGTGGGTTATTTACTGCGTCTCGCCACCTCGACCACCGGTAAAGAGCGGCGCGTCTCGTACGTCTCGCGGGCGGGTTTTTTCCTCTCAACAGATCCCTCACCGCTCAATCACACCCTGATCTCGCGTTATTACGAGCTGGTGACGCGCCCGTGGTTTACCGAGCAGACCGAGCGGCAAAACCGCGCGCGCGGCGTGCGCTGGTTTATGGCGCCGGTAGCCGGGGCGCAGGAAGAGCGGGTGATCACCGCCAGCCTGCCGGTCTATCTGGACCACTACTGGTACGGCGTGCTGGCGATGGATTTCACCCTCCCGACCATGAAGCAACTGCTGACGGAAGCCGTCGATAAGCGCACGGACGGGGAGTATCAGCTTTACGACAGCCGCCTCAACCTGATCACCACCTCCGAGCCGCCGGACGGCCTGGTGAATCAGTTTGACGAGCGCGAGCGGGCGCAAATTGCCCACGCCATCGAAGGCGACACGGAAGGGGGGATTCGACTGAATTCGCGCTATGTCAGCTGGGAGCGCCTCGATCATTTTGATGGTGTGGTGCTGCGGGTTCACACTCTGCAAGAGGGCGTGAACGGTGAGTTCGGTAGCATCAGCATTGCGCTGGCCCTGCTGTGGGCGCTCTTTACGGCGATGCTGCTGATTTCCTGGCTGGTGATCCGCCGGATGGTCAGCAACATGTACCGGATGCAACATTCCCTGCAGTGGCAGGCGTGGCATGACCCGCTGACGCGCCTGAACAATCGCGGTGCTTTGTTCGAACGGGCAAAGGTGCTGGCCGAAGAGTGCCGTCAGCAGAAATTGCCGTTCTCCGTGATTCAGATCGATCTGGACCATTTCAAAAGCATTAACGACAGATTCGGCCACCAGGCGGGCGATAAAGTGTTGTGCCACGCAGCCGGGCTGATCGCCAGCGCGTTACGCACCAGCGACGTGGCCGGGCGTGTCGGTGGCGAAGAGTTTTGCGTGGTGCTGCCAGGGGCCACGACGCAGGAGGCGGCAAATGTCGCCGAGCGTATTCGCGCCTGTATCAATCGCAAAGAGATTCTGGTGATGAAGAGTACCACCACGCGGATCAGCGCCTCGCTCGGGGTGAGCAGTACGGAGGAGAACGGTAATTACGACTTCCCGCAGCTGCAATCCATTGCTGATATGCGCCTCTACCTGGCGAAGCAGCAGGGGAGAAATCAGGTGATGTGGCGCGATGCCGATAAGAAATGATCGAGTCCTTCACTCCAGCCTTCCGGTCCCGGTTGGGTGGTGTGATAGACCCGCTCAGGAATGTCATCCTGCAGCTGAATGCCGAAACGGTTAATGCCTTTTACCACCACGGCGTAATCGACGTTATCGAGCAGGGGGGCGTCATTAGGGCCATCGCCCAGCCCGATGGTGGTGGGAACAAATCCCTCGCGTTTGCGGTACTCGTCTATAAGCCAGTTCACCGCCTGATCTTTACCGCCGCGCGCGTCCAGAATGTGCCAGAACCGTGCTCCCTGCACGAACTTCAGGCCGAGCTGGACCAGTTCGGCTTCAAATTGCGTCATACGCTCATCGCTGTCGCGCCAGATAAGGGTAATCGAGGCTTCATGCAGCCGCGCCAGCGCTGAGCGCTCACGGTTAAGGCCGGTCCATTCCCCGATGACCCGTTCATCGACATCATCGAAGGTAGTGAATTTATACCCGGTGCGTTCCCGTATCGGATCAATCAGACGGCGAATCTCAGTGTGCGGTGTCCCGTTAATCAGGCGCGGCGCGTCGGGGTGATCGTCCCAGCGTACGTCGAGCTGAATAACCGCGCCATTTTCGGCGATAAAGGGCAACCCTTCCAGCCCCAAATCCTGCTGAATTTCGAGCGTTTCGGCAGCCGTTTTGCTGCTGCATAAAATGACCGGGATCTGATGGTCCTGCAATTTATTCAGCCAGGACGTGGCGGGGTGCCAGTCATAGGTATGAATATCCAGCAGCGTACCGTCGAGGTCGGTAAAAACTAGCAGCGTCTCCTTAAGTAGGGACATAGCATCTCCTGAAAGGTGTTGTGCCTGAGATTAATCCTAAAACAAATTTCGCATAAGCAGTCCCGATTCCGGAACCGATCCCGCCGACCCGCATGGGGCAAGGGCCGCGATTCATAATCAAAACTGACAGTTACCGCAAATAGCATTTATGAAAGGAATATATCCTTGTCATGCAATTTTATTGGGGATAAGGTAAATCCCACATCAGATTTCCTGGTGTAACGAATTTACAAGTGCTTCTTGCATAAGCAAGTTTGATCCCGGTCATCCCCATGACCGGGATTTTTTTCGCCTCACCGATTCACTTCGCTGACACTGAAATCATGAATGTCTAATTCGAACGCCTCGGCCAGCTCACGGTAGGTGTGATAATCCCGTCCGTCGATGCTTACGCGCGTAGGATCATCTTCCGCACGCTTCACTTCGCTCTCACTGATTTCGTTAATCGCGGCCAGCAGGGCATCGACATCGACGTTCACCTCACGTTTCGCCGTGTCGCTGTACTCTTTCGCGGTCTTCATTCTTCATACCTCATTTCGCCGTTCCCAGCGTTAAGTATAGACTGCCCACAAAAGCGCCATTCACTCTTGCAACCGCTGCCAGTTGCTGCGTTTTGTTCTACACTGGCTCAAAACCACAGGAGGATTTTATGAAGGTCAACGATCGGGTCACCGTCAAGACGGACGGCGGACCGCGCCGCCCAGGCGTAGTACTGGCAGTGGAACAGTTCAACGAAGGCATCATGTATCTGGTGTCGCTGGAAGATTACCCGCTCGGCATCTGGTTCTTTAACGAGATTGGCCACTCTGACGGGATCTTTGTGGAAAAAGCAGAATCTGAGTAAGACGGTGTCGGGTGAGGAGAACTCGCCCGGCCCAAAAACGAAAAATCTCTGGCCAGGCCAGAGATTGATATGTGTGAAGAGTGAAATTATCAGCGCATATTGACAAAAATACCGTTAGTCACATTATCTGTCAGACGAACAACATGATAGATGACCTGTTTATTATGCGTTTTTATTTTCCTTTTAATATTACCCTTATGTGACGATACCGTTTTTGCTTTGATATTCATCTGGTCAGAGATTTGAATTGTGCCTTGTCCCGCCATCCACATTCTCAGCATACTCGATTCAGTACGGCTTAATGATAACGTGGGTAAGTTAAACTCAGCTACACTCTTTGTCTCTTTATTCAAATAATCACCCAAAATGTCATCCAGCGACTCGGGCTTAATTGATTTAGAACTGATTAATAGGTTTTTACGCACTAGCAAATATTCATCGAAATGGATATTTGCAATGGCCATAAAAACAATAAACAGGGTTTTAGGATGTTGATTAATGATCTGCTTAATGTGCTGACTGTTGGCTGGATCGTGAATGAAACAGTCCTCATTAATAAACACCACGCCAGGCTTGTAAGTATCACAAGCGGCTGCAAGTTCGCCAACATCATGAACATCGTTGATGTCTCGCTTTTTAACCCCTCTGCTGGTCAGATACCCGGTTAGCCCTAGCCGGGTGTAACTGCATAAATCCATAATGATCGTTGACATGGCATACCCTCACTCAATGCGTAACGATAATTCACCATCTGCCTGAGAGCTCATAAACAGCCATACGGGATGGAATAAAAGGTATAAACCTGTGAGCAATACAAAGACTTTCAGGCGAACTCACTATCCCGTAAAGTTACGTATAATTTGCCAGGAATCATCTTAAAGTAAAGTAAATGTTGAGTAATGTGAAGGGCATAAAAACAAATAAACCGCACCAGATATATCCTGGTAGATGTTTTTCATGTTTTATTTTAAGAATATCCTTAGAGAGACAATATAAACATCAAGGATTAATATTCTTGGGTAGCTCGTGAACAATATCGGCCAGAAGATTAAACAGTTCGCCAAATAAATGTTCACAGAAGGGGGCGATAAGTGGCATTAACAAGCCCATCAATATCAGGCCGACGGTTAAGGTGATCGGGAAGCCAATGACAAATACCGACAGCTGCGGCGCCATACGGTTCAGTAACCCGAGCGCGAGTTAACGGTCAGGAGAAGCGTAATGACCGGCAGCGCCAGCATCAGGCCGTTGAGGAAAATCAGCCCGGCCGCCCGGACCAGCGCCATAAACGCATTGCTGTTCACTGGGTTTCCGCCGATCGGCAGCGTGTGGAAGGTATCCACCAGCATCGAAATCAGCCACAGGTGGCCATTGAAGGTTAAGAACAGCAGCAGCGCCAGCATATCGATGATACGCGCCAGCACCGGCATGTTGAGGTGGCTACCCGGGTCAATGAACGTGGCGAAGGACAGGCCCATCTGCAGGCCGATCAGCTCACCGGCGGTACGGATGGCCGCAAACGCCAGCTGCATGGTAAAGCCAATCGCCACGCCAATCAGCACCTGCTGTAGCGCAAGCCAGACGGCCTGCGGGGAGAAAATCGCGACGTTGACAGGCGGCAGATTAGGGGCAATTACAAAGGTAATCAGCATCCCCAGCCCAATTTTGACGCGCTTGGGGATCGATTTTTCGCTCAGTACAGGGGCGGTCATGATCAGCGCCATCACGCGCAGCAGCGGCCAGAAATAGAGTCCGAGCCACTGTATAAACTGGTCGCTGGTGAAATGTAGCATTCAGCCGATCAGCCGATGATGTATGGCAGATTAGTAAACAGGTTGCGCATGTAGTCGAGCAACAGGTTTAACATCCACGGCCCGGCGATGATAATCGCCACGAAAACCGCGATGATTTTCGGAATGAAGGAGAGCGTCATTTCGTTAATCTGCGTCGCGGCCTGCAAAATACTGATGACCAGACCGGTGACCAGCGCCACCAGCAGCAGAGGGGCGGCCACGGAAATGGCGACTTTCATCGCTTCCGTGCCCATCATCATGACCGATTCGGGTGTCATTCGGCGTGCCTCAACTGTAGAAACTCTGCGCCAGCGATCCGACCAGCAGTTGCCAGCCGTCGACCAGCACAAAGAGCATGATCTTAAAGGGCAGGGCAATGGTGGCGGGGGGCACCATCATCATCCCGAGCGCCATCAGCACGCTGGCGATCACCAGGTCGATAATCAGAAACGGGATAAAAATGGTGAAGCCAATCTGGAACGCGGTTTTCAGCTCGCTGGTCACGTAAGCCGGCAGCAGAATGCGCATCGGTACTGCCTCAGGTCCCTGAATCGGGCCGGTGTTCGCCAGGCGAGCAAACAACGCTAAATCCGCTTCACGGGTCTGGCGCAGCATAAATTCTCGCAGCGGCTGAGCGCCTTTTTCGAGCGCCACCTGCATGGAAATTTTGTCTTCACTGAACGGCTGATAGGCGTCGGCGTATATCTTGTCGATCACCGGCGACATAATAAAAAAGGTCAGAAACAGGGCTAATCCGAGCAGCACCTGGTTCGGCGGCGCGGAGGGCGTACCCAGCGCATTTCGCAGCAAACCAAAGACGATGATGATACGGGTGAAGCTGGTCATCATCAGTAGAACGGCCGGGATAAAGGTCAGGGCGGTGATAAACACCAGCGTCTGAACCGGCAGGGACCAGCTTTGACCACCACCAGCAATGGGGGTCGAAATCAGACCGGGTAATTGGGCATAGACCGCGGGAGTAAACAGGGCGATGCCTGCCAGCGTAAGGGACAACAAACGGCGCATCAGGATCTCCCGGAACGCTTAAGCAAACTCTTCATAACGGACTGAAAATCCGCTGGACTCTCTGCGTGCTCTGGCACCGTTTCCGGGGCAGGAGGCAGTTTATGCAGCACAGTAATTTGTGATGCCGTCACGCCCAATACCAGGCGCGCATCTTCTACTTCAACGATCACCACGCGCTCGCGCGGGCCGAGCGACGTACTGGCGCTCACTTTAAGACCGCGCGCGTGGGCGGTTTTACCCGCCAGGCCAAAACGTTTAGCCAGCCACGCGACGATCAAAATAAAGGCAATAATACCGAACAGCGCGCCGCTCACCTGGAGCAGCGGCGAGCCGGGAACCGCAGAGGGCTGTGATACCGTTGCCTGAGTTTTCATGCTTAACGGCTCAGACGACGCATACGTTCGGATGGGGTGATGATGTCGGTGATACGCACGCCGTATTTATCGGCTACCACCACCACTTCGCCCTGTGCAATCAGATAGCCGTTGATCAGAATATCCAGCGGCTCACCGGCAAGCCCTTCCAGCGCCACCACGGAACCCTGCGTCAGGCGCAGCAGCTCTTTGATGGTCATACGGCTACGGCCCAGCTCCACGGTCAGCTTGACCGGGATATCCATAATCAGATCGATATCCTGCAGCGTACCGCTGACGTCGCCGCCGCCTATCTGCTGAAAGACCGCGTCCGCCGCGCTTTTGCTCGGGGTTGCCTGTTGCTCGTTTAACGCATCAGCCCACAGATCGTCCAGTGCTCCGCTGTTTTCATCGGACGGATTGTTTATGTCACTCATTTGGGCTGTTCCTCATTCAGCGAATTCAATATCGGATTGATCAAGTGCTCAACGCGTAGCGCGTATTGACCGTTAACGGTGCCGTACTGACTGGTCAATACCGGTACGCCATCCACATGGGCAATTATGCGGTCGGGTTTTTCTATCGGCAGAACATCACCGGGTTGTAATTTCAGGATCTGGGACAGGCGCAGCGGGATATCCGCAAAGCTCGCCACCAGTTCAAGCTGTGAGTGCTGAACCTGGCGCACCAGATTCTCGCGCCAGTTCTGATCTTCATTGCGCGAGTTTTCCAGCGGTGGGTTTACCAGCACTTCACGCAGAGGTTCAATCATGCTGAAGGGCAGACAAATATTAAATTCGCCGGTCAGGTTGCCGATTTCGACGTGGAACGGCGTATTGACGACGATATCGTTCGGCGACGTGGTGATGTTGGTGAATTTGACCTGCATCTCCGAACGCACGTACTCCACTTCCAGCGGGTTAATCGCTTTCCATGCGTCGCTGTAGGATTCCAGCGCCAGCTTCAGCATGCGGTTAATGACACGCTGCTCGGTATGGGTAAATTCGCGCCCTTCGACCTTCGTCGGGAAACGACCGTCACCACCAAACAGGTTATCCACCGCGATAAAGACCAGGCTCGGTGAAAACACGAACAGCCCGGTGCCACGCAGTGGTTTCAGGTGGATAAGGTTAAGGTTGGTTGGCACCGGCAGGTTGCGGGCAAACTCATGATACGGCTGAATGCGAATCGCCCCGACGGTGATGTCCGGGCTACGACGCAACAGGTTAAACAGCCCCATACGGAACTGACGCGCAAAACGTTCGTTGATGATCTCCAGCGCCTGCAGGCGCTCGCGCACCACGCGACGCTGGGTATTCGGGTCATAGGGGCGAATATCAGGTTCGCCGCCCAGTCCCGGTATTGGTTCATCGCTCTTATCGCTGTCGCCATTGAGCAGCGCATCGATTTCCGCTTGAGAAAGAATACTATCGCCCATGTCTTTACCGCAGGATAAATGCTGTGTACAGAACGTCAGTGACTTCCTGCTTAGGTTGACCTGCTACCAGTGGCGCTGCCAGCGTTTGTTTGATGGCCTCGACCAGCTTTTGCTTCCCGTCATCGGTGGCAAGCCCGGAGGCGTCCTGACGAGAGAAAAGCAGTAACAGGCGGCTGCGCACTTCTGGCAGGTATTCGCTCAGACGGGTGCGAGTTGCGTCATCTTTCAGGCGCAGGGTAATGCCGACGTACAGCACGCGATCCGCATCACCGAGGTTAACGGTGAACGTATCCAGTGCGAAAAAGACCGGGGCCGGAGGCGGCGGGGGTTCGGCAACGGCAGCGGCTGACGGCGCCTGCTGTGAACGCCAGTAACTATAGCCAGCGGTCGCACAAGCGGCGAGCGTAATTAACACCAGCAGCGGGACCCAGATGGAGCGCTTGCTTTTTTTGGTGATAGCGGAGTCAGTCATCTGATTCGAGCATCCTGTTTCGGTACAGCTAATACAGTGATTATCCCGTGTCCTGCTTTGGTCAAAGCGTGGAAAAGACGGGGATAATCACGTTACCTCTGGCGTTTAGGCAAAGATGTCTACGGCGCCATTTCCACGTGCTGCGGACTGCAGTGCAGCAGGCGTGACCAGCAATTCATCGTTGTCGTCGTTAAATCCACCCTGCTGACCAGAGCGCGAAGCCTGCTGTTGCTGCTGGGAAGAGGACTGCTGCTGACCGGCAAAGCTCTCACTACTGATGTTGCTTTGCGACAGCTGAATGCCGTTCTCCGCCAGCTGCGTGCGCAGCATAGGCAGCGCTGCTTCCAGCGCCGCACGCACGTTGCTGTGGGCTGAAACCATCTGCAACTGTGCCTGGTTATCTTCAAGTTTAAGCGAAATTTGCACTTGTCCCAGATCTTCTGGATGCAGGCGCAGTTCAGCGCTTTGCTGACCCTGTTTCGTGAACAGCGTGACGTGCTGACTGACGGCCTGCTGCCATTCGTGTGTCCCCAGCGGCTGGCTGATAACCGGCGCGGGAGCGGCGGCTGCGGCAGGCGGGGCGGTAATATTGCTGGCGAGAATTGGCGCAAGCGTGGAGGTTGGCGCCGTCGCCGAACCGGCACTTGCGACTTCTTGCTTCGCGGCAGAGGCTGCGGCTGCCGGTGTTAAAGGCTGCGCGCTGGCTGGTAGAGGGTTGCTGTCCGCATCGGCGCTGTTTGCCTGAGTTTTACCGCGAAGCGAAAAATCAGCGACATCCATCAGTGAACTGCGTCCTGAAGCAGGCTGTGCCGCCGTCGGCTGCGTTGCCACCGTATGGGTCTCAACGGCCTGGGCAACGGCCGCCGTCGCCGTTTGCTGATGCGGTAACATCGCCATCAGCGCACTCAGCCCGGCCAGCTCTTCGTCGTTCAGATCCGTTTTCAGGTCATCTTTTTGCGCGTTCGCGTTCGCCGTCAGCGCTTTCAGCGCATCGCCGTGGGTGGCAGGAATTAACCCGGAGACCAGCGTTTGAAGAGGGGCCTCCTGCGCCGTGTCATCGGCCACGAGCTGATCCTGACGTGCCAGCAGGGTGGCGAGTTTCGTCTGGAGAGCGCTATCGCCGTCCTTCAGGATCGCCTCTTTCGACAGCTTGCTGGTGGCGGCTTTCAGGGACGCCAGCGTAATGGGCGCGTCTTTACCCTGGCCTGCGGTGTCGCTTAACGCACCCGCCAGCAGGGAGAGAAAATCTTGCGCGCCTTCTGCGCCTTTTCCAGTCTGCGTACCGCCGGACAGGTCAGTGTCGGTCATCAGCAGTTGTTGCAGTGTGATCATTCCGGTTTCCTCGTTGATGCGCGCTGGGCAAACTCATCCATTTTTTTCTGATCAAGGCGGTTCTCGGCAAGCAGGGTGGCGGCGGTTTGTCGGTCCTGTAACGTAGTCCAGGCCTGCAGCCGCTGCTTTTTCTCTCGCCAGAAATTCAGTGCCTTATCGACTTTCTGGTCCCACTGGGACAACTGCTGGCGATGCTGCTCGATCGCCTTTTCCAGCGTCTGAATAAACTGCTGATAGTTAATCCAGCGCTGGCTGCCAATGCCCTGTGTCATATCGGTATTGAGGTTGGTGCGATATTCGTGCTGATAGTCGATCAACATCGTCAACTGTTCTTCAGCCTGCTGATATCCGCGTCGCATTGCGCCAAGCTGCAGTGCGGCATCATCAACTTCTTTTTCAGCCAGATCTTTTAGCGTAGCTAATGCGCTGTTTTGCGCCATGATCTTCGCCCTCCACCTGTGTTACACCTGCGGGAATATCAGTTCCAGAGCCTGGATTGAGTCTTCCCAGTCGGCGCGTTCAAAAATACCTTGTTGCAAGAACGCTTCCAGTTGCGGCCAAAGCGTAATCGCCTTGTCCAGCATCGGGTCGCTGCCTTTGGCATATGCCCCCACGCTTACCAGATCGCGGTTGCGCTGGAAGCTTGAGAGCAGTTGTTTAAAGTTACGCACGCGGGCGTAATGTTTTTCGCTGATCAGCGCGGTCATCGCACGGCTGATCGATGCTTCAATATCAATCGCCGGATAGTGGCCCGCTTCGGCCAGACGACGCGAGAGCACGATGTGACCGTCGAGGATCGCACGCGCCGAGTCGGCAATCGGGTCCTGCTGGTCGTCGCCTTCGGTCAGAACCGTGTAAAACGCCGTCACCGAGCCGCCGCCGCTAATGCCGTTACCCGCGCGTTCAACCAGCGCAGGCAGTTTGGCAAACACCGAAGGCGGATAGCCTTTGGTCGCCGGTGGTTCGCCGATTGCCAGCGCGATCTCACGCTGCGCCATCGCGTAGCGGGTGAGGGAGTCCATAATCAGCAGCACGTGCTGGCCGCGATCGCGGAAATCCTCGGCAATACGGGTGGCGTACGCCGCGCCCTGCATACGCAGCAGCGGAGAGACATCTGCCGGTGCGGCGATGACCACGGAACGTGCGCGGCCTTCAGCCCCGAGAATGTTCTCGATAAAATCTTTTACTTCGCGGCCACGCTCGCCAATCAGCCCGACGACAATCACGTCGGCCTGGGTGTAACGCGCCATCATGCCGAGCAGCACCGATTTACCGACGCCGGAACCGGCGAACAGGCCCATACGCTGGCCGCGCCCGACCGTAAGCAGGGCGTTGATCGGGCGCACGCCCGTATCCAGCACGTGTTCAATGGCGGTACGTTGCAGCGGGTTAAACGGCTGGGTGATCAGCGCACCGGTTTCGGTGGTATCCGGAGCCGGCAGGCCGTCGAGCGGTTTACCTGCGCCGTCGAGGACACGGCCTAACAGCGCCGGACCGAGCG
The DNA here is from genome assembly GCF_004115925.1 of Lelliottia nimipressuralis. Taxonomy (GTDB): domain Bacteria; phylum Pseudomonadota; class Gammaproteobacteria; order Enterobacterales; family Enterobacteriaceae; genus Enterobacter; species Enterobacter nimipressuralis. The sequence continues at coordinate 33,811 of NZ_SDDX01000018.1, forward strand.
GCAATTGCTTCCCGCTGTGCAGCCCGTCGCCGGCATTATTTTTCGCATACACGCGCGCGCCGGGCAGAATACCTTCCACCTCTTCCAGCGGCATCAAAAACAGTCGCTGGCCGTTAAAACCGACGACTTCGCTTTCCACTTCGCGCGTTTCATTGGCGTCCTGACGTTCAATCACGCAGGTCGCGCCGAGAGGCAACTGCAAGCCGGTGGCTTCCAGAACCAGCCCGGTTGCGCGGGTCAGACGCCCGTAACGACGAACCGATGGCAGTTGCGCCATCTTCGTTTCAAAATTGTCGAGCGTGTTGAGCCAGCGCGTGAGACGGGCGGTCATCAGACAACTCCCGGTGCAGCCAGGCGGCACAGTTCCTGCCAGCGCGTGGCGACGCTGGCATCCAGATCGCCTTCGTCGGCAGAGACTTTGCAGCCGCCGTGATGTAACGACGGATCGCCGCGCAGACGCCAGCCGTGCAGGCTCAGCGTCGCGCCCAGCATCTCTTCGACCCGCTGGAGATCGTCAGGGTGTACGCGCAGCTGAGGTTTACCGCTGAACAGCGGCTCCTGCTGGAGCAGACCCTGGATCTGTTTTATCAGCGCCGAGTTATCCACCACCGGCGTATGCCCAATCACCTGACGTGCCGCTTCCAGCGCCATCTGCATCAGGCGTGAGGCGATCACGCTATCCAGCGCGTCGAGGGTGTTCTGAAATTCGCTCACCAGCTGCTGCATCCGGGCATGGATCGGCGCCTGCTGCTGGCGAGACTGCTCAAGACCTTGCTCCAGGCCCTGCGCTTTGCCTTCTTCATAGCCTTGCTGGTGGCCCTGATGGCGACCTTCGCTCAGACCGGCGTTATAGCCTTGCTCATGCGCCTGCATTTGCAGCTGCGCCAGCATCTGCGCACGCTGCTCTTCTTCGCTCAGCTCTGGCGCCTCTTCGTCTGGTTCTTCCGTGAGGGAAGGGGCCAGCGCGGGCATAAACTCCGTCATCGGAGGGGCCAGATCGTCAGGAGTCCAGCGCTTCCACGGCAGCTCCTTAGACATACGCATCGTCTCCGCTGCCAATCACCATCTCGCCGGTTTCGGCCAGACGACGAACGATAAGCAGGATCGCTTTCTGCTCGTTTTCCACCTGAGACAGACGAACCGGGCCACGGTTGGCAAGGTCGTCGCGCAGGATATCCGCCGCACGCTGGGACATGTTGCGCAGGAATTTCTCGCGCAGCGGCTGCTCGGCACCTTTGAGGGCGATAAGCAGGGATTCGGAATCCACTTCCTGGAGCAGGCGCTGAACGCTGCGATCGTCGACCTCGACCAGGTTTTCGAACAGGAACATTTCGTCGATAATTTTCTGGGCCAGCTCGCCGTCGAATTCGCGAACGGCGGTAATAACGGCTTCTTCCTGCTGGGTTTTCATCAGGTTGATGATTTCCGCTGCAGTTCTCACGCCGCCCATTTTGCTGCGCTTGAGGTTCTGGCCATCGAGCAGGCTGTTCAGCACTTCGGTCAGTTCCGCCAGCGCGGCCGGCTGGACACCCCCGAAGGTGGCGATACGCAGCATCACGTCGTGACGCAGGCGCTCGTCGAACAGGGCCAGAATATCTGCCGCCTGACCACGTTTGAGGTGGACCAGAATGGTGGCGATAATCTGCGGGTGCTCGTCGCGAATCAGGTCGGCGGCGCTCTGCGGCTCCATAAAGTTGAGCGTTTCGATGCCGCTGGCGGTATCGCGCGTCTCGAGAATGTCTTCCAGCAGGCTGGCAGCACGCTCCTCGCCCAGGGCTTTGACCAGGACGGAACGCAGGTAGTCGTTGGCGTTGACGTTGAGGGCAGCAAACTGTTCTGCTTCCTGCTCAAACTCCGCCAGCACTTCGGTCAGCTGTTTGTTAGAGATCTGACGCACGTTCGCCATCGCCGCACTGAGCAACTGCACTTCACGCTGGGAGAGGTGTTTGAACACCTCTGCCGCACGGTCTTCACCGATGGTCATCAGCAGGATGACGCTTTTATCTTTACCGCTTAGATTACTCATCTTCGTTACCCATCCACTGGCGAATCACCAGCGCGACGACGCGTGGATCGTTATCGGACATTTCGCGAATACGCTGGCTCATGACCTCAGCGCCCATGCGCTGGTTGGCACGGCGTTGCTGCATCTGCTCGTCTTTGCTCAGGCGAACTTCAACGGCATCTTCCGTTTCCTGACGCGAATTCATGCTTTCTTGTGCGGCTTTCAGCTGCTCTGCGCGACGGTTGAGCTGTGGACGAATACCTTTACGCCACAGCAGCCACGCCACAATCAGTACCAGTAACCAGCGGCCTGCAGACATCAGCTGATCGATAAACGACTGCTGTTGCCAGAACGGCAGCTCGCCACCCGTTTCGTCGGTCGCCGTGAACGGAGAGTTCACTACGTTCAGGGTGTCACCGCGTTTCTCGGAGTAGCCCATGGCTTCGCGGGTCAGGTCTTCGATCTGCTTCATCTGATCGGTGGTCAGCGGCAGCGGTTTTCCGTCCGGCAGGGTTTTGTAGTTCACCACCACGGCAACGGAGAGACGCTGTACATCGCCGACGTTCATTTTGGTGTGGCGAATGGTACGGTCGACTTCGTAGTTGGTGGTCTCGTTACGGCTGGAGTTACGTGGACCCGTGCTGGCCGCCGTCGAGGTGGTCTGCTGTGCATTATTCTGCTGACCGTTCTGCTGGTTCGCCGGAGGCGTCGAAATCGGCGCCGCGTTAGCCGGGGCAGGGGTATTCGAGAGCGCACCCGGTACGCCGCCCGGATTCTGGCCGCCGATCTGCTCGGTGGTGTTCAGCTGACGGGAACGCATCACCGCCTGAGCCGCATCGCCGTTCGGGCTGTACTGCTCTTCCGTCTGCTCTTTATTGGCAAAATCGATCTGTGCAGTAACCTGCGCGTGGACGTTGCCGGTGCCAACGATAGGGCCGAGGATCGCTTCGATACGGCGCTGGACGCGGCCTTCCACGTCGGTTGCATACTTCAGCTGGGCATCGTTCAGGTCACGGCTGCTGGTATTGGACTGGGTCAGCAGATGGCCACCCTGATCGACCACGGTCACGTTACCCGGCGGCAGACCAGCTACGGCGCTGGAGACCAGATGGGTAATGGCGCTGATCTGCCCTTCGTCCAGCGCACGGCCGGGTTCGAGAGTGGCAGTTACGGAAGCGGTCGGCGATTTTTGCTCACGCACGAAGAGGGACGGTTTTGGCATCGCCAGGTGTACACGGGCCGTTTTGACCGGGCCGAGCGTTTCGATGGTTCGGGCCAGTTCACCTTCCAGCGCACGCTGGTAGTTGATCTGCTCGCTGAACTGGCTGATACCGAACTTTTCCTGATCCAGCAGTTCGAAACCGACGGCGCCACCTTTCGGCAGACCTTGCTGGGCCAGACGTAAACGCAGTTCGTGGACTTTGTCCGCAGGAACTTCCAGCGCACCGCCGTTATCGGCGAAGCGATAAGGGATGTTCATCTGGGTCAGTTGGGTGACGATAGCCCCGCCGTCCTGATCGGACAGGTTACTATAAAGGGTGCGATAGTCCGGGCTTTTCGCCCACAGGACCATCGCCACGAGAATCGCAATAGCGGCAGCGCCTGCCACGATCAACGGGATTTTAGGGTTCGCGCGCAGGCGGTTCATCCACTCGAGCGATTTATTTTGCGGTGCTGCCGATGCTGTCGCAGTCATAGCGCACCTCGTGGCTCGTTGTGGATAACGTTATTCGTGTAGTGAAACAAAACTGACTCCCGGGTCGGCAAACACGACAAAAGGTCCATATTGATGGCCCTGCCATTATTTGATGATTCGGGATTTTCTATTCGTCAAATAACCTGGTTTTTTAACGCTATTTACCGCCATTATCTCATTGACAAGGTGCTAGTCTTGACCCCGTAAAAAACCATCCAGGGGAGAGTCATGGCAATACAAGGCATTGAAGGGGTGATCAGCCAGTTGCAGGCAACGGCGATGACAGCCCGTAATCAGGACGTTACGGACACACAATCGACGGTCAGCTTTGCAGGACAGCTGCACGCCGCTCTCGATCGCATCAGCGACACGCAAAACGCGGCACGCGCGCAGGCAGAGAAGTTCTCCCTCGGCGAACCCGGTGTGGCGCTAAACGACGTGATGACCGATTTGCAAAAATCATCGGTCTCTTTGCAGATGGGTATTCAGGTGCGTAATAAGCTGGTTTCAGCTTATCAGGAAATGATGTCCATGCAGGTTTAGGTTAGCTAACCTAATGAAATATAAAATTAATAACCATCAGATCCCACTGCGTGGGGCATGGATGGGGCAAACTCACTCAATTTTTGGTTAAGGATGAGTACCTGGTTCTGGTTATTTTCGGACATCCAGGATCCGTACACCCTATAAACCCTTTGCGCGTCGGTGTGGCCCATTTGCTTCGCAATGAAGTTTGGGTTGGCACCGGCAGCTCATGACCAGCAAGCCTATTCACAATCGCCGTCCTCTGGTATTAAGCCCTGAGTCAACTCATGAATGCGTCAGTACGTCGGTGGTAAAGAGACTGGCGAGATAATCATTGATGGCGCGGTGCCGTCAGATAGGTTGGTATGGCACCCGGTGTCGCCATCTGAGGGGGATATACGCAATCAAGGCTACCCAGTCAATACATAGGGAGCTTCTTCGACATGACATGTTCTGAAATTCAGTAATAGCTCCGCCAGTAATTACCGTCCATTGAGCGCGGGGCTAGCGTTTCAGAAGTTTATTCTTGCGATAGAGCCTGAAAAGACGCCTCAAACCAGAGGGGATTGGCTGAGGCGTGAAAGAGGCGGGCAGTTAAAGTAATGCTTCTTCCCTAGGTAGCGACGAATAGGGAATAAGCGTACCGTCTTTCTTTAACACCATCCGTTCATCATTACAGATCTCATCAGAGATAAGATTGCAATTTACGTAAGTGGAAGGTTCGTTGATACCCACCAGTTGTGTGATCAGAGGTATAAGCTCAAAGCCTGAACGTGGAGCGCTGATTGTCTTCTTCTCTGCCATATCAGAAGTCGTTAAAAACATGGGTACATCATAGTTATTTTGATACTGATCCGCATGCTGGAAACGTTCCTCGACGGTTCCCTTGTCGACTACTTTAAGGCCATGATCGGCAAAGTACACCATAGCCCATGTGTCGGACCCTTTACGCAGCATTTCATAAACATTGCTTATCAATGCGTCTGTATTTTTTATGCTCTGGACATAGCAAGATACTTCTTTGGATCGATAAAACGTATCGTAATGGTCGTTAGTTCGCACGCATGCGACAGGGTGTGACCCCATAAGATGAACAAAAATCGCCTTCTTCCCTTTACGAGCCAAAGCCTCTGATAGCAGAGGGAGCATTTTATCATCCGGGCTATACAGGAATTTGTTTGAAGACCCGTTCTTTACAAAGTGATAATCGTCAGCTTGCTTACCTGCGAGCGATACAGGGCTGTCTGCGCTACCAAATACCCCTTGGTTTGAAATCCAGCTGGTGTAATAGCCATTTCTGCTGAGTAAGCGCACGATGCTGTTGTTGTACTCAATGAGGCCATTTTTGACGCGATATAATGAATGAGTTAAAGACAAAACAGTCGCAGGCCCGCTTGAAATATAGTTAGTAAAAGTGATACCAGGTGCTGATTGCATGAATGGGGTATTATTTACCGGGAAACCATAAGCAGACATAAAATCTCGGCGAACACTTTCCCCAATGAAAATTATCAATGTGTCATAGGTGTGATCGTTGGTATTGGATATCCACTCGTCAGACATCTTTACGTTTTGTTCATAAAATTCTTTATCTGCATTCACTTGTTTGTAAGCGCTGAAAGCATCACTAACGAAGCGAATTGGCGGATAATGTGAATCTAAGGGAGAGAAAGTACTGTCATTATACGCCGCCTTTATGGGCATACTGAAAAATGTAATAAAACTGACTATTGAAAGGATACGCGGCACCACAAAGGACGTTTTCGACTTGAGAAGGGAGCAGGAGATGCCCATAAGTATAATTGACAGTGATATCAACCACTTCCATATTGAAATCGATAATAAAAATTCTATCGTTTCTGTTTTGTCCGTGTAAGTCATGGAAGTCATGGCATTAAGATCAGGAGGCCCGAACGTTAGGCCAATTGGGCAATAGAGGGCAGCAATAATCGCGCCAGACATACACACTACAGAATATGTAATTTGACTTTTGAAGGTGAACAACAAAATGGAAGTGAACAAGCTGTATACAACCGCCAGGCCATAACCAAACGCAGAGTTAAAAAGAAAGGAAAATGCAATGTTCGCAAAAACAAACATGCCAGTAGGAGTAATAGCGTTACGGAAGAACATTAGAATTTTTTCCCAGACGGAAGCGTATATAGCAAACAGGTGTTGGGCACGGATATTAACTTTAATTTTATAATGATTTGTATGATGTTATCAAGGTTTGCGCATAGGGTGTTTGTAATGTGGATTACATTTACTTAACAGGGATGTACGTAACGCATACGCGGTTTAACGCGTTAAGGTGTGACAAGAATGTTGCATGCACAATCTGAAATTGACTAAATTCATCAAATATTATTATAAAGATCGCGCAGCATTTCTTTGCGAAATTCTGACCTTTGGTGAAGAAATCAGCGCTCGATCAAATTTTCATTTTTTTTAAAACAGAGAGCTAGCGTCCGGCTGATGACGCGCAGCTATCCTGCGACGATAAGAACCGATTAGGGCCCGGAGTATAAATACTGCGCTCTCGAGCAATGGACCTTTGAGCATGGTGTTGAATTGCGATTAATCCAGCCGGGTAAGCCAACTCAGAAGGGATTTAGTGAGAGCTATAACGGTCGCTTTCGCAATGAGCACGAGTTCAGCGATATTTTCATGCCTGAAAAATTACTAATGGCTGGGGCAGGTCACGCTCATCCATTTTTTAAGCGCTCCTGAACGATCTTTGTCGATTTCAAAAATTACATGCTCTTATGCATGTCGATGCAGGTGTCGTTCCCGCATCTTACGCTGGCAGCTTTAACGCTTTAATGCCACAATCTTTTTTTTCTTCGCAGGCAGGAAAGATGATGAAAAAAATGATCATGGCTGGCGCGTTGCTGGCATTAACGGGATGTGTGCAGGTCGATAATTATCAGGACGTGATTAAGCATCCTGTTCCCTCAAATCTGGCGGGCTACTGGCAGACCAAAGGGCCGCAGAGCAAAATGGTGAGCCCGGAAGCGATCGCCACGCTGGTGGTGACAGAGCAGGGCGATACCCTCGATTGCCGACAGTGGCAGCGCGTGATTGCGGTGCCGGGTAAAATCATGCTGCGTTCAGATGATTATTACAACGTCACCAGCAAGCTGGATATCTATCCGCTCGAACGCGATGGCAACACGCTGGAATACGATGGAATGGAGTTGCAGCGCGTCGACCGTCCAACGGTGGAGTGCGCAGATTACCTGACCAAAAATCCGCTTGAGAGCCAGGTGAAGTGAGTGTTTGCCGGGTAAGCGAGAGCGCCACCCGGCAAGCCATCCCCGTTACAACACATCCTCCATCACCCAGATACTTACGCTGCCGCCATTGCAGGTGAATGTCCCTTCGCCCTCGGCGCTGGTGGTGATCGTCTCTTCGCGATTGCCGAGGAAATCTTTCCAGTTCTTGTTGCCGTAATTATCCCCAAGATTAATCACTTTTTCGCCGTCGTCTCCGTTGGAGAGCACCACGACGCAGCCCGGATCCTCATCCGTCCCGCTGCGGCTGAACGCAATGCAGTTAGGATGATCGAACCACAATGTCTGCACGCCGTGGGCGAAACGCTGGCGGGCCAGGATCAGCTCGTGAAGCTGTTCGATTACCGGCATGTCAATGTGGTAGGTTTCGCCGTCGCCGCCGGTGTCGTCGTAGCTCGCCCCGAACAGATCCGGATAGAACACGCTCGGTACGCCGTTTTCGCGCAGTAAAATCAGCGCGTAGGCCAGCGGTTTAAACCAGGCTTCGACCGGCGCTTCCAGGGCCTGCAACGGCTGAGTGTCATGGTTGGCCACAAGCGTGACGGCATGGAACGGGTCGGCTTCAACCAGCGTGCCGGTGAAGATCTGGCTCATGTCATAGTCGCGGCCCTGGCGGGACGCTTCATGGAATTTCATCTGCAGCGGGGCGTCGAACAGCATGGTTTTGCCCTCCACCTGATCGATATAGTGCTGCAGTTTGTCGACTTCGTGGGACCAGTATTCGGCCACGATAAACAGCGGTTTGGGGGCCACTTCCTGGACGTGTTCGATCCACTCTTTATAGAACCAGGCCGGAATGTGCTTCACTGCGTCGAGACGAAAACCGTCGCATTGGGTTTGCTCCATCACCCAGCGCGCCCAGTATTTTATTTCTTCCGTCACGGCGTGATTGCGGAAATCGATGTTTTCGCCCATCAGATAATCGAAATTCCCCATCTCATCATCGACCTGATCGTTCCAGCCTTCGCCGGTGTAATCATTGACGATCTTAAAGATGCTGTCCTCGTTGGGGTTTTCGATATGGTCGATACCGCTGAAGCATTTGTAGTCCCAGATAAACTCGGAATACTGCCCGGCTCGAACGGGGAAGGTGTAGCGGGTCCAGGCTTCGCATTCGATGATTTCATCGTCAATCTGGGTGCGATCCTGCTCGTTCACACGCTGCACGCGGATTGGCTCTTTCTCATCCGCGCCCATTTTGTGGTTCACCACCACGTCCAGCAGCACCGCGATCTCATTGCTTTTTAAGGCATTGATGGCTTCGAGCAGTTGGGCTTTATCACCGTATTTGGTGGCGACGGACCCTTTCTGGTCAAACTCACCGAGATCGAAAAGATCGTAAGAGTCGTATCCGACGGAATACCCGCCCGATGCGCCTTTGTAAGCCGGAGGCAGCCAAATCATGTTGATGCCGATCTCGTTGAGATTGGGCGCCAGTGCAGTGACTTCCTGCCACAGCTCACCGCCTGTGGGGTAATACCAGTGAAAACATTGTAATAGAGTGGGGTTTTTCATCTTCCGTGCTCCAGAAGCCACTATTGGCGAATCTCTGGAGTATGGATGATAAACCGCAAATGTGGATTACTGATTTATCTCGCCGGGAAACAAAACGTTACCGGAGAGTTTTCCGTAAGTAATATTCACATTTTTCTGCTTTCCAGTCTGGGCAAGAAGGCCGCTCAGTTCTTCCATACGTTCCTGAAGCAATACTTTGAGCGTCACTTCATTCTGCAGAACATTCTTCAGAATCGCCATCGCCTGATCCTGTATATGCTTACTGTCAGGCGGGAAGGGGGTTACGCTTATCTGTTCTACCAGCGTAACATAGGCAACCTCCTGTTCAATAAGCTCATCCCATTTCCCGGATTGAGCAAGGCTCAGCATGGTATTGCTGAGCGCAAAAAGTGCATGCCACTTTTTTAGGGATAAGCTGGAGTCGTTCATCAAAATTGATCCTGCGTGGGAGGAAAACCTGGGCTGATTTGTTTCCAGGCGTCGGAAATATTTTGCAGCAGTGCTTCAACTTCAACGATAGCTTCGACGTCGTTTCGCAAGTTAGCGTGCAACAAACGGCGAATCATATAGTCGTAAAGTGCTGAAAGGTTATGGGGAAGGGTGCCCCCAACCTCCATGTTCAGTCCAGCTTTAAGGCCATTGTCAATGATGTTAATGGCTTTCGATAGCGCTTCCCCTTTAGCAGGGATATCACCCTGCTCAAGGAAAAGGCGCGCCCGAACCAGCGCGCTATGGACACCGTCGAATAGCATGACAACCAACTGGTATGGGCTGGCACTCAAGACGGCAGATTCAACACCTACCTTCTGATAGGCCTGTACACCAGAATTGCTATACATAGTGGTATCTTCCTTATGACGACTTGGTACTGAACTGCTGATTCAGATAAGTGGCAGTACCGTTGAATTTAGTGACCAGTGCATCTAAATCGCTAAATTGTTTTTTATAACGCGCCATCGTGGCATCAATCGAGAGTTCCATTGCTTCGTAACGCTTACCGATGGATTTCAGCGTGGCGTTAATCCCGTCTTTCGCATTTTGAATAACCCCTTCTTTGCCCACAGAAGTACTGAGCATATTGGTGAGTTTGTCATTCATTTGAGTTGCGAAACCGGTGGTTTTACCGTCACCGACAAAGTAAGCCTGCACACCAGCCGGATCATCCGACAGCACTTGACTCAGCTTTTTATCATCAATTTTAAGATTACCGACGGCGCCATCAGCACCTTTCAGCGGATCCTGGGTAATCCCCAGCTGAGCCATAATGGCATAGGAGCCCGCCTGGACATTGGTCAATAAAGAGCGCAGATCGGACTGTACTCCCCTGATAGTGCTGTCACCCATCAGTACGCCATTGCTGGAAGACTGGGCTGTGGCACCTGTCGCAGGTGGTTCGTATTTGGTCAGAGCCGCAATGGTGGACTGCAACGAGTTATAAGCGGTTACCCAGTCGGTAATCGCCTTTTTGTTATCGTCTGTAGCACGCGTGACCGACAGCGTTTCATCTGCAGTGCTTGGTGCTTTCAGGGTTAAGGTGACCCCAGGCATGGCATCTGTAATAACATTGCTCTGACGAACGATGTCGATACCGTTAACGTTGACAACGGCATTCTGTGATTTGACTTGCTCATTGAGCGCACCACTGCCAATCACATTGTTCAGCGTATCATCACCGGTCACCGTTACGGTCATATCCGAATCAGTGCCGGTTGTTTTCGACGACAGCATCAGACGGTAATCACCGTTATCGGCTTTGACCACGCTTGCGGTAACGCCACCGTTGGCTGCGTTAATGGCTTTAGCGATGCCATTCAGGGAGGTATCACCGTCAGCCAGTTTCACCGTCATCGGTTTGCTGTCTGCGCCAGCCTGAGTGATGGTGATGGTACGGGTATTATCCGCGGTGGTGCCGCCGAGCTGTTTAGTATTGCTATCAATGGTGTTTGGCGCGGTCGTCAGAACCTGGCCTTTAGCAATCTTACTGACATTGATCGTAAACTCGCCGACGTTGGCATTGGTCGACGTGGTCGCAGCAAACGCAGTATTGGTGCTGGTAACGGAAGTAGAGTTCCAGGTATCCGGATTGCCAAGCTTAGCGGCAGCAGTTTGCAGGCTGGTCAGGGCACTTTGTAATTTGCCGTAGCCGGTAATCTGCGCGTCGTATTTGGTTTTCTGCGTGGCGATGGCCGTAAGTTTTGTCTCTTCTGCAGCCTGTAACTTATCGTACAGGTCTGACAGCCCAGGCATTCCCACCCCGAGGTTACTGATAGTCGCCATACATTATTCCTTGTTAATGGTTGTTTCAGACTTATATCGGCCAGCGCAGGAAAAAGTTTACGGTAAGCCAAAAAAAATAAATCGTGGAATTACGCCATTAAATTAAGGCTTATAAGAGATTAGCCCCGCGTGTAGAAATTAAAGCTCGAGGATGACCTCAATGCGATAACGCAAAACAGTTATGGAAAAGGGCGGTTTTACGCGAATGAAAGAGAGGTTTAGGTAAAAATATGGAAAATAAATCATTAAAAAACAGCATGTTAATAAATTGCTTCGATATTTTCTAAAGTCTCTTTCCAGAGCGTCGATAACCTTCATGACGGTGAGAGACGCCGTGAGTGTTAGGCACCGACCTAAAAACATAATTTAAGGAATTTAATCATGGCCGTAATCAATACAAACCTGTTGTCCCTGACTACTCAGAACAACCTGAACAAATCTCAGTCTTCCCTGGGCACCGCTATCGAGCGTCTGTCTTCCGGTCTGCGTATCAACAGCTCTAAAGATGATGCTGCGGGTCAGGCGATTGCAAACCGTATGACCTCTCAGGTTAAGGGTATGACTCAGGCTGCGCGTAACGCCAACGACGGTATCTCCCTGGTGCAGACTGCTGAAGGCAACCTGAACGAGATCAACACCAACTTACAGCGTATCCGTGAACTGGCAGTTCAGGCAGCGAACGACACCAACGGTTCAACTGACCTGACCTCAATCAACACTGAAATCACACAGCGTCTGTCTGAAATCGACCGTATCGCTGGTGGCGCTAACTTCAACGGTAAGAGCCTGCTGAACGGTTCAGTGTCTACCTCCCTGAGCATTCAGGTGGGCGCGGGTACTTCTGCGAACGACACCATCAAAATTGACAGCACTGCGCTGATCAACGCAACTTCTGGTACTCTGAGCTCCACTCTGAGCACCTCCATTACGGACAACTCTTCTGCACAGACCGTAATCTCTGCAGCAGACGACGCTATCGCGAAGATCGATGGTGCACGTTCTAACATGGGTGCGATTCAGAACCGTTTCGAATCTACCATCAACAACCTGAACAACTCTATCACCAACCTGTCTGCTGCTCAGTCCCGTATCCAGGACGCTGACTACGCGACCGAAGTTTCTAACATGTCCCGCGCGCAGATCCTGCAGCAGGCTGGTACTTCTGTCCTGTCTCAGGCAAACCAGGTTCCTCAGGCGATGCTGTCCCTGCTGCGTTAATTTCGCAAAAATTTCAAAAAAGGTTGCTGGAAACAGCAACCTTTTTTTTTTGCTTACGGGTTATCACTGAACTCAGGAATACATCATTCTGACAGTGAAAACGCCTCAGAAATACGATCTTTTTTATCAAAAAATCTAAAGTCTTCTTATTACCCGTCGATAACATTAATAACGGTGAGAGAGCCGTGAGTGCCAGGCACCGCCCATAAACTATTTTGAAGGAATTTAACCATGGCTGTTATCAATACAAACCTGTTGTCCCTGACTACTCAGAACAACCTGAACAAATCTCAGTCTTCCCTGGGCACCGCTATCGAGCGTCTGTCTTCCGGTCTGCGTATCAACAGCTCTAAAGATGATGCTGCGGGTCAGGCGATTGCAAACCGTATGACCTCTCAGGTTAAAGGTATGACTCAGGCTGCGCGTAACGCCAATGACGGTATCTCCCTGGTGCAGACTGCTGAAGGCAACCTGAACGAGATCAACACCAACTTACAGCGTATCCGTGAACTGGCAGTTCAGGCAGCGAACGACACCAACGGTTCAACTGACCTGACTTCAATCAACACTGAAATCACACAGCGTCTGTCTGAAATCGACCGTATCGCTGGTGGTGCTAACTTCAACGGTAAGAGCCTGCTGAACGGTTCAGTATCTACCTCCCTGAGCATTCAGGTGGGCGCGGGTACTTCTGCGAACGACACCATCAAAATTGACAGCACTGCGCTGATCAACGCAACCTCTGGTAGCCTGAGCACCACTCTGAATACTACCATCGCGGACAACGCCACTGCACAGACCGTAATCTCTGCAGCTGACGACGCTATCGCTAAGATCGATGGCGCACGTTCTAACATGGGTGCGATTCAGAACCGTTTCGAATCTACCATCAACAACCTGAACAACTCTATCACCAACCTGTCTGCTGCTCAGTCCCGTATCCAGGACGCTGACTACGCGACCGAAGTTTCTAACATGTCCCGCGCGCAGATCCTGCAGCAGGCTGGTACTTCTGTCCTGTCCCAGGCAAACCAGGTTCCTCAGGCGATGCTGTCCCTGCTGCGTTAATTTCGCAGAACATTCAGAAAGGGTTGCTGGAAACAGCAGCCCTTTTTTTTGTCTTTATTTCCCTAATTACGTCAATAGTGCCCATTTCTAATATCGAAAATAAGCCGATGATTTAGGTTTTGTTCCCGCCATTATGGTTGCCGCCTCAGTGTTAAGCTCTCATTCTCTGCAGCATTGGCTCAAAAAAACACTAAAACAGGTAAAGCATAAAAATGACTCAATACGCTCGTACCCGAGCCTTGCACCAGTTTTATCGGGATGTCTTTTCCCGTACGATTTATTTGCCTGAAGCCGATGCTCTGCCTGCGCATCTCGTGGTCGAAATTCTCAACTACGCCAGTTCCGATCTCAATGTACTCGAAGCGAAATTGTGGGATGCAGAAACCGATTTAGAACCGGAGCAGGATCGCGCTTTAAAGCTGATGATGAGCGCCATTGCGCTTGCCAATGAGGCATTTGATGGCCGTTCTGACGGACCGCTGGCACCAGAAAAAGTCGCGCTGATCACCGGTCAGGTGGTGGAAGCAATGCAGCTTTCAGATAACGTCAATTATCTGGTGGCGGCGATTCAGATCCTGTTCCGGGTCAATGAGATCGACTCGGTGCTGTTCCTGATCTCTAATAACCTTTCAACGCTCAGTGAAACGCCATGTGTGCTTAAAATCCTGCTGCTCATCAGCCTGATGGAAGAGGATTACAACCAGGCGCACATCGTCATCCAGCAGTTAACGTCCAATGCCGATCTGATTGGCGAAGACCGTATCACGCTGGTGATGGTGGTGTGCTGTATCTACAAGCTCGGCGGTTATCCCGATTCGTTTATTGATTTCAGATCCCTGGCTGAACCTGCGCCAACGCTGGATGCATCCCGTTATGAATGGTTGATTGCACCGGAAGAGAATGGCAAAACGACCGTGCTGGTGGCCTGCGACAAAGGTTACTACTACGAACACGCCGTCGCACTGCTGCTCTCAATTTACGAAACCAACGGCACCGCGCTGAACGTCCATTTCCATATCTATAACTGCGACGCCGAAATGATCTCGCATTTGCAGTCCCTCGGAAAAAAACTGCCAGGGTTGTCGATTTCATTAAGCAGCGAATATTTTGCCGCCGTCAAAGCGGTCAACGTGCATTACGCCTGCCGCCGCTTTGTTTTCCTGAGCCATGCCATCGAGAAAATTAACGGCCCGATCATGGTACTGGATGCCGACTGCCTGGTGAGAAAACCCTGGGCCGAGGTAAAAACACGCTTCCAGGATAACGAACTGATCTTCTCGCATCATGAGGGACTGCCGCTCTGGGAACAGATCCCGGCCGGCTTCGTCTATACCCGCGGCGGTGAGGTGTCGAAAAAGTATTTCGCAGCGGTTAGTCACTTTATCGACGTTAATCTCTCCACTGACAAAGCGGAATGGTTCCTGGATCAGATTGCCCTCTCTTTTGCTGTCGATACGTTACAGCCGGTTGAGCAGATGCGTATTGGCCGTGAACCGACGGAGCAACTTATTGATATCCGTCATTCCGACATTGCATTTAGCTGGGTTGTCACCACCAAGAAAAATGTTGCCGGTCCTTATCAGGACTACAAGCAGCAGTTGTATAGCAAATATCTGCCTCAGGCCTGAAGCCCGGCAAAGAGCGTTTCATTCATTATTTTGGATAAGTTATCGTGACAAGCGTTTACTCTGCCTCTCGCTACACCCCCGCTGCACTCAACGCGGCGGCCTCGCTTTATCGCGCTGAGGCGGTTGCGCCCGCACAGGCGCGGATTCTGGAGTTGGGATGCGGGCAGGGTGAATCACTCATTGCCAATGCGCTGGCCTGGCCAGAAAGCGTGGCGATAGGCGTGGATATTGATGAAGACGACATCGCGCGCGGTCAACAGCAGATTGCGAATTTCGCATTGGCGAATATTGAGCTTCATCATGCCGGGCTTAGCGATCTGCTGGTCTCTGATTTAGGCGAGTTCGATTACATCATCCTGCGTGGTCTTTTCACCCTGATGGGTGGCGAGGAACGCACTGCTCTGTTGGCCTGGTGCCAGGCGCACCTTTCCACTCAGGGCATGGTGGCGATCCACTGGCAGGTATTGCCTGGCGCAGGTGATACCAAAACGTTGCAGCATGCGCTCAGTTTTCACGCCAGTGGCGCAGAGAATATTGATGCCCAGCTGGATTCCGCACGTGGAATGCTCAGCTATCTGGCGATGACCCTTCCTGATGGTGAATTAAAAAATCAGGTGACTCGCGCAGAGCAGAGCAGCGATCTGACGCTCGCGTTTCGTTATCTTGGGAATATCAATCAGGCCGATTATTTTGCGGATTTCCATCAGCAAATTACGGATGCGGGTTTTAGCTATCTCGGGGATGCCGTTCCGCAGTGCGAGGTGGCAAGCACCTACGGCACTCAGACAGACCAAATGCACAGTCTGATTAGCGGCTGCGGTCTGCGTGAGAACAGTCAGCAATATCTGGATTTTGCCGTTAATCGCCGTGAGCGTTTTAGCCTGCTCACGCATGCAGCGATGCATAATGGCGTTGAAGCACCCGATCTGAAATCGGTAGAACATTTGCACTGGGCTGGCTGTTTCAAGCGTCAGATGAACCGTAACGGGGTAATGGCTAACGGTCATATCGGGCTGGATGGCACGCCGCTGAAAACGGACAATACCACCACCCTGCAAGTGCTTGATGTACTAACGGAAGTCTGGCCGTTAAGCCTGACTTTTGAGCAACTGCTTTTCCACTGCCGCTTCCCTGAAAGTAACATCAGCGATCACCGCGCGGAACTGGTTGCGTCACTTCAGGATCTGCTGGCGAATTCGATCAATGGTTTACTAGTGAGCGCCGTACCATGGCTTATAACGTGGCGACAGACGCTGCGTTACGCCCGATTGTTTGCCTGACTGAAGACGCGTTTGCAGAGCAGGAAAGTATTAGCCTGAGTAACTACTGGGGACAGAGCGTCACCCTTAACCCTGAAGAGTGGGCATTTGCCACGGGCGGAATGACATTCAACGATGCGTCAAGCTGGACGCTGTTCAGCACGCTTCGTGATAAAGGCCTGTTGACCGGCTCGATCGATGCCTGGCGTATCGCCCTGCAAAGCTTTATGAAATCCAATGATGTGGCGGTGATCAAGCAAGTTTATATCGCCCTGCTGATGTTTAGCTGTGAACAAAAATATGGCGGTTTTTTACCCAAGGTTAATTTAACGCTCACCGTTAACGATGATGAGTACGATAGTTTGTACGATGAAGTTAACGCGTTAATAAAACAGGGGCGCCATAAAGAAGGGCGCGACCGTGTGGCGGGCCTGCTCAAAGATGATCCGGAAAATGTTCATCTGCTGCGCTGCCAGGCGCGATCCAACCTGCTGATGGGCGCATGGCTTCCGTCGCTGCTCATGACCAGTCGCCTGCTGGGGCAATTTTCCATGCACTGGGATAGCTATTTCGATCTGGCGACGGCGCTGTTCAAAACCAACGAACTGCTTGAGGCGCGCAAGCTACTGCGGGCGTTGCTGCGTATTGACGATCAAAACGCTAACTGCTGGAACCTGCTGGCGTGTCTCTATCACGAACGCCGCGAGATTTCACTTGCAGAAAAGTGTGCTCGCCGCTCAATTCGTCTTCATGCGGAAGTGCCTTATTTTCTGAGTATTCTGGGCATTATCCTCAGCGATAACCAAAAAATGGCTGATGCGCGTTACTTCCTCGAAAAAGCATTGTCGCTGAAAAGCCCTGATTTCGACTCCTTCACCAGTCTGCTGTTTGTGATGAGCCATGATGCCAGCGTGTCGCCAGCGGACCTGTTTGCGGCCCATCAGAAATATGGTCAGCAGGTTAATGAGTGGTGCGCATCACACCAGGTGACAATCGCTCATACCGGTAATAAAGATCCGCATCGCAAATTGCGCGTCGGATTTGTTTCCGGCGATCTTCGCATTCATCCGGTCAGCAATTTCTTCCTGCCGTTCTGGAACAATCTGAACCGTGAACATTTTGATTTAATTGTCTACCACACCATCGACAAGCCAGATGACGTCAGGGAGCACTATCAACAAACTGCGACCCTGTGGCGCATGGCGACAGAATACAGCGAAGCAGAGTTGGCGAAGCAAATCGCCGAAGATCAGATTGATATTTTGATCGATCTGTCTGGTCACACAACGGGAAGTCGTCTTCCGGCGTTTGGCTTTAAACCTGCACCGATTCAGATGACCTGGATAGGGTATCCAGGCACCTCAGGGCTGGAACAGATGGATTATCGTATCACCACACCAGGGCTGGGTAAGCCGGGCGAAATGGACGATCAATACACTGAAAAACTGCTCTATATGCCTCTGCGGAGCTTCTTTGCGCCGAGTGAGCTGAGCCCGGACGTTAATCCGTTGCCGGCACTCAGCAATGGCTACTTCACCTACGGCAGCTTTAACCGGCCTAAAAAACTCAACAATGAAGTCTTCGCCATTTGGGCGCAGATCATGTCACGTAATCCAACCGCGAAGCTGCTGATTGGTTTTATGGATGATGACGAGATGATCGCCCGGTATCGCAAGAAGCTCTGTGCGCTTGGCGTGCAGGACTCGCAGCTGATTTTCCGCAAAACAACCAATCTCGAAAACTATCTGCGGATGCATCACGAGGTTGATCTCTTGCTCGACTCCTTCCCGTATACCGGTGGAACAACCACCAGTCACGGGGTCTGGATGGGCGTACCGACGCTCAGTATTGCAGGGGCAACCACGTCTTCGCGACAAGGTGTTGAAATCATGCATATTTACGGCTTGCAAACATTTATTGCAACCAGCCAGCAGGATTACATCGAAAAAGCTATCGCGTGGCAGACCCGTCTTCAGGAGCTGGACGGCTGGCGGCAAAGTATGCGTAAAAACATGCCGGTCAAGCAGGATGGTTTTGACGTTGCTGCGCCGCTCGAAAAGGCACTACGTAAGGCCTGGGAGATCTACTGCTCCGGGCAATCTGCGCAAAGTTTTACGGTTGAAGAGTAAGAGCCGGTTCCTCAGGAATGATTGGCTAAAAGGCGGGTTCGTGGCGGCATGATGTCGTCTTCGAGGGCAAATACAGTTTTTTGAAGGGTCACTAATGAAAAATAATGTCTACGTCACGAGTCCGCTGCTTCCGCCGCTGGAGGAGTTTATTCCCTACCTGGAACAAATTTGGAAAAACAAATTTTTAACGAATGGCGGTCAGTTTCACCAGCAGCTTGAGAAAGCGCTGGCGGAATATTTGGGCGTTGAGCACCTGTGTCTGTTCTCTAACGGAACCCTCGCGCTCTTGACGGCACTGCAGGCGCTGCGCATTACGGGCGAAGTCATTACGACGCCATACTCCTTTGTGGCGACCTCTCATTCACTACTGTGGAATGGCCTGACACCGGTTTTTGCCGACATCGACCCTGTGACCTGCAATATCGACCCGGCGAAGATTGAACAGCTGATTACACCCGCCACATCCGCGATCTTGCCCGTGCATTGTTACGGTATTCCTTGTGATGTAGACGGTATTCAGAAGATCGCCGATGCTTGGGGTTTAAAGGTTATCTACGATGCGGCTCACGCGTTTGGCGTAAAAAAGGATGGGCAAAGCGTGCTGAATTGCGGCGATTTGTCGATTCTCAGCTTCCACGCCACCAAGGTCTTTAACACCTTTGAAGGCGGTGCAATTATCTGCCCGGACGCCCGGATGAAGCAGCGTATCGACTATTTGAAAAACTTTGGCTTTGCCGGTGAGACAACCGTCGTGGCGCCGGGCATCAACGCCAAAATGAACGAAGTTCAGGCGGCATTTGGCCTGGTCCAGTTGCAGCACATTGATGGCGCACTGGCGGCCCGTCGGGCCATTTATGAGCGCTACTGCGAACTGTTGAGCGACATTGACGGTATTGCGTCTTTCAGCGCGCCGGGCAATGTGGAGTGGAATCACGCCTATTATCCGATCATCGTGAACGAGACGTACCCGATCAGCCGCGACCAGCTTTATGACGTGCTCAAGGAGGAGAATATCTATTCTCGTCGCTACTTCTACCCGTTAATCAGCTCATTCTCCATGTATCGCCATTTACCATCGGCCAGCCCGCATAACTTGCCTGTTGCAGAAGGTATTTCGCAGAAGATCCTCTGCCTGCCAATCTATCCGGATTTGACTGAGCACGACCAGGATCGCGTTGTGGCAATGATTCGTCAGTACAGCGCCTTACCCGCCAATCAACCTCTGGTGGTCCATGTGGACGGGGAGGTGGCATGAAGCTGGGAATTTACGGTGCCGGTGGGCTTGGCCGCGAAGTGTTAATGCTGGCTCAGCAGCTGAATCAATCATCCCGTTGGGAAGAGATCTTTTTCATCGATGATGTGACGAATGAAAATGTGGTGTCCGGTGTTCCGGTTCATCGCTTCGCCCTGTTGGATCATTACTGCACCGAAGTGGTGATCGCTATTGGCGAACCGGCAGCGAGACAACAGCTGGCAGCGAAAGTGCGTGCCAAAACGAACCTTGCGACGCTCATCCATCCATCAGTTTTTATTCCGCCGGGTAACCATATCGGCCCAGGTGCGATTATTTGCGACCACGCGTTTATCTCCTGTGATGTCGTCATTGGCGAAAATACGCTGATTCAGCCGCACGCCAGCGTCGGCCACGACACGCATGTCGGCCCACACAGTGTGATCTCCAGTAACGTAACGCTGGCCGGGCACTGTGTGGTGGGACAGCGCGTGTTTATCGGCATGAATTCTGCCGTCAAAGAAAAAACAACCCTGGGCGATGACGTCATCGTTGGTATGGGCAGTGCGGTGTTTAGCGATATTGCCGATGAAACCGTCGCACTGGGTAACCCTGCTCGCGCCATGCGCAAAAACGAGCAAAAGAAAGTTTTTAAATGAGTGTTTTGTCTGGAGCTATACGTAATGACTAATTTAACAAAGTACAACGCGATTTTTGTTGAAACCTTTGAAATCACGGAAGATATCCTGCCGGGTTACCAGTATCAGGATACGCCATCATGGGACTCAGTCGGCCACATGAGCATGATTGCTGCGCTGGAAGAGACGTTCGACATCATGATGGACACCGAAGACATTATTGATTTCTCCTCCTGGGAAAAAGGGAAAGAGATCCTCAAAAAATACGATGTTGAAGTCGTCTGACGCGAGGAGAGGTAAGCATGTTACTGGCCGGGAAAACTGCCGTTGTTACAGGATGCCTGCAGGGAATTGGTAAGGCGACCCTTGTCTCCTTTGCCCGCCAGGGTGCGAACCTGTTTGCCTGCGTTCAGCATGAGGATGAGGCCTTTTTAACCTTTATTCGTGAGTTGAGCGCAGAGCATGGCGTAACCATTACGCCGGTCAGCTTCGACTTACTGGATGAGGCCTCAATTAAATACGCGGCGACGACGATTCAAAAAGCCAAACAGCCGATTGATATTCTGGTGAATGTCGCAGGCGTCACGCTCGATGCGCTGTTCCCGATGGTCACAATGGATCAGTTGCAAAAAACCTTCACCATCAATTTCTTTTCTCAGATGCTGTTTACCCAGTATATGACCCGTCTGATGCTGCGTAATAAGCGCGGCAGCGTGATCAACATTGCCAGTATTTCTGGTATCGACGGCAACGTGGGGCAATTGTCCTATTCAGCCTCGAAGGCCGCGATGATCGCCGCCACTAAAACCCTTTCGGCAGAACTGGCCCCTCAGGGGATCCGTGTCAATGCGGTTGCGCCGGGTGTTATCCAGACGGCGATGACAGAAAATCTGCCGCAAGCGGTGGTTGATGAAAAAATGGCGGCGGCAGCCATTCCTCGCCTGGGACTGGCAGAAGAGGTGGCAAACACCCTCTGTTGGTTAGCGTCCGATGCGGCAGCCTATGTCACCGGCCAGGTTATCCGCGTAGATGGTGGTATTGGTCACTAAGGGGCTGTTTATGATCTTAAAAGATAAAAATGTGATTATCACCGGCTGTAAACGCGGTATTGGCCGGGCGATGGTCGAGGCATTTGCGGCCAATGGAGCCAATATTTATGCGCATGCCCGTAGCGCGGACGATGATTTTTTAACGGATATGGCGCAAACCGCTGAGCGTCATGGCGTTCAAATCTGGCCGCTGTGTTTTGATCTGACCGATTCGGCGGCGATGAAGCTGGCGGTAAAACAGTTAATGAGCGACAAGCGCCCGTTGCACGGACTGGTAAATAACGCCGGTATCACCCTGAATGCGCTGTTTCAGATGACCACAGAACAGGCACTGCGCCAACAATTTGAGGTTAACTTTTTCTCGTTATTCAACTTCACTCAATCCGTGTCAAAACTGATGGCTCGCCAAAAACAGGGGAGTATCGTCAATATTGCGTCTACTGCCGCCCAGGATGGTAACGCCGGAAAATCGGCGTATGGTGCCTCAAAGGCTGCAGTCATCGCCCTGACGGAGTCCATAGCCACTGAGCTGGGTGAAAACGGTATCCGCGCAAACTGTATTGCGCCAGGCATCACGGATACCGATATGCTGGAAACCCTGCCTCCAGCCATTATCGACGCGACTCGCAATCAGACGGATCTGCGACGCCTTGGGACGCCAGCCAATATCGCCGATACGGCTGTGTTTTTAGTCTCTGATCTTGCGAGCTATATCACCGGGCAGACGATTCGCGTGGACGGCGGTTTACGATGAGTAGCCCCGAGGAGCTGAAATCAGCCGCCCGGCAGATTCGCCGTTCTATCGTTGACGTTGCGTTTAATGCGCCTGTTGATGGCGTGCATCTTGGCTCGGCTCTGTCGATGGTGGAGATTGCTACCGTTTTGTATGGCGCCGTGATGCGCTACACGCCTCATAATATGGCTACACAGGAACGCGATCGCTTTTTATTGAGCAAGGGACATGCAGCCCTTGCGCTCTACACCACTCTGCACCACTACGGTGTGTTAAGCGCTGAACAGCTTGCGACTTTTGATCACAGTGGTTCGCTCTTCCCGGCGCTGACCCCGATGAATCCGGCCCTTGGAATTGATTTCGCGGGCGGTTCGTTGGGGTTAGGGGTGGGCTTCGCCAGTGGTATCGCCTGGCATCAGCGGCTTAAACAACAGCCGTGGCATAGCTATGTCGTGCTGGGTGACGGCGAATGCAATGAAGGCTCCATCTGGGAAAGCGCACTTTTTGCCGCGCACCACGGCTTAGCTAACCTGACGGTTATCGTAGACGTGAACGGCTTCCAGTCGGATATCGCCTGTGAACACACGCTGAAAATGAATTTCCCAGCCCTGTGGCAGGCCTGTGGCTGGCACGTCGAAACGTGCGACGGCCACGATATCACAGCACTTCAGCAGGCTTTTTCCGCGCCGCCCCATGGCAAACCTAAAGCGGTTATCGCGACAACCGTGAAAGGGAAGGGGATCTCCTTTATGGAACACAATAACGCGTTTCATCGCGCTAAATTGTCTGCCGCGCAGCGGCTTGCTGCCCTGGAGGAACTGGTATGAATATTTCCGTTTCTCCGGCAGAAGTGAGAGCCTGGTCGATGATGGGTACGCGCGGCACCTTTGGCGTTACGCTTCTCAATCTCGCCCAGCAAAACCCCAATATCATTGGACTCACGGCGGATCTTGGCATTACGTCGGGCATGGAGCGTTTCAGTAATACTTTTCCCGAACGCTACATCAATGTCGGTATCGCCGAACAAAATCTGATCGGTGTGGCCGCCGGGATCGCGTCGCAGGGCAGCATTCCGTTTGCGACGACATTCGCCAACTTTGCTGCGCTTCGTTCCTGCGAGCAAATGCGCCATTACATGGGCTATCTGCAGGGCAATATTAAAGTTATCGGTCTGGCCTCCGGGTTTGCGATGGGTATGTTCGGTACCACCCATTACGGCATAGAAGACATTGCCACGCTGCGCTCGATTGCCAATCTCACGATCCTCTCGCCTGCTGATGCGACGGCGACAGCGCTGCTGACGCTCGCGGCGGCAGAACATGCCGGGCCTGTTTACCTGCGCCTGACCGGAGGAATGCGCACGCCGATTGTCTATCGCGAGGCTCAGGAATTTATTCTCGGTGAGGCGAATCTTCTCCGGGAAGGATCGGACGTGGCGCTGGTTGCAACCGGCAGCATGGTCGCAGCCTCACTGAAAGCGGCGGATTTGCTGGCCGAGCGAGGCATCAGCTGTAGCGTGCTGGACATGTTTACGATCAAGCCCCTGGATACGGAAGCCTTAAAAAATCAGTTTGGCTGCAAAATGATCGTCAGTGTGGAAGAACACAGCGTCACGGGCGGGCTCGGCAGTGCGATAGCAGAATTTCTGGTGACGCAACACCATGCCCCACGCCTGTTAACCCTCGGTATTCCGCAGGGCTACGGTCATGCGGGTGAGTACTCGTGGATGCTGGAGCAAAATGGTCTCACTGCGTCCCAGATTGCCGGTACGATTCTGGAGAACGCGTTATGACACCCTTCTGGCAGCTTGCACACTATGGCGATGCGGTTGCGGTCATCGATGATAATGATATGGCGTTGAGCTATCGCGAGCTTTCGCAATCGGTCGCGGCACTTGCGGCAGCATTACCCGCGCGCGCGCTGGTTTTCTGTCTGTGCGATAACAGCCCCGGTGCCCTGGTGGGATACCTGGCCTGCCTGAGCGCCCGCGCTGTCCCGCTGATGCTAGATAAAAACATCGCGCCTGAACTGCTGCAACAGCTTCTCGATATCTATCGTCCGGGCTATTTATGGCAGCATGAAACAGCCAGTGCGGAATCGTATGGAATCTATGGCTATGCGCTCATTGATTTAGCGCAAAGCGCGCCGGTCATGGACGATGAACTGGCCTTGTTGATCGCCACCTCTGGTTCGACCGGCAGCCCAAAACTGGTGCGCCAGAGCTATCACAATTTGCTCTCTAACACCCGCAGCATTATTGATTACCTCCAGATTGACAACCAAGAGCGCGCGCTCGCCTGGCTGCCGATGAATTACGTCTACGGCCTGTCAATTATTAACACTCACCTGGCGCAAGGCGCCACGGTGCTGCTGACCAATACCGGCCCGGTTCAGCCGGGATTCTGGCGTTTTCTCAGGCAGCATGCAGCCACCTCGCTGTCTGGAGTGCCGTACAGTTGGGAAATCCTGAAAAAGCTGCGATTTACTCGCATGGAGATCCCATCACTGAAAACGCTGACTCAGGCTGGCGGAAAATTGCGGCCAGAACTGCACAGCGAGCTTGCAACATGGGCTGCGGAGAAAGGGCTGCGATTTTTTGTCATGTTCGGTGCTTCAGAGGCAACTTCACGAATGGGTTATCTTCCGCCTGAACTGTCGGCCAGTCATCCTGGCGCGATGGGGATAGCAATTCCAGGGGGGAGATTTGCACTGGAAGACGATGCCGGGAACGAAATTACTCTCGCGGGTCAGCACGGTGAGCTTATCTATTATGGCGATAATGTCTCGCTGGGCTATGCGGCCTGCCGCGATGATCTGGCAAAAGGTGACGAACGTAAGGGGCGTCTGGCCACTGGCGATATGGCAAGCCGCGACGAGTCCGGTCTCTATACCATCGTCGGGCGTAAAACCCGTTTTCTGAAAGTGTTTGGTAACCGGGTAGGGCTGGATGAACTGGAGCATCTGGTGATTAATGCTTTCCCCTCAACCGAGTGTGTAGCGGTGGGGCGTGATGACAATGTGCATGTTTTTATTACCGATGAGAAACAGACTGAAGCAGTAAAAAGCTATCTGGCGAAAACTTGCCAGCTTCACCATTCTGCCTTTTCCGTCAAAGAGATCGACACGATCCCAAAAAATCCGGCCGGTAAGACGTTATACAGAGAGCTGGAGGCATTGTGTGACTGAGTTCGATGCCTGGCTTGACCACGGCCCTTACGCCCTGAAGCGGGAAGAAAAACGCGAGTATCTGCTGCTGCGCCTGCGTAAGTTGACGGAACATCATCAACAGGCCTGCGAGCCGTACCGTAATATTTTGCAGGGTCTGGGCAACAAGGTCGAGCAGATAGAGACGTTAGAAGATATTCCTTTTTTGCCGGTGTCGGTGTTCAAAACTCTGGCGCTCAAAAGTGTCCCTGAGGAAGAGATTGTCAAAACCATGACCTCTTCTGGCACCACGGGGCAGAGCGTGTCGCGTATTTTCCTCGATAAACAGACTGCGGCGCGGCAGCAAAAAACGCTGGTACGAATTGTCAGTGATTTTACGGGGGCTACACGACTTCCGATGCTGATCATTGATACCCCTGCTGTGATGAAAGACAGGAATATGTTTTCCGCCCGTGGGGCAGGGATTCTCGGTTTTTCGATGTTTGGTGCCGATCGCTGCTGGGCATTAACGGAAGAGATGGCGCTGGATGTGGTCGGTATTAACGCTTTTCTTGAACGCCATCAGGGTAAGCCAGTCCTGCTCTTTGGATTTACTTTTATGGTTTGGCAGCACTTTTACCAGGCGCTAAAGGCCAGTGGATGCCCGATCGATTTGACAAATGGGATCCTTATCCATGGCGGCGGCTGGAAAAAATTGCAGTCGCAGGCGGTTTCCCCCCTGGAATTTGCCGATTCACTGCATAGCGTATGTGGTATTTCTAAAATATATGACTATTACGGCATGGTGGAACAGACCGGTTGTATTTACATGCAATGTGAACATGGTCATCTTCATGCCAGTATTTTCTCTGACGTCATCGTCCGCGATGCACGTACGTTAAACCCGAGTCCACAGGGGCTGCCGGGTATTATTCAGGTCGTATCGACGATCCCTGAGTCTTATCCGGGGCATTCTCTGCTAACGGAAGATGAAGGCGTCATCCTCGGTGAAGATGATTGCCCTTGCGGTAGAGCAGGGAAGTATTTTCGTATTCTCGGCCGAATTAAAAATGCAGAAATAAGGGGTTGCAGTGACACCTATGCCGCTGAATTTTAAATCGTTACGCTACCGCGTTGGCGACGTTCAGATTATGGAGCAAATGCGTGGTGTCAAACCACGTATCCCCTTCGATCCCGACGTTATGGCGTTTCTGCAAACCTTCTCAAAACTGCTACTGACGCACCCGCAAGCACGCGCACATAGCGATGTCATTTCACTCGCTTTTTGGTGCCGGAGAGCGGCACTGGAACAAATGAAACAAGCTCACTCATTTACAGAATTTCTGTTGGGCAGAGGCGTTGCATTTCATATTGCGCCATCGAATGTGGCTGTCAATTTTGCCTACTCCCTCTGTGCCGGATTGCTGACAGGGAATGCAAATATTGTTCGCCTGCCTTCGAAAGTTTTCGCGCAGGTCGATATTATTTGTCAGACCCTGAACGAGGCGCTCCAGCAGCACTGTGAAATGCGTGAATTGATCTGTCTGGTCGAATATGGCCATGAAACAGAAATTAATAATGCGCTGTCTGCAATGTGTCATGCGAGATTAATTTGGGGGGGCGATAAAACTATCGAATTAATTCGCCAGTCGGTGATTTCACCCCGAGCTGTCGATGTTGCATTTGCCGACCGCTACTCCATTGCTATTATTCATGCTGATGCCTATCTGGCGGCAGATAATAAATCCCGGATTGCTCAAAACTTTTTCAATGACACCTTACTAACCGATCAGCAGGCCTGTACGTCACCAAAGCTGGTAGTGTGGTTGGGAGAGCAAAAATCGGAGGCGCGAGCGCAATTTTGGGCGCATTTTGAAGCGTATTTGCGTGACAGGCCCGATCCTGAAGCTGTTTCGGTGATTAAAACGCTTGCAGACTACTGCCACCAGGCCGCGAAAAATCCGGCGTTAAAATATATTCCGTCAGAGACTCGACATATTTTCCGGGTTGAGTCACAAGAGGTGAGCCAGGAGATGCTTGAAAACCATCAGGGAAGTGGACTCTTCTATGAATGGCTGATGGATGACATCAACGAAATTATGCCTGTTTGCGGTGAAAAATGTCAGACCATTGCAACATACGGTGTTACAGAAAATAATATTGAGCGGTTTATTTTTAACAATGCACCTAAGGGTGTTGATCGAATAGTTCCCCTGGGGGAAACCATGGCGTTTTCACTGCACTGGGACGGCTATGATTTGCTAAAAACATTAACAAGGACAATCACTTTGTAGCCTGACTATAAGTCAGGCTTTAGGCATTTTCTCATTAGCCTCCAAATAACCCCTCATTTCACCCACTATTCATCCGATTAAAACCCCTCCAGAATCGGATAATAATGCCGATAACTCAATTAACGCAGGGCTGTTTATCGTGAATTCACTCTATACCGCTGAAGGTGTAATGGATAAACACTCGCTGTGGCAGCGTTATGTCCCGCTGGTGCGTCACGAAGCATTGCGCCTCCAGGTGCGATTGCCGGCGAGTGTGGAACTGGACGACCTGCTACAGGCGGGCGGAATCGGGTTACTGAATGCAGTAGACCGATACGACGCTCTGCAAGGAACGGCATTTACGACTTACGCAGTACAGCGTATTCGTGGTGCGATGCTGGACGAACTGCGCAGCCGTGACTGGGTGCCGCGAAGTGTTCGCCGCAATGCCCGCGAAGTGGCACATGCTATCGGACAGCTTGAGCAGGAACTGGGACGCAACGCGACGGAAACCGAAGTGGCGGAGCGGCTTGGCATTGCTGTGGCTGATTATCGCCAGATGTTGCTTGATACCAATAACAGCCAGCTCTTCTCTTATGATGAGTGGCGTGAAGAGCATGGCGATAGCATCGAGCTGGTGACTGATGAAAATCAGAATGAAAACCCGTTACACCATTTACTGGAAAGTAATTTACGCCATCGCGTAATGGAAGCTATTGAAGCTTTACCGGAACGCGAACAGCTGGTGTTAACCCTTTATTACCAGGAAGAGCTGAATCTTAAGGAGATCGGCGCGGTTCTGGAAGTGGGGGAGTCTCGGGTGAGCCAATTGCATAGCCAGGCCATTAAACGCTTACGAACCAAACTGGGTAAGTTATAGGCGATGTATCGCCCGAAAAGTGCCGCACAACGTATTGACAACCAGGAGTTATCATGACGGTGCAGCAATCTAAAAGACGGCCTTTAAGCCGCTACCTAAAAGACTTTAAACACAGTCAGACGCATTGCGCCCATTGCAATAAGTTACTTGACCGTATCACGCTGGTACGTCGCGGCGAAATCGTGAATAAGATCGCGATATCACGCCTCGACACCCTGATGGATGAATCCGCGTGGCAGGAAGAGCAGCAGGAGTGGGTGGCCCTATGTCGGTTCTGTGGCGATCTGCATTGCAAAGAGCAAAGCGACTTTTTTGACATCATCGGCTTTAAACAATTCCTGTTTGAGCAAACCGAGATGAGCCACGGAACCGTGCGCGAATACGTGGTTCGTCTGCGTCGTCTGGGCCAGCACCTGACGGTGCAAAACATCTCCCGCGATCTGCTAAAAACCGGCTATCTGGATGAAAATCTGGAGCCGTGGCTTCCGGCTACCAGCACCAACAACTACCGCATCGCCCTGCGTAAGTACGCGCAATATAAAGCGCAAATGCCAGGTGTGATTAAGCAGAAAGTCTACGCCGGGACAACTTCTGATATATATTAAAATTGAATAAGATGTAGCGGACTCGTGTTTGACGTTATAAACGAAATCCCTACACTACTCAAAAAACCACTATATCGGGGTAACTATGAAATTAGCACTTCTGGGTCGTCAGGCACTGATGGGCGTCATGGCTGTGGCGCTGGTCGCAGGGATGAGCGTGAAAACGTTCGCCGCTGAAAATCTGCTGAATAAAGTGAAAGAGCGCGGCACGCTGCTGGTGGGACTGGAAGGGACGTATCCGCCGTTCAGCTTCCAGGGTGATGATGGCAAACTGACCGGTTTTGAAGTTGAGTTTGCTGAAGAGCTGGCGAAGCATCTGGGTGTGAAAGCGTCCCTGAAGCCGACCAAATGGGACGGTATGCTGGCGTCGCTGGACTCCAAACGTATCGACGTGGTCATCAACCAGGTCACCATCTCTGATGAGCGTAAGAAGAAGTATGATTTCTCTACGCCGTACACCGTCTCCGGTATTCAGGCGCTGGTGAAGAAAGGCAACGAAGGCACGATTAAATCGGCCGCCGATCTGAAAGGCAAAAAAGTGGGCGTCGGTCTGGGCACCAACTATGAAGAGTGGCTGCGCCAGAACGTACAGGGCGTGGATATTCGCACCTATGATGATGACCCGACCAAATACCAGGATCTGCGCGTTGGCCGTATCGATGCCATTCTGGTTGACCGTCTGGCCGCGCTGGATCTGGTGAAGAAAACCAACGATACCCTGGCCGTAGCCGGTGACGCGTTCTCGCGTCAGGAAGCCGGTGTGGCGATCCGCAAAGGTAACGAGGACCTGGTGAAAGCTGTCGACGGTGCTATTGCCGAGATGCAGAAAGACGGCAGCCTTAAGGCGCTCTCCGAGAAGTGGTTCGGGGCAGACGTCACCAAATAAGTCTTTCCCTGAAAAAAAAGGCGCTTTTAAAAGCGCCTTTTTCATTTCTGGCACTTCAGCGTGCATAATAAAAATAATAAACAAAAACAGCGTTACCGGAGGATCCATGTCACTGCAAAATTTAACGCGTTTTCCCCGCCTCGAGTTTATCGGCGCGCCAACGCCACTGGAGTACTTACCGCGTTTTTCTGACTATTTAGGGCGCGATATCTTTATCAAACGTGACGACGTGACCCCTATGGCGATGGGCGGGAACAAGCTGCGTAAGCTGGAGTTTCTCGCGGCGGATGCGCTGCGTGAGGGAGCGGATACACTGATCACCGCCGGTGCCATTCAGTCTAACCACGTGCGCCAGACGGCGGCAGTAGCGGCGAAACTGGGGCTGAACTGCGTGGCGTTGCTGGAAAATCCCATCGGGACGCGGGCGGAAAACTATCTCACGAACGGCAACCGTCTGCTGCTGGATCTGTTCAACGTGCAGATCGAAATG
Source organism: Lelliottia nimipressuralis (assembly GCF_004115925.1). Taxonomy (GTDB): domain Bacteria; phylum Pseudomonadota; class Gammaproteobacteria; order Enterobacterales; family Enterobacteriaceae; genus Enterobacter; species Enterobacter nimipressuralis. Next base: position 64,353 of record NZ_SDDX01000018.1, read on the forward strand.
TGCGATGCCTTAACGGATCCGGCGGCTCAGCTGGAAGAACTGGCAACCCGCGTTGAAGCGCAGGGTTTTCGTCCGTATGTGATCCCGGTCGGCGGGTCGAATGCCCTGGGTGCGCTGGGCTATGTGGAAAGCGCGCTGGAAATTGCCCAGCAGTGCGAAGGGGCGGTGAGCCTCTCCTCTGTGGTGGTGGCTTCCGGTAGCGCCGGGACGCATGCCGGGCTGGCGGTCGGGCTGGAGCAGCTCATGCCGGATGTCGAACTTATCGGGGTGACCGTCTCCCGCAGCATCGCGGATCAGAAGCCGAAAGTCGTCACCTTACAACAGGCAGTTGCGCAGCAGCTCGACGTGCAGGCGAAAGCCGATATTTTGCTGTGGGATGACTATTTTGCGCCAGGCTATGGCACGCCAAACGAAGAAGGCCAGGAAGCGATAAAACTACTGGCGCGTCTGGAAGGCATCCTGTTAGATCCGGTTTACACGGGTAAAGCGATGGCCGGGCTTATCGACGGCATTACCCAGAAGCGCTTTAAGGATGAAGGGCCGATTCTGTTTGTCCATACCGGCGGAGCGCCCGCGCTGTTTGCTTATCATCCTCACGTTTGAATCACGGGTCGAAAATAATAATGCAAGAAAGTATTCAACTGGTTATTGATTCATTGCCGTACCTGCTGAAAGGGGCGGTGTTTACGCTGCAGCTCAGTCTCGGAGGGATGTTCTTTGGGCTGGTGCTGGGCTTTATCCTCGCGTTGATGCGAATGTCGTCGATCCTGCCGATACGCTGGCTGGCGCGTTTTTACATCTCCGTGTTTCGCGGTACGCCGCTGATCGCCCAGCTTTTCATGATCTACTACGGTCTGCCGCAGTTCGGCATTGAGCTGGACCCGATCCCGGCGGCGATGATTGGTTTGTCGCTGAATACCGCGGCGTACACCTCTGAAACGCTGCGCGCGGCGATCTCCTCCATCGATAAGGGCCAATGGGAAGCGGCGGCCAGTATCGGGATGACGCCGTGGCAGACACTGCGTCGCGCGATCCTGCCGCAGGCTGCGCGCGTGGCGCTTCCCCCGCTCAGCAATAGTTTTATTAGCCTGGTCAAGGACACGTCCCTTGCGGCGACAATCCAGGTGCCGGAGCTGTTCCGTCAGGCGCAGCTTATCACCTCGCGCACGCTGGAAGTTTTCACCATGTATCTGGCGGCGTCGCTGATTTACTGGATCATGGCGACGGTGCTTTCCGCACTGCAAAACTATTTTGAAAACCAGCTTAACCGCCAGGAGCGAGATCCGAAATGAGTGCTATCGACGTCAAAAACCTGGTCAAAAAATTCCACGGACAGACCGTATTACACGGTATCGACCTGGAGGTGCAAGAGGGCGAAGTGGTCGCGATTATCGGGCCGAGCGGCTCGGGTAAAACCACGCTGCTGCGCAGCATAAATTTGCTGGAGCATCCGGAAGGGGGCACCATTCGGGTCGGTGATATTACTATCGATACCGGTAAGTCTCTCGGGCCGCAAAAAGGGCTGATTCGCCGTCTTCGCCAGCATGTGGGCTTTGTATTCCAGAGCTTTAATCTGTTTCCGCATCGCACGGTGCTGGAGAACATTATTGAGGGGCCGGTCACCGTAAAAGGTGAACCGAAAGAAGAGGCCATTGCGCGTGGGCGGGAGCTGCTGGCGAAAGTCGGGCTTTCCGGGAAGGAGACCAGTTATCCACGCCGTCTGTCGGGCGGGCAGCAGCAGCGTGTGGCCATTGCCCGTGCGCTGGCGATGCGCCCGGACGTGATCCTCTTTGATGAACCGACTTCTGCGCTCGATCCAGAGCTGGTGGGCGAGGTGCTGAACACCATTCGCCAGCTGGCGCAGGAGAAACGCACGCTGGTTATCGTCACCCACGAGATGAGTTTTGCCAGAGATGTGGCTGACAGGGCGATTTTCATGGACCAGGGTCGCATTGTCGAACAGGGCCCCGCAAAAGAATTGTTTACGCATCCCCAACAACCTCGCACCCGTCAGTTCCTGGAAAAGTTCCTGACACGGTAGAGATTCTCCTGACTGATTTGCTCCAGAAGGACGTTCTGGAGCAAATTATTCTCCAGATTTGCCTGTTTATAGATGCTTATATTCTATTTATCGACACTGAAAGTGAGGAACATGAAAGTTATTCTCACTTGGGTCGATATTTTATACATATAAATAAGATTTATGTGTTAGGTTATATTCACCATAATAATGATTATCTTTTTCAGGGGCTTCATTCAGTAAGTATGAGGGATACAGACTTTTTCACCTGGCGACGGAATTGCTTCCTGCGATTCCAGCAAATGGGGACGGCGGACGAGGTTTATCAGGAACTTCAGCAACAAACACAGGATCTTGAATTCGATTATTACTCACTCTGTGTTCGCCATCCGGTTCCGTTTACGCGCCCTAAAATTACGGTTCATTCGAGCTATCCGGCTGAATGGATGTCGCAATATCAGTCAGAAAATTATTTCGCCATTGACCCGGTATTAAAGCGGGAGAATTTCATTCAGGGACACCTTCCCTGGACGGATGCGTTATTTTCTGAGGCACAGCCGCTATGGGACGGCGCGCGCGACCACGGTATTCGCAAGGGAATTACGCAGTGTCTGATGCTGCCTAATCACGCGCTCGGTTTTCTCTCTGTTTCTCGCGCCAGTCAGTTTGGCAAAATGATGGACAGCGATGAAATAGAGCTGCGTCTGCAAATGTTAGTGCAAATGGCATTGACGTCGTTGCTGCGCTTTGAGCATGACATGGTGATGCCGCCAGAGATGAAATTCAGCAAGCGCGAGAAGGAAATTCTGAAGTGGACGGCTGAGGGCAAAACGTCGGCTGAAATCGCGATTATTTTGTCGATCTCAGAGAATACGGTGAACTTCCATCAGAAGAATATGCAGAAGAAATTCAATGCGCCGAATAAGACGCAGATTGCCTGCTACGCGGCGGCAACGGGATTCATCTGACCACACTTTAGTTGTTCTGCGTGCCAGACACGAAAACGGCTGAATGCAATGCGTTCAGCCGTTCTTTTTTTACTGGCGGTAAGCCTGTTTAATTTGCTTAACCGTATCGGCAAATACATCTGCCTGGCCCTGATCTTCCATCTGGGCGATCTGCTTTTCCATCTTAATGATCACACGGCCCGCGTCAGCCTGGCCCATCGCCTGCAACATAAGTGCCAGCAGTGCTTTCAGACAGGATACTTCCTGCGCCAGTTCTTGGTTATTTTCGGCGGTGGCGAATTCAGGTGTGCTCATTGTTATTCCTCATTACAAAACGGCGCTAGAGCGCGACGATGAAAGTTATGGCGGCGGAGTATACCACAAGAGAGAGGAAAAAAAGCAGTGGTTATTTTTTGTTCAATTGTGCGCTTTGTTTATTTAAGTAAACACGTTTTAAGTGTAATCACTATAATGTTTTAACCAGCCTAAATTGTTTATAGCCCGTTCTCTTGCTGTTAATTATTGTTACAAAAATATAAGAGCCGTACTTTCCTGGCGCAGAGGGGCGATCTTTTCGTAACTTTTTGAATACAGCGGCTTAAAAATAACGGTATTTGACTTTTTAAATCCGATTCTCTTTCCACTTGCTGTACAGGCTAATTTCCAAAAACGAGAACGAAATCGAATGACATGCTTTTTAGCGTTTTAAACTTGGGCAGAAAACCGTTAATATAAGCCAAATTAGTAGTCAGTAGCGTTATCCCTATTTCTGGAGACATTCCTTTGATCAACGTTCTACTTGTTGATGACCACGAACTCGTGCGCGCAGGGATACGACGCATACTTGAAGATATAAAGGGTATTAAAGTCGCCGGTGAAGTTTGCTGCGGCGAAGACGCCGTGAAATGGTGCCGTACCCACTCAGCCGATGTAGTCCTGATGGACATGAACATGCCTGGTATTGGCGGCCTTGAAGCCACGCGTAAAATCGCGCGTGCTTACGTGGACACCAAAGTCATCATGCTGACCGTCCACACGGAGAACCCGCTGCCCGCGAAAGTGATGCAGGCCGGGGCCGCAGGCTATCTCACCAAAGGCGCTGCACCACAGGAAGTGGTTAATGCTATTCGTTCAGTGTTCGCCGGCCAGCGCTATATCGCGTCGGATATCGCTCAACAGATGGCGTTAAGTCAGATTGAACCGGAAAAAACCGGATCGCCATTTGCCAGTTTGTCTGAGCGTGAATTGCAGATTATGCTGATGATCACCAAAGGCCAAAAGGTGAATGAGATTTCTGAGCAACTGAATCTCAGTCCGAAAACGGTGAACAGCTACCGCTACCGTATGTTCAGTAAACTGAACATTCACGGCGATGTCGAACTCACTCACCTGGCCATTCGTCATGGTCTGTGTAATGCAGAGACCCTAACAAGTCAGTGAGTAATGTGTTCGATTCAAAATCTTTCCTGAAAACCGTAACCAGCCAGCCTGGCGTATATCGAATGTATGACGCTGGCGGTACGGTTATCTATGTTGGCAAAGCCAAAGACCTTAAAAAACGTCTTTCCAGCTATTTCCGCACAAACCTGGCCTCCCGTAAGACGGAAGCGCTGGTGGCGCTGATTCAGCAGATCGACGTCACCGTGACGCACACGGAAACGGAAGCGCTGCTGCTCGAACATAACTACATTAAGCTTTATCAGCCGCGCTATAACGTATTGTTGCGCGATGATAAGTCATACCCTTTCATTTTCCTCAGCAGCGACACCCATCCGCGTCTGGCCATGCATCGCGGGGCGAAACATGCTAAAGGGGAGTATTTCGGTCCTTTCCCTAACGGGTACGCCGTGCGTGAAACCCTGGCGTTGCTGCAGAAAATTTTTCCGGTTCGCCAGTGCGAAAACAGCGTCTATCGCAACCGCTCCCGCCCCTGTCTGCAATACCAGATTGGCCGCTGTCTCGGCCCATGCGTAGCAGGGCTGGTCAGCGAAGAGGAGTACGCGCAACAGGTTGACTATGTGCGTCTGTTCCTGGCGGGTAAAGACGATCAGGTCTTAACGCAGCTGATTGCGCGAATGGAAAAAGCCAGCCAGGCGCTGGCGTTTGAAGAGGCCGCACGTATCCGCGATCAAATTCAGGCGGTGCGGCGCGTCACGGAAAAACAGTTTGTGTCGAATACCGGCGACGATCTGGACGTCATTGGTGTTTCCTTTGATGCCGGGCTGGCCTGCGTCCATGTTCTGTTCATTCGTCAGGGCAAAGTTCTGGGCAGCCGCAGCTATTTCCCGAAAGTGCCGGGCGGTACTGAGCTGGGTGAAGTAGTTGAAACCTTCGTCGGTCAGTTCTATTTGCAGGGCAGCCAGATGCGCACGTTGCCATCGGAGATCCTGCTCGATTTTAATCTTGATGATAAAACTTTGCTGGCGGACTCCCTTTCCGAGCTGGCAGGGCGTCGCGTTAACGTTCAGACCAAACCGCGCGGCGATCGCGCGCGCTATCTGAAGCTGGCGCGGACCAACGCCGCGACGGCGCTAACGACGAAGCTTTCTCAGCAATCGACCGTTCACCAGCGCCTGGCGGCGTTGGCTACGCTGCTGAAACTGCCGGAAGTGAAGCGGATGGAGTGTTTCGACATCAGCCATACAATGGGTGAGCAAACCGTCGCCTCCTGCGTGGTGTTTGATGCCAACGGGCCGGTGCGCGCGGAATATCGTCGCTACAACATCACCGGGATTACGCCGGGCGATGACTATGCAGCGATGAATCAGGTGCTCCGCCGTCGCTATGGTAAAGCCATTGAAGAGGCCAAAATCCCGGATGTCATTTTGATCGACGGCGGGAAAGGGCAGCTGGGCCAGGCGAAAGCCGTTTTCGCTGAGCTCGATGTGCCGTGGGATAAACATCATCCTTTACTGCTTGGCGTGGCAAAAGGGACCGATCGTAAGGCCGGTCTGGAAACACTCTTCTTCGAACCCGAAGGTGAGGGCTTTAGTCTGCCGCCGGATTCCCCTGCGCTGCATGTGATCCAGCATATTCGTGATGAGTCGCACGACCATGCCATCGGCGGACACCGTAAAAAACGCGCTAAAGTGAAAAACACCAGTACGCTTGAGACAATCGAGGGCGTCGGGCCAAAACGTCGGCAGATGTTGTTGAAGTACATGGGCGGATTGCAAGGATTACTCAACGCCAGCGTGGAGGAAATTGCAAAAGTGCCGGGTATTTCGCAAGGGCTGGCAGAAAAGATCTACTACTCGTTGAAACATTGAGGGCTCTGTAGCAACATAGAGCTAAATTTTACTGACAACAGACAGTTACCGTCACTATGCGATTTAACATCCCTACGTTGCTCACGCTTTTTCGCGTCGTCCTCATCCCCTTCTTTGTGTTGGCTTTTTACATGCCTTTCACGTGGGCTCCTTTCGCATGTGCGCTGATCTTCCTGGTGGCTGCGGTGACGGACTGGTTTGACGGCTATCTGGCCCGTCGCTGGAATCAAAGCACGCGGTTCGGTGCGTTCCTCGATCCGGTTGCCGATAAAGTGATGGTTGCCATTGCGATGGTGCTGGTGGCAGAGCATTACCACACCTGGTGGGTGACGTTACCTGCGGCGACCATGATCGCCCGTGAGATCATCATCTCCGCCCTGCGCGAGTGGATGGCTGAGCTGGGTAAACGCAGCAGCGTGGCGGTCTCCTGGATTGGTAAAGTGAAAACTACCGCGCAAATGGCGTCGCTGGTGTGGATGCTGTGGCGTCCAAACGCGTGGGTCGAGTGGGCGGGTATCGGCCTGCTGTGGGTTGCAGCGGTGCTGACGCTGTGGTCAATGCTGCAGTACCTGAACGCTGCACGCGGCGATTTGCTTGAACAGTGATCGTTTCGGCGCAATTTTCAGCAAACGATCCTGGGATGCAAAAATAACGTTGACTCACATCGTCATATAAGTAGAATGCAACGCATCGAACGGCGGCACAGTCAGCCGGACGATAATGAAATCAAGTGATTACAAATGACTTGGTGACATGCGGGAATAGCTCAGTTGGTAGAGCACGACCTTGCCAAGGTCGGGGTCGCGAGTTCGAGTCTCGTTTCCCGCTCCAAATTAAAAGCATCGGCAGTTGCGGGTGCTGGTCGAAAGACAACAGATTTACGGCGCGTTAGCAAAGCGGTTATGTAGCGGATTGCAAATCCGTCTAGTCCGGTTCGACTCCGGAACGCGCCTCCAATTTCTTCCCGAGCCCGGATGGTGGAATCGGTAGACACAAGGGATTTAAAATCCCTCGGCGTTCGCGCTGTGCGAGTTCAAGTCTCGCTCC
>NZ_SDDX01000019.1 GCF_004115925.1 Lelliottia nimipressuralis
GGAACTGCCAGGCATCAAACAAGTGAAGAGGCCATCCGCAAGGATGGCCTTTTTGCGTTTTTGACTTTATACAAAAATAGTCCCACACCGGCAAAACAGCCCGGTTATCGGCCTTCGATCCAGTCACGAATTACCCTCCTCAATCGCATCAAACCCCTTCTATGCAAATAGTCAGCCTCTTATAGCGCCGCTATAAGCGTGAAAAAGTAAGTCGAGTAGTGGAATTCGAGCGGAATGCTGCTGAAAAAAGAGGTGTTAGGACTGTGGGGGAAGCAATCCATAGTGTTGAATGACACGGCCAGAATCTACCGAATCCCCAAAAGCAAAAAACCAGCCCGAAGGCTGGTTTTTCTAATTAGTGGTGCCCGGACTCGGAATCGAACCAAGGACACGGGGATTTTCAATCCCCTGCTCTACCGACTGAGCTATCCGGGCAACGGAGCGCATTAAACCTTAATCCCGGATGGTCGTCAACCCTAATTCAGGAAAAGCTGTTCAACTGCTTAACTTTACGGCAATCTGTCCGTTTGCACCGCGAAATTGCACAAATCTTCCAGACAATGAGGGTGCTAAATAGCAATGCTGACAGATCAGAGGAGGGCGATATGGCGAACGACTGGCTTGAGCTACGTCAGCATGCAGACACAGGTATTGAAACCATTAAGGCACACTTCGAAGGCCATGCTTTCGACCCACACTGGCACGACAGCTATCTGGTGGGCATTACGCTTTCTGGCACTCAGCAGTTCCATTGCCGCCGCGAGCGTCACCAGAGCCAGCCGGGAGATGCCTTTCTGCTTGAACCCGGTGAAATCCATGATGGCGATGCCCCGGTCGAGGGCGGCTTTACCTATCTGACGTTCTATCTGGACGAACAGTGGCTGAACAACACGCTGCACGGGCTATACGAATCCACGCCCGGTAGTTATTCACTCCATTTTGCGCAAACCCTGACGCGTGAGCCGCAGCTGGTTCGCACCATCGGTGAGACGTTTAACGCGCTGCATCAGGATGAGATGAAAATCGTCCAGCAAAGCACGATGGATCACATGCTGGCGCAGATCACTTCCCATTGCCACTGGCGCAAAAGGCTCCCTTCGCAGCTGCAAAGCGCGGCGGTGGCACATCGGGCGCGTGACTATCTGTATGCGCATATGGGCGAAAATCTCGGGCTGTCTGATCTTGCGCGCGAGACGGGAACCGATCGCTTTACGCTGACGCGCTGTTTCAAACGTGAGTTCCATCTGGCACCGCACGCCTGGCTTATCCAGCTTCGGCTCGCAAAAGCCCGTCAGATGCTGGCACGTGGCGATTTGCCGGTGGATGTCGCTGCGTCGCTGGGTTTTGCCGATCAGAGCCATCTTGGACGCTGGTTCCAGCGGGCCTATCGCATCACCCCTGCCCATTACCGAAAGTTGTGCACAAACCTTCCAGACGTTTCCAGAAAATAGCGGCATAGTCAGAGCTCCAAAAATAAGGAGCTACCTGTGAACGTGATGCCGTTTCTGCTGTTTGCTTTTGTCGCCTCGATAACGCCCGGCCCAACCAATATCCTTGTTCTGACCAACAGCCAGCACTACGGGGTGAAGGCGACGATTCCCGCCCTTGTCAGCGGCTGTGTGGCGGCCAGTGCCATCGTGCTGATCTCTGGCGCGGGAGCCGGGGAAGTATTGCGCCAGTACCCGCTGATTCGTCAGGTGATGAGCTGGGGTGGCGTGCTGTGGTTAAGCTGGATGAGCTGGCAGTTATTCAGTGCGCCAGCGGCAAACCTGTCACATGGCTCGCATCACCGTTTTACGGCGCGTGCGGCGGCGCTTTTACAGGTGATCAATCCAAAGACATGGATGATGGCGTTGGCCGTCGTGAGCCTGTTTGCACCGGTTGGTGAGCATGCCCTGAGGGATGTGGCGCTGATGGCGCTCTGGTTCTTAATCATTTCGATTGCGTGTCTGATGTGCTGGGCGTGGCTGGGAAAGGCGGTAAATCGGGTGTTTCGCACCACCGTGGCGATGGTGCGCTTTCAACGCGTAATGGCGCTATGCCTGCTTATCTCTGCGTGGGCAGGCATGCTGGCTTAAGTCAGCGCGCCACCCATACGGCACTGCGCAAAACGCAGGATATCTTCCGCGAGACGGTGCGCCGTCTCGACGTCGGCCAGGCTGCGGTTGACCAGCATACGGCTCAGGCAACCTTCCAGCACCAGCTCCATCTGCCGCGCGACCATTGCCGGATCGTCGACTTCGAGTCGGGTGAGCAGCTCATGGGTAAAGTCGTGCGCCGCGCTTTTTTGCTGATCCGCCAGCTGATGGATCGGATGCCCTGGATCAGGATAGAAAGTGCAGGCGGCGATAAACAGACAGCCCGGGTAGCGTTTGTTGCGAACGCAATCAGCGAGGGCCGTATAACGCGCCAGTATTTTCTGCTCGTCCGTCAGCTCTTCGTTAAGCATTAACTGCCTGCGCCAGATATCCACCTGCTGGCTCAGATAGCGCAGGGCGTCGTACAGCAGCGCTTCTTTATCGGGCCAGAAGCGACGAAGCTCATCCAGAGGATAATCGATGCGTTCGGCAACCATCTCAAGCGTGGTGCTGGCGATCCCTTGAACCTCAAGTAATTGCAGGGCTTGTCCCAGTACGTCTTCACGTTGCACGGTTTTCTCCTCCCAATGCTAACGGTTTCTCCCGTTAACAGTGTCGTTTACGGTTGGCGATCGCGCAAATGCGCGCTGAACGCTGCGGCATCCATATAACCCGTCACGCGTCCGGCAGGCTGCTCTTCTCCTTGCTCATTAAAGAACAAAATAGTCGGCAGGCCGAGCACGTTGAGCTGTTTTAACAGAGCCTTGTCCTGCGCGTTATTGGCCGTCACATTGGCCTGCAGCAGAACGGTATTTTTCAGCGCGTTTTGCACCTGTGGATCGCTAAAGGTGTATTTTTCAAACTCTTTACAGGCCACGCACCAGTCGGCGTAGAGATCGAGCATCACGGGTTTGCCTTTGGCCTGCGCCAGGGCGGTGTTCAGCTCATCAACGTTACTGATTTGAGTAAAGCTAAGATGCGCCTGGGCTTGTACGCCCGGGGAACCAAACGCCCAGTCCTGAAGGGGACGTACGCTCACCAGCGCGGCGGCCAGCAGGATAATTTGCACGATCCGCATCCACGGCTTCTGCGCCTGCAGGCTGGTAATAAATGCCCAACCGAAGAACGCCACACCCAGAAGCGCCCACAGACGCACTCCCCAGACATCGCCAATCAAACGTTCGAGCAGGAATACTGGCAGTGCCAGAATCACAAAGCCGAACGCCGTTTTCACGGTTTCCATCCACGGGCCGCTTTTCGGCAGCAGACGGTTGCCAAAGACGGTGACCAGAATCAGCGGCAGCCCCATACCCAGTGCATAAAGATAGAGCGTCCCGCCACCGAACCACATGTTCCCGCTCTGCGCGATGTAGAGCAGGATGGCGCTAAGCGGCGCGGTGGTGCAGGGGGAGCAGATCAGCCCGGCAATGGCGCCCATTGCAAAGACGCCGCCCGCAGAACCGCCCTGCTGACGGTTGCTCATCAGCGTCAGGCGTGTTTGCAGTGACGACGGCAGCTGCAAGGTGAATAACCCAAACATCGACAGTGCCAGCAGGGTAAAGACCACCGACAGCCCAATGAGCACATAAGGGTGCTGGAGCGCCGCCTGGAACTGAAGCCCTGCTGCGGCCACGATCAGGCCAAGGGCGGTGTATGTCAGCGCCATTCCCTGAACATAGATAAAGGCCAGCAGCAACGCACGGGCGGTGGATAAACGCTGTTTGCCGCCGAGGACGATGCCGGAAATCAGGGGATACATCGGCAGGACACAGGGCGTGAAGGCGATACCAATACCGATCAACAGCGCCCACAGCGCGGAGAAGGGCAGCTTAGCACTCGTATCATCCGTTTCCACTGCGGGAGCTGAAGGTGCAGGGGACGCCTGTACTTCGCTCAGCGGTACCACTTTGGTCTCTGGCGGATAGCAGAAACCTGCGTCGGCGCAGCCCTGGTATGTGACCGTCAGCGTGGCGCCCGAACTGGCCTGATTTACCGTGACCGGCACCGTCAGCCGATGGCGGTAGATTTCGCTTTTGCCGTAGAACTCATCTTCGTGCCATTCGCCTGCGGGCAGCTGCGGCTCGCCGACATTCGCGCGAGCGGGGGTAATGCTCACCTGCTTACGGTAGAGGTAATAGCCCTCTTTGACCTGCCAGGTCAGATTGAGATCGTGCCGGTTCTGCTGGAAGTCGAAAACAAACGCCTGGTCGGCGGGAATGAAATTAGAGCGGCCGGGCGCGTCGAACAACCCGGCAAAAACTGATGTGCTGCACAGCAGCAGGATCAGCGTAAGGAAGCGTTGAGCCATGAGAGATAATCGTTGTCGCCGTGAACCACTGGCAGCACCAGCAGTTCTGGGGTCTGGTATGGATGATGAGACTTGAGGCAGTCGAGAAGCGCTTGCTGATGCGAGACGTTGGTTTTCAGCAGCATCTGCACTTCGTACTCCTGTTCCAGCTTGCCTTCCCAGTAGTACATCGAGGTAGCGCCGGGCAGGATCGTCACACAGGCAGCGAGCTGTTCTGCCAGCACTTTGGCGGCAAGCTCCTGGGCAGTGGCTTCATCGGGGGCGGTACACAGTACAACGACAGCGTCAGGTGTATTCACTACTCGACCTCCTCATCGCGAAAAAATCACTATATCACGCTGAGCCTGAGGGCATTAATGAATCGGGCCGCAGAGCGGCCCGACTTTAACTATTTTTACAACACCGAAAGCTTAAAGAATCACGCTACCGATCAGGAAACCGAAGCATACGGCAAACACGACGCCCATCGTGCCCGGAATAAAGAACGGATGGTTAAAGACGAAGCGTCCGATGCGCGTCGTCCCGGTATCGTCCATCTGCACGGCCGCGACCAGCGTCGGATAGGTTGGCAGAATAAACAGGCCAGAAACGGCAGCGAAAGAGGCCACAGCGGTCAGTGGAGACACGTTCAGTGCCAGCGCCATCGGCATCAGAGCTTTCGCCGTCGCAGCCTGAGAATACAGCAGCGCGGAAGCCACAAAGAAAATCACCGCCAGCAGCCAAGGATGGCCCTGAATCACGGTACCTGCGGTCTCTTTAATCCAGTCGATATTGTGGGAAACAAAAGTATCACCCAGCCACGCCACGCCGAGGATACAGATACAGGCACTCATTCCGGCTTTGAAGGTGCTGGAGCTGAGAATGCTGTCCGTTTCCACGCCGCACAGCACGGTGGTCAGGGTCGCGACGCTCAGCATAATAATCAGGATTGCGTTGGTGGTATTCATCAGCGGTGTTGCCACCAGGCCGAGGCTTGGGCTGTTGACGATGGCATAAATCACTACACAGACCACGCCCAGCAGGAACAGCAGTACCGACAGTCTCGCGCGTGGTTTGATCTCAACTTTATTTTCACCGCGCAGTTCGATCAGACCTTCTTCCAGACGTTTCAGGTACACCGGATCGTCAGAAAGTTTGGAATTAAACAGTATAGTGACCAGGAACGACATCAGCAGCACAGCCAGCAGCGTCGAGGGGATCACCACGGAGAGCAGATGAATATAGCTAACGCCATGACCTTCCATTACCGATGACATATACACCACTGCGGCAGAAATCGGCGAGGCGGTAATCGCGATCTGCGCGGACACCACAGCAGTCGACAGCGGGCGGCACGGCTTAATGCCTTGCTCTTTCGCCACTTCGGCAATAACCGGCAGCGTTGCCAGAGAGATGTTGCCGGTACCGGCAAAAATCGTCAGGAAGTAGGTCACGACCGGCGCGAGAATGGTGATGTATTTCGGGTTTTTGCGCAGCAGTTTTTCCGTTTGATTAACCAGATAATCCAGACCACCCGCAATCTGCATGGCCGAGATGGCTGCAATCACCGCCATGATGATGGAGATAACGTCAAACGGGATTTTCCCCGGTGCGACACCAATGGCTGCCAGAACCAGCACGCCCAAACCCCCGGCATAGCCGATACCAATCCCTCCTAGCCTGGCGCCGAGGAAAATCGCCGCTAAAACGATAATCAGCTCAATGACAATCATAATCGCTTCCTTGAATGTTAGTTGTTGGATACGTAAATGTTATTTTTGTGATGTCCTATAAAAGCAAAAAGGCACGTCACAAGTGACGTGCCTTTCGGAAGTTTAACCCGAACTGTTATTGTTCGCTTTCATCGGTATAACGCTTCGCTTTGTAGGCCGGGTGCATCAGGTTCTGCGCCGAGAAGATATCATCCAGCTCAGCCTCTGTCAGCAGTCCACGCTCAAGGACGACTTCGCGCACGCTCTTACCGGTTTCGGCACAAATCTTCCCGACGATGTCACCGTTATGGTGGCCGATGAACGGGTTCAGGTAAGTGACGATACCGATGGAGTTGTAGACGAAGCTTTCGCACACGGCTTTGTTCGCCGTGATGCCGTTAATGCATTTTTCCAGCAGGTTGTAGCAGGCATTGGTCAGAATGTGGATGGATTCAAACATCGCCTGGCCAATCACTGGCTCCATGACGTTCAACTGCAGCTGACCCGCTTCGGAGGCCATGGTCACGGTAATGTCGTTGCCGATGACTTTGAAGCACACCTGGTTAACCACTTCTGGCACAACCGGGTTCACTTTAGCTGGCATGATGGACGAACCGGCCTGCAGTTCTGGCAGGTTGATTTCGTTCAGGCCAGCGCGTGGACCGGAGGAGAGCAGGCGCAGGTCGTTACAGATTTTGGAGAGTTTCACTGCCAGACGTTTCAGCGCACTGTGCACCATCACGTAGGCACCGCAGTCGGAGGTCGCTTCGATCAGGTCTTCCGCCGGAACAACCGCCAGATTGGAGACTTCCGCCAGTTTCTGCACCGCCAGCTGTTGATAGCCGTCCGGGGTATTCAGACGCGTACCGATGGCGGTGGCGCCAAGGTTCACTTCCAGCAGCAGCTCAGAGGTGCGCAGGATGTTGCGGGTCTCTTCATTCAGCAGCACGTTAAAGGCATGGAATTCCTGGCCGAGGGTCATCGGCACGGCATCCTGCAGCTGGGTACGGCCCATTTTCAGAATGTCCTGGAACTCAACGGCTTTACGCTGGAAGCCATCGCCCAGTTGGTTAATCGCGTCGATCAGTTTCACCACAGAGGCGTACACGGCGATACGGAAACCGGTCGGGTAGGCATCGTTGGTAGACTGGCACTTGTTAACGTGGTCGTTTGGATTGAGGTACTGGTACTCACCTTTCTGGTGGCCCATCAGTTCAAGACCGATGTTAGCCAGCACCTCGTTGGTATTCATGTTGACGGAGGTCCCCGCACCGCCCTGATAAACGTCAACTGGGAACTGATCCATGCATTTGCCGTTGTTCAGTACTTCATCGCAGGCGGCGATGATGGCATTTGCAGCGCTTTTCGGAATGGTTTGCAGCTCTTTGTTTGCCAGTGCTGCGGCTTTTTTCACCATCACCATGCCACGTACAAATTCAGGGATGTCGCTGATTTTGTTGTTGCTGATGTAAAAGTTTTCAATCGCTCTCAGAGTGTGAATACCGTAGTAGGCATCCGCTGGAACTTCCCTGGTACCCAACAAATCTTCTTCGATACGAATGTTGTTTAACATGTGAACCTTCTTTTAAAGCGGCCGATGGATTGTACTAAACACACAGTAGATATGTGGTTTTCAATATTTGCTGACCGACGATTATTCCCTCAATCAGCCAGATACTCGAGATCATATGCTGATGATAGCGAATTGCCGTAATCTGGATCACTTATTATCGCCCTCATCTCATGATAATTATTAATCTGTGAAATGAATCACCGCTTGAATATTTCCAGAAAAAATATCCGTGCAAACCGATTGAAATTTGGCTAACCGTCTCCATCTCAGAAAGACGCGACTCGCAAACACATACAGACAGAGGCCAAAGGCGTCTGCCACACAGGAGAAACCAGTGCGCTGGATACCTTTTATTGCCATTTTTCTCTATGTTTACATCGAGATTTCTATTTTTATCCAGGTCGCCCACGTGCTGGGCGTCCTGCTGACGCTGATCCTGGTCATCTTCACATCCGTAATTGGGATGTCGCTGGTGCGCAATCAGGGTTTCAAAAATTTCCTGTTAATGCAGCAGAAGATGGCGGCGGGGGAAAGCCCGGCAGCCGAGATGATCAAAAGCGTGTCCCTGATTCTTGCGGGCCTGCTGCTGATTCTGCCGGGGTTCTTCACCGATTTCCTTGGCCTGTTACTGCTGTTGCCACCGGTGCAAAAACTTCTGACCATGAGACTGCTACCGCATCTGCGTTTTAACCGCATGCCTGGCGGCGGTTTCAGCACTGGGCCGGGAAATGGAGAGACCTTTGACGGGGAGTTTCAGCGCAAGGACGATCAGCGCGACCGCCTCGATCATAAAGACGACCGCTGACAGGTGTGCCCGGTGCCGCTTCGCTTACCGGGCCTAATCTCTTGCAGGCCGGAAAAGCGCAGCGCTATCCGGCGTTTAAAGTACGCTTCGTTTCGGCAAGAACATCCACAGCCCTGCCAGCATCACCAAAGCGTACAAACTCTTCCAGCCAACCATCACCAGCAGCAGCAAACACAACACGCCACCGACTACCGCCAGCACTTTAAATCGTCCCTTCAGTAACCGGCATCCTGCCAGCATGCACAGCAGATAAATGATGATGAAAATGCCGTTCGCATAGACGATCAGCGCATCGAGATTGATATTCAGCCCATAAATACACAGGGTGCTCAGCACGCAACAGCCCAGCACCGCGTTTAGCGCGTTAAGGGGTAGCTGGCGCTTTGACAGGCGCGACAGGCGGCTGTCCGGCTTATACTGCGCCTGGGACCACACCAGGCGGGCGAAGCTCTGAATATAGATATTGAGGCTGGCGAAGCAGGCGAGATAGCCAATCACGCAGGCAATCCACAAGGCTTTGACGCCAAAGAGTTGCACCACGATCCCTGGCAGCGAAGCGGCTGCAGCCATGTCGGCGCTATAAGCATTGAAATGCAGCACCAGCACCGTACAGGCCCAGTAAACGGTGCCCGCCAGCAGCAGGCCAATCATCAGCGCGCGCGGGAAATCTCGCTCCGGCTGTTTAAACTCTGACGCCAGATGCGCGAACGCCTCCAGCCCGACAAAACACCAGAACATCACCGCAAGTGCGGCGAAAAGTTGTGTGTGATCGACATCAGCGATTGCCGGGAACGGAATCGCGCTCACCTGAATATCGCCCGCCCACCATATTGCCGCAATCAACGCGACGATCAGCACGGCGACCAACGTTTGTAGATTAGCGCTGGAACTGGCACCGCGGGATCCGACCCACCAGACGATCGCCAGTGTCCCCAGCTCCGCCAGCAGAAGCTGCTCGTCATGCCAGCCAAACAGCGCCTGACCAAAACCGGTGGCGATGTGCAGGGCAGCAGGAAGCCCTACAGGGATGACCGATAGGAAAAGCCAGCCGGTGACGCGCTCCAGCCGTGGGCCAAACGCCATGCCGACAAAATGCGCCACGCCACCGGCGCTGGGGAAATGGCGGCCGAGCGTCGCAAAGACAATCGCAATCGGAAAAACCAGCACGATCAGCACCGGCCACGCCCACAGACTGTTATTTCCTGCCACCAGAGCCGCCAGTGCGGGCACGGCAAAAACGCCGGTACCTAACAAGGAGGTAGAGAGCAAACCAACGCCCTGCGCCAGCCCCAACTCCTGTTTGAGTCCACTCATTCACTTCGTCCTGCCACCATCAAAAGAGAGGCGATGGTAACACTTTCACAAATTTTTTTTCGACTGCCCCTTGAAGGGGCAAAATCCGACCCCCATCTCTCAGGGCACCAGTCGGTAAACCTTTTACGGCCCGGCGTCTTCCATAACTGATAATGACTTTCTCGAAGGAGAGCTATCAATGAGTATTCGTCCGTTACATGATCGTGTGATCGTCAAGCGTAAAGAAGTTGAAACCAAATCTGCAGGCGGCATCGTACTGACCGGTTCTGCAGCAGCCAAATCAACTCGTGGCGAAATCATCGCTGTCGGTAAGGGCCGCATCCTGGAAAACGGTACAGTGCAACCGCTGGACGTTAAAGTTGGCGACATCGTGATTTTCAACGATGGCTACGGCGTGAAATCCGAGAAGATCGACAATGAAGAAGTGTTGATCATGTCCGAAAGCGACATCCTGGCAATTGTTGAAGCGTAATCCGCGAAACGATACTGAACGAATTTGAGGAAATAAGAACATGGCAGCTAAAGACGTAAAATTCGGTAACGACGCTCGTGTGAAAATGCTGCGCGGCGTAAACGTACTGGCAGATGCAGTTAAAGTGACCCTGGGCCCGAAAGGCCGTAACGTAGTGCTGGATAAATCCTTCGGCGCACCAACCATCACTAAAGATGGCGTTTCCGTTGCACGTGAAATCGAACTGGAAGACAAATTCGAAAACATGGGCGCGCAGATGGTGAAAGAAGTTGCCTCTAAAGCGAACGACGCTGCAGGTGACGGTACCACCACCGCGACCGTGCTGGCTCAGGCGATCATCGCTGAAGGCCTGAAAGCTGTTGCTGCGGGCATGAACCCAATGGATCTGAAGCGCGGTATCGACAAAGCGGTTATCGCCGCTGTTGAAGAGCTGAAAGCCCTGTCCGTACCATGCTCCGACTCTAAAGCGATTGCGCAGGTGGGTACTATCTCCGCTAACTCCGACGAAACCGTAGGTAAACTGATCGCTGAAGCGATGGACAAAGTCGGTAAAGAAGGCGTGATCACCGTTGAAGACGGTACCGGTCTGGAAGACGAACTGGACGTAGTAGAAGGTATGCAGTTCGACCGCGGCTACCTGTCCCCATACTTCATCAACAAGCCAGAAACCGGCGCTGTTGAACTCGAAAGCCCGTTCATCCTGCTGGCTGACAAAAAAATCTCCAACATCCGTGAAATGCTGCCAGTGCTGGAAGCCGTTGCGAAAGCCGGTAAACCACTGGTTATCATCGCTGAAGATGTTGAAGGCGAAGCACTGGCTACGCTTGTGGTTAACACCATGCGTGGCATCGTGAAAGTCGCTGCGGTAAAAGCACCTGGCTTCGGCGATCGTCGTAAAGCAATGCTGCAGGACATCGCAACGCTGACCGGCGGTACCGTGATTTCTGAAGAAATCGGTATGGAACTGGAAAAAGCGACTCTGGAAGATCTGGGTCAGGCGAAACGCGTTGTGATCAACAAAGACACCACCACCATCATCGATGGCGTGGGTGACGAAGGCGCAATCCAGGGCCGTGTTACTCAGATCCGTAAGCAGATCGAAGAAGCAACCTCTGACTACGACCGTGAAAAACTGCAGGAGCGCGTAGCGAAACTGGCAGGCGGCGTTGCAGTAATCAAAGTCGGTGCTGCTACCGAAGTTGAAATGAAAGAGAAGAAAGCGCGCGTTGATGACGCCCTGCACGCAACCCGTGCTGCGGTAGAAGAAGGCGTGGTTGCGGGTGGTGGTGTTGCGCTGGTTCGCGTTGCCGCTAAACTGGCTGGCCTGACCGCTCAGAACGAAGATCAGAACGTGGGTATCAAAGTTGCGCTGCGCGCAATGGAAGCTCCACTGCGTCAGATCGTGTCCAACGCCGGTGAAGAGCCGTCTGTTGTGGCGAACAACGTGAAAGCAGGCGAAGGTAACTACGGTTACAACGCAGCAACTGAAGAATACGGCAACATGATCGACTTCGGTATCCTGGACCCAACTAAAGTTACCCGTTCTGCTCTGCAGTACGCGGCCTCTGTAGCGGGTCTGATGATCACCACCGAATGCATGGTGACCGACCTGCCTAAAGGCGATGCTCCTGACTTAGGCGCAGGCGGCATGGGCGGTATGGGTGGAATGGGCGGCATGATGTAATTGCCCTACGCCCTGCATCGTTCTGTAACCAGAATGCGTTGGGCGTAACCCTCCCGGAATTGAAAAACCCCCAGGCAGAAATGTCTGGGGGTTTTTCTTTTGTTCATCTTTTTAGTATAAGGTTTACACACGGACAACTCTTGTCCAGCTTATTGCAAACGGGGAATAACATGCGCGTTAAAGTCTGTGCAGGGATCGTAGGGGCAGCGTTGCTGCTGGCAGGTTGTAGCTCCAGTAATGAGCTCTCCTCGGCGGGTCAGGGCGTTCGCTTTGTGGAAGATAAGCCGGGCAGCGAGTGCCAGCTGTTAGGTTCGGCAACCGGTGAGCAGAGTAACTGGATGTCGGGTCAGCACGGTGACGAAGGCGGTTCAATGCGTGGTGCCGCGAATGCGCTGCGTAACCAGGCGGCGGCAATGGGAGGCAACGTCATTTACGGTGTGAGCAGCCCATCGCAAGGCATTCTGTCGAGCTTTGTCCCGACGGCCAGTTCCATGAACGGCCAGGTCTATAAGTGCCCGAACTGAGTCACGTGCGGGCTAATGTCCTCACCTGAATCCTCTGTTTATCGCAGAGGCTACAAACAAAAAACGGCAACATCGGTTGCCGTTTTGTTTTGACTCTACACCATCCGCTTTTTACGACTGACGTAGCTGCAAATCCAGTGGCGTTTTGCTCGGCTCACCACCAATTTCTCGCGCCAGTTTCGGCACCATATAGCCTGATACCAGCGTCAGCAGCTCCCGCATAATCTGCCGGGCTTCCTCATCGCTCACCATGAAATGCGCCGCACCCTGAACGCGGTCCAGCACATGCAGGTAATAGGGCATAACCGACGCATCAAACAGCGCATTGCTCAGATCGGCGAGCGCACGTGCGTTATCATTCACGCCGCGCAACAGCACGCTCTGGTTTAACAAGGTCACGCCAGCCTGGCGCAGACGAACCATCGCCGAACGAAAAGCGTCGTCGATCTCGTTGGCGTGGTTAATATGATTCACCAGCAGGATTTGCATTCGCGACTGTTCGAAGCGCGAAACCAGGGTATCCGTAATGCGCGCGGGGATCACAATCGGCAGACGACTGTGAATGCGTAACCGTTTGATGTGCGGGATCGCTTCGAGTTGCGTGAGCAGCCAGTCCAGCTCATGATCCTTCGCCATCAGCGGATCGCCACCGGAAAAGATGATCTCATCCAGCTCCGGATGGGCGGCAATATAGTCCAGTGCCACCTGCCAGTTGCGTTTATTGCCCTGATTTTCGGCATACGGGAAGTGGCGACGGAAGCAATAGCGACAATTTACCGCACAGCCACCTTTCACCAGCAGCAGCGCGCGGTTGAGGTATTTATGCAGTAGGCCCGGCACCACGCTGTTCTGTTCTTCCAGCGGATCGGTGCTATAGCCCGGTGCTGTCACGAACTCATCCTGCGAGGTAAGTACCTGTTTCAGAAGCGGATCGTCGGGATTGCCTTTCTCCATACGCGCGACAAACGCACGCGGCACGCGCAGGGCAAAGAGGCGTTTTGCTTCACGACCGGCGAGCAAATTTTCATCTGTGTCTATATTCAATAGACGCAGCAGTTCATCAGGACTGGTGATTACATCGGCAAGTTGCGATAACCAATCTTCTCTGGACGGGGTATTTAGGGTTACAATATGCGCCATTTTGTGGCTTAGCTACCAGTTAACAATTTTCAGAGGGCCTTATGGCGACTTACTATAGCAACGATTTTCGTGCTGGTCTTAAAATCATGATGGACGGCGAACCGTATGCGGTTGAAGCCAGCGAATTCGTTAAACCAGGTAAAGGCCAGGCATTTGCGCGCGTTAAGCTGCGTCGCCTGCTGACCGGTACCCGTGTTGAGAAAACCTTCAAATCCACCGACTCCGCTGA
The DNA here is from genome assembly GCF_004115925.1 of Lelliottia nimipressuralis. Taxonomy (GTDB): domain Bacteria; phylum Pseudomonadota; class Gammaproteobacteria; order Enterobacterales; family Enterobacteriaceae; genus Enterobacter; species Enterobacter nimipressuralis. The sequence goes on from NZ_SDDX01000019.1 coordinate 13,819, forward strand.
AGGCGCTGACGTGGTCGATATGAACCTGACCTTCCTGTACAACGACGGCGAGTTCTATCACTTCATGAACAACGAAACTTTCGAGCAGTTGGCTGCTGATGAGAAAGCCGTTGGTGACAACGCGAAATGGCTGCTGGATCAGGCTGAATGCATCGTGACCCTGTGGAACGGTCAGCCTATCAGCGTGACTCCGCCTAACTTCGTTGAGCTGGAAATCATTGAAACCGATCCAGGCCTGAAAGGTGATACCGCAGGGACTGGCGGCAAGCCAGCAACGCTGTCCACTGGCGCAGTGGTTAAAGTTCCACTATTCGTTCAGATTGGCGAAGTGATCAAAGTGGATACTCGCTCTGGCGAATACGTATCCCGCGTGAAGTAATTCATGTAAATGATTGAGGCGCAGCGTCTGCTGCGCCTGATTGATTCAGGCAGGGATGATGAAACGTACCGTTAAAATTCTGCTGATGCTGGTGCTCTCCAGCGCGATCCTTTCCGGGTGCAACACCGCACGTGGTGTCGGCGAGGATATTAAAGATCTGGGCCATGTTATTTCCCACGCGGCCAGCTAATCACTTCTAAAACTCCGAAAAAATACGTCCTTTTCCGTCGACCGGCGGGATTTTGTCTATCCTTAAGTGGCTATACACAAATAACATTGGCTATAAAAGGAAGATATATTATGGTTAAGAAAACAATTGCAGCGATCTTTTCTGTACTGGTGCTTTCCTCAGTATTAACCGCATGCAACACCACGCGTGGCGTGGGTGAAGATATCCAAAGCGGCGGTAACGCTATTTCTGGTGCAGCAACGAAAGCACAGAATTAATAGCGGTGTTAACGGACGGTACGGAACTGCCACCGTACCGTCAGCTTGCAACGTCCTGAAGTGTCAAAAACGGTGAAAACCGCGTATCCATATGCAGCTTCATACGGATGTTCCGTTTGTAGGTGTAAACCGTCTTACTGTTAATACTCAGCTTACCGGCAATTTTCTGATTGCTCGCGCCTTCCATCCACAGTGCTAATACTTTCTCTTCCTGTCGTGTCAGGAGCGGCGTCGCAATTTGCGGTATCTCATAGCTGGCACAGGAACTCAGGGCGTCATTAATCACCGTCGCCAGCGTGTAGAGCGGCGTGTTTTTACACAGCGAGGCCCACAGCGGGAACTTTTTTATATATTGCGACATGTCCGTTTTTTCGCTGGATTGCAGCAAAATAAAAGGCCGCGTCTCGCTGGCAATGAGCAGCGAGGAGAGTTGCTGGATATCACCCATATCCTGAGTAAAACTATTTAAGTCAGCAATAATCAGCGTAGGGTTCCATTGCAGGATATGTTCCCTGGCAAGGAACAGGTTGTTAACGCCGGTGACCATAAAAGAGCCGGGGAACAGACCTGAATGATTGAGCCATGCTGCAAACCCTGAGCGGGTGAAGTGACAACGGTCAATCAAGAGAATTTTAAACATGTTTTTTTTCGCATCAGGCAACGGGTTCGGCTTTCTGCCATCAGAAAGCACACCATCATAGGGAAGTCCGATGAGTGATAAATGATGGAACTCCGTTGCATACTGAGGCTATTTCAGGCTTTTACTTACATTCAGCAAACAGATTGAAAAAAAATCACATCTTGCGCAGAATAGGCCTCTCAACTCAGCCTTGCGGGACGACCTGCAAGCGCTTCTCTCACCGGGGACGGCCCCAGACTGTTATTTAAGTTAAGGAGCCTGATATGTCCTGGATAATTCTCTTGATCGCCGGTTTGCTGGAAGTGGTGTGGGCCATTGGCCTGAAATACACCCACGGTTTTACTCGCCTCACGCCCAGCATCATTACCGTCACCGCGATGATTGTCAGTATTGCACTGCTCTCTTGGGCGATGCGCACGCTGCCCGTGGGGACAGCCTATGCCGTGTGGACGGGGATTGGCGCAGTCGGTGCGGCAATTACCGGCATTCTGCTGCTGGGGGAATCCGCGAGTCCGGCGCGAATCGCCAGCCTCGCGTTAATCGTCGCGGGGATTATTGGGTTGAAACTCAGCACCCATTAATGCGGCTGTTCAACCCAGATTAATTTCGACACATCAAACCCTTGTCGGGTCGCGACATCGAGCATTTGCTTTTTCATTTCGTCAGAAATGGTCGGTGTGCGTGAGAGTATCCACAGATAGTCGCGATCCGGCCCGCAGACCAGCGCATGGCGATATTCCCGGTCCAGCGCAATCACGTTATAGCCGCCGTAGAACGGACCAAAGAACGACACTTTCAGCGCGGCTCTGCTCGGGTCGCCGGTAAAGTAGGCTTTGCCGATCGTCTGCTGCCACATCCCACGCTCTGGATTATATCCCTTATTAATGACCTGAATGCCACCGTCATCCATGGTGCTGTAGGTTGCGGTGACGCGCTGTAACCCGCGCTCAAAGCGGTGATCGAGACGGGCGATTTCATACCAGGTACCGAGATAACGCTGTGCATCAAAGTTATTCACTACGGTGACGCCATTCGGCGGGGTAGGGGAACTACAGGCCACAACTAAAAACGCGGCTGTCACCGCGGCGATAACAGGCAAAATGCGCATAGAAGTTTCCTTGCTGTTTTTTGTTAAGTGTAGATGACAGCAAGGAAAATGCGGGACAAAAGGTTACCGGAGCGCGTCCAGAATACGGAACGCGGCATCTACACGAGCTGGGTTGGGATAGCTTTTATTCGCCAGCATCACGATGCCGAGATCTTTTTCCGGAATAAAGGCCACGTAGCTACCAAATCCGCCGGTAGATCCGGTTTTATGTACCCATGATGCTTTCACGGCAGGCGCAGGCGGATTAATTTCCACTGCAGTGACCGGTGCCAGTGCCACTTTATTATCGCTGCCGGTCACCACCGTTTTCGCCTTCACCGGCCAGTTCAGCATTTCCCAGCCTAAGCCCTGATACATCTCACCGATCTGCCAGTAGCGCGATTGAGCAAGCGTAATCCCCTGCTGCAGTTTTTGATCGCTTACGGTTGTCGGATTCATGTTGGCCTGCACCCAGCTCGCCATATCCTCAATTGTGGTTTTAACGCCGTAGGCTTCTGCATCCAACTGGCCCGGCGAAACGTGAACCGCTTTGCCGTCGCGATAGCCCCAGGCGTAATGCTGCTGTTCGCTCTCAGGCACGGTCAGCCAGGTGTGATTGAGTTTCAGCGGCTGGAGTACGCGCGTGGTCATGGCTTGTTCAAAGCTCATACCGGAAGGTTTGACCGCAAGCGAACCAAACAGGCCAATGCTGGCGTTCGCGTAAAGACGCTTTTCGCCGGGCGCCCACTGTGGCTGCCAGTCTTGATAGAACTTCAGCAAGGCAGCCCGATCGGTTACTTCATCAGGCACCTGCAACGGCAAACCACCCGCCGTGTAGGTCGCCAGATGAAGCAGGTTAATGTGCTGCCACTGCTTACCCGTCAGCTCAGGCCAGTATTTTGTCACAGGATCGCTCAGGCGAATTTCGCCGCGCGCGATGGCATCGCCGCCCAGCACACCGGTGAAGGTTTTGCTCACGGAACCCAGTTCAAACAAGGTTTGCTGAGTGACGGGGCGGTTTGCGGTGATATCGGCTTTACCCCAAGTGAAGAAGTGAGGTTTGCCCTGGTAAATCACCGCGACCGCCATGCCGGGGATAGCCTGCTCCTGCATGAGCGGGGCAATGGTGCGGTTAACGATGTCGGCCAGCTGTTTGTCTGTCACGGGTGCCGCGAGCGTTGAGAATGACGCGCTGAGCAGTAACGCACAGCAAAGTGATTTTTTCATCTGAGCATCTTCCATAAAAAAAGCCCGCCGGAAGGGCGGGCCGGATGAAGACGCACAATATCAAATTGTGACGATAGCAACCAGGGTGACAACCGTCAGAATGGTCGCCAGACCGTAGAACACCCACTTGCCGTTAGGCACGTGGATTTTCAGGTCATGCATGGCGTGGTGGATGCGATGCAGCCCCAGCCAGAGCGGCAGAACAATCATCAGGAAGATAAACACACGGCCAATAAAGCTGCTGGCGAACGCAAACACGCGGTCGTAGCCCAGCGCATCGCCAGGGAACAGCCCCAGTGGCAGCAAGATCGCTACCAGCAGGATGATGACCGGTGCGACGATGGCGCCCCACATGCCGCCTGCACCGAACAGGCCCCAGAATACCGGCTCGTCAGAACGTTTTGGATTGGGATTAATCACTCAGGCCTCCTTACCAGAACAGTGCCACAAACAGAACGACCACAGTCACCACTGCAGTCACCGCCCAAAGCCCTTTAATGACAGGCTCCGGTCCCATTTTCTCGCCTTTCACGATGATGTTTGCTGCTTTCGGCGCCAGCTCAAACCAGGTTTTCGTATGCAGCAGCGCGGCGGCGAGCACGATCAGGTTCAGGATCACCACGATCGGGTTTTGCAGGAAGCCCACAAAACTGGCCCAGGTTTCCGGGCCATGCTTCAGCGCGAAAAGGCCGTACATCAGTTCAAGGCTGAACCAGACCGCGGGAACCGCCGTGCCTTCACGCAGCATATAGAAGCGATAAAACGGCAGTTTCTTCCACCAGGTGGCTGGCATTGGCCGCACGTAGGCTTTGCGTTTAGTCGTCATCATGCACTCCTTAGCGTGGTTTCAGGGTAGCGATAAGAAAGTCTTTCGAGCTTTCCACTTTACCCTGCTGAATAGCGGCGGCCGGGTCGACATGCTTCGGACACACTTCCGAGCAATAGCCCACAAAAGTGCAACTCCACACGCCGTTCTGGCTGTTCAGCTGCGCCATACGTTCTTTCTTCCCGTGGTCGCGGCTGTCTTCGTTATAACGGTGTGCCAGCGTGATGGCGGCCGGGCCGATAAACTCCGGATTCAGGCCGAACTGCGGGCAGGCGGCGTAGCACAGACCGCAGTTGATGCAGCCGGAGAACTGATGGTATTTCGCCATCTGCGCCGGGGTTTGGGTGTTTGGACCCTGATCCGGCGTGCGCGGGTTGCCAATAATATACGGCTTAATCGCTTCCAGACTTTCGATAAAGTGGGTCATATCGACCACCAGATCGCGTTCAATCGGGAAGTTACCCAGCGCTTCAACCTTCATGCCCTTGGTGTACTCGCGCAGGAAGGTTTTACAGGCCAGTTTCGGCACTTTGTTGACCATCATGCCGCAGGAGCCGCAGATAGCCATGCGGCAGGACCAGCGATAGCTGAGGTCGGGTGCGAGGTTATCTTTGATGTACCCGAGCGCATCCAGCAGGGAGGTCTGCTCATCAAAAGGCACGTCGTAGAACGCGCTGTGCGGTGCGGCGTCCACTTCCGGGTTGTAGCGCACCACTTCAATTTTCAACGTCTGCATCTCAGCCATTCGCCTTCTCCTTCTTATCGGCTGCTTCCGCTTCTGCCCCATACACGCGTTTTGCTGGTGGCAGCGTGGTAATTTTCACGTCGCTGTAATCCAGACGAGTGGTACCGTCCGCGTCGCGATAAGCGAGGGTATGCTTGAGGAAATTCACGTCGTCGCGTTCGGTACAGCCTTCGTCCAGACGCTGATGCGCGCCGCGCGACTCTTTACGCGCCAGGGCGGAGTGCGCCATACATTCGGCAACGTTCAGGCCGTGGCCCAGCTCGATGGTGTAGAGCAGGTCGGTGTTAAACACGCTGGAGGTATCGGTAATGCGCACGCGTTTGAAGCGCTCCTGCAGTTCCGCCAGCTTATCGACGGTTTTCTGCATCAGCTCCGGCGTACGGTAGATGCCGCAGCCTTCTTCCATGGAGAGTCCCATTTCGTCGCGGATTTTCGCCCAGTTTTCCGTCCCTTCCTGGTTAACCAGCGCTTTCAGGCGTTTTTCGACATCCACTACCTGCGCGTCCAGCGCGGCGCTGTTGGCTTCACCGGCGGTAGCAGCACGCTCCATCGCACGCTCACCTGCCATACGACCAAACACCACCAGTTCTGCCAGCGAGTTAGAGCCGAGGCGGTTGGCACCGTGCAGGCCGACGGAAGAGCACTCCCCGACGGCAAACAGCCCTTTGATGCGCGTTTCGCACTGCTGATCGGTTTCGATACCGCCCATGGTGTAGTGCGCCGTTGGACGCACTGGGATCGGTTCTTTCACCGGGTCAACGCCGACGTAGGCTTTCGCCAGTTCGCAGATGAACGGCAGACGCTCCAGTAATTTCTTCTCGCCCAGATGGCGCAGGTCGAGATAGACCACATCGCCGCGCGGCGTGGAGATGGTGTTACCTTTGCGCCATTCGTGCCAGAACGCCTGAGAAACTTTGTCGCGCGGACCGAGTTCCATGTATTTGTTTTTCGGCTCACCGAGCGGTGTTTCCGGGCCCATGCCGTAATCCTGCAGATAGCGATAGCCATCTTTGTTGACCAGAATACCGCCTTCACCACGGCAGCCTTCTGTCATCAAAATGCCGGAACCCGGCAGACCGGTTGGGTGGTACTGCACGAACTCCATGTCGCGCAGCGGAATGCCGTGGCTAAGCGCCATGCCCATGCCATCACCGGTGACGATCCCGCCGTTGGTATTGTAGCGATAGACGCGGCCTGCACCGCCCGTCGCCATCACTACCGCATTGGCGCGAATCTGAATCAGCGTGCCTTCCATCATGTTCATCGCCACCAGACCACGGGCATGACCGTCGTCAACCAGAATGTCGAGGACGAAGTGTTCGTCAAAACGTTGAATTTGAGGGAACTGAAGGGAGGTCTGGAACAGGGTGTGGAGCATGTGGAAGCCGGTTTTATCGGCGGCAAACCAGGTGCGTTCGATTTTCATTCCGCCGAAGCGGCGCACGTTAACGCTACCGTCCGGACGGCGACTCCACGGGCAGCCCCACTGCTCCAGCTGGGTCATTTCCGTCGGGCAGTGATGGACAAAGTAGTCAACGACGTCCTGTTCGCAAAGCCAGTCGCCCCCTGCAACCGTGTCGTGGAAATGGTATTCGAAGCTGTCATGATCCTGCGCTACGGCGGCGGACCCTCCTTCTGCGGCAACCGTGTGGCTGCGCATCGGATAGACTTTTGAAATCAGTGCGATTTTAGCGGTTGGATTCGCTTGTGCTGCAGCAATCGCAGCCCGTAATCCTGCGCCGCCAGCACCTATAACGACAAGATCGGCTTGAAAAGTTTGCACGACATTCCTCCAGATTTTTGTTTTTTCGCAACGTGTGACCTGACAGGTTTCACTTGCCGCAAGGGCGGTTGCGAATGCGTTTCCACTGCTCCTTTATGGGTAAAACAGTATAACCGTATGGATGTGGGGGAAATTTGACGCGTTCGATTTTTTTGCTGTTAAGTCCTGGGATTTATCACCGTAATTGATGGATTGCGTCACGGAATTTAGCGGATTGCTGAATCGAGAAAATTTACTGTGCAAAATTTGTCTCTCTCCCCGCTAACGAGTAGACTTCGTGCCCTTGTCTGAATCCGGAGAAAATTCCCATGAGCGAAACGGCCACCTGGCAGCCGAGCGCAACCATCCCTAACCTGTTAAAACGTGCAGCAATTATGGCAGAAATTCGCCGTTTCTTTGCTGACCGTGGTGTACTTGAGGTGGAAACGCCGTGCATGAGTCAGGCGACGGTAACAGATATTCATCTGGTCCCGTTTGAAACCCGTTTTGTCGGTCCTGGTCATTCTCAGGGGATGAATCTGTACCTGATGACCAGCCCGGAATATCACATGAAGCGCCTGCTGGCGGCGGGCTGTGGCCCGGTGTATCAGCTGTGCCGCAGCTTCCGCAATGAAGAGATGGGGCGCCACCACAACCCAGAGTTCACCATGCTGGAGTGGTATCGCCCGCATTACGACATGTACCGTCTGATGAACGAAGTGGACGATCTTCTGCAACAGGTGCTGGAGTGCGCCGGTGCTGAGACGCTCTCTTATCAGCAGGCTTTCCAGCGTCATCTGGAAATCGATCCCCTGTCCGCGGACAAAACGCAGCTGCGTGAAGTGGCGGCGAAGCTGGATCTGAGCAACGTCGCGGATACAGAAGAAGATCGCGATACCTTGCTGCAACTGCTGTTCACCTTTGGCGTAGAGCCGCAGATTGGTAAAGACCGCCCGACCTTTGTCTATCACTTCCCGGCAAGTCAGGCGTCGCTGGCGCAAATCAGCACCGAAGATCACCGCGTCGCCGAGCGTTTTGAGGTCTATTACAAAGGCATGGAACTGGCGAATGGTTTCCACGAGCTGACCGATGCCCGCGAACAGCAGCAGCGCTTCGAACAGGATAACCGCAAGCGTACCGCGCGCGGCCTGCCGCAGCAGCCGATTGATACCCATCTGCTGGAAGCATTAAAAGCCGGTCTGCCGGACTGCTCCGGCGTAGCATTGGGCGTGGATCGTCTGGTGATGCTGGCGCTCGGTGCCGAGCAATTAGGCGATGTGATTGCGTTTACAGTTGATCGTGCCTAGATAAGCAGCAAAAACCCTCTCGAGAGAGGGTTTTTTAATTTGTGCCCTTCTCCTGAGAGAGAGGGCGGGTGAGTGCATCAGACCCAACTCACCCTACAAACTTCCCGCCGGGCGCTTGCGCGCCGCAGACGTCAACGTTCTTCCCGTTTTACGCCCATCGAGTGTTTCCAGACGCATTTGGAACGGTGGGAATGGCATATCAATACCGTGCTCGCGGAACCCGGCCAGAATCAGCTGGTGGATTTCATGACGCAGCGGCATACGGTGGCCCATCTCGGCGGCGTAGATACGCAGTTCGAAAATTTGAATCCCCTGCTGCAAATCGACCAGGAACACTTCCGGTGCCGGGTTATCGATCACCAGCGAACAGCGCTCGGCAGCGGTGTACAGAATCTGCGTCACCTCTTCGCTGTTAGCATCTGATGGCGCCGGAACGGTCAGCACCACACGCGTGACGGAGTCGGACAGCGACCAGTTGATAAACTGCTCGGTGATAAACGCCTTATTCGGCACGATGATCTCTTTGCGATCCCAGTCGCTGATGGTAGTCGCACGGGTGTTGATCTTGGTGATGCTCCCGGTCAGATCGCGGATCGTCACGGTATCGCCAATGCGGATGGGTTTTTCGAACAGGATGATCAGGCCGGAGATGAAGTTAGCGAAGATCTCCTGCAAACCAAAGCCCAGGCCGACACCCAGTGCCGCGACCAGCCATTGCAGCTTGGACCACTCAATCCCAATCATCGAGAAGCCGACCAGCCCGCCAAACAGCAGAATCAGGTATTTGGTAATCGTAGTGATGGCATATCCGGTGCCGGGGGTGAGATCCAGATGCTGTAACAGCGCCAGCTCCAGCAGAGCAGGGAAGTTACGCACCAGTTGGGTGGTAATGATCAGCACCAGAATCGCAATCAACACCGCACCCAGCGTAATCGGCTCAAGGCTTTCGACGCCCTGCACCGTAGATGTGGCATCCCACAGAGAGATGTTCTCAAGGAAGCCAAACGCCGAGTGGATCTCCGACCACAGTACAATCACCGACAGCAGCGCGATGAGCATCAGGATGGAGCGCACCAGGCGCAGGGACTGGGTACTGATGGCATCCAGATCCAGTTCAACCTCGTCCACTTCCGTTGTGCCTTCAGTGCTGCTGGTGCTGTGCGGATCGTCTTCGCCACGCGCACGCTGGGCGAGGATTTCGGCGCGACGATGTTTGGCGCGGTCAAACGCCAGACGGCGACGCTGAATCAGCATCCAGCGGCGGATAATGTGATACACGACCAGCAGCAGGAACCAGATCGCCACCGACGTTTCCAGACGGGCAAGCAGAGCCTGGGCGGTTGCCAGATACCCGACTGCTGCGGCAAGAATCGCCGCCAGCGGAGCGCTGAGCAGCAGGTTCCACAGCATGCGGTTCACCATGTTTTCGCCGCTGCCGGTTTTGTCGACATACAGCGGAATCCCGGCTCGTTTCAGGCTCAGGGTTACCATCGCCAGCGCGCCGCAGATCAGCATAAAGCACAGACGTCCGAGGGAGCCGGAAAACTCACGGTCGTTGAGATTATCGAACATAATGAGCGCCATAATCAGCGGCACGATAAGCCCGATACTCATCAGGTAATAGCGCATCGCCCGCGTTACGCGCTGGCGCGGCCAGGCGAAGTGGGCGATAAACAGCCCGTTTGGCCGGGCAAAGGTCGCGCAAATCATCACCACCCACAGCAACGGCACCGTGGCCGTCACGCCATCGCCAATCGCTACGGCGAGCGGATACGGCCAGGCTTCTCGCAGGCCATAGCCCAGCGTCATCCACAGCACCGGCAGCGGGGACGCCACCAGAATCGACCAAAACACGGTGCGCAGCGTGAGCCAGAAGTGGTCCTGCGTCACTTTCCCCACCCGGGCGCTGGAACGCTCCAGGAAACGGGTGAAGTGCCTGCGCGAGTAAATGCTAAAACCAACCAGAATCAGCGCGCCGAGCAGCGGGAAAATCGTCTCTTTGCTGGTGAGGATCATCACGCCCGCTTTGCCCAACTGACCAAAAGTATCCAGCGAAATCAGGCGGCGCAGGTCTTGCACAAGGTCAATCGGCCAGGAGATGCTCATCGGCCGCACGTCGGAGGTCCAGAACAGATAGCGGTGCGTGGCTTCGTTCACCTCTTTCAGCGCGTCTTCCAGCTGGCTGTTGGAGACTTTCAGCTTGGTCAGTTCCAGAATCAGCGTGTCGCCGCCCTGCAGCAGAGAGTTCAGCAACTCGCGCTGAGTGCGCAGCTGAGCGTCGAGAATGCGGTTCTCTTCGCTGGTTAACGGCTCGCCATCGGCCTGATGCTGCTGACGGACTTGAGACTGTTTGTTGAGAAGGTCTTCATAACGCAAACGCTGGACGCGCAGCTGCGCCATTTCCGTGTCCAACTGCTGCGGCTTAGGCATCTCCGGCAGACGCGCTACCTGAGCGCGTAAGGCTTCGCCAAGTAGATTCGATGAGCCCAGCCACTGGGACTGTTCGCGCAGGGTGTTCAGCGCCTGACGCACCTGTAACGTCTGATTGGTGGCCTGGCGTTGCTGCGAGGCCACCAGATCCATACGCTGGGCCTGCTGGTTCAGGGCTGCGGACAGCTCGCGGTTAATCTTGAACTGCGCCACGATCCCCGCCGGGAGATTTTCGCTGTTTTCTGCCAGCAGTTCGGTGCTCTCCAGCGCGCGTTCTGCCTCGCGCTGACGCTGGCTGTTAAGCTGATTTCGCAGGGCTTGCAGATAGGTATCGAGCTGCTGGCCCTGTTTCTGCGCCAGTTCGGAACGCATTCGCGCCAGTTCCTGACGGTTATTGGCAGACAACTGGGCCAGCTCAAGCTCATCGACCAGGGCTTTCAGTTTGGCCGATTCGGCCTGCAGGCTGAGATTTTGCGGATTATTACCGGGCTGGGTGCCGATACGACGCTCGACTTCGTTCAGCTGGCGGCGAGCATCGGTTTGCTGTTGGGGCAATTGGCTGAGCGAATCTGCGATTTCACGCGCCCGCTCTTGCTCCTGCTGCGCCTGACGGCTTTTCTCCAGCAGCTGGCTGCTGACCTGCAGGATTTCCTGATTCAGGGCGTCCGTCGTCATGCCCGACGGAACGTTACGCGGCTCATCGCGTAAATTATTCAGCTGCGAGCGGAGCGTTTGGGAGAGTTTGGGAAAGTTATCGATAACCTGCTGATATTGCTCTGCGCGCTCGAGGGAACCTTTACGTTCCTCAAGCGCGTTCAGCGCGGCCTGGAGCTGCTCAACGGCTTCCGGCTGGGCGGGTTTGGCCGCCTTTGCCTGCTCCAGTTCCTGAGAGATCTGTTTGGCATCAGGGGCTGTCGCTGCGTACGCCCCTGTACTGAGGCACCAGGCCATCAGAAAAATGATAATCGGGCGCACTTCAGTAACCCCTTTGGTTAGCCTTGGTCGTTCTTGTCGTCAACCAGCGGGCTGGCGTCGTGTTTGGCTTTAATCTCTTCTTCTGCCAGTGGCGCAGGCTCGACTTCTGGTGTCACGAAGGTTTCCGTCGAGATAGCCAGCGGCTGACCAATTTTGGTCACGGACAGGCTTTGCAGAGAATCCACCAGATTCACTTTACCCGGCGCGAACAGGTTGATCACGGTAGAACCCAGTTTGAAGCGACCCATCTCCTGGCCTTTCAGCAGGGCAATCGAGCCTTCGTTTTCGCCAGCCGGCCATGTCCAGCGTTTGATTACACCTTCGCGTGGCGGCGTGATGGTGCCAGCCCAGACGGTTTCGATGCTGCCAACAATGGTAGCACCCACCAGAATCTGCGCCATGGGACCAAATTCAGTATCAAACAGGCAGATGACGCGCTCGTTACGGGCGAACAGGTTCGGGACGTTTTGCGCCGTCAAATGGTTCACGGAGAACAGATCGCCCGGCACGTAGATCATCTCACGCAGGATACCGTTGCACGGCATGTGTACGCGGTGATAGTCGCGCGGCGAGAGGTAGGTGGTGACAAATGAGCCGTTGCGGAACAGGTCTGCCATCAGGTAGTTACCTGCCAGCAGGGCTTCCATGCTGTAGTCGTGGCCTTTGGCCTGCAGGATTTTGTCTTCTTCGATTTTGCCAAGCTGGCTTATCACGCCGTCTGCCGGCATCACCAGCACATTCGGGTCGGTGTTCAGCGGACGAACGTCATCACGCAATGGGCGGACAAAGAAATCGTTAAAGGTGCGGTAGCTGGCGGTGTCCGGCTTCTGCGCCTCTTTCATGTCGACCTTGTAGTATTTAACGAACAGATCGATAACCAGCTTAGTCAGCCAGCCCGCTCGTTTGCTCGCGCCCCAGCCCGCCAGGCGGGTGAGCCATAGTTTAGGCAGAATGTATTGAAGCGAAAGTTTGAATGAGTTTAACAAGGTAGCCTCCAGGCCATTGTTTTGTCGTTCCTGATCCGGCTTCACAGCGCCGGAACCTGAAAAAAGGGGACGATTTTAGCGACGCTTAGCTTAGTTGTCAGTTATCAGAATCAGAAAAGTTTTTACGCGTTTTTACCTGGTCCATGCTTTCGAGGATGCGGTGGTAGTTGTAGAAACGGGTTTCGGCAATTTTCCCGTTTTCAACCGCTTCACGAATGGCGCAGCCAGGGTCGTTGTCGTGTTTACAGTCGCGGTATTTGCAAGCGCCTAAATAGTCATGGAATTCGACAAATCCATTGAAGATTTGTTCCGGCTCAAGGTGCCACAAACCAAATTCACGCACCCCTGGGGAGTCAATGACATCGCCGCCGTGTGGGAAGTGGTACAGGCGCGAGGCCGTGGTGGTGTGCTGACCCAGCCCGGAGTTGTCGGACACATCGTTGGTCAAGATCTCTTCCTGCAGCCCCAGAAGATTGTTTAACAGGCTGGATTTCCCCACGCCAGACTGGCCCGCAAAGATGCTGATGCGGTCGGTGAGCGCCTCTTCAAGCGGTTTCAGGCCATCTTTCTTGTGGCTGGAGACCATCAGCACGCGATAGCCAATATCACGGTAGATGTCCATTTGTTCGTTCACAAATGCCATTCCCTCGTCATCCAGCAGATCGATTTTGTTGAGCACGATCAGCGGCTCAACGTCCAGCGTTTCGCAGGCCACGAGATAGCGGTCGATAATATTGAGCGAAAGCTCGGGTAAGATCGCCGATACAATCACGATCTGATTGATGTTGGCAGCGATCGGTTTAACGCCATCGTAGAAGTCGGGGCGTGTCAGAACGGACGTGCGCTCATGAACCGCTTCGACGATCCCTTTTACGTTGACACCTTCGGACGCCGCTTTGCCTGGACGCCATACCACGCGGTCACCGGTCACCAGTGAACGGATGGTGCGACGAATGTTGCAGCGGTGGACGCTACCGTCGGCGGCTTCCACATCGGCGTGCATGCCGAAACGGCTGATTACCATGCCTTCGGTCGTTTCACCAAACAGGTTGTCGTCGTAATCGGGTTTCTCCGAAGTGGTCTTAAGACGGCGCTGATGGTTGGCACTCACACGGCGCTGTTGCCCTTTGGAGAGTTTATTTTTACTCAATCGTGCTGACTCCTGGTCGCCCGTATCGGGCAAAACCTCTATGATACACACTAATTAATACTAGTTAACCTGCTACTGCCGGTTATGCGAGAAGGGTGGAAAATAACATGAGCGCGGATGAAAACAACCTGATTTGGATTGATCTTGAAATGACCGGTCTGGATCCCGAGCGCGATCGCATCATTGAGATCGCAACGCTGGTGACCGATGCCAACCTGAACATTCTGGCGGAAGGCCCGACCATTGCGGTACATCAGTCTGACGAACAGCTGGCGCTGATGGACGACTGGAACGTGCGTACCCATACCGGCAGCGGACTGGTAGAGCGTGTGAAAGCCAGCACCCAGGGCGATCGCGACGCGGAGCTGGCGACCATTGAGTTTCTGAAACAGTGGGTGCCTGCGGGTAAATCACCGATCTGCGGTAACAGCATCGGGCAGGATCGCCGCTTCCTGTTTAAGTACATGCCGGAGCTTGAAGCCTATTTCCATTACCGTTATCTGGATGTGAGCACCCTGAAAGAGCTGGCGCGTCGCTGGAAACCGGAAATTCTGGATGGCTTCAAAAAGCAGGGCACCCATCAGGCGATGGACGATATTCGTGAGTCGGTGGCTGAGCTGGCGTATTACCGCGAAAACTTTATTAAGTTGTAAGTTTGCTGCCCGGCGCGCTTGCGCAGCCGGGTTTTTGCCGTTAAATTGTGCAGCTTGCCGATTAATTAGGCACTTGAACAGGATTTCAAAAAAATCGCTTTCAGGGGGGTTGCAGCTAAAAGGATTTCTCGTATAATGCGCCTCCCGTAACGACAGAGAATTACACGTTACGACAGCAACAAATTTTTGCGGGAATAGCTCAGTTGGTAGAGCACGACCTTGCCAAGGTCGGGGTCGCGAGTTCGAGTCTCGTTTCCCGCTCCAAATTTGAAAAGTATCGCAAGATGTACGCACCACCCAAGCGGGAATAGCTCAGTTGGTAGAGCACGACCTTGCCAAGGTCGGGGTCGCGAGTTCGAGTCTCGTTTCCCGCTCCAAATTCTTCTTCATACCCAGTTTATCCACAGCGAAGTGCTTCGTTGGGGACGCTTTCTTTTGTTTCTGACAAACTCTTGTGAACAGAGTTATCCACAGATCCCACTATTTTGCTAAAAGCCCAAAAACCTTCGCAGGGTGAACGGTATATTCATAACTAATTGAATATAAAGATAAAAATATCATTTCAAAATGTTATTGAGATCTCTTGACCTCTCTGCAAAGCCCGATGGTTGCTGACTTCATGATTTTATTCACAGGCTGTGAATAGTTCAGGCGTCGCGCACAAGCCCCTTTTCGATCACTCTCACCAGACGTTTTTTCTGAGGTAATTGCACGTCGACTACACAGGCGTTTCGCTTCTCAATTTGCTGCGCAATCGCCCATTCTATGTGTTCGTCGAGAAGTGGGTGCTCACCTCTGCGCTTTTCAAGCGCCAGAATATTGGCCTCGTCCCAGGGAGCATTTCCCAGCGCAACGGCAATATTTCTCAGCCAGCGCAGATGGCCGATACGTCGAATCGCCGAACCTTCGGTGATCCTGAGGAAATACGGTTCGTCCCAGGCAAACAGCTCCGTCAGTTTCGGCGCATGTAACGCTTTACGCGGACTAAAATCGTCTTCATCCGTGAGTTGCGAGTAGCGATTCCAGGGGCAGATGAGCTGACAGTCGTCACAGCCATAAATTCGATTGCCAATCAGCGGGCGGAACTCTTCGGGGATCGCCCCTTCGAGTTCGATGGTGAGATACGAGATGCAGCGGCGTGCATCCACAGTGTAAGGCTCGACAATCGCTCCCGTCGGACAGATGGTCATGCACGCCACGCAGCGACCACACCCTTCTTCGACCGGGCCGTCGACCGGCAGCGGCAAATCAATCAGCAATTCACCGAGAAAGAAGAATGAGCCTGCGTCGCGGCTGAGAATAAGTGAGTGCTTACCTGTCCAGCCAAGCCCGGCTTTTTCAGCGATAGGGCGCTCAAGAATAGGCGCAGAGTCGACAAAAGGTCTAAAATTCAGCGAGCCGCAGTGCTGCTGGATAGTTTCCCCGAGTTTTTTTAAGCGGTTACGCAGAAGCTTATGATAATCACGCCCAAGCGCATATCGGCTGACGTAACCCAGGGAGGGATCTTTCAGCGTGCGGGCAAACGCCGCGTTAGCGGGGAGGTAGTTCATGCGAACGCTAATGACGCGCAGGGTACCCGGTAAAAGCTCGTGGGGCCGGGCGCGCATCATCCCGTGACGCGCCATCCACTCCATTTCGCCGTGGTATTGTTTGTCCAGCCAGGCCTGTAGTTTTGGCTCGCTCGCGGAAAGATCAGTATCGGTGATACCGACTTTCTGAAAGCCAAGCTCAGCGCCCCATTGTTTAATGTTTTGCGCTAATTGATTGAGATCGAGGGGCTGTGACATGACGGACCATACGGTGAAGAAAATCCCCGCAAGTATACCACATTCCATTTGGCCTGCGGATGACCTGCGACGCGCTGAAAAAGAGGCGGCAGATAGCCTGGGCATTTCCCTGTATGAACTAATGCTTCGCGCGGGCGAAGCGGCGTTTCGCGTTGCGCGTGAAACCTATCCGCACGCCACTCATTGGTTGATTCTTTGCGGACACGGCAATAACGGCGGCGATGGCTACGTTGTGGCCCGACTGGCCGCCGCCGCTGGCCTGAATGTGACCCTGCTGGCACTGGAGAGCGACAAACCGTTGCCAGAAGAGGCGAGCGAAGCCCGGGATGCCTGGCTGAACGCCGGTGGCGTGATCCATGCTTCGGATATCGTCTGGCCAGAGGGTATCGATCTGATTATTGATGGTTTACTCGGTACAGGGCTGAACCAGACTCCGCGCGACAACGTTGCGACACTGATTGAACATGCCAACACCCATCCCGCTCCCGTAATCGCCCTGGATATTCCTTCGGGCCTGCTGGCGCAAACGGGCGCGACGCCCGGCGCGGTGATTCACGCCACGGCTACCGTGACCTTTATCGCCCTTAAACCTGGATTGTTGACCGGCAAAGCGCGCGATGTGGTGGGGACGCTTCACCATCATGCGCTCGGCCTGGATAGCTGGCTTGCGGGCCAGGAGACGTCGCTTTCCCGTTTTGATGCTTCCCAGCTTGCGCAGTGGCTGCCGCCGCGCCGTCCGACGTCCCACAAAGGCGATCACGGGAAACTGGTGATCATCGGTGGCGATCACGGCACGGCAGGGGCGATTCGCATGACCGGAGAGGCCGCTCTGCGGGCGGGCGCGGGTCTGGTGCGAGTGCTCACTCGCAACGAAAACATCCCGCCGTTAATTACCGCTCGCCCTGAATTGATGGTCAGCGAACTCACGCCGCACTCTCTTGAAGAGAGCCTGGCCTGGGCGGACGTGGTGGCGATAGGCCCGGGGCTGGGTCAACAGGATTGGGGCAAAAAAGCGCTACAGAAAGTCGAGAATTGCCGTAAACCGATGCTGTGGGATGCCGACGCGCTGAACCTTCTGGCAATCAATCCTGATAAACGTCACAATCGCATCCTGACGCCACACCCCGGCGAAGCCGCGCGGCTGCTTAACTGCAGCGTCGCAGAAATTGAAAGCGATCGCTTACTTTCTGCGCAGCGTCTGGTAAAACGTTATGGGGGTGTTGCGGTTCTGAAAGGGGCAGGCACGATAGTGGCCTGTGAATCTGGCGCGTTGGGCATTATCGACGCGGGCAATGCGGGAATGGCAAGTGGCGGAATGGGTGATGTGCTCTCCGGCATTATCAGCGCGTTGCTTGGACAGAAACTTACCCCTTATGATGCAGCTATTGCAGGCTGCGTGGCGCACGGTGCCGCCGCTGACAGAGTGGCGGCGCAGTACGGAACGCGCGGCATGCTGGCCACCGATCTTTTTGACACGCTGCGGCGTGTTGTTAACCCGGATGTGATTGACGTAGAAAATGACTAATCGTGTGATTGCTTTACCCGACGAGCAGGCAACTTTGGATCTCGGCAAGCGCCTGGCACTGGCCTGTGACGGTGCCACCGTCATCTATCTGTACGGTGATTTGGGCGCGGGTAAAACCACCTTCAGCCGGGGTTTTTTACAGGCGCTAGGCCACAAAGGGAATGTGAAAAGCCCGACCTATACCCTGGTCGAACCCTATACGCTCGACAATCTGATGGTATATCACTTTGATCTTTACCGTCTTGCGGACCCAGAGGAGCTGGAATTTATGGGTATCCGTGACTATTTCGCCAACGATGCCATTTGCCTGGTGGAGTGGCCGCAACAAGGTGCGGGTGTGTTGCCTGACCCGGATGTCGAAATTCACTTAGATTACCAGGCGCAAGGGCGTGAGGCACGCATCAGTGCAGTTTCCTCATCAGGCTGTTCCTTGCTGGCTCGTTTTGCCAGCTGAATGAAGGGATAACGGGATGATTAATCGCGTTAAAGGTTGGTTGTTGACCGCCACGGTGCTGCTGTGCGCGCAGGCCGGTGCGGCGAGCTTATCGGACATTCAGGTGTCCAACGGTGATGCGCAGGCGCGTATCACCTTCAGTTTTATGGGCGATCCCGATTACGCCTTTACCCAGGTTGATAAACGTAGCGTTGCGCTGGATATCAAACAGACCGGCGTGATCCAGGGGCTACCGCTGCAGTTTAGCGGGAATAACCTGGTGAAAAGTATTCGCTCCGGCAATGCAAAAGATCCTCAGTCCCTGAGACTGGTTGTGGATCTGACGCAAAACGGCAAAACCCGTGCGGTGAAGCAGCAAAATGGTGCTAACTACACCGTGGTCTTTACCATCAATGCCGATGTTCCGCCGCCGCCCCCTCCGCCGCCAGCGCCCGTCGTGGCACAACGTGTAGAGCAGCCGGTGGTCGCGCCGCGTCCTTCTGAACCGGCGCGGAATCCGTTCAAAGCGCAAAACGATCGTCTTACCAGCGTCACCAGCAGCAATACTGTGACGCGTCCTGCGGCGCGCGCCCGTGCGGTGTCGTCCGATGAGAGAGTGATCATTGCCATTGATGCCGGTCACGGCGGACAGGACCCTGGCGCGATTGGGCCGGGCGGTACGCAGGAGAAAAACGTCACGATTTCGATTGCGCGTAAGCTGCGGGCGTTGCTGAATGACGATCCGATGTTTAAAGGCGTCATGACCCGCGACGGTGACTACTTTATCTCTGTGATGGGGCGTTCCGACGTGGCGCGTAAGCAAAATGCCAACTTCCTGGTGTCGATTCACGCGGATGCCGCGCCGAATCGCAGCGCGACCGGTGCATCGGTGTGGGTGCTGTCAAATCGTCGTGCGAACAGCGAAATGGCGAACTGGCTCGAGGAGCATGAGAAACAGTCTGAACTGCTCGGCGGCGCAGGTGACGTACTGGCGAACAGCCAGTCCGACCCGTACCTCAGCCAGGCGGTACTGGATTTACAATTCGGCCATTCTCAGCGCGTCGGGTATGATGTGGCGACGAACGTGATTAGCCAGCTTCAGCGCGTCGGTGCGATTCATAAACGCCGTCCTGAGCATGCGAGTTTAGGGGTGTTGCGCTCACCGGATATCCCGTCGATTCTGGTCGAAACCGGCTTTATCACCAATAACGGCGAAGAGCGCCTGCTGGGCAGCGACAGCTATCAGCAGCAAATTGCCGATGCGATTTATAACGGTCTGCGCAACTATTTTGCCGCGCATCCGCTCCAGTCAGCGCCACAAGGGGGCGCGGGTCAAACCGCCAGCGCCGCCCTGCCTGGCGACATGAGCGCGACCAACTAAGGAGAGATCATGCCGATTCAGGTTCTGCCGCCGCAGCTTGCGAACCAAATCGCCGCCGGCGAGGTGGTGGAGCGTCCTGCATCGGTCGTGAAAGAGCTGGTTGAAAACAGTCTTGATGCGGGAGCCACCCGCATCGATATTGATATTGAACGCGGCGGCGCCAAACTTATCCGCATTCGCGACAACGGCTGTGGGATTAAAAAAGACGAGCTGGCGCTGGCGCTGGCGCGTCACGCCACCAGTAAAATTGCCTCTCTCGACGATCTGGAAGCCATTATCAGCCTCGGTTTTCGCGGCGAAGCGCTGGCCAGTATCAGCTCCGTTTCGCGTCTGACGCTCACCTCCCGCACCGCCGAACAGCAGGAAGCCTGGCAGGCATACGCGGAAGGGCGCGACATGGACGTGACCGTCAAACCCGCCGCGCATCCGGTGGGCACCACGCTGGAAGTGCTGGACCTGTTCTACAACACCCCGGCGCGGCGCAAGTTTATGCGCACCGAAAAAACCGAATTTGGCCACATCGACGAAATCATTCGCCGCATCGCGCTGGCGCGTTTTGACGTGACGATCAACCTGAGTCACAACGGCAAAGTGATGCGCCAGTATCGCGCCGTTGCGGAAGGCGGGCAGAAAGAGCGTCGCTTAGGGGCGATTTGCGGAACTGGCTTTTTGGAACAGGCGCTGGCAATTGAATGGCAGCACGGCGATCTCGCGATGCGCGGCTGGGTGGCCGATCCAAAATCCATGAACGCGGCGTTGGCGGAAATCCAGTATTGTTACGTCAATGGCCGCATGATGCGCGACCGTCTGATCAACCATGCGATCCGCCAGGCCTGTGAAGATAAACTCGGCGCGGATCAGCAGCCTGCGTTTGTTCTCTATCTTGAAATCGATCCGCATCAGGTGGATGTCAACGTACATCCTGCCAAGCATGAAGTGCGTTTCCATCAGTCGCGTCTGGTCCATGATTTTATCTATCAGGGCGTACTGAGCGTTTTACAGCAGCAGGCGGAAGCGGTATTACCGCTGGAAGAAGAGAGCGCCGCGCCGCGTCCGATCCCGGAAAACCGCGTGGCGGCTGGCCGTAACCAGTTTGCAGAACCCGCCGTTGCCCGTGAACCCGAAACCCCGCGCTATTCCTCGACCAGCCCGGCACCGCGCCCGAGCGGGGCGAATTACCCTCATGCGCCGGGTTATCAAAAGCAGCAGGGTGCGCTTTATAGCAAATTGCTGGATACTCCAGCCGTAGAGCGCAAAGAGCCCGTGGCGCCAGCGGCCCCCACACTGGAAGGCCACAGCCAAAGTTTTGGTCGGGTGTTAACCATCATTGCGCCGGATATGGCGCTGCTGGAGCGTGACGGGAAACTGGCTCTGCTGGCGTTACCGGTTGCGGAGCGCTGGCTGAAGCAGGCACAGCTGACGCCGGGGGCAAATGCGGCATGTGCTCAGCCGCTGTTGATTCCGGTTCGACTCAAAATTTCAGCGGACGAAGCCGGCCTTTTAAACCGTGCGAAAGCGCTGTTGGCGGAAATGGGCATCGAATTTGTGTTAGAGGCACATCATGTGACGATTCGCGCGGTGCCTTTACCCTTACGCCAACAAAATTTACAAAACTTGATTCCTGAACTGATAGGCTACCTGGCGCAGCAAACGACCTTTGATGCCACCAATACCGCGCAGTGGATCGCCCGTCATTTAGCGAGTGACCATCATCCGTGGAATATGGCGCAAGCCATTACCGTATTGGCCGAAGTTGAACGTCTTTGCCCTCATTTGGTCAAAGCACCGCCGGGTGGTTTATTGCAACGTGTTGATTTAGATTCGGCGATGAATGCCCTGAAAAATGAGTGATGTGAGTAAGGCGAGCCTGCCAAAGGCGATTTTTTTAATGGGCCCAACGGCCTCGGGTAAAACCGCGTTAGCCATTGAGCTACGTAAAGTTTTGCCAGTAGAGTTGATTAGCGTCGATTCCGCCCTTATTTATCAAGGGATGGATATCGGCACGGCGAAGCCAGACGCAGAAGAACTGCGCGCGGCACCGCACCGACTGCTGGATATTCTCGACCCGTCGCAGGCGTACTCCGCAGCGGATTTCCGCCGCGATGCGCTGGCGCAAATGGCCGAGATCACCGCAGCGGGCCGGATACCGTTGTTAGTTGGCGGTACCATGCTCTACTTCAAGGCGCTGCTGGAAGGGTTATCACCCTTGCCATCCGCAGACCCTGAGGTGAGAGCCAGAATTGAGCAGCAGGCGGCAGAGCAGGGATGGGGCCCGTTGCACAAGCAGCTGGAGGAAATTGACCCGGTTGCCGCAGCACGGATTCATCCAAATGATCCGCAAAGGCTTTCCCGGGCACTGGAAGTTTTTTTCATTTCGGGTAAAACTTTAACGGAACTGACGCAAACGTCAGGAGAGGCTCTGCCGTATCAGGTGCATCAGTTCGCCATCGCCCCGGCGAGCCGTGAACTGCTCCATCAACGAATTGAGCAGCGTTTTCATCAGATGTTAGCTTCAGGTTTTGAAGCAGAAGTGCGGGCGCTATTTGCTCGCGGAGATTTGCATACGGACATGCCTTCCATTCGTTGTGTCGGATACCGCCAGATGTGGTCATACATTGAAGGTGAGATCTCATACGATGAAATGGTTTATCGAGGTGTTTGCGCCACCAGACAGTTAGCGAAACGCCAGATAACCTGGTTGCGCGGTTGGGACGGTATCCACTGGTTAGACAGTGAGAAGCCAGACCAGGCGTACAATGAAGTTTTACAGGTTGTGGGTGCTATCGCAGACTGAATGTGTACAATTAAGTCGTATCGTGCGCAATTTTTCAGAATCGCAAGGTTCTAAGTACATAACAAGCATATAAGGAAAAGATAGAATGGCTAAGGGGCAATCTTTACAAGATCCGTTTCTGAACGCATTGCGTCGTGAACGTGTTCCAGTTTCTATTTATTTGGTGAATGGTATTAAGCTGCAAGGTCAGATTGAGTCTTTCGATCAGTTCGTGATCCTGTTGAAAAACACGGTCAGCCAGATGGTTTATAAGCACGCTATCTCTACTGTTGTTCCGTCTCGTCCAGTATCTCATCACAGCAACAACGCTGGCGGCGGCACCGGTAGTAACTACCATCATGGCAGCAACGCACAGGGCTCTTCTGCTCCTGCGCAGGACAGCGAAGAAACCGAATAAGGTAACGGGCTGTTTTTCCACACGGGGAGCCAGGTTTCTGCGTTCCCCGCTGATTTATTTTGAGGATAATACGCTTGTTTGACCGTTATGATGCCGGCGAGCATGCGGTACTGGTACACATCTATTTTACGCAAGACAAAGATATGGAAGATCTCCAGGAGTTTGAAGCTCTGGTCTCTTCCGCCGGTGTCGAAGCATTACAGGTGATTACCGGTAGCCGTAAAGCGCCGCACCCAAAGTTTTTTGTTGGTGAAGGTAAAGCAGTCGAAATTGCGGAAGCCGTAAAAGCAACCGGCGCGTCCGTCGTGCTGTTTGACCATGCGCTATCTCCGGCTCAAGAGCGTAACCTGGAAGCCCTGTGCGAATGTCGTGTTATCGACCGTACCGGACTGATTTTAGACATTTTTGCTCAACGTGCACGTACCCACGAGGGGAAATTGCAGGTTGAGCTGGCGCAATTGCGTCATCTGGCCACGCGTCTTGTGCGCGGCTGGACCCACCTTGAAAGGCAAAAAGGCGGGATTGGTTTACGCGGTCCGGGTGAAACCCAGCTCGAAACCGACCGTCGACTGCTGCGCGGCCGTATTACCCAGATCCTCTCACGTCTGGCAAGAGTTGAAAAACAGCGTGAGCAAGGACGTCGTTCGCGAACCAAAGCTGACATCCCAACGGTGTCGCTGGTGGGGTATACCAACGCCGGTAAATCCACCCTGTTTAACCAGATCACTGAGGCCAAGGTTTATGCCGCAGACCAGTTGTTTGCGACCCTTGACCCGACGCTGCGTCGCATTGACGTTGCGGATGTGGGTGAAACAGTGCTGGCGGATACCGTAGGGTTTATTCGTCATTTGCCACACGACTTGGTGGCCGCGTTTAAAGCCACACTGCAGGAGACGCGTCAGGCGACGCTGCTGCTGCATATCATCGACGCTGCGGATGTTCGTGTGCAGGAAAACATCGACGCTGTGAATACCGTGCTCGAAGAGATCGATGCGCACGAGATCCCAACGCTTCTGGTGATGAACAAAATCGATATGCTGGACGATTTCGAGCCGCGTATTGACCGAGATGAAGAGAACAAACCGATTCGGGTCTGGCTTTCCGCTCAGACCGGTGTCGGTGTGCCACTACTTTTCCAGGCTTTGACAGAACGTCTTTCTGGTGAGGTGGCTCAGCACACGCTGCGTCTGCCGCCACAGGAAGGCAGGCTGCGCAGCCGGTTTTATCAGCTTCAGGCGATAGAAAAAGAGTGGATGGAGGATGACGGCAGCGTGGGGATGCAGGTGCGTATGCCGATCGTTGACTGGCGTCGCCTCTGTAAACAAGAACCTACGCTGGTGGACTACGTCGTCTGACCAGATAAAGGTGCACGAGCCTGAAAATTCGCCCTTGCATAACAAATATGGAGCATATACATGGCGTGGAATCAGCCCGGTAATAACGGACAAGACCGCGACCCGTGGGGAAGCAGCAATAATCAAGGCGGCAACTCTGGGGGAAATGGCAACAAAGGTGGTCGCGAGCAGGGGCCTCCTGATCTGGACGATATCTTTCGCAAGCTGAGCAAAAAGCTTGGTGGTTTCGGTACAGGTAAAGGTTCTGGCTCGGGTGGAAATTCCACTCAGGGTCCGCGCCCGCACATGGGTGGCCGCGTAGTGAGCATTGTTGCTGCTGCTGTGGTCATCATTTGGGCTGCCAGCGGGTTCTACACCATTAAAGAAGCTGAGCGCGGTGTGGTCACTCGTTTCGGTAAGTTTAGCCATCTGGTTGAGCCGGGCCTGAACTGGAAGCCAACGTTCGTGGATAACGTGACTGCGGTAAACGTGGAATCGGTACGCGAACTGGCGGCGTCTGGCGTGATGCTGACCTCTGACGAGAACGTGGTGCGCGTTGAGATGAACGTGCAGTACCGCGTCACCGATCCGCAGCACTATCTGTTCAGTGTGACCAGCGCCGACGACAGTCTGCGTCAGGCTACCGACAGCGCCCTGCGTGGCGTGATCGGTAAATACACCATGGACCGTATCCTGACCGAAGGTCGTACCGTTATTCGTAGCGATACCCAGCGCGAGCTGGAAGAGACCATCCGTCCGTACAACATGGGTATCACCCTGCTGGACGTCAACTTCCAGGCCGCTCGTCCGCCGGAAGAGGTTAAGGCCGCTTTCGATGATGCAATTGCCGCGCGTGAAAACGAACAGCAATACATCCGTGAAGCTGAAGCTTACACCAACGAAGTTCAGCCTCGTGCCAACGGTCAGGCGCAGCGTATCCTCGAAGAGGCGCGTGCGTATAAGACTCAGACCATCCTGGAAGCCCAGGGTGAAGTGGCTCGCTTCGCGAAGCTCCTGCCGGAATATAAAGCTGCCCCGGAAATTACCCGTGAGCGTCTGTATATCGAGACCATGGAGAAAGTGTTGAGCCACACCCGTAAAGTGCTGGTGAACGACAACAAAGGTGGCAACCTGATGGTGCTACCGCTGGACCAGATGCTGAAAGGCGGTAATGCGCCTGCGGCAAAACAGGATAACAGCGGAGCAAACAATCTGCTGCGTCTGCCTCCGGCATCCAGCAGCAATTCCAGCGCCAATACCACGTCTTCTTCAAGCGATGGTGACATCATGGACCAACGCCGTGCCAACGCACAGCGTAACGACAGCCAGCGTCAGGGGGAATAACGATGCGTAAGTCAGTTATTGCGATTATCATCATTGCGCTGGTCGTACTTTATACCTCCATCTTTGTGGTGAAAGAGGGCGAGCGCGGGATTACCATGCGTTTCGGTAAAGTCCTTCGTGACGATGAAAACAAACCGCTGGTCTTTGAACCGGGTCTGCACTTCAAGCTCCCGATGATTGAATCAGTGAAAATGCTCGACGCTCGTATCCAGACGATGGATAACCAGGCCGATCGTTTTGTCACTAAAGAGAAAAAAGACCTGATCGTCGATTCTTACATCAAATGGCGTATCAGCGACTTCAGCCGTTACTACCTGGCAACCGGCGGCGGTGACGTTTCTCAGGCCGAAGTGCTGCTGAAACGTAAGTTCTCTGACCGTCTGCGTTCTGAAATTGGTCGTCTGGATGTGAAAGACATCGTGACCGACTCCCGTGGTCGTCTGACCCTGGAAGTGCGTGATGCGCTGAACTCCGGTACTGCGGGCACGGAAGACGAAGTTGCGACGCCAGCAGCGGACGATGCGATTGCTAAAGCGGCTGAGCGTGTTCAGGCTGAAACCAACGGCAAAGTGCCGGTGATCAACCCGAACAGTATGGCGGCGTTAGGTATCGAAGTGGTCGATGTGCGTATCAAGCAGATCAACCTGCCTGCGGAAGTGTCCGAAGCGATTTACAACCGTATGCGCGCTGAGCGTGAAGCGGTTGCCCGTCGCCACCGTTCACAGGGTCAGGAAGAAGCTGAGAAACTGCGTGCGACAGCGGACTATGAAGTGACGAAAACGCTGGCAGAATCCGAACGTCAGGGCCGCATTATGCGCGGTGAAGGCGATGCGGAAGCCGCGAAACTGTTTGCCGATGCATTTAGCCAGGATCCGGATTTCTATGCCTTTATCCGTAGCCTGCGTGCGTATGAAAACAGCTTCCAGAGCAACCAGGATGTGATGGTGCTCAGTCCTGACAGCGATTTCTTCCGTTATATGAAGACGCCAGGCAACGCCACGCGATAAACTCCTTCTCGTTTGAGTTATCAAACCACCGCTCTCAACGGAGCGGTGGTTTTCTTTTATCAGGAGCTAAAATGAATTCCACCATCTTGCTGGCGCTTGCTCTGGTTTTGGTGCTCGAAGGCCTTGGCCCGATGCTTTATCCGCGCGCCTGGCGTCGAATGATCGCCACCATGACCCAACTGCCGGATAATATTTTACGTCGTTTTGGCGGGGGTCTTGTGGTTGCAGGAGTGGTGATCTACTACATGTTGAGGAAAACGATTGGCTGATCAAAAAGTGGTCGGATTTGCATTATATTGAGGGCAAAAAGTGCTGTAACTCTGAAAAAGCGGTGGTAGAATCCATTTTTAAGCAATCGGTGATTTTGAAAAATGGGTAACAACGTTGTCGTACTGGGCACCCAATGGGGTGACGAAGGTAAAGGGAAGATTGTCGATCTTCTGACTGAACGTGCTAAATATGTTGTACGCTATCAGGGTGGTCACAACGCAGGCCATACTCTCGTAATCAACGGTGAAAAAACCGTCCTCCATCTTATTCCATCAGGCATTCTTCGTGAAAATGTGACCAGCATCATCGGTAACGGTGTTGTGCTGTCTCCTGCTGCGCTGATGAAAGAGATGAAAGGCCTGGAAGACCGTGGTATCC
This sequence comes from Lelliottia nimipressuralis, assembly GCF_004115925.1. Classification (GTDB taxonomy): domain Bacteria; phylum Pseudomonadota; class Gammaproteobacteria; order Enterobacterales; family Enterobacteriaceae; genus Enterobacter; species Enterobacter nimipressuralis. The sequence goes on from NZ_SDDX01000019.1 coordinate 41,083, forward strand.
CGGTTCGTGAGCGTCTGCTGCTCTCCGAAGCCTGCCCGCTGATCCTCGACTATCACGTCGCACTGGACGTGGCGCGCGAAAAAGCACGTGGCGCGAAAGCTATCGGCACCACCGGCCGTGGTATCGGCCCTGCTTACGAAGATAAAGTTGCTCGTCGCGGTCTGCGCGTTGGCGACCTGTTCGACAAAGCCACCTTCGCTGAAAAACTGAAAGAAGTGATGGAATATCACAACTTCCAGCTGGTGAACTTCTACAAAGTAGACGCCGTTGACTACCAGAAAGTGCTGGATGATGTCATGGCGGTTGCTGACATCCTGACCGGTATGGTTGTGGATGTGTCTGACCTGCTGGACCAGGCGCGCAAACGTGGCGATTTCGTCATGTTCGAAGGCGCGCAGGGTACGCTGCTGGATATCGACCACGGTACCTATCCGTACGTGACCTCCTCTAACACCACCGCGGGTGGCGTGGCGACTGGCTCCGGTCTGGGTCCACGTTATGTGGATTACGTGCTGGGTATCATCAAAGCTTACTCCACTCGCGTTGGTGCAGGTCCGTTCCCGACTGAGCTGTTTGATGACATCGGCGAGTTCCTGTGCAAGCAAGGTAACGAGTTTGGCGCGACCACCGGTCGTCGTCGTCGTACCGGCTGGCTGGATGCGGTTGCAGTGCGTCGTGCAGTGCAGATCAACTCCCTGTCTGGCTTCTGCCTGACCAAGCTGGACGTGCTGGACGGCCTGAAAGAAGTGAAAATCTGCGTGGGCTACCGTATGCCAGATGGCCGCGAAGTGACCACCACTCCGCTGGCCGCTGACGACTGGGAAGGTATCGAGCCGATTTACGAAACCATGCCAGGCTGGTCCGAAACCACCTTTGGTGTGAAAGAGCGTAGCGGTCTGCCGAAAGCCGCGCTGGACTACATCAAGCGTATTGAAGAACTGACCGAAGTGCCGATCGATATTATCTCTACCGGCCCTGACCGTACCGAAACGATGATTCTGCGCGACCCGTTCGACGCATAAACCTCGTTCTGCCTGGCGGCGCTATGCTTGCCAGGCCTACAAAACGCTTCTTAAGCCGGATAAGCAACGCGTATCCGGCTTTTTAGTTCCTCTTTCCCCCTTTCAGTCAAATAAATTAGCCGCTAAGTATCTGGCTGGTTTATCATCAATAGTGAATATCTCTGCGGTTAGACCGCGTTTTTCCCTTTTCCTGAGGTTGATGTGCAGTTAACGAGTTTCACCGATTACGGCTTACGTGCGCTGATTTACATGGCGTCGTTGCCACAAGGACAGATGACCAGTATCTCTGAGGTGACAGAGGTGTACGGCGTGTCCCGTAATCATATGGTCAAAATAATCAATCAACTTAGCCGTGCGGGATACGTAACTGCCGTCCGCGGGAAAAACGGGGGGATTCGTCTCGGAAAACCTGCGCAGAGTATTCGTGTTGGAGATGTGGTACGTGAACTGGAGCCATTAACTCTGGTGAACTGCAGCAGCGACTTCTGCCACATCACCCCCGCTTGCCGCCTGAAAAAGGCGCTTTCTACGGCTGTGCAAAGTTTTCTCAAGGAACTGGATAACTACACGCTGGCCGATTTGGTTGAAGAGAATCAACCGCTATATAAATTATTGCTGGTGGAATGAAGAAAATTTCCACCGGAGCTGACAACGGAGGAACCGACATGTCACATGATCCTTTCCAGGAACGCGAAGCAGAAAAGTACGCGAATCCTATCCCAAGCCGCGAGTTCATCATCGAACACTTAACAAAACGCGAAAAGCCCGCCAATCGTGAAGAACTTGCCGTTGAATTAAACATTGAAGGCGAAGAGCAAATTGAAGCCCTTCGTCGCCGCCTGCGCGCCATGGAGCGTGATGGCCAGCTGGTCTTTACGCGTCGCCAGTGCTACGCGCTGCCGGAACGTCTCGACCTGCTCAAAGGCACCGTCATCGGCCATCGCGATGGTTTCGGCTTCCTGCGCGTCGAAGGCCGCAAAGACGACCTGTATCTGTCCTCTGAACAGATGAAAATGTGCATCCACGGCGATCAGATTCTGGCGCAGCCTTTAGGGGCTGACCGCAAGGGCCGCCGCGAAGCACGCGTCGTTCGCGTGCTGGTACCCAAAACCAGCCAGATCGTCGGGCGTTACTTCACCGATGCAGGCGTGGGCTTTGTAGTGCCAGACGACAGCCGTCTGAGCTTCGACATCCTGATCCCGCCGGAAGAGGTGATGGGCGCACGCATGGGCTTTGTGGTGGTGGTCGAACTCACCCAGCGTCCAACGCGCCGCACCAAAGCGATTGGTAAGATCGTGGAAGTGCTCGGCGATAACATGGGCACCAGCATGGCCGTAGATATGGCGCTGCGTACGCATGAAATCCCTTACGTCTGGCCGGCTGCGGTTGAAAATCAGGTCAAAGATCTGAAAGAGCAGGTCCCGGAAGAGGCCAAAATTGGCCGCGTGGATCTGCGCGATCTGCCGCTGGTGACCATTGATGGCGAAGACGCCCGCGACTTCGATGACGCCGTCTTCTGCGAGAAAAAACGCGGCGGCGGCTGGCGTTTGTGGGTGGCGATTGCTGACGTCAGCTATTACGTCCGCCCCAACACCCCGCTGGACAGCGAAGCCCGCAGCCGTGGTACATCCGTGTACTTCCCGTCGCAGGTCGTGCCAATGCTGCCGGAAGTGCTCTCCAACGGGCTGTGCTCCCTGAACCCGCAGGTTGATCGTCTGTGTATGGTCTGTGAAATGACCATCTCCACCAAAGGGCGCTTAACCGGCTATAAATTCTATGAAGCGGTGATGAGCTCGCACGCGCGCCTGACATACACCAAAGTCTGGCACATGCTGCAGGGCGACCAGGAACTGCGCGAGCAATATGCGCCGCTGGTCAAACACATCGAAGAGCTGCACAACCTCTACAAAGTGCTGGATCAGGCGCGCGAAGAGCGCGGCGGGATCTCCTTTGAGAGCGAAGAGGCGAAGTTTATCTTCAACGCTGAACGTCGTATCGAGCGTATCGAGCAGACGCAGCGTAACGATGCCCACAAACTGATTGAAGAGTGCATGATCCTGGCAAACATCTCGGCGGCGCGTTTCGTTGAGAAAGCCAAAGAGCCTGCGCTGTTCCGTATTCACGATAAACCGACCACCGAAGCGATTACCGCGTTCCGTTCGGTGCTGGCGGAGCTGGGCCTGGAGCTGCCGGGTGGCAGTAAACCAGAGCCACGCGATTACGCTGAGCTGCTGGAGTCCATCAGCGATCGTCCGGATGCGGAAATGCTGCAAACCATGCTGCTGCGCTCCATGAAACAGGCGATTTACGATCCGGAAAACCGCGGTCACTTCGGCCTGGCGCTGCAGTCTTATGCGCACTTTACCTCGCCGATTCGTCGTTACCCGGATCTGTCGCTGCACCGCGCCATTAAATATCTGCTGGCGCAAGAGCAGGGGCATAAGGGCAACACCACCGAAACGGGCGGCTACCACTATTCCATGGAAGAGATGCTCCAGCTTGGCCAGCACTGTTCCATGGCCGAACGTCGCGCCGACGAAGCAACGCGTGATGTGGCGGACTGGCTGAAGTGTGACTTCATGCTGGATCAGGTGGGCAATGTCTTTAAAGGCGTTATCGCCAGCGTCACCGGCTTTGGCTTCTTTGTGCGTCTCGACGAGCTGTTTATCGACGGCCTGGTCCACGTCTCCTCGCTGGATAACGATTACTACCGCTACGATCAGGTTGGTCAACGCCTGACGGGTGAATCCGGTGGCCAGACTTACCGTCTGGGCGATCGCGTGGAAGTGAAGGTGGAAGCCGTTAACATGGACGAACGTAAGATTGATTTCAGTCTGATCTCAAGCGAACGTGCTCCGCGTAACGTCGGTAAAACCGAGCGCGAAAAAGCGAAAAAAGGGTCGAACGGTAAAACCGGCGGCAGACGTCGTCAGGCGGGCAAAAAGGTGAACTTCGAGCCGGATGCCGCGTTCCGTGGTGATAAAGGCAAAGCAGCGCCAAAACCACCCAAAGCGAAGAAAGAGAAAGGCGCGAAAAAACCATCCGCTAAGACCCAGAAAATAGCGGCCGCGACCAAAGCGAAGCGTGCTGCGAAGAAAAAAGTGGCGGAGTAACACTCCCTCACCCTTTGTCGGCCGGGCAAGCGTAGAATTGCCCGGCAAAAGCAATTAATGAGAACCATCAATGAGTGAAATGATTTACGGCATCCATGCGGTGCAGGCCCTGCTGGAGCGCGCTCCGGAGCGTTTTCAGGAAGTGTATATTCTGAAAGGCCGCGAGGATAAACGTCTGCTGCCGCTGATCCATGCGCTGGAAGCCCAGGGCGTGGTGATTCAACTGGCGAGCCGCCAGTTCCTCGACGAAAAAAGCGAGGGTGCCGTTCACCAGGGCATTATCGCGCGTGCGAAACCGGGCCGTCAGTATCAGGAAAACGATCTGCCGGATCTGATCGCCCAGCTCGATAACCCGTTCTTCCTGATCCTCGACGGCGTGACCGATCCGCACAACCTCGGCGCATGCCTGCGTAGTGCAGATGCGGCAGGCGTACATGCGGTGATTGTACCGCGCGATCGTTCTGCGCAGCTCAATGCTACGGCGAAGAAAGTCGCCTGTGGCGCGGCAGAAAACGTGCCGTTGATCCGCGTGACCAACCTGGCGCGCACCATGCGTCAGCTGCAGGAAGAGAACATCTGGATTGTCGGCACCGCTGGCGAAGCAGACCATACCCTTTATCAGAGCAAAATGACCGGCCGCATGGCGCTGGTGATGGGTGCTGAAGGGGAAGGGATGCGCCGTCTGACGCGCGAGCATTGCGACGAGCTGATCAGCATTCCGATGGCGGGCAGCGTCTCGTCTCTGAACGTGTCTGTGGCAACGGGTATTTGCCTGTTCGAAGCGGTGCGTCAGCGCGGGTGATTTTTTGTGCCCGGTAGCGCTTCGCTTACCGGGTCTACAAAAACGTCCAGGCCGGGTCAGGCGAAGCTGCCACCCGGCCGAAAACTACTCTTCTAAAGACCGCAAATGGTCATCTTTATTCAGCGTCATCAGCGCGACAATGCTCACCACCGCCGTCGCCATCACGTAATACGCTGGAATATCCAGATTCCCCGTCTGCTTGATCAACCCGGTGATAATCAACCCCGCGCAGCCAGAAAAAATGGCGTTAGACAGTGAATAGGCCAGACCCAGCCCGGTATAGCGCACGCGCGTCGGGAACATCTCCGACAGCATCGCAGGCCCTGGCCCCGCGAGCATCCCCACCAGACCGCCCGCAATTAACACCACCATCGCTTTCACCGCCAGGGTGCTGGATTCTGCCTGCAAAATTTTCAGCAGCGGCAGGGCGAGGATCAGCAGCAGCGCGGTCGCCATCACCATCACCGTGCGTCGCCCGATGCGGTCACTGAGGATTCCTGACGGGATAATCGTCAGCGCAAATCCGATATTCGAAATCACCGCAATCAGCAGCGCCTGGTTAAAGCCCGTATGCAATGCGGATTGCAGATAGGTCGGCATGATCACCAGATAGGTATACCCGGCGGCTGACCAGACCATCACACGGCCAATCCCCATCACAATTGCTTTCAGCGTGGCAGCGGTGTGCGCTTCGGCGACCACCGGTTTTTCCTTCTGATGCACAAAACTCGGCGTCTCTTCCATGCTGACGCGCAGCCATAGAGCGACCACGCCCATCGGCAGCGCGAGGAAGAACGGAATACGCCAGCCCCAGTCATGCAGCGCGTCCGGCGTCATCACGACCGAAAGCAGTGCGACGATGCCAGCGCCTGCCAGCAACCCAAGTGCCACGGTAAAGGATTGCCACGCGCCGTAAAGCCCCCGTTTGCCGCGCGGGGCGAATTCGGTCATCAGCGACACGGCACCGCCGTACTCGCCGCCCGCAAACAGGCCCTGTAAAATGCGCAGCCCGGTAATGATCAGCGGTGCGGCAATGCCGATGCTGGCGTAAACCGGCACCATGCCGATAGCGGCCGTCGCGAGCGTCATCAGCACCAGCACGATAATCAGCGTCGGCTTACGGCCAATGCGGTCGCCGATGCGGCCAAAAACGACTGCGCCCAGCGGGCGGAAGAAGAACGCGATCGCAAATGAGGCGTAGGTGAGGATCAGGCTGGTCATCCCCGCTTCACCTTCCAGCTGGAAGAAGTTCTTCGCAATGACGGTCGCCATAAAACCGTACACCGCGAATTCATACCATTCGATGAAGTTGCCAATCGAACCTGCAATTAAAGCGCGCTTGTGCGCATCCGGCGCACGTTGGGAAGATTGCATAATGATTCTCTCTCGGAAGATGAGAATAAATTATTCAACAGAATGGCCGACGTGAAATAGTTTATTCTTATATTGTGTGACCTGTTTCACGAACGATTTCAATCAGATCGTCGCCTTGTGACCCGACTCCCATGCAGCCGTTGTGCAGTCTGTCCATACTTACCTTCATTGCCATTGAAGGAGGGAGACATATGCACTGGCAGACACACACGGTTTTCAATCAGCCTGTACCCCTGTCGAACAGCAATCTTTTTCTGTCCGATTGCGCGCTGCGTGAGGCGGTGGCACGCGAAGGGGCGGAATGGGATAGCGAATTTCTCGCCAGCATCGGCCAGCAGCTCGGAACGGCGGAGTCGCTGGAGCTGGGCCGCCTCGCAAACGCCAATCCGCCGGAACTGTTACGTTACGATCCGCGCGGGGAGCGGCTGGACGATGTGCGCTTCCATCCGGCGTGGCATCTGCTGATGCAGGGGCTATGCGCTAATCGGGTCCACAATCTGGCGTGGGAGGAGGAGGTGCGTAAAGGGGCGTTTGTCGCCCGCGCCGCGCGGTTTGTGCTCCACGCGCAGGTTGAGGCCGGAACGCTTTGCCCCATCACCATGACCTTCGCCGCCACGCCGTTACTCCAGCAATCCCTTCCCAAACCCTTCCACGACTGGCTCTCGCCGCTGTTGAGCGATCGCTACGATCCGCATCTGGCGTCCGGCGCGCAAAAGCGTGGGCTGCTTATCGGTATGGGAATGACCGAAAAGCAGGGCGGGTCCGATGTGCTGAGCAACACCACGCGGGCAGAGAAGTGCAGCGACGGTAGCTATCGGCTGATAGGACATAAATGGTTTTTCTCTGTGCCACAAAGCGATGCCCATCTGGTGCTGGCTCAGGCTCACGGTGGGCTGTCGTGCTTTTTCGTTCCGCGCATTCTGCCTGACGGGCAGCGCAACGCCGTCCGGCTGGAACGCCTGAAAGACAAGCTCGGTAACCGGTCGAACGCCAGCAGTGAGGTCGAGTTTATGAACGCCTCCGGTTGGCTATTAGGCGAAGAGGGCGAGGGTGTGCGCCAGATCCTGAAGATGGGCGGCCTGACGCGCTTTGACTGTGCGCTGGGCAGCCACGGACTGATGCGCCGCGCGCTCTCGGTCGCGTTGTATCATGCCCATCAGCGACAGACGTTTGGCAAAAACCTTATCGACCAGCCACTGATGCGCGATGTGCTGAGCCGGATGGCGCTCCAGCTCGAAGGGCAAACGGCGCTGCTTTTCCGCCTGGCGCGCGCCTGGGATCGTCGGGAAGATCCGCAAGAATCTGCATGGGCGCGGCTCTTTACGCCCGCAGCGAAATTCAGCGTGTGCAAAGGCGGAATTCCCTTTGTCGCCGAGGCGATGGAAGTGCTGGGCGGTGCCGGGTATTGCGAAGAGAGCGAATTGCCGCGCCTGTACCGCGAAATGCCGGTGAACAGCATCTGGGAGGGGTCGGGCAACATCATGTGCCTGGATGTACTGCGGGTTCTGACGAAACATTCGGGCATTGTTAATGTGCTGCACGAAGACTTCGCGCAGGTGAAAGGTCAGGATCGTCATTTTGATCGTGGCTGGCGGCAGCTGCAGCAAAAACTGCGTAAACCGCAGGAGGCTCAGGGCCGGGAAATTACCCAGCAGCTCTTTTTACTGGGGGCCGGGGCGCAGATGTTGCGACATGCCTCGCCGCCGGTGGCGCAAGCCTGGTGTCGCATGATGCTGGATCCCCGCGGCGGCTCGCTGCTGAGCGAACAGGTGCAAAACGACCTGCTGCTGCGCGCCACGGGGCGAGTCGGTTAACCCTTCATGCGGAACAGGCTCACCAGCTCGGTCAGGTGTGAACCTTTCTCGCGCAGCGTGTGTGCGGTTTGCTCGCTGCGCGATACGCGGTCGGCGTTAATATGTGTTGCTTCGCCGATGTGGGTCATCGCCAGATTGACCTGACGGATCCCCGCCGACTGCTCGTGCGAGGCGTGGTTAATCTCCGTGACCAGCTGGTTGATGTTATCGATATGCACGATGATCGAGTCCATCGCCTGCCGGGTTTGCTCGGACAGCTGGTGGCCCTCGCTTACCTTTTTCAGCGTGTCGCCGATAAGCTGCTCGATCTCTTTAACGGCGTTTGCACTGCGCGCGGCCAGCGCCCGGACCTCCTGCGCCACCACCGCAAAACCTTTGCCGTGTTCACCGGCGCGCGCGGCTTCTACTGCAGCGTTCAGCGCCAGAATATTGGTCTGGAACGCGATGGACTCAATCACGCGGGTGATATCTTCGATACGTTTCGATGCGTCGCGAATATCATCCATGGTGGCGACAGCGTTACCGACCGTTTCCCCGCCGTGATGGACAGCGCGCGATGTTTCCCGTACCAGCTGCTGCGTTTGTTCCATGTTCGCCGCATTTTGCTGCACGGTGGCCGCCAGTTGCTCCATGCTCGCGGAGGTTTCTTCAACGCTGCTGGCCTGTTTGTTGATCTGCCCGGAGATTTCGCCCGCATCGGCTGCCAGTGCGTTGGTGCCAAGGTGAATCTCACCTGCGGCTTCGCGCACCTGGTGCACGATTTGCTGAAGCCCGCCGCCGATGCCGTTAATCGCGCCGATCAGTTGCCCTACTTCATCCTGACGGCTGACGGGCAGTTCGGCGCGCAGATCGCCTGCGGCGTACTGGCGGGCAAGGTGAATCACATCGCGCAGAGGGCGGGTTAACCAGCGGCGAATGATAATGACAAACGCGGCAGCGAACAGCGCCGAGAGCACGACGCCTGCCAGCAGGAAGCGGTCACGTAAGGCGTTGACGTTCGCCAGCAGTACGGATTTATCCACTTCACCGACAATCGTCCAGTTCCAGCCCGGCAGCGGCGTATAGGCCATTTTCAGCGTGCGGCCATCGTCGCTGATGCGCTCGACGGTGCCCTCTTTTCCGCTCAGCAGTTGCTGCTGGAGTACGCTATCCCATTTTGGCAGTTGGCCCTCTTCGATGGCGTGGAACAGATACTGCCCGCGTGTTTTGCCGTTGCTGCGATCCAGGACGTAAAAGTGACCGCTGTCGCCCAGGCGGCGATTAAGAATTTTATCGCGCATCACATTCCAGGAATGGCTGATATCTACGCCGACAAACACGATTGCAATCACCTGACCGCTCGCATCTTTAACCGGCTGGTACTGCGTGATGTAGCGCTTGCCAAACAGCAGGGCCAGGCCGCGATAGACGTCGCCTTTGGTGACGGCGTTGAAGGCGGCGCTGGAGTTGTCCAGCACGGTACCGATCGCACGTTCACCGTTCTCTTTGCGCAGGGAGGTTGCTACGCGTACAAAGTCGTTGCCGCTGCGGACAAACAAGGTTGAGATCGCGCCGGTACGACTCATAAAGTCGTCGGAGAAGCTGTTGTTTTCATGCAGTTCGGTATCGCCGCCTTTCAGCAAGGGGGCGTTCTGGCCATTGATGGCGCGTAGCTGACCGGGATCGATGCTGAGCGGCTGGGGCAGAAAGGTGCCGAAGAGTTTAGTGTAACTCTCAACTTCTTCACTCAGGCTGGTATTAAACATCTGCACCATATCCACGATGCCGGTGGACTGGTTATGAAGATCTTCCACTGCCAGTGCTTCCAGCTGTTGGCTGGCTTTATGGCTCAGAAGAAAAGTGAACAGCAGAAAGAGCGTTGCGACACTCACGCCGGTAAGTAACGATAGCTTTGCGCCAAGGCCTGAACGGCGGAAAAAGTTGATCATAAATTGCTCATTGTTGAAAAGGTATGGCAGTTCAACGGCAGAGCGGAGCTAACATTTATCAACTTTATGTAACAGAATGTTACATCGATGTCTCTGTTTGGTAGCGTTAAAGATAATAGATTGGTAAAAATACAAAAGCCACTAAAATTAAGTGGCTTTTATCGGGCTGTGTCAGGCGTAAAGAATGGCTTGTACTCGCCACTGGTCGGCGTATCGGTCTTCCTGCATCTGGACAATGCGATACCACGAAGCACCCTGCTCATCCGCTTTAAATGCAATCACACGTTCCACGTCTTGCGGGCTCCCTGAAATGTTATTCACGGAGATAAGGCCAATTTCATTTAAGCCTGTGACACAATCAGCGCTGGCAAATTCGGCTGACTGCGCGGTTGTGCTCATCAGCCCCGCTGAGAGCAGCAGTGAGGTCAAAGCAAGAGATCGTTTCATTGTCAGCTCCATTTCACATGTCTCCGGTATCCGCCGGGCAATCCTTCGCAAATAAACTCACTTCCATTGTCACAGGCATGGAGTTTATTGTGGACAGGAAAACGTCTATGGACGCAAAGCAGTGTAAATGTCGTTTAAATCCTGACAGTTATTTGCGATACAAAATGGCTTGCGAGTACCACTGTCCGGTAATAATGGTTTCATCCACCATAATAATGACGTAGTAATCTGCTTTTGCGGCGATAGCTTTCGCTTTTATTGCATCCTCCGCATCCGCCGGTGAGCCACGAACCAGCACACTGACGGTACCCATACGTTGTAATCCTTCGGTCTGATTACGACGAATTTCCTGAGGATAACTGGTGGCGGCCGGGGCGGGCTGTGGTGTTCCTTCCAGCACGCTACAGCTTGTTAACAGCAGCACCAGCAATAAAGCAGCGAACCTGCGCATAACCATATCTCGTTTCCTGATAGCCATAGTGTAGATGTCTGCGAATTTCATTTTGGGGGAATGTTCCCAAACTGTTATCTGTGACGTCATTTTCGAATGAAAATATCGTGAAAGCGTAATCCAGTTCTCAAGATTATGAATCACCCATTAGAAAGAGGATCGACGATGATTGAACTTAAGACACAGCGGCTTGGCGACCATGAAGTTCTACACGCTTTCCCGGCGGGATTAAGTGAACAACCTTTACCCGTTATTATTTTTTATCATGGGTTTACCTCATCAAAACTGGTTTACAGCTATTTTGCCGTCGCGCTGGCGCAGGCGGGTTTTCGCGTGGTGATGCCGGATGCACCCGGGCATGGGGCGCGTTTCACAGGTGATGAACAGGCGCGGTTAGGGCAGTTCTGGCAAATATTACACGGCAGTTTGACGGAGTTCGCTGGGCTTCGCGATGCGCTTTATGCGGCGGGGCTGGTGGCCGATGAACGTCTTGCCGTCGCGGGGGCGTCGATGGGCGGGATGACCGCGCTGGGCATTATGGCGCGCCACCCGGAGGTAAAATGCGTAGCGAGCCTGATGGGGTCGGGATACTTTACCTCTCTGTCGCAGACCCTCTTTCCGCCACAGGCGCAGGACGTTGAAAGCGTTCTGGCAACCCTCGCGGAGTGGGACGTGACACACGCCTTACCGCGTCTGGCAGACCGCCCTCTGCTGCTCTGGCACGGCGAAGCAGACGATATTGTGCCTGCCGCCGAGACATTCCGATTACAGCAGGCGTTGTTGCGTGAGGAGCTGGATAAAAACCTGACCTGCCTGTGGGAAGCCGGTGTGGGGCATCGCATCACGCCCACGGCGCTGGATGCCACGACCGGTTTTTTCCAAAAGCATCTCTAAACGCGAAGGATGGTGACACCCAGATCCTCCAGTTTTTGCAGGATCTGAGGGTTAGCGTTTTTGCCGGTGATCACCATGTCGATCTGTTCTGCTCGGCTGAACAGCATGCCGGCGCGCTCGCCTACTTTGCTGCTGTCGACCAGTACCACCAGTTTTCCGACAACGTTTAGCATATTCTGCTCCGCCATCGCCGTCAGCATATCGGTTTTGTACAGCCCGTCGGCAGTCAGGCCCTTACCGCTGGTAAACATCCAGTGCCCGGCATACAGGCTGTTTTCGCTGTCCTGTGGGCTGAGGGTGATGGACTGACTTTTGTTGTACTGGCCGCCCATGATCACCACGCTTTCATGCTCCTGGTCGATCAGGTAATTGGCCAGCGGCAGATAGTTCGTGATGATTTGCACCTGTTTCCCGCACATCTCGCGGCCCAGTAAAAAGGCCGTGGAGCCGCAGTTGATCACCACGCTTTCCCCCGGATTCACCAGCTGCGAAGCCGCCCGCGCAATACGCACTTTTTCATCATGATTCTGCGCCTGATGGATATTCATCGGCGTCCAGCGTGGGCGCTGCTGGCTGATCGCCTCGGCACCGTTGCGTACTTTTTTGAGCTTCCCGCTCTCATCCAGTTTGTTGATGTCACGCCGCGCCGTGGCTGGGGAGATCGCCAGGCGATCAATCACTTGTTCGACGGTGACAAAGCCGGTTTGCGCCAGGAGTTCCAGTAAAATTTGATGCCGTTGCGCTTCCGTCATGAGCTATTCCGAAATAAATTGATTTTAAAAGATGATATTTGAAATAGCCTGAAAATACTAAGCAAATGAGAGAATTGCCAGGCGACTCGCCTGGCAACCTGAGTTCCGCCACTACAGGAACGATTTGAACGGCAGATCGGGTTCTATCGTGAAGCAGTCATCGAAACCACGCGGGTAGTGGTATTCGAAGTTATCTTTGTCCAGCGGCCAGGTAAATTTGCCGCCGACCTGCCAGATAAACGGCTTGAAGCCATACTTCAGACGATCTTTTTTCATTTCCCACAGGACGCGGATCTCCTGTGGATCGGCCTGGAAGTTTGACCAGATATCGTGGTGGAATGGGATCACGACTTTGGTGTTGAGCGCTTCCGCCATGCGCAGCATATCGGCGCTGGTCATTTTGTCGGTAATACCGCGCGGGTTTTCCCCGTACGATCCCAGCGCTACGTCGATGTGATGCTCGTTGCCGTGCTTCGCATAGTAGTTGGAGTAGTGCGAATCGCCGCTGTGATAGAGCGATCCACCAGGCGTTTTGAACAGGTAGTTCACCGCGCGCTCGTCCATGCCGTCTGGCAGCACGCCAGCCGCTTTTTGGTCGGCAGGCAGAGTAATCAATGCGGTACGGTCAAAGGCGTCGAGGGCATGGATCTCAATGTCTTTGATTTTCACAACGTCGCCGGGCTTCATCACGATGCAGCGCTCTTTTGGCACACCCCAGCCCATCCACAGATCCACGCAGGTTTGTGGCCCAATAAAGGGCACATCGTCGGCGCAGTTTTGCATGACCGCTGCTGCCACATTCACGTCGATATGATCGTTGTGATCGTGGGTTGAGAGCACGGCATCGATCTGACGAATCGCGAACGGATCCAGCACAAACGGCGTGGTGCGCAGGTTCGGCTGCAATTTTTTCACGCCAGCCATGCGCTGCATCTGATGTCCTGCTTTCATTAGCGGATTGCCATGGCTCTGCTTGCCCGTCCCGCACCAGAAATCGACACAGATGTTTGCGCCGCCCTCCGATTTCAGCCAAATCCCGGTGCAACCCAGCCACCACATTGCAAAGGTGCCCGGTGCGACCTGTTCCTGTTCGATCTCTTCATTCAGCCAGCTACCCCATTCCGGGAAAGTGCTCAGAATCCATGATTCGCGGGTGATGGATTTTACTTCACTCATCGTTTGACTCCCTGTTTCAATCATAATTAATCACAATGTGACGTGTTATGATTTATATTGTCACCATTAAATCAGCTTTTCAATGGCGATTTTACTGATTGATGGATCGGGCATGGATGCCTGGCGCGAGCTTGCAAACAAGCTTAATTGTTAGCTTGTTGGGTTAATTATATAAATTTAAAGAAAAAATTGGTGATGGTGAATGCTGAATGAAAATCACTATAAAGTGCAGGGAAATAATTTGCGTGACGCGTCACAAATAATCAAATGCAATCTTGTGATGATTATTTGTGATTACTAGAGTGAGGGCACTTCTTGTACGCAGTTTATCCTTCGTACCCTCACTTTCTGGAGTGTGTTATGGAAATCCTCTACAGCGTCTTTACCGTTTTCTTCAATCAGGTAATGACCAATGCGCCGCTGTTGTTGGGTATTGTGACCTGCCTCGGCTATATCCTGTTACGCAAAAGCGCGAGCGTAATTGTTAAAGGCACCATCAAAACGATTATCGGGTTTATGTTGCTGCAGGCAGGGTCAGGCATATTAACCAGCACGTTCAAACCTGTTGTCGCCAAAATGTCGGAAGTTTACGGCATTAACGGTGCCATCTCTGACACCTACGCCTCGATGATGGCGACCATTGAACGCATGGGCGACGCTTACAGCTGGGTAGGATATGCGGTACTGCTCGCGCTGGCGTTGAACATTACGTTCGTCCTGCTGCGGCGTATTACCGGCATTCGGACCATCATGCTCACCGGGCACATCATGTTCCAGCAGGCGGGTCTGATTGCCGTCTTCTTCTATATCTTCGGCTACCCGATGTGGACCACCATTATCTGCACGGCGGTGCTGGTGTCGCTCTACTGGGGTATTACCTCCAACATGATGTACAAACCGACGCAGGAAGTGACCGACGGCTGCGGTTTCTCGATTGGTCACCAGCAGCAGTTCGCTTCCTGGATTGCGTATAAAGTTGCGCCGTACCTTGGTAAGAAAGAGGAGAGCGTTGAAGATCTCAAACTGCCCGGCTGGCTGAATATCTTCCACGACAATATTGTCTCCACCGCCATCGTCATGACCCTCTTTTTTGGCGCGATCCTGCTCTCCTTCGGCATTGACGTTGTGCAGGCGATGGCCGGCAAAACCCACTGGACTATCTACATTCTGCAAACGGGCTTCCAGTTCGCGGTGGCGATTTTCATCATCACCCAGGGCGTGCGCATGTTTGTGGCTGAACTTTCCGAAGCCTTTAACGGTATCTCTCAGCGCCTGATCCCCGGTGCCGTTCTGGCGATCGACTGTGCGGCAATCTATAGCTTTGCGCCGAACGCCGTGGTGTGGGGCTTTATGTGGGGCACCATCGGCCAGCTGATTGCCGTGGGCATTCTGGTTGGCTGCGGCTCCTCCATTCTGATCATTCCCGGCTTTATCCCGATGTTCTTCTCTAACGCCACCATCGGCGTGTTTGCTAACCACTTCGGCGGCTGGCGCGCGGCGCTGAAGATTTGTCTGGTGATGGGGATGATCGAAATCTTCGGCTGCGTATGGGCGGTCAAACTGACCGGCATGAGCGCCTGGATGGGCATGGCCGACTGGTCGATTCTGGCGCCGCCGATGATGCAGGGCTTCGCCTCCATCGGGCTCGCGTTTATGGCCATCATTATCCTGATTGCACTGGTTTATATGGTCTTCGCCGGACGCGCACTTCGCGCTGAAGAAGACGCAGAGAAACAACTGGCAGAGCAGTCTGCTTAATAAGGAGTTTTGATTATGACCGTACGTATTCTGGCAGTGTGTGGTAACGGACAGGGCAGCTCCATGATCATGAAAATGAAAGTGGACCAGTTTCTCACCGGGCAGGGCGTTGATCATTCGGTAAATAGCTGTGCCGTGGGCGAATACAAAAGCGAGCTGAACGGGGCGGATGTGATTATTGCCTCCACGCATATCGCAGGAGAGATCACGGTGACGGGCAATAAATATGTGGTGGGCGTGCGCAACATGCTCTCGGCTGCCGATTTTGGTCCGAAGCTGATGGAGGTCATCAAAGCGCACTTCCCTGGCGATATCAAATAAGGACGCGTCATGAAATTACGAGATTCGCTGGCGGAGAACCATTCCATCCTGCTTCAGGCCGAGGCCAGCACCTGGCAGGACGCCGTCAAACTGGGCGTCGATTTGCTGGTTAACGCCGATGTGGTTGAGCCGCGCTATTACCAGGCCATCCTCGACGGCGTGGCGCAGCACGGCCCGTACTTTGTTATCGCACCGGGTCTGGCTATGCCGCATGGCCGCCCGGAAGAGGGCGTTAAAAAAACCGGCTTTGCGCTGGTGACGCTGAAGTCGCCGCTGGTGTTTAACCATGAGGATAACGATCCGGTCGATATCCTGATCACCCTGGCGGCAGTCGATGCGACGACTCACCAGGAAGTGGGCATCATGCAGATCGTTAACCTGTTTGATGATGAAGCCAATTTCGACCGTTTACGCGCCTGCCGTACCGAGCAGGAAGTGCTGGAATTAATCGATCACGCCACTGCGGCGGCAGTTTAAGAGGGAAGTGAAAATGTCAGTACCGATGTTGCAGGTCGCACTGGATAACCAAACGATGGCCCATGCGTATGAAACCACGCGTCTGATTGCGGAAGAGGTGGACATCATCGAAGTCGGCACCATTCTCTGCGTCGGGGAAGGCGTCCGCGCCGTCCGTGACCTGAAAGCGCTATACCCGCATAAAATCGTACTGGCCGACGCCAAGATCGCCGACGCCGGGAAAATTCTCTCCCGCATGTGTTTTGAAGCGAACGCAGACTGGGTGACGGTGATCTGCTGTGCCGATATCAACACCACCAAAGGCGCGCTGGAAGTGGCAAACGAGTTTAATGGCGATGTACAGATTGAGCTGACCGGCTACTGGACCTGGGAGCAGGCGCAAGAGTGGCGTGATGCGGGCATTCAGCAGGTGGTGTATCACCGCAGCCGCGACGCGCAGGCTGCTGGTGTCGCCTGGGGCGACGCGGATATCAGCGCAATTAAACGTCTTTCGGAGATGGGCTTCAAAGTGACGGTGACCGGCGGTCTGGCGCTGGAGGATTTACCGCTGTTTAAAGGCATTCCGATTCACGTCTTTATTGCCGGGCGCAGCATTCGTGATGCGGTTTCACCGGTAGAGGCTGCGCGTCAGTTTAAACGCTCTATCGCCCAGCTGTGGGGATAAGGAGCGGATATGTTATCGAAACAGGTCCCGCTCGGGATCTACGAAAAAGCACTCCCTGCCGGGGAGTGCTGGCGGGAGCGCCTGCAACTGGCGCGTCAGCTGGGGTTCGATTTTGTCGAAATGTCGGTGGATGAGACCGATCTTCGTCTCGCGCGTCTCGACTGGAGCCGTGAACAGCGGCTGGCGCTGGTCAATGCGGTAGCGGAAACGGGCGTGCGGGTGCCGTCAATGTGCTTAAGTGCGCACCGCCGTTTTCCGCTGGGCAGCGAAGATGACCAGATTCGTGACCAGGGGCTGGAGATCATGCGTAAAGCCATCACTTTCGCGCAGGATGTCGGGATTCGCGTTATCCAGCTGGCGGGCTATGACGTCTATTATCAGGAGGCCAATAACGAAACCCGCCGTCGTTTTCGTGAGGGGCTGAAGCAAAGCGTAGAAATGGCCAGCCGTGCCCAGGTGACGCTGGCGATGGAGATCATGGATTACCCGCTAATGAACTCCATCAGCAAAGCGCTGGGCTACGCGCACTATCTCAATAATCCGTGGTTCCAGATCTATCCTGATATCGGCAATCTCTCGGCGTGGGATAACGACGTACAAATGGAGTTGCAGGCAGGTTGCGGGCATATCGTGGCTGTTCACGTCAAAGACACACGCCCCGGCGTATTCAAAAACGTACCGTTCGGCACCGGGGTGGTGGATTTCGAACAGTGCTTCCGGACACTCAAACAGAGCGGCTATTGCGGGCCTTATTTGATTGAGATGTGGAGCGAAACGGCAGACGACCCACTAGTCGAAGTGGCGAAAGCGCGCGACTGGGTTTGCGAGCGCATGGTGCGGGCGGGATTGCGGGAGGCGGCTCATGCAACAGCTTAAACAGCAGGTCTATGACGCGAATAGGGATTTGCCGCGCTACGGCCTGGTGACTTTTACCTGGGGCAACGTGAGTGCTATCGACCGCGTGCGCGGGCGGGTGGTCATCAAGCCAAGCGGGGTGGCGTATGACGTTATGCAGCCAGAGGATATGGTGGTAGTGGATCTTGAGGGTAACGTTATCGAGGGGAGATGGAACCCTTCCTCGGATACGGCAACTCATCTGGCGCTGTACCGCCGCTATCCGACGCTCGGCGGCGTGGTGCATACCCACTCTACCCATGCGACAGCCTGGGCGCAGGCCGGGCTCGCTATCCCGGCACTCGGTACCACGCACGCAGACTATTTCTTCGGTGATATTCCCTGTACCCGGCCATTAACCGAAGCAGAAGTACAGGGTGAATATGAGCTGAATACGGGCAAGGTCATCATCGAGACGATAGGTGAGTGCGAGCCGCTGCATACGCCGGGGATTGTCGTCTGGCAGCACGGCCCGTTTGCGTGGGGCAAAAATGCTCACGAGGCGGTGCACAACGCGGTAGTGCTGGAAGAGGTGGCGAAGATGGCGTGGATTGCGCGCGGAATCAATCCGCAGCTACAGCCCATTGATCGCTATTTGATGAACAAGCACTATCTGCGCAAGCATGGCCCTGACGCTTATTACGGGCAGAAATAAAAAAAGCCCCCGGGCAGGGGGCAAGTCAAACTATGGCTATGTTCTCGTTTTGGCTTTCCTGGTGCTAGCGTCAAAGTCTTATCGATAGATATCTGCGCTTGCATGCATATTGCCGTTGCTACCGGGCTCACGGGTCAAAATGACGTGGTAGTACTTTGCGCCCGATGCATCAGTCTCTTCATTCAGCGCCTGATCTGCTTCACTTTCGGTGGCGAAGTTATGGTTTATGTAAATTACGCCTAAGCTCTGCACATCATCCATATTTCTGGCCTGTCGACCGTCGATCTTGATGGCTGCCATCGCGTTTGCACTGAGCAAAAGCGCAGCCAGAATGGCTATTACGATTTTTTTCATGATATGCGCTCCACGACTGCGTGCTGTGTGACGGTTTTCCTCTCCTTATTCGCCTGGGATAGGGTCTGATTAAAGTGTAATCGCTAATAGTGGGGGGAATGGCGACCATTTCTGATGCTGTTGTTCAAAAAAGTAGCGCTTTCCGATGTGTCTAATTTTAAATCATCCACTTAGGCCAGCTTTACGCTTTGTGCGAATTATTTGTGCAATCAGCTTGAGTTTATGGGGGTTCGCAATTAGAATGACGCGTCAATTTTTCGGCCGCCCTTTAACACGTTCCTTGCCTCCATGGGCCGCGGCTGACCCAGACAGGAGGCTGAATAATCCGTAAGGAGCAATTCGATGCGTCATTACGAAATCGTTTTTATGGTCCATCCTGACCAGAGCGAACAGGTTCCGGGTATGATCGAACGTTACACTGGTGCAATCACTGCAGCAGAAGGTACGATCCACCGTCTGGAAGACTGGGGCCGCCGTCAGCTGGCTTACCCGATCAACAAACTGCACAAAGCTCACTACGTTCTGCTGAACGTTGAAGCTCCGCAGGAAGTGATCGATGAGCTGGAAACTAACTTCCGCTTCAACGACGCCGTTATCCGCAGCATGGTAATGCGTACTAAGAACGCAGTTACCGAAGCATCTCCGATGGTTAAAGCGAAAGACGAGCGCCGTGAGCGTCGCGATGATTTCGCAAACGAAACCGCAGATGATTCTGATGCTGGGGATTCTGAAGAGTAATTTCTGATGACCAACCGTCTGGTGTTGTCCGGTACCGTGTGCAGGACCCCCCTTCGTAAGGTCAGCCCATCAGGAATTCCTCATTGCCAGTTCGTGCTTGAGCATCGTTCTGTGCAGGAGGAAGCCGGGTTTCACCGGCAGGCGTGGTGCCAAAT
This sequence comes from Lelliottia nimipressuralis, assembly GCF_004115925.1. Lineage (GTDB taxonomy): Bacteria > Pseudomonadota > Gammaproteobacteria > Enterobacterales > Enterobacteriaceae > Enterobacter > Enterobacter nimipressuralis. The sequence continues at coordinate 60,872 of NZ_SDDX01000019.1, forward strand.
GCCCGTTATTATTAGCGGACACGAAAACCAGGCCATTACTCACAGTATAACGGTCGGCTGTGCAGTCACCGTTCAGGGGTTCATCTCTTGCCACAAGGCAAAGAACGGCCTGAGCAAAATGGTTCTGCATGCCGAGCAGATTGATTTGATAGATTCTGGAGACTAGCCATATGGCACGTTATTTCCGTCGTCGCAAGTTCTGCCGTTTCACCGCGGAAGGCGTTCAAGAGATCGACTATAAAGATATCGCAACGCTGAAAAACTACATCACCGAAAGCGGTAAGATTGTCCCAAGCCGTATCACCGGTACTCGTGCAAAATATCAGCGTCAGCTGGCTCGCGCTATCAAACGCGCTCGCTACCTGTCCCTGCTGCCGTACACTGATCGTCATCAGTAATCGGGCACGGTCCATTAATACGACTTTAAGAGGATAAGGTAATGCAAGTTATTCTGCTTGATAAAGTAGCAAACCTGGGCAGCCTGGGTGATCAGGTTAACGTTAAAGCGGGTTACGCACGTAACTTCCTGGTTCCACAGGGTAAAGCTGTTCCAGCTACTAAGAAAAACGTTGAGTTTTTCGAAGCACGTCGTGCTGAACTGGAAGCCAAACTGGCTGACGTTCTGGCGGCTGCTAACGCTCGTGCTGAAGCAATCAATGCACTGGGCACCGTTACCATCGCGTCTAAATCTGGCGACGAAGGTAAACTGTTCGGTTCTATCGGTACCCGCGACATCGCTGACGCTGTAACTGCAGCTGGCGTTGAAGTGGCTAAGAGCGAAGTTCGCATGCCGAACGGCGTTCTGCGTACCACTGGTGAGCACGAAGTGGACTTCCAGGTTCACAGCGAAGTGTTCGCTAAACTGGTTGTTAACGTTGTAGCTGAGTAATTTTTTACTTAGTTAGCGTCTAAGCGCCGGCCTTGTGCCGGCGTTTTGTTTTTTAGCCCCGCCAGAATCACACCTCTCAACTTGTATGGTAGCTATTCCCGTCGCAATCCCTGATAATAATTGAAACGCTATTTTATCTTTGAGATTTGCTATGGACGCCTCTCAGCCCGTATCCCTGTTTGCCCGTAAGAATATCGCCTACGCCAGCGCCACGCTCTGCTGCCTGCTGTGGGGAAGCTCTTATCCGGCGATCAAAAGCGGTTACGAACTTTTTCTGATCGCCACCGACGATATTCCGTCGAAAGTGGTCTTTGCCGGCTACCGTTTTCTCTTTGCAGGCCTACTACTGCTGATGTTTGCCCTCGCGCAACGCAAACCCATCGCCCGACTTACGCCACGGCAGTTTGGGCAGCTTACGCTGCTGGGCCTGACACAAACGTCAATCCAGTACGTTTTCTTCTATGTGGGCCTTGCGTACACGACCGGCGTGAAAGGGTCGATCATGAATGCGACCGGAACCTTCTTCAGCGTACTGCTCGCGCACTTTATTTATCAAAACGACAAGCTCAGCTATAACAAAACCATTGGCTGTATTCTGGGCTTTGCGGGCGTGATGCTGGTGAATTTCAACAGCGGATTACTGGATTTTCACTTTGTCTGGAACGGCGATGGTTTTGTGGTGCTGGCGGCGTTCATCCTCTCGGCAGCCACGCTGTACGGGAAACGTATTTCGCAAACCGTAGATCCCACGGTAATGACCGGGTGGCAGCTGGCCATTGGCGGGCTGGTGCTGGTGGTAGGGGGCTACTCGACGGGTGGGCGGCTGGAAGTGCACAGCACGGCTGCGGTGGCCGTTCTCGGCTATTTAACGCTGCTCTCGTCCGTGGCCTTTGCACTGTGGAGTATGCTGCTCAAAGTAAATCGGGTCAGCATGATAGCCCCCTTCAACTTTGTCATTCCCGTTGCCGGTACCGTGCTGTCCGCCATTTTCCTCGGGGAAAACATTCTGGATATCAAATACGCTATCGCGCTGGTACTGGTCTGTTCGGGGATCTGGTGGGTGAATAAGGCGAAAAAAACCGCCTGATGTGAACGCCCGGCCAGTGTGACCGGGCTTTCGGCTACTTCACGCGGATAAAGCTGCCGTTTGGCTCACGCATAAACAGCACCTGCTGGCCGCTGCCGGTATCAATCGTCAGCCCTGTCACCACGCCGCTGGCGTTCTGGCGAATCTGTACCATCTGGCCATTCTGCAAATTACTCAGGGGTTTTCCTTCGCCTTCTACCTGCGCCATGGCGTACACATCGGTTGGTGGCAGATTATGGTCGCGGAAGAGCTGCGCCATGGTTTTACCCGGCTCGACGCGATAGGAGCGCCACTGCTGTTCAATACCGGTGGGCTGCTGCGCTTGCGACTGAACAGGCGCTGCGGCTTGTTCCTGCGGCTGCTCTTCCTGAATCGGTTCCGGGGAGACCGGCGCCACCTGGCCTGGATCGTTTGACGGCGTGACCAGCTGCGTTTGCATCGGCTGTTGATCGGGCTGTGGCCGCGACTGCGACTGAATATCTAACTGCGCATTACGCGTGACAGGCTGCGCATCGCTGCTGTCATCGCCAGAAGGAAGCAGGAACCCAATCACCACCACCAGGGCGGCAATAATGATGCCTCTGCGATGGAAGGGCGGCAGCGGATCCATGATGCGAAAGTTGTCCGGCGCATGCCAGATTTTCGCCAGGGTAGGTTTCAGTTCAAATCGCCCGGGCATGGCTCTCCTCCTGCTCCGCATCATTATAATCCTGTCCTGAGAAGTATAGTCTGCTAACTGCCTGAATGGCGTAGTAAACCCGACTCGTGTGACTCACGTTTAGGAAAACACCTGGTCACCTCTATTGTTTCTGTTTCGGCGCAGTTTGTCATCTTAACTTAAGACAAAGTTTTACCCATAAGGGCGTGGCTGATATGCTGCCCGCTACTTTAAATGTGATGGAAGGAAAACCCATGACCACCCCGACTTTTGACACTATCGAAGCGCAGGCAAGCTACGGTATCGGTTTGCAGGTAGGACAGCAACTGAGCGAATCCGGCCTGGAAGGACTGTTACCTGAAGCACTGGTGGCGGGTATCGCTGACGCGCTGGAAGGCAAACACCCGGCTGTACCGGTAGACGTTGTACATCGCGCACTGCGTGAAGTTCACGAACGTGCGGATGCCGTTCGTCGCGAGCGTTTTGAAGAGATGGCCGCCGAAGGCGTGAAATACCTGGAAGAGAACCGTGAGAAAGAGGGCGTGAACAGCACCGAATCCGGCCTGCAGTTCCGCGTCATCACTCAGGGCGAAGGCGCAATCCCGGCACGTACTGATCATGTACGCGTGCACTACACCGGTAAACTGATCGACGGTACGGTGTTCGACAGCTCTGTCGCCCGTGGCGAACCGGCTGAATTCCCGGTCAACGGCGTGATCCCAGGCTGGATCGAAGCGCTGACGCTGATGCCTGTAGGTTCCAAATGGGAACTGACTATCCCACAGAACCTGGCTTACGGCGAGCGTGGCGCTGGCGCGTCCATCCCGCCATTCAGCACCCTGGTGTTTGAAGTCGAGCTGCTGGAAATTCTGTAATCGGCACACACATTTCCTCTCCCCCTGCGGGAGGGGAAATAGTGAGAAAACCTATAGTTAAGCCGATATCAATATTTTATCTTGCAAAGCTACGAGTTGCGTGTATTTTTGTGAGCTGTTTCGCGTTGTATGAGTGATATGACACTCACTTTAAACATATTATTAACATAATATCTATTTCATAGTATTCATCCCGCCGATTCTTACCTACTATCGATGAGTCCTTTTTAAGGGACCGTCACATCATGACGTAACTAAAGGCCAGAAGAGCCTTAACAACACAGACAGGCATAACAGGAAAAAAACACATGGTAGATCAGGTAAAAGTCGTTGCCGACGAAGAGGCTTCGTCTGAACAGTCGCTACGGCGCAATCTCACAAACCGTCATATTCAGCTTATCGCCATCGGTGGTGCCATCGGCACAGGGCTGTTCATGGGGTCGGGCAAAACCATCAGTCTTGCCGGGCCGTCGATCATCTTCGTCTATATGATCATCGGTTTTATGCTGTTCTTCGTGATGCGTGCAATGGGTGAATTGCTGCTCTCGAATCTCGAATACAAATCTTTTAGCGACTTCGCTTCTGACCTGCTCGGCCCCTGGGCGGGATACTTTACCGGCTGGACGTACTGGTTCTGCTGGGTGGTCACCGGCATGGCTGACGTTGTCGCCATCACCGCCTACGCGCAGTTCTGGTTCCCCGGTCTTTCCGACTGGGTGGCGTCCCTTGCGGTGATCGTCCTGCTGCTGAGCCTTAACCTCGCCACCGTAAAAATGTTTGGTGAGATGGAGTTCTGGTTTGCGATGATCAAAATCGTCGCCATCGTCGGGCTGATTGTCGTGGGGCTGGTGATGGTGCTGACGCACTTCCAGTCACCGACTGGTGTACAGGCTTCCTTTACACACCTGTGGAATGACGGCGGCTGGTTCCCGAAAGGGCTGAGCGGCTTCTTTGCTGGCTTCCAGATTGCGGTGTTCGCCTTCGTGGGTATTGAGCTGGTGGGCACCACCGCTGCGGAAACCAAAGATCCGGAGAAATCCCTGCCGCGCGCAATCAACTCCATCCCGATTCGTATCATCATGTTCTACGTCTTCGCACTGATCGTCATTATGTCCGTGACGCCGTGGAGCTCCGTCGTTCCAACTAAAAGCCCGTTCGTAGAACTGTTCGTACTGGTTGGTCTGCCTGCTGCGGCAAGCCTGATTAACTTCGTGGTGCTGACGTCGGCGGCCTCTTCTGCCAACAGCGGCGTGTTCTCGACCAGCCGTATGCTGTTCGGTCTGGCGCAGGAAGGCGTGGCACCCAGCGCTTTCGCGAAGCTCTCCAAACGTGCCGTACCGGCGAAAGGGCTGACCTTCTCCTGCATCTGCCTGCTGGGCGGTGTGGTGATGCTGTACGTCAACCCGAGCGTGATTGGTGCGTTCACCATGATCACCACGGTCTCCGCGATCCTGTTCATGTTTGTCTGGACCATCATCCTCTGCTCGTACCTGGTGTACCGCAAACAGCGTCCGCAGCTGCATGAGAAATCCATCTACAAGATGCCGCTCGGCAAGCTGATGTGCTGGGTCTGTATGGCGTTCTTCGTGTTTGTGCTGGTTCTGTTGACGCTGGAAGATGACACCCGTCAGGCGCTGATCGTAACGCCGCTGTGGTTCATTGCGCTGGGGTTAGGCTGGCTGTTTATCGGTAAGAAACGTATGGCAGGTATGCGCTAAGTCTGTTGCCGGGGGCGCTTCGTCTCTCCGGCACACTAAAGCACAAAACAGAGGCCCGGTAAGCGCTCACGCGACCGGGCCTTTTTTTATTCCCCGGCTAAGGCACGTGGGAACAGGACGTTATTTTCCAGACTGATGTGTTCCATCAGATCATCGATCATCTCGTTAATGCCGTTGTACATCGCTTTCCAGGTTGTGCAGGCGTCTGGCGGCGGCGTCACGTTATTGGTGGTGTGTTTGATCACTTCCAGCAGTTCGCCCGCGTCGTCGTGCTCGCTCTCCATGACGCTGATCGGTCCCATCGCCTGCGTACCCATGCCCTGTTTGATCATCGGGAAGAGGATCTGCTCCTCTTTCATCATGTGGCTGGATAACTCTTCGTGCAGCATGGTCAGGTATTTCGCCAGGCCGCGCGGTACGGAGGCTTTATCGGCATGCACGCGCTCAACTTTGGTTGCCTGCAGAATCAGTTCCGGGAGCTGTTCGCGGTGACGGTCGTGGTAACGCACGATGATGTGGTCGATGATTTCCGCCAGCGCCACGCTGCGCCAGTCTTTCTCGATGGGCTGTTCGGCCAGCTGCGCCAGTTCAGCTTCAATCGCGTCAACATCCAGCGCCTTACGCAATGCCGCACGCGCCAGCGTTTGCTTCCCGCCGCAGCAGTAGTCCATATCGTATTTACGAAACAGCGCAGATGCGCGCGGGATGGAGAGCGCCAGCTCGCCTAAAGGTTGGTCGCGGAAGGCCATCGTCGTTACCTCATCATTAAGAATATAAGATGCATTTTAAATGCATCTTTATGGTGAAGCTATAACCCTTTGGGGGCAGCGGCGAAAATGAGAGATCCGTCACATTTATTTTGATGTATTAACCTGCTGAATGGATTTGAAAAATTCCGCGAATGGGCTTCTCATGCCGGAGAAGGCGTTAAACAACCCCGCGCCCCTGCCGATAGATACAGGTCAGATAAAATCCTGCAGATAACTAAAGGCATCGCATGTTTAAACGTATAAAAGTCATCACCCTCTTAATCTCGGTGTTGCTCGGGCTGGGCGCCGTTCAGCTGATCTCCGCCGGGGTATTCATCAATGCTCTGAATAATGACAAAGACAATTTCACCGTCTCTCAGCTCTCCAGCCAGAACGTCGCGGAATTTACTGACGCCTGGATCAGCCTCAACCAGGCGCGCGTCACCCTCAACCGTGGAATGCTCCGCTTGCAGAGCAGCGTGGCGAGCCAGATTAACGGCGGGCAGCTGAACGAGCTGGTCGCTACCGCGAAAAACCTGCTGACGGAAGCGCAGGGTCATTACGATAAATATTACGCCCTGCCGGAAACGCCGGGGATGGACGAAAACCTCTCCAAACAGCTGGAAGAGCAGTACCGCGTCTACTCCGCCACTCTGACGCAAATGAACACCTTACTGGCACAGGGCAACCTGGAAGATATGTTCAAGCAAAACGCCGAGCAAAAGCAGACCGCGATGCAAAAGGTGTATCGCGAGTGGCGTGAAGCGCAGGCGAAGCTGACCAGTAAAGGCATTCAGGACAATGAAAGCGACTACACCCGCATCCTGTGGATCCTCTCCGCCATTATGGTGGTGGTCGCCGCCGTTATTATTACCAGCTGGATTGCGATGCGCCGCGTGCTGTTGCTCCCGCTGCATGATGTGATCAGCCATATCCGCGCGATTGCGGCAGGCGATCTGACGCAGCCGATCGACGCCCAGGGCAAGAACGAAATGGCGGTACTGGCGCGTAACGTGCAGGAGATGCAAACCGCACTGGCGAACACCGTCGGCGTGGTGCGCGAAGGGGCTGACACAATCTATACGGGCGCCGGTGAAATTTCCGCCGGCAGCAACGATCTCTCCTCCCGCACCGAGCAGCAGGCCGCGTCGCTGGAAGAGACCGCCGCGAGCATGGAACAGCTGACCGCCACCGTGAAGCAAAACGCCGATAACGCCCGTCAGGCGTCCCGACTGGCGCTAGATGCATCAACCACCGCCAAAAAAGGCGGCAGCGTGGTGGAAGGCGTAGTGCGCACGATGGATGAGATTGCCACCAGTTCCAGCAAAATTGCCCAGATCACTAACGTGATCGACGGCATTGCCTTCCAGACCAACATCCTGGCTCTCAACGCGGCGGTAGAAGCGGCGCGCGCAGGTGAGCAGGGCCGTGGTTTTGCGGTCGTGGCAGGGGAAGTTCGTACCCTGGCCCAGCGTAGCGCTCAGGCCGCGAAAGAGATCAAAGCATTGATCGATGATTCAGGCGATCGCGTCAACGCCGGTTCTGCACTGGTGAATCAGGCCGGGGAGACCATGTCTGAGATCGTGAATGCCGTCACCCGCGTGACCGATATCATGGGCGAAATCGCCTCGGCGTCCGACGAGCAGAGCCGTGGTATCGATCAGGTCGGGCAGGCAGTCGCTGAAATGGATCGCGTGACTCAGCAGAACGCCTCGCTGGTGGAAGAGTCAGCGGCAGCCGCGGCGGCGCTGGAAGATCAGGCTGCGCGCCTGAACGAAGCGGTCGCGGTGTTTAAAATCACTCGCGGTCAGGCGGTAAAAGCGGCACCGGTGAAAACCTACGTCGCAAAAGCTAAACCCGCAGCAGCGATGGTTGACGGGAACTGGGAAACCTTCTGACAGAGGCCGGAGGGCGTTTGCGCCCATCCGGCTACTACAATCCGCTCCCGGAAAGCCCTGACGCTTTCCGGGCGTGGTGTCAAACCTGCGACACCGTCACCACCGTCGGTTTTTCCGGCTTCGCTCTGACGGCAATCACTACCCCCACCACCAGCAGCAAAATCCCGCACCCCGTTAACAGCGGCGGCACGCTCTGGCGCATCAGGAAGGTATAAAGCAGCCCGGCCAGGGTTTCAAAGACAATCAACGGCCCAAGAATCACCGTCGGCAATTTCTGGCTGGCGATATTCCAGCACAAAGCACCCACCCACGAGCACAGCACCGCAATCGCCACCATCAGGCCGACAAACACCCACGGACGCGGCCCGAACGGCAGGGCAAACTCCGGCTGTTGCAGCCCCAGCCACCAGCAAGATGCCACGTAGCCGAGCAGCGATACCGGCAGCGTCACCAGCGCCTGGGCGGTGGCCCACATCATCGGATGCTTATCCGGGTTTTCCCGCAGCCAGCGGGCGTTACGCAGGGCATACCACGCCCAGCAGACCACGGAGATCGACGCCAGCAAAATCCCCGACCCGTAACGCCAGCCGTCAAACTCATCGACACGCGCATGACGCAGCTCGGCGATGTTGACGAACGCCAGACCGATGGCGATACACACCAGCGCAGGCAGCATTTTCGACCACGCCAGTTTACCGTCGCGATGGCTATAGAGCAGGTTGGCGAACACCGGAATCACCACCGGCAGGGTGCCGATAATCATGGTCGACACGGGCGCGCCGGTGCGCTGAATGGCGCTGGCCAGACAAACGTAATAGATCAGATTGCCCATCATGGTCAGGCCCAGAGCGGTGACCCAGTCGCCGCGTGTCAGCTGACGCAGGCGAGCGCGCCCCATCCACGCCAGCGGCAGGGCGAAAAGCCCCAGAGCCAGATAGCGCCCCATCGACTGCAACATTGCCGGGTATTCCGGCACAATGAGCGGGCCGACAAAAATTAATCCCCACATTAAACCCGCCAGCAGGGCATACAACACGCCGCTAATCATTTTGCCATCCACGTCAGAGAAACCTGCGCACAGTGTAGAAAGAGGTCCGCCGGGAATATTGTATGAGATTGCGCATTAGCGCCGTACGACCTGCTTCTGATAGCGAACGGGGGTAATGCCGTAGCGATGGGTAAAGGCGCGGGTGAGATGAGACTGATCGGTCAGCCCGGTCGCGGCGGCGACTTCAGCGGCCGGCATGCCGAGGGTGAGAAACGCTTTGGCGCGCCACAGGCGGATCGCCATCAGCATCTGGTGCGGCGTCACGTGAAAGTGCGCTTTGAACTGGCGCTGGAAATGGTACGGACTCAGCGAGACCACGCGCGCCAGCTCATCCAGGGTCACCGGATGCATATAGTTGTCGTGCAGGTACTCGCGCGCGCGCTCGAAACGGTGCGCCCCTTCCTGAATGACCGGAGCATGGCGCGCCAGCGGCTGAAATGTCTCGATCAGATCCAGCAGTAAGCCCTTCTGGGCCAGCGGATCGTCCGTGTGCCACAGTCCGTAAATCAGCTGACAGATCTGCTGCGAACGCAGCGGGTCGTGGCGTGTGACGTCGCTAAACCACCAGTGGCGAATGCCGGTCACCTCTTCGAGCAGATCGGGATCGAGATAGACCATCCGGTAGCGCCAGCCGTCTTCAGTGGCGGCCTCGCCGGTGTGCAACTCGTCGGGATTCATGGTGACAACAGAGTGAACGGGCGCGACATGCTGCGCGCCACGATAGCGAAAGCGCTCGGCTCCGGCTTCTATCGCGCCGATCCCGAAGGCTTCGTGGGTGTGAGGTTCAAAGGCGTAGCGTGAGATATGCGCATGATACAGTTCGACGCCCGGCACCTGCGCCAGATGGCGAAAGCGGGCGCTGTCTCTCTCATCGATGAACTGTTCGGGTACGCCTTGCACGGTGAGCCTCCAGGTGGGTCATCTTTTCATTATCAGAGATGACCCACGGGGATGCCACTAAAATTAACCACCGCTTAACAATTACAGAATGCCTTTGATGCTCTCAGCCAGCGGCGTAGTCGGGCGACCGATCAGTTTGCTCAAGGTACGGCTGTCGTCGAACAGACCACCCTTCGAGGCACCGACATCGGAATCTGCCAGCATATCCGCCAGCCCGGCCGGTAAGCCCACACTTTTCAACGCGGCGGCGAAATCGGCTTCGCTCATGTTCTGATAGGTCACCGGTTTTCCGCTCTGCTTGCTCAGTTCGGCAGCCAGTTCGCTCAGCGTCCACGCCGTGTCGCCAGCCAGTTCGTACACGTTGCCTGCGTGACCCTCTTCCGCGATCACTTTCGCCGCCGCAGCGGCATAATCTTCGCGTGTGGCTGCGGCGATTTTGCCGTCACCCGCCGCGCCGATAAACACGCCGTGCTCCAGGGCCGGTGGTGCGCTGGCGAGATAGTTTTCGGTGTACCAGCCGTTGCGCAGCAGGGCGTAAGGAATGCCGGACTCGGCCAGCGCCTTTTCGGTGGCGATGTGTTCATCGCGCAGGCCGAGTGGCGACTTATCCGCATGGAGCAGACTGGTGTAGGCGATAAATTTCACGCCCGCCGCTTTTGCCGCGTTGATAACATTCTGATGCTGGGTCGCACGCTGGCCGACTTCGCTTGAGGAGATCAGCAGCAGTTTCTCCACGCCGCTCAGGGCGGTGGTGAACGCGGCCTGGTCGGTGTAATCCGCCTGGCGAACGGTAATGCCTTTCTGGCTCAGGGCGTCGGCTTTTGCCGGGTTACGTACAATTGCCACGATCTCGCTGGCAGGAACGGTTTTAAGCAGGTTGTTGATAACGTGTTGGCCAAGCTGGCCGGTTGCGCCGGTAATTGCGATCATGAGTTATTTCCTCGTTGTTTGCATGGTATGACGGAACATTACCACTCTTACTAACTTTTAGTAAGTACGTACAAAAAGGTAAGTGTTAAATTTGTCATCACGACGTTTCTTTACAGCACAGCGCCTTTTTTGCCGCTAAGATATCCGCCTGAATTTGATTGAGGCGTCTATGATCCCCCGTCAGCGTAAAGCTTTTCTTCTTGTCGCTCTGGCATGTCTGGTGGTGCTTGTCTGCACCACTCAGCGCATGGCGGGGCTGCATGCGCTGGTGATGAACGCCGCTTCCGTGGCTCAGCAAACGGTAGAGCAGACTGGCGACAGCGATTCCCCGGTCACCCCCTGCGAGCTGAGTGCCAAATCCCTGCTGGCAACACCGCCGATCATGTTTGAAGGCGCGCTGTTTGCCATCACGCTGGTCCTGGCGGTGCTGGCCGCCGTCCCCCATCGTCCGGTGCGTCGCTGGCCGCCTCGCGTCATCTCTCCGCCCCGATTGCGGGTGCATCTGCGACTCTGCGTATTCCGTGAATGATTGATTGCCTGCTAATTCAGGTTAATTAATTATTTATGGAGAAAATAAATGTATGCATTTTTAAGGCAGCTTGTGCTCTGCCTGTTCTGGCTATGGCTGCCCGTCAGTCAGGCCGCCGACAGCGGCTGGCTTCGCGCCGCGGATAATGATCACGCCAGCGTTCGCGTGCGGGCAGACGCCCGGCAAGGGCACGACACGCGCCTGCTGCTGGATGTCCGTCTCGAAAAAGGCTGGAAAACCTACTGGCGATCGCCTGGAGAGGGCGGCATCGCCCCGGCGATAAGCTGGAACACACCGCTGGAGATGGACTGGCGCTGGCCGGTGCCGCAGCGTTTCGAGGTGGCGGGCATCACCACGCAAGGCTATGACGGCAGCGTGTCGTTTCCGATCACCCTGCGCGGCGCAATGCCGGAGAAACTGACGGGCGTGCTCACGCTCTCTACCTGCAGCAACGTCTGCATCCTGACGGACTACCCCTTTACGCTGGATCTCAGTGCGCCCGCCGATCCGCAATTTAGCTACGATTTCAGCCGCGCGTTGGGCACGCTGCCGCTCAAGGAAGGGCTCACTTCCGATATGAGCGCCGGTTTCGGTGACGAAAAGCTTCGTATCACTGCTACTCGCGAGACGGGCTGGCAAAAGCCCGAGCTGTTTATCGACACCCTGGCCGACACGGATTTTGGCAAGCCGGTATACCGGATTGACGGCCAGACCTTGACCGCGACGCTGCCCGTCAGCGACGGCTGGGGAGACAGCGCACCGGATCTGCGGGGCAAAACCCTGTCCCTGGTACTCGCCGACAGCGGTCAGGGGCAGGAGAGCCAGGTGACGGTGGGCGACGCGCCATCCGGTGACGCCCCATTAACCCTTGCGTGGATTCTGCTGATGGCGCTGGCCGGAGGGCTAATCCTCAACGTCATGCCGTGCGTGCTGCCGGTACTGGCGATGAAACTGGGCAGTGTCGTGCAGGCCTCGTCGACTCATCGCCGCGTGGTGCGTCAGCAGTTTATGGCCTCGGCCGCCGGGATCGTGACCTCGTTCCTCGCGCTGGCGCTGATGATGACGGCGCTGCGTCTCAGCAATCAGGCGCTCGGCTGGGGCATCCAGTTCCAGAACCCGTGGTTTATCGCCGCGATGGTGCTGGTGATGGTGGGCTTCAGCGCCAGCCTGCTGGGGCTGTTTGAAATCAGGCTCTCCTCCGGTGTCTCTACGTTTCTCGCCACGCGGGGCGGCAATGGTCTGGTGGGTCATTTCTGCCAGGGGGCCTTTGCGACGCTGCTGGCAACTCCGTGCACCGCGCCGTTTCTCGGCACGGCGGTTTCGGTGGCGCTGATCGCCCCGTTGTCCCTGCTGTGGGGGATATTCCTGGTGATGGGGATCGGCATGAGCCTGCCGTGGCTGTTGATCGCTGCCTGGCCCGGGCTGGCGCTGCGCCTGCCGCGTCCGGGACGCTGGATGAACGTCGTGCGGATAATCCTCGGCCTGATGATGCTCGCGTCAGGGCTGTGGCTTGCCAGCCTGCTCGCCGTTCACATTGGGCGAGTGCCGACGCAGGCGTTAGGCGCATTCATCGTCATCACGCTGCTGATCGCCACGCTATGGCGCTGGGGATGGCGGGTGGCGCTGTGGAGTGCCCTGGCCGCGATGGTGTCGCTCGGTATTTCCCTTCCGCTCATCGGCGCCGGTCAATCGGGGCTGGCGAAGGATCGCATCGTCTGGCAGCCGCTCAGCGAACAGGCGATTACCGCCGCGCTGGCCGACAACAAACGGGTCTTCGTCGATGTCACCGCCGACTGGTGCGTGACCTGCAAAGCGAACAAATACAACGTGCTGCTACGCGACGAGGTGCAAAACGCCCTCAGCGAACCGGATGTGGTTGCGCTGCGCGGCGACTGGAGCCGTCCATCCGAGACGATTAGCCAGTTCCTCCGCGCGCGTCAGAGTGCCGCCGTCCCCTTCAACCAAATTTATGGCCCCGGGCTGGAGCAAGGCCGCATATTGCCGCCGCTGCTGGATCGTGACGATCTCCTTCAGACCCTGAATAACGCCAAAGGACACTAACAATGCGTATTTTAACCTTGATCGTGCTGTTCTGTTTTTCGACCCTGAGTTTTGCCGCTGAACCCGATCTGGAGAATTTGCTCTGGAATGATCCCGACACGCCTGCGATGGGCGCAGAAAAACCACGCCTGACGCTGGTGTCGTTTACCGATTACAACTGCCCCTACTGCAAGCAGTTTGACCCGGAGCTTGAGAAGATTGTGCATAAATTTCCGGACGTCAAACTGGTGGTGAAACTGCTGCCGTTTCGCAGTGAAAGCTCGGCCCACTCAGCGCGAATTGCGCTGACGGCCTGGCGACAGCAGCCTCAGCAGTACTGGGCGCTGCACCAGCGATTGATGTCGAAGAAAGGCTATCACGACGAGGCATCTATCCTGGCCGCTCAGCAGAAAACGGGTACGGGCGCCATCAAGGCCGATGAGAAGAGCGGCGAAACCCTGCAGATGAATTTGATTCTTGCTCAGGTGCTGGGCGTGCAGGGCACTCCGGCGACTCTGGTCGGCAAAACCCTGGTGCCGGGCGCTATTCCGTACGACGACCTGGAGGCGCTGGTGAAGCAAGAGCTGGCGAAGCCAGATGCGCAGTAAAGCGCTGCGCTGGCTGCGTGAGGGTATTGTCTGGCTGCTGATTGCCCTCGCGGCAGTGTTGATCACCGATCAGTTCCGTAAACCCTCGCTCCCGGCGACCTTCATCAGCACGCCGCTGCAGACGCTGGACGGCGAATCGGTGGATCTGGCGCAGCGCAGTCACGACAGACCGCTGCTGGTGTATGTTTGGGCGACCTGGTGTGGCGTATGCCGCTACACCACGCCGTCGGTGGCAGAGATGGCAGAAGAGGGGAGAAACGTCATCAGCGTGGCGCTGCGTTCCGGTGACGATGCCACGCTGAGCCATTGGCTGGCGAAAAAACGCTACGGGATGCCGACGGTCAACGACCCTAAGGGCCAGCTCGCACGCCGCTGGCAGGTGCAGGTGACCCCGACGGTGCTTATCGTCTCGCGCGGAGAGGTCAAATCCATTACCACGGGTTACACCAGCGGCTGGGGCATGAAGCTGCGGCTCTGGTGGGCGGGATTTTGATGTGGCATAATATCACTAACTTTTAGTTAGTATGTGTGAAAAGATCAGTATGAAAACAGCAATCCCTACCCTCAGCGAGCAAATGCGCGACGGCAACCTGTTTGCCGAGCAGTGTCCGTCCCGTGAAGTGCTCAAACACGTTACCAGCCGTTGGGGCGTGCTGATTCTGGTGGCGTTGCGCCAGGGCACGCATCGCTTTAGCGACCTGCGTCGTAAGATGGGCGGCGTCAGCGAGAAGATGCTGGCGCAGTCATTACAGGCGCTGGAGCAGGATGGATTTGTGAATCGTGTGTCGTATCCGGTGGTGCCTCCGCACGTGGAGTACAGCCTCACGCCGCTGGGCGATGAGGTGAGCGAGAAGGTCGCCGCGCTGGTGGACTGGATCGAGGTAAATACGCCGCAGGTGTTGGCTCATCGCGAGGATCGTGCGGCGTGATTGCCGCACGGCGTTAACCTTTACCCGGCCTGCCATTGTGCAGGTCGGGTAAATACGTTTACTTGCCCAAATCCACCTGATAAATCGCGAACCCGATATCATCGGTTCCGGTCTTGCTCATCGGATACTGCGCTTTGTCTTTGATAAACGCCGCCGCTTTGTCAGACGGTGATGTCTCAAAACGAATATCCAGCTTAGACGCGCTCTGAATCGGGGCCAGACGCCAGTTATTGTCTGCCGCCGGATGGATCGCACCATCCTTTTTCGACTGCTCGCCAATCCACGCCGCCAGCACCGAGCGGTTCTCGTCCGGTGATGCAAACGCGATATGGCTATCGCCGGTCCCGGCGAATTTGCCGCCGTACGCGCGATAGTTATTGGTCGCGACCAGGAATACCGCGTTCGGGTCGATCGGTTTACCCTGGAAGGTCAGATGCTTGATACGTTCCGCCTGCGGGTTCACTGTCTGACACTCGCCGTCGTATTTCGCCGGCTGTGACACGTCGATCTGGTATTCCACGCCGTCGATCACGTCGAAGTTATAGGTGCGGAAACCGTCCCAGTTGATCAGCGACTGCGGCTTACTGCTGTGAACGTCGATCTGGTTAAACTGACCGGCGGAACACTCCAGCCACTCTTTCACCTCTTTCCCCGTGGCTTTTACCACCACCAGCGTGTTCGGATAGAGATAGAGATCCGCCGCGTTGCGGAAGGTGAGCTGACCTTTTTCCACTTCAACGTAGCTGGCCGGATCGTTTTTACGCCCGCCGACTTTAAACGGAGCCGCGGCGGAAAGCACCGGCAGTTTCGCCAGATCCGGATCGCCCTGAATAAAGCGCTCAACGTAGGCTTTCTGCGCCATATTCACCACCTGAACAGTGGGATCGTCCTGCACCAGCGCCAGGTAGCTGTACATATTGTCGGAGGATTTCCCGACCGGCTTGCTGACAAATTCGCGGGTCGCATCGTGATCGTGTTTCAGCACGTTCAGGATATTTTTATCTTCGGCCGCCAGCGATTTTTTCGCCGCCGCGTCGTAGATTGGGCGCGCTTCGGCTTTCGACTGGGTGACCTGCCATTTTCCGCCATCGTTATTCAGCACCAGGTCCACCACGCCCAGATGATCGCCCCACATGCCTGGCATCACCGACGGCACGCCGTTGAGGGTTCCTTTCTCGATATCGGCACCTTTAATGCTGGCGAAATCTTTGCCTGGGAAGACCGCGTGCGCGTGACCAAACAGAATGGCGTCAACGCCCGGTACTTCGCTGAGGTAATAGACGGAGTTCTCGGCCATCGCCTGATACGGATCGGCAGACAGCCCGGAGTGCGCCACTACGACCACCAGATCAGCCCCTTTCTCACGCATTTCCGGAACATACTTGCGCGCGGTTTCGGTGATGTCGTTAACGGTCACTTTGCCCGAGAGATTGGCTTTATCCCAGGTCATGATCTGCGGTGGCACAAACCCGATATAGCCGATTTTCAGCGTCTGCTTTTTACCGTCCTGATCCACGACCTCAGTCTCTTTAATCAGATAGGGCGTAAACAGCGGCTTTTGGGTCTTAACGTCGATGATATTGGCGTTAACGTACGGGAATTTTGCGCCAGCGAGCGCCATGTGCAGATAATCCAGGCCGTAGTTAAACTCGTGGTTCCCGAGGTTACCGACGGCGTAATCCAGGGTATTCAACGCCTTATAAACCGGGTGAATATCGCCTTTTTTCAGCCCCTTCGCCGCCATGTAATCGCCGAGCGGACTACCCTGAATTAAGTCGCCGTTATCGACCAGCACGCTGTTTTTCACCTCGCCGCGCGCGGCGTTAATCAAACTTGCGGTGCGTACCAGTCCGAATTTTTCGGTCGGGGTATCTTTGTAGTAATCGAAATCCATCATGTTGCTATGCAGGTCGGTAGTTTCCAGAATGCGAAGATCTACCGTCGCGGCCTGCACGCTTGCGGCAATCAGCGTTGCCAGGAGCGTTGCGCTAAACTTAATCATCAGAGGAGTCCTTTTTACGATCCAAGCCACAAAAGAATATGTATGTATATTTTGTTGCTTACAGAAGTGTGAATCCTGCCAGAAAAAAGCGTCGTGAAACCAGAATTGCTTCACAGATAGCGGAATTGTTAACAATACGATATAACTAAAACAATAAGTTATGACCACTGCGATAACGAAGAGGTGGATAATGTTAGATAAAATTTGTCAGCTCGCACGGGATGCGGGTGATGCCATTATGCAGGTCTACGATGGCACAAAGCCGATGGACGTTGTCAGCAAAGCGGATGACTCGCCGGTGACAGCGGCCGATCTTGCGGCCCACGAGGTGATCCTCAAAGGGCTTCAGGCCCTGACGCCGGATATCCCGGTGCTGTCTGAAGAAGATCCGCAGAGCTGGGATGTGCGCCAGCACTGGCAGCGCTACTGGCTGGTGGACCCGCTGGATGGCACCAAAGAATTTATCAAGCGTAACGGTGAGTTCACCGTCAATATTGCCTTGATTGAAAACGGGAAAGCGGTGCTGGGCGTGGTCTACGCGCCGGTGCTGAAGGTGATGTACAGCGCCGCAGAAGGCAAGGCGTGGAAAGAAGAGAGCGGTACGCGCAAGCCCATCCAGGTGCGCGACGCGCGACCACCGCTGGTGGTCATCAGCCGTTCCCACAGTGACGCTGAGCTGCAGGAGTACCTGCATCAAATCGGCGAACACCAGACGACGTCGATTGGCTCGTCGCTGAAATTCTGCCTGGTGGCGGAAGGGCAGGCGCAGCTGTATCCGCGCTTTGGGCCAACCAACGTCTGGGATACGGCGGCAGGTCACGCGGTGGCGTCTGCCGCGGGCGCACACGTTCACGACTGGCAGGGCAAGCCACTGGACTACACCCCGCGCGAGTCGTTCTTAAATCCGGGCTTTAGGGTCTCGATTTACTGACCGAGCAATTTGTGCAGCAGGGCGACAACCTGCTGCACCTCTTCCTGCGTCAGCGCGCCGTCTTTCACCCATTGCACCCGGCCGTCTTTATCCAGCACCACAATCGCTGAACTCTCCTCTTCCAGACCCCAGGCTTTACGCGTTACGCCATCGCTATCGACAATAAACTGCGACCACGGATAGAGCTTTTTATTGCTCTCCAGGCTGCTGCGCACAAACATGCCCGAGCCTGGAATCGCGTCATCGGTGTTCACGATGGTGGTGGTCTGGTAGCGGTCGTGCGGGAATTTGCCAGTCTTAATCGCTTCCACGAGGGTGGCATTTTTCTCTTTTGCCGAGGTACGACCGGCAATATGTTGCACCACTCGCACTTTGCCCGCGAGCTGCGCGCTATTCCAGGGTTTATAGCTAAACTTATCATTGTCGAGAATCAATTCTCCCCGATCGGCAATACCGACTGGCGGCACACGTTGTCCCTTTTCAATGTTGTGTGCGGAAGCCATCAGCGGCAGTAACAGGCAGGCTGCGGCCAGGATGTTACGAAAGGTCATGGTGTTTCCTTATAGTTGCAGGTGATCCGACCACTTGGTCTTACGGTTTAATCATAAGTGCGATCAATCGGCTTTTCCCGCAATACGAGTGCCAGTTTGCGGGCGAACGCACATATCCGTAAAAAAACGAAGGCTTATACTGCTTTTAGAAATGCTATGCAAAGAATGTTCTGAATATTTGTAATCAAACGGTAAATAAACTTATGCATACTGGGTATCAACGTTTTTCTGGTCTATAGTCATTGAGCAATAAATTTGCGCTCAGGACAGTCGGCCCGATTGTGGCGCCGCAAGAGCGTATGATTCGCAGGAGATACAAGAATGAAAATTTTCCAACGCTACAACCCGCTTCAGGTGGCGAAGTACGTGAAGATCCTGTTCCGAGGACGGTTGTACATCAAGGATGTTGGCGCTTTCGAATTTGATAAGGGCAAAATTCTTATCCCGAAAGTGAAGGACAAACAGCACTATTCTGTGATGTCCGAAGTCAACCGCCAGGTTATGCGTCTGCAAACTGAGATGGCTTAACCACGTGCTATGCAGTAGTTAAAGCAGTATATAAAAACGGCTCCCATTGGGAGCCGTTGATGTTTGTGCGGCACTTACGCCGAGGCTTTCTCTTCCGCGTCTGGCAGCTTCGGCACCAGCACGGTCGGTTTGTTATCGATGCGTGTCACCAGCAGCTGGTCGATGCGGTAGTTGTCGATATCCACCACTTCAAACTTATAGCCGGAGAACTTCACCGAGTCGGTACGTTTCGGGATTTTACGCAGCATAAACATCATAAAGCCGCCAATCGTCTCGTAGTTGCCCGACTGCGGGAATTCGTCGATATCCAGCACACGCATCACGTCTTCAATCGGCGTGCCGCCATCCACCAGCCATGAGTTCTCATCGCGCGCGACGATCTGCTCTTCCAGGCCCTGGCCGACCAGGTCACCCATCAGGGTGGTCATTACATCGTTCAGCGTAATGATACCTACGACCAGCGCGTATTCATTCATGATCACCGCGAAGTCTTCACCCGCAGTTTTGAAACTTTCCAGCGCTTCGGAGAGCGTCAGGGTGTCCGGCACAATCAGGGTATTGCGGATCTGCACACCGCTGTTCAGCGCCAGGCTTTGGTTAGCCAGCACGCGGTTCAGCAGATCTTTTGAATCGACGTAGCCGATGATGTGATCAATATCTTCGTTACAGACCAGGAACTTGGAGTGCGGATGCTCGGCCACTTTGTTTTTCAGGCTCTGCTCGTCTTCGTGCAGATCAAACCAAATCACGTTTTCGCGCCCGGTCATGGAGGACGGCACGGTACGGGATTCGAGTTCAAACACGTTCTCGATCAGTTCATGCTCCTGCTTACGCAGAACACCTGCCAGCGCACCGGCTTCAAACACCGCGTAAATATCATCAGACGTGATGTCATCTTTACGCACCATCGGCAGTTTGAAGAGGCGGAAAATGGTGTTTGCCAGGCCGTTAAAGAACCAGACCAGCGGACGGAACACGTACAGGCAGAAGCGCATCGGGTTGATGATGCGCAAAGCCACAGCTTCTGGCGCAATCATACCGATGCGTTTCGGGGTTAAATCCGCGAACAGGATGAACAGGCCGGTCACCAGCGAGAAGGAGAGAATGAAGCTCAGCTGCTCGGACAGTTCAGGCGAGAAGTACTTCGAGAACAGGCTATAGAAGGCCGGAGAAAAGGCTGCGTCACCCACGATACCGCCGAGAATGGCGACGGCGTTCAGACCGATTTGCACCACGGTAAAGAACATACCGGGGTTTTCCTGCATTTTCAGGATGCGTTGTGCATTGAGATTGCCATCGTCGGCAAGCAGTTTAAGTTTGATCTTGCGGGAGGCGGCCAGCGAAATCTCAGATATCGAGAAAAATGCACTGACGGCAATAAGACAAAGTATTACTAAAATACTGTTTAACATAGTTTATCCGGCTTCTCGCCAGATCCTCGGAAGGGAAGTTGATTTCGTTTGTGTGAAGACACATTGAACATCGGCTCGTAGCGTTGAGCCGATTATTTCAGCGGGTAGTATAGCGTAAACGTGTGTAAATCCGCCAGAGGTCACATTTTTGGCAAAAACAGGCTGGGCAGGCGTGTGCTGCCCGGCTCCCTCAATCAAGACAAACTGACATTATCCACCGGTCGCCGTGCGGCGTTACCGCCCCAGACCTCGTCGTACTCATAGCCCGTGAGCTGTTTAATGACCACCCGGGTACGCGCATCGCAGTCGCGGTAATCGCCGCCCAGTTTGCGACGGGCGATCTCTTTGAGCAGCAGTTTGTGGGTGTCGCGCGTTAGGGTGAATTTATAGGTAGTGATGAAACTCACCGCCAGCAGCGCGGAGGTGGCGAACAGCATCAGGCCGATAATGGCGTACAGTGCCGATTCAGGCTGCGCGCCGTTGCCTTTCACAAACCCGGACTCCTGCAACACCACGCCGATCAGCATGATCGCCAGCGCGACGGTGCTTTTACGCGTCAGTACCATGACGCCGGCAAAAATCCCCTCCCGGCGCTGCTGGGTGACCATCTCGTCGATGTCAGGAATAAAGCTGTAGATGTTCCACGGGATGTAATACAACCCGGCACGCGCCGCGCCAAGCAGAATAAAGACCGCCGAGAACAGCAGCGCAGGGACCTGGGTTTGCGTGTAATAGACGGCGAACAAGAACGCCAGCACGAAGAATATACAGCCGTAAGCGATTCGCAGCGCCGCGGACGGAGAAATATTCAGCCGGTTTAACAGCAGCATAAATCCGTAAGTGCCCGGCACCGAGGCGAACGCGGCGATACTGAGCCAGCCGGAAACCGCCGCTGCGTCCTGGCTCAGGCAGTAGACCACGTAATAAGTAAAAACTGAACCGAACACATCCATCGCGGTAAACGAGAAAATATAGATGATGATGTGTAAACGAAAGGCGCGAATTTGGAAGGCGGAGAAGAGATCCAGCACCAGATATTTCAGGTGAT
The DNA here is from genome assembly GCF_004115925.1 of Lelliottia nimipressuralis. GTDB lineage: Bacteria > Pseudomonadota > Gammaproteobacteria > Enterobacterales > Enterobacteriaceae > Enterobacter > Enterobacter nimipressuralis. The sequence goes on from NZ_SDDX01000019.1 coordinate 82,202, forward strand.
TGAGTAAACCGCTACTGCGGTGGGTCTCAATTTTAAAATCGGACTCCTGATGCACATCTTTCGCCTCCCAGGTGGTGCGCCAGGTAATAAATACCGCGAGACAAAAGACGCAGGAGAAGATCAATCCGGTGAGGGTATAAGTAAACGGATTATCTTTCCCGGTGAAATGCATAATCACGCCGGGCACGGACACCGCCAGAAAACCGCCGAGCTGGGAGCAGATCATGCGCACTCCGGACAAGCGGCTGCGCTCTTCGTAGCGGTTGGTCATCTCAGCCGCCAGCGTCTCCCACGGCACGAGCACCATCGCCGACAATAATTCAATCGACAAATAGGTGCCGAGATAATACCAGTAGCCCATATCGGTTACCCACAGCAGGGCATATAAAAACATCAGCGGTGAACTTAATAATAAAAAGAAGCGGCGACGACCAAATTTTCGCCCGAGCCAGGTATTGCCAAAATTGTCAGTGATATAACCCATAATCGGGCTTAATACGGCGTCAATGACCCGCGCAATAGCAAAGATAGAACCGGCTTCGAGCACGCTCAGTCCGCAATAGGTGGTATAAAAAAATAACAGCCAGGTGCCAATAATGGCGAAAGCGCCTCCGCCAAACAGATCGGTTATGCCGTAGCCAAGTGCCACACCATAACCAACCCTGCGTTCAGTTGGTTTGACCATAATATTGATACTCAGAGTAGGGTTATTATGAACCAGATTTATTCTGGCCGATTTTTATTCACTGCTGATTAATCTCAATCCATTGCCGAATCTGGGATGAACGATAAATGGCCTCCACAAGGTTGATTGATTTTCCGGCTTCGCGAATATCGGTGTAATCCGCTTTTTCCGGGTTTTGGATGGCAGCATAAAAATTGCCAATCGCGTGCTGGTGGCCTAAACCCCAGTAACTTTTTGCGACACCGTTTGTCGATGCGTCGCTTACCAGTTTCACCCGCTCGCCGTTGCACAACCGCCACAGGGCGTTGTCGCACAGCTGCAAGGTGCCGTTTTCGCAGTGAATCTCGAGCAGCAGCGGCGAGTCGGTGGTGTGGCAGTTAGTGGCGTAAAACAGGCCGCGCGCGCCGTTGGTGAAGTGCAGCGTCGCCATCGCGCTGTCCTCGGCTTGCGTCACGTCGGCCAGCTCGCCGCTGTCGACGACCCCTTTCAGGCGCGTCACGCCGCCCGCAAACCACTGCATCAGATCGAGAGTGTGAATCGCCTGATTGATCAGCAAGCTCCCGCCCTCGGTGGCAAAACGTCCGCGCCAGGGGCTTTCGGTGTAATAAGCACCCGAACGCGACCAGGTGAGCACGGCTTTGATACTCAGCATCTTGCCCATCTCCCCCTCTGCCAGCTCCCGTCGGATGCGCTGGCTGGTGGGGTTGAGCCGGTTCTGATAACACACGCCAAGCAGCCCCGCCGCATTCTGCGCGGCGTGCGCGATCTCCGTGATTTCGCCGCCGTTCATCCCCACCGGCTTTTCGCAGAACACATGCTTTCCTGCCGCAAGGGCCGCCAGAATCATCCGTTTATGCTCGAAATGCGGCGTGCAGATGTGAATCACGTCGATTTCGTCATCCAGCAGCATCTCCTGATAATCCTGATAAAAGCGGCACTGATACGCCATCGCCAGCTTCAAACCGACTTCGCTGTTGATATCCGCCAGCGCGCGCAGGGTCACGCCAGGCATCTGGCGCAGGGCAATGACGTGGCAGCTGTGGATCGCGCCGCCGCCGATAAGGGCTGCATTGAGCGTTTTCATCCGCACCTCTCGTTAATCCGCCGCGTTTGCCAGCATCTGCGCTTTCACGCACAGCTCGGCCGCTTTAAAGGCGTGCGCCTGGGTCATCGCGTTTTCGGTGCGATTCAGGCAGTCCAGAATTAGCTCGCCAAAGAACGGGAAACCGACCTGACCCGCCACCGGATAGCGGAATTCGCCCTCGTTGTTGACGAGGTACACCACGTCCTGTTCGCCGCGCGTGAGATCGACATATTTACGGATTTCGATATACCCGTCGGTGCCGAGCAGCGTCAGACGCCCATCGCCCCAGGTTGACAGCCCGTTGGGGGTAAACCAGTCGCAGCGGAAGTAGCCGCTGGCCCCGTTTTCACCCTTGAGCATCGCGTCGCCGAAATCTTCAAAATCTGGGTGGTGCGGATGGTTGAAATTTCGTGCCTGGCTGGCGACCACCGTGGCCTCGTAGTTGCCGGTGTAAAACAGGAATTGCTCGATCTGGTGGCTGCCGATATCGCACAGAATGCCGCCGAAATAGCGCCGCTCGTAGAACCAGTCCGGGCGGCCTTGCCCTTCGCGGTGTGGGCCCGTGCCGAGGGTCTGTACCACGCGACCTATCGCCCCCTGTTTCACCAGTTGCCCGGCAAACACCGCGCTTTCGACGTGCAGACGCTCGCTGTAATAGACCGCGTATTTACGCCCGGTTTTCGCCACCATCGCTTTGGCATCATCGAGCTGATCCAGCGTAGTCAGGGGGGCTTTGTCGGTGAAATAGTCTTTACCGGCGGCCATGGCTTTCAGCCCCAGCGCGCAGCGCTCGGACGGAACCGCCGCCCCGGCGACCAGCTGCACGTCGCTGTCGGCAAGAATCACCTCCAGCGAGTCAGCGACCTTCACCTGCGGATACTGCTGCACAAATTTATCCACTTTCGCGGGATCGGGATCGTAGACCCATTTCAGCGTCGCCCCGGCCTCCATCAGCCCGTTGCACATGCCGTAGATATGGCCGTGATCGAGAGCCGCCGCCGCAAAGACGAATTCACCGGGCTGGACCACCGGCTGTGGTTTGCCCACGGGCGCGTAATTCATACCGTCATGTTTATTCATGGTCAGATCCCCTGGTCCAGATTTTTGCCTAATGGAATGGCGCCGGTTTCGCTGAAATTGGCGACGCTGGCGGATTTTTGGTAGAAGCGCGGGGCGAGCACGTTGGTGCCACCGGTGCGATAGAACGGGTCGTCGCGGGAGATGGGCAGTCGGACCACACTTCCGGTGATGGACGATTTATAGATGGCTGTGATGAGTTCAAGGGAGCGTTTGCCCTGCACGCCATCGACCAGCGGAGCGGTTTGCTGTTCAACCGCGCGCAGCAGGTCGTGGATCTGCCCGGTATGCAGCGTCCACTCGAGTTTGGGCGTCTCGTGAAATACCGCATTCAGCTGCGTTTCGCGCGTCGTATCGTTCGTGGCCTGCGGGAAACCGTTGTCGGCGCTGACGCTGGCGAACACCTCCCACGGTGCGGAGATCCGCGCTTTCTCACCCTGAATCACAATCTTCTGATCTTCTCCGTGGTGCACCACGGAAGCGGTGAGCTGCGTGAGTGCGCCGCTGGGGTATTTGAAAATCGCGGCGCTCAGATCTTCCACTTCGGCGTTGTCGTGAGCGACGTTGGTCATCATCGCCACCACTTCCGACGGAAAGCCCAGCATCCACTGGATGGCGTCGATATGGTGAACCGCATGGTTGAGGGTGCAGCCGCCGCCCTCTTTCTCCCAGGTGCCGCGCCACCACAGGTCGTAATAGCAGTGGCCGCGCCACCAGAACGAGTCCACCTGCGCGTGGCAGATTTTGCCCGCCAGGCCGGAATCCAGCGCCGCTTTCAGCCGCCAGAAGGCGTCGGTAAAGCGGTTCTGGGCGATGATCGACAGGGTTTTCCCGCTGGCTTGTTGCGCGGCAATCATCGCGTCGCACTCCTCAAGCGACGCGGCCATCGGTTTTTCACACAGGACGTGACACCCGGCGTTCAGGGCGTCGATGCTGATTTCGGCGTGGACGTAGGGCGGCGTGCAGACGTCGACGATATCAATATCCGCTTCGGCGGCCAGCATCTGCTGGTGGCTTTCATAGATGCGCGCGTCATTCAGGCCGTAGCGCGCTTTTTTTTCGTGCGCTTTTTCCGGGTAGATGTCCACCAGCGCCACGATGGTGCAGCGCTGGCCGAACTGCAAATAGCTCTGAATATGGTTATGCGAGATGTTCCCTGTTCCCACGATGGCGATTTTTAACATCGTTCTTTTCTCCGGTGTTACCAGGTGCCTGAGGCATCCAGGGTGCGGCTGGTGGTCTCTTTGTCCACAGAGGTGGCGATGCGCTGTTGTAGCAGGCGCAGGTACTGTTTTTCATTGAGCGGGAGCGTGACCCAGTCGTCCGTCCAGGTTGATAAATGCATGGCGTTGGAGAGCGTCAGGCCGTTGATCCCCTCAAGCCCGGGCGCAATCAGCGGCTCGCCGCGCAGCACGGCGGCGCAGAAGTTGGCGGTAATGACGTGGTGTTCGCTGCACTCCGCAGCGACCGGGATGGAAACCTCCCAGCACTCCGGCTCGCCAAAGCCGTTTTGCCAGCGGGCGTTAAAGTCGGTTTCGGACTCCCGCAGCCGCCAGTAGCGCAGTTTTCCCTCTTCGACCACCACTTTGCCGCGATCGCCGGTGATCTCCAGCCGGTTGGTTCCCGGCGTTTCGGCGACGGTGGTGATAAACACCCCGGTCGCGCCATTGGCGTATTCGGCGTAGGCAGTCACCTCGTCTTCCACTTCAATCTGACGATGTTTACCGAACTGGCAAAACGCCCGCAGCCGCACCGGCATCCCGACCAGCCACTGCCAGAGATCGAGCTGATGCGGGTCCTGGTTGAGCAGCACGCCGCCGCCTTCGCCCTTCCAGGAGGCGCGCCAGCCGCCGGAGTTGTAGTAGCTCTGTGAGCGATACCAGTTGGTGATAATCCAGTTAGAGCGGCGGATTTCGCCCAGCTCGCCGCTGTCGATCAGATCTTTCACTTTCTGATACAGCGGGTTAGGGCGCTGGTTGTACATGATGCCGAACACCACGTCGCACTCGCGTGCGCAGGCGTTCATCTCCTGCACTTGCGCGGTGTAGACGCCCGCCGGTTTCTCGCACAGGGTATGAATGCCGTGGCGCATCGCCATGATGGAAAGCCGGGGGTGATCGTAGTGGGGCGTGGCGACAATGACTGCGTCGATTCGCCCGCTGGTGAGCAGCTCTTCAGCCTCATGAAAGAGCGCGACGGACTCGCCGACGAGCTGCCGAATGGCGTGATGTTTCTCGGGAGCGTTATCGCAGACCGCCGTCAGACAGGCATCTTTAACGACACCCGCTAACAGATAGCGCGCATGAACCGTGCCGATATTGCCGATACCAATAATGCCAAACCGTACCTTTTCCATGTCACACCTTAAGTCGTTAAAAAGAGTGATGAGGGGAAAATAGGAAAGGCGAACCGCAGCGACAATGTGTTTTTGTGAGAATACTCGCAAGGCGTATAAGTAAACACCTACGCCCGGTAAATTTGGTTTTAAAATCAACAGGCTGTTTCTGCAAATAATTGCAAAAACTGAATGCGAGCGAGGTCACACTATGCCGGGCAAGCTAAAAATGGACGAAATTGCGGCGTTGACGGGCTACTCCGTCAGCACCGTTTCCAGGGTTTTAAGCGGCAAATCCTATACCAGCGACAAGGCCCGCGAGGCCATCGTGCGCTGCGCGCGGGAACTTGGCGTGCTGGCGTCCATGGCGAGCGGGCGGCTGCTGATTAACGGCATTGCGGTGTTTGCCCCTGAACGCACCTTTCAGGGACGCGGGGATATTTTTTATCTTGAGGTGACGAAAGGCATTGCCGAAGCCAGTGCACCCCATGATGTCTGGATCAGTTATTGCGGATTAGAAGAACAGCGCGCGGACGTAAAATTATTTCTCGAAAAAGCCGGGCATAAAAATATTAACGCGATCATTATTATCGGCACTGATGATTCCACCATCTTTAAACTCGCCACCACCCTGAATAAGCCCTGCGTTTTAATTAACTCCATCGATCGGGAAATGGCGCTCGATTCTGTTTCGCCCGATCATCGTGCCATCGGGTTTACCGCCATGCGCCATCTCTTCGAGCAGGGCCACCGCCGAATTCTGACCATGACCTGCCTGCGCCGGGAGACGCTCTACGCGCGCCTCGACGGCATTAAAGAGGCGTACCGCCATTTTCATGTGCCGTTCGATCCGCAAAACGATTTGCTGGTAACCGAGTGGTTTACGGCGGAGGAGGCCGAGCGCGCCCTCGACGACTGGCTGGCCGGGCACGATAAAACCCAGTGGCCGCAGGTGATTTTCCCCAACAGCACCAGTATGACGGAAGGGGTGCTCAGGGCGTTGCAGCGTCGCGGTCTGCGCGTGCCGGAGGATATCTCTATTATTACCACCGATTTCACCTGGAATCTGCAAAACCGGCTGGATGCGCCGGTGACGGGCGTCACGGTGCCGTGTCGTGAGCTGGGGATTGAGGCGGTGCACCTGCTTCAGACGCGGCTGAACCGGCCACAGGCGTCGGTGTTTAACCTGCTGTTGCAGGGCAAAGTGATGGATTTTGGATCGGTCAGTAATGCCACGCGCCACGCGGCTCGCGTGGCGCTGGATCAGTAATCAGGCTAACTGTGGCGGCAGGCAGACACCAATCCCGCCGATCCCGCAGTAGCCGTACGGGTTTTTGTGCAGATACTGCTGGTGGTCATCTTCCGCGTAGTAGAACGGCGTGGCGTTGGCGATTTCGGTGGTGACGTGACGCTTATCGCCCGCAGCATTCATCGCCTCCTGGAAGCGGGTCAGGCTGGCGCGCGCGGCGGCGTCCTGCTCCGGCGTCAGCGGGTAAATGGCGGAACGGTATTGCGTACCGTGATCGTTACCCTGCTGCATCCCCTGGGCCGGATCGTGGTTTTCCCAGAAAACCTGCAATAATTGTTCGTAGCTGATGATCGCCGGGTCGTACACCACGCGCACGGCTTCTGCGTGGCCGGTATCACCCGAGCAGACTTCGCGGTAGGTCGGATTTGGCGTGTAACCGCCGGTGTAACCCGCCGCCGTGCTGTAGACGCCCGGCAGTTGCCAGAACAGACGCTCGACGCCCCAGAAGCAGCCCATGGCGAAGAGGGCGATCTCCATCCCGTCCGGGACGTTAGTCATTGAATGATTGTTCACAGCGTGTAAGGTAGCGACCGGCATTGGCGTATTACGTCCCGGTAGTGCATCTGCTTGAGAAACAAGATGCTTTTTGTCGAATAAACTCACGGTAGGGCCTCCGGGGCAGCGATGTTTCAGTTAAGGTTGTCATGGAGCGTTTAATTGAACACAATAAATACGCTGAATGAGTCTAGATTTAAACATAAGAAATATTAGGCCTCTCGGCCATTTTTCAACCCTCTTATTGGGTTTTGGGCTTTATGCCGTGATACGCCGCGGAGCGGTACATCAATTGCTTCCAGGGGTGGAAACAAGGATATTCAGGAGAGAACGTGCCAAAGATCCGCCAGTTTTGTTTGGTCAGTTTATTGCTGACAAGCGGGGTCGCCAGCGCGGCGAATGTCCGTTTGCAGGTTGAGGGGTTATCCGGGACGCTGGAAAAAAACGTGCGTGCACAGCTGTCAACGATTGAGAGTGACGAAGTGACGCCGGACCGGCGCTTTCGCGCGCGCGTAGATGACGCGATCCGCGAAGGGTTAAAAGCGCTGGGCTACTACGAACCCACCATTGATTTCGATTTACGTCCACCACCGGCCAAGGGCCGTCAGGTGTTAATTGCCCGCGTTTCCAAGGGCGAGCCGGTGCTGATCGGCGGCACCAACGTGGTGCTGCGCGGCGGCGCGCGTACTGACCGTGATTATCTGGATCTGCTGGGCACGCGCCCGAAAGTGGGCACCGTGCTGAATCACGGCGACTACGACCACTTCAAAAAAGAGCTTACCAGCGTCGCGCTGCGTAAGGGCTACTTCGACAGCCAGTTCAATAAAAGCCAGCTGGGCGTTGCCCTCGACCGCCGCCAGGCGTTCTGGGATATCGATTACGATAGCGGCGAACGCTACCGTTTTGGCGACGTGACCTTCGAAGGCTCGCAAATCCGCGACGAGTATCTGCAAAACCTGATCCCTTTCAAAGAGGGCGATTACTACCAGTCAAAAGATCTGGCAGAGCTGAACCGCCGCCTGTCGGCGACCGGCTGGTTTAACTCCGTGGTTGTTGCGCCGGAATTCGACAAGGCGCGCAAAACCAAAGTGTTACCGCTGCACGGGGTGGTTTCACCGCGTACCGAAAACACCATCGAAACCGGTGTCGGTTATTCAACGGACGTCGGCCCGCGCGTGAAAGCGACGTGGAAAAAGCCGTGGATGAACTCCTACGGCCACAGCCTTACCACCAGCGCCAGCATCTCAGCGCCGGAACAGCAGCTCGATTTCAGCTATAAAATGCCGCTGCTGAAGAACCCGCTGGAGCAGTATTACCTGGTGCAGGGCGGCTTTAAGCGTACCGATTTAAACGATACGGAGTCTGACTCCACCACCCTCGCATTGTCGCGCTTCTGGGACCTCTCCAGCGGCTGGCAGCGGGCGATTAATTTGCGCTGGAGTCTCGACCACTTTACCCAGGCAAACGTCACCAACACCACCATGCTGCTCTATCCGGGCGTGATGATCAGCCGTACCCGCTCGCGCGGCGGTCTGATGCCGACCTGGGGCGATTCCCAGCGTTACTCGATTGATTACTCCAATACCGCCTGGGGATCGGACGTCGATTTCTCGGTAGTACAGGCGCAAAACGTCTGGATCCGCACGTTCTATGACAAACACCGCTTTGTGACGCGCGGAAACCTCGGCTGGATTGAAACCGGCGATTTCGAACGAGTGCCGCCAGACCTGCGTTTCTTCGCGGGTGGCGACCGCAGTATTCGCGGCTACAAATACAAATCGATCTCCCCGAAAAATGACAAAGGCCAGCTGATGGGAGCCTCCAAACTGGCGACCGGCTCGCTGGAGTACCAGTACAACGTCAGCGGTAAATGGTGGGGGGCGATGTTTGTCGACGGCGGTGAAGCGGTGAGCGATATTCGCAAAAGCGATTTCAAAACCGGTGCGGGCGTAGGCGTGCGCTGGCAATCGCCGGTCGGGCCGATTAAGCTCGATTTCGCCGTTCCGGTCGGCGACAAAGACGAACACGGTTTACAGTTTTACATCGGTCTGGGGCCTGAATTATGAGTTTATGGAAGAAGATCAGCCTCGGCGTTCTGATTTTTATCGTGCTGCTGCTCGGCACGGTGGCGTTCCTGGTGGGCACGACCACTGGCTTGCATCTGCTGTTTAACGCGGCTAACCGCTGGGTGCCAGGGCTTGAGATCGGCCAGGTGACGGGCGGCTGGCGCGATCTGCGTCTGAAGAATATCCGCTACCAGCAGCCCGGCGTGGCGGTGAACGCAGGTGAGTTTCACCTTGCGGTTAAGCTCAGCTGTCTGCGTGACAGCAGCCTGTGCGTCAACGATCTGTCGTTAAAAGACGTTAACGTGGCGATAGATTCGGACAAAATGCCGAAATCTGCCCCTGTCGAGGAGGAGGACAGCGGCCCGCTGAATCTCTCCACTCCGTATCCGATTGCGCTGTACCGCGTGGCGCTCAATAACGTCAATATTAAGATCGACGACACCACCGTTTCGGTAATGGACTTCACCTCCGGCCTGCGCTGGCAGGAGAAAAACCTGACGCTGACGCCGACCTCTCTGCAGGGGCTGCTGATCGCCCTGCCGAAAGTGGCGAAAGTGGCACAGGAAGAGATCGTCGAACCGAAAATTCAGAACCCGCAGCCGGAAGAGAAACCGCTCGGCGAGACCCTGAAAGATCTCTTCTCGAAGCCGGTTCTGCCGGAGATGACCGACGTTCATCTGCCGCTCAATCTGAATATCGAAGAGTTTAAGGGCGAACAGCTGCGCCTGACAGGCGACACGGATTTGACCGTGTTCAACATGCTGCTGAAAGTGAGCAGCATCGACGGCACCATGAAGCTCGATGCGCTGGATATTGATACCAATCAGGGGAGCGTGAACGCGACCGGGCAGGCGCTGCTGCGGGACAACTGGCCGGTGGATATCACCCTCAACAGCGCCCTGAATATCGACCCGCTCAAAGGCGAGAAGGTGAAGCTGAAAGTGGGCGGTGCGCTGCGCGAGAAGCTGGAGTTTGGCGTGAATCTCTCCGGCCCGGTAGATATGGTGTTGCGCGGGCAGACTCAGCTGGCGGAAGCGGGTTTACCGCTGAATCTGGAGATAGTGAGCGAACAGCTTTACTGGCCGTTTACCGGCGAAAAACAGTTCCAGGCCGATAAGCTGAAGCTCAAGCTGAGCGGTAAAATGACCGATTACACCCTGTCGTTCCGCACATCGGTGAAAGGCGAAGGGTTACCGCCAGCGGATATCACTCTGGATGCGAAGGGTAACGAGCAGCAGATTAACCTCGATAAACTCTCCGTGGCGGCGCTGGAAGGCAAAACCGAACTGACGGCGCTGCTCGACTGGCAGAAAGCGATCAGCTGGCGCGGCGAGCTGAACCTCAAAGGGATCAACACCGCCAAAGAGGTGCCGGACTGGCCGTCGAAGCTCGACGGAACGATCAAAACGCGCGGCAGTCTGTACGGCGAAAGCTGGCAGATGGAGGTGCCGGAGCTCAAAATTACCGGCAACGTGAAGCAGAATAAAGTGAACGTCGAAGGCTCTCTGCGCGGGAACAGCTATCTGCAGTGGATCATCCCGAAACTGCACGTGGCGCTCGGACGCAACACCGCCGATATCAAAGGCGAGCTGGGCGTTAAAGATCTCAATCTGGATGCCACCATCGACGCGCCAAATCTCGACAATGCCCTGCCGGGCCTCGGCGGCACTGCGAAAGGCTTAGTGAAAGTGCGCGGGACCGTCGACGCGCCGCAGCTGCTGGCGGATATCACCGCCAACAATCTGCGCTGGCAGGAGCTGTCCGTCGCGCGCGTTCTGGTGAAAGGCGACGTCAAATCCACCGATCAGATCGCGGGTAACCTGAACCTGCGCGTCGAGCGGATTTCCCAGCCGGATGTGAATATCAGCCTGGTTACGCTGGACGCAAAAGGCAGCGAGAAGCAGCACGATCTCCAGCTGCGCGTGCAGGGCGAGCCGGTCTCCGGCCAGCTGCATCTGACGGGGAGTTTCGACCGTAAAGAGGAGCGCTGGAAAGGGGTTCTGGATAATACCCGGTTCAGCACGCCGGTAGGGCCACTGACGCTGTCCCGCTCCATCGCGCTGGATTACCGCAACGCCGAGCAGAAAATCAGCATCGGGCCACACTGCTGGACTAACCCGAACGCCGAACTGTGCGTGCCACAGACCATTGATGCCGGTGCGGAAGGGCGTGCGGTGGTGAATCTGAACCGCTTCGATCTCGCGATGCTCAAGCCGTTTATGCCAGAAACTACCGAAGCGAGCGGCGTCTTTAGCGGTAAAGCCGATGTGTCCTGGGACACCACCAAAGAAGGGCTGCCGCAAGGCAACGTGACCCTCTCCGGGCGCAACGTAAAAGTGACCCAGACGGTGAACGACGCGCCGCTGCCGGTGGCGTTCGAGACGCTGAACCTGACGGCGGATCTGCATAACAACCGTGCGGAGCTGGGCTGGCTGATTCGCCTGACCAACAACGGACAGTTTGACGGCCAGGTGCAGATCACCGATCCGCAAGGACGGCGTAATCTGGGCGGTAACGTCAATATTCGCAATATGAACCTGGCGATGGTGAACCCGATCTTCTCCCGCGGCGAAAAAGCGGCGGGGATGCTCAGCGCCAATCTGCGTCTGGCGGGCAACGCCGAAAGCCCGCAGCTGTTTGGCCAGATGCAGCTCAACGGTGTGGATATCGACGGTAACTTTATGCCATTTGATATGCAGCCGAGCCAGATCTCAATGAACTTCAACGGCATGAGCTCGACGCTGGCCGGGGTGGTGCGCACGCAGCAAGGGCAAATCAACCTCAGCGGTGACGCCGACTGGAGCCAGATCGATAACTGGCGCGCGCGCGTGGCGGCGAAAGGCAGCCGGGTGCGTATCACGGTGCCTCCAATGGTGCGCCTCGACGTGTCGCCGGATGTGGTGTTCGAGGCGACGCCGAGCCTGTTTACCCTCGATGGCCGTGTCGATGTGCCGTGGGCGCGCATCGTGGTTCACGACGTGCCGGAAAGCGCAGTCGGCGTTTCCAGTGATGAGGTGATGCTGAATAACGATCTGAAGCCGGTCGAAACCAAAAGCGCCGCGATTCCGATTAACAGTAACCTGATCATTCACGTCGGCAACAACGTGCGTCTCGATGCGTTTGGACTGAAGGCGCGACTAACGGGTGACCTGAAAGTGGCGCAGGATCAGCAAGGGCTGGGCCTGAACGGGCAAATTAACATTCCGGAAGGGCGCTTCCACGCCTACGGCCAGGATCTGATTGTGCGCAAAGGCGAGTTGCTGTTCTCCGGCCCGCCGGACCAGCCGCTGCTCAATATCGAAGCGATTCGTAATCCAGAGTCGACCGAAAACGATGTGATTGCCGGGGTGCGCGTCACCGGAACGGCCGACGAGCCGAAGGCGGAGATCTTCTCCGATCCGGCGATGTCGCAGCAGGAAGCGCTCTCTTATCTGCTGCGCGGGCAGGGTCTGGACAGCCAGCAGAGCGATAGTGCGGCGATGACTTCAATGTTAGTCGGCCTGGGGGTTGCACAAAGTGGTCAGGTTGTGGGTAAAATCGGCGAGACGTTTGGCGTAAGTAATCTGGCGCTGGACACCCAGGGGGTCGGTGACTCTTCGCAGGTGGTGGTCAGCGGCTATGTACTGCCGGGTCTACAGGTGAAATATGGCGTGGGGATCTTTGACTCACTGGCAACTCTCACGCTACGCTATCGGCTGATGCCTAAGCTATATCTGGAAGCGGTGTCTGGCGTAGACCAGGCGCTCGATTTGCTCTATCAGTTTGAGTTTTAGCAATGCGAATATTTGTATACGGCAGTTTACGAACCAGGCAGGGCAACAGTCACTGGATGACGAACGCCCAGTTGCTGGGAAATTACAATATCGAGAACTACCAGTTGTACAGTCTGGGCCACTATCCAGGCGCGGTTCCGGGGAACGGGACGGTACAGGGTGAAGTTTATCGTATTGATAACGCTACACTTGCTGAACTTGATGCCTTGCGCACCAGGGGCGGTGAATATGCACGCCAGTTGATCCAGACCCCGTATGGCAGTGCATGGATGTACGTGTACCAGCGTCCGGTCGATGGATTGAAACTGATTGAAAGCGGTAACTGGTTAGACAGAGACCAGTACTGATAAAAACAACGCCACCTTCGGGTGGCGTTGTTTTTGGCACCTTAAAACTCGATGCGCGCGCCAAGATTATACCGACGCCCTTCGAGCTGCCCGTACTCTCCCCACGACGTTTCGCGTTTCGGATCCGCATCAAACAGGTTGTAAATCCCCGCCAGCAGCTGCGTGTTCTTATTCAGCTTGTAGCGCGCGCCGATATCGACCAGCGTGTAAGCCTCATACTTTGTGCCGCTGTTGCTGTCCCGGTTACTGCTGCGGTAGTTCGCATTGCTCCACAGATCCAGCGACTGCGTTGCCGCCCAGTTCAGCGACAGGTTCGCCATGTGGCGCGGATAGTCGTTGAGCGCGAAGCCTTTATTCACGCCGGATTTCTGCTCGCTGTGGTTGTAGGTGTAGTTCGCATTCGCTTTCAGATCCTGGGTGATCTGCCAGTCGCCATTCAGCTCAACACCGTAAACATCCGCTTTGCTGACGTTAAAGTATTTATCGACGGAATCCGCTTTATAGCCGTTCACTTCGCACTGGTTGGTGGCGGTGGTTTCGCAAATCGTCTGCTCGGAGATTTTGTCTTTAAACTGGGTGTAGAAGACGGTGCCGTCCAGCGATACGGCTTCCCCGGTCCAGTAGAGGCCCGTTTCGGCGTTGAGGCTTTTCTCTGGTTTCAGATCGTCGTTACCCACGGTCAGGAACGGATACGGCGGCGTTGATCCGTGCGGCGTGACAAACTGATCGGAGGTGGCGCGCAGCTCCGGTTTTTTATAGCCGGCGGAGATCCCGCCTTTGAGCGCCCAGGCGTCAGAAATCGCCCAGTTGCCGTACAGTTTTGGTGTGATGTGCGCGCCGAAGTAGCTGTCGTAATCGCCGCGCGCGGAGGTGGTCAAGGTAAAGTCGTTAATCGTCCAGCCATCTTCCGCGAACAGCGCCCAGCCGTTGCGTGTCACTTTGGTGACCGGTTCGACGCCCGGCAGCGTTTTGCCCGATTCATAGAAGTGGTCGTTCAGCTCTTCGCGGGTGAAGTTCGCGCCGACGGTGAGCTTATGGTTATCGAAGGTAAAAGTGGTTTGCGAGTTGGCGACGTAGTTTTCCGTCTGCACGTACTCCGGCGAGGTGTTATCGAGCAGGTACTTCGAACGCCCTTTCTCGTAGTTGATGTAGTTAGTGGTCGCAATGGTGTCATCCGCATACCAGCCGGTGTGGGTGAGCGTCACGGCGTCACGATCGAATTTCCACATCCACGGCGTACCGCGTTTTTTGGTGCGATTTTTTTCCTGCTCGCCGACAACCACATTCAGGTCAAAGAGATTATTTTCGCTGGCCTTGAGGCCCAGGGTGGCATCGACGGATTTACGGTTGTGCTTGCCGAAGTAGTTCTGGCGCTCGTCATCGCGGCGATCCAGCCCATCGGCGGCAATGCTCAGGCCGAGTTTGTCCTGGATGAGCGGTCCCATCGCGAACAGGTTCAGCTGGCTGGTGTTGCCCAGATCTTTATGCTCCTGCAGCCAGGTATTGGCGGCGATAGCGCCGGTCCAGTCGGCCACGCCGTAGGGTTTTTTGGTGATCACGTTCACCACGCCGCCGATGGCGTCAGAGCCGTACAGGGATGACATCGGGCCGCGAATCACTTCGATGCGTTCGATGGCTTCCATTGGCGGTAAAAAGCCTGCTTCGGCACCGATATCCTGGCCGTAGGGGCGCGATTCGCTGGTGTTCTGCTTCACGCTGTTGACCATAAACGCCGTGTAGCTCGAGTCCATACCGCGCATCATGATGCTGCCGTTGGCCATATCGCTGCCGCCGTTAGAGACCGACACGCCGGGGATATTTTTAATTGCGTCGCCGATGGTCTGGTCGGGCTGAATATCCAGCGTTTTGCGATCGATACTTGAAATCGTCGCGGGCGCTTCTTTTTTCTGTTGTGAAAAGCCGGTCGCGGTGACCACCATTTCATCATCTGCCTGCGCGGGTAAAACCAGTGTGCCGGTTAACGCCACCATGCCTGTGAACGTAATAAATTGACGCGTTTTCATAGCCATAAACCCAAAAGGAAAAATAAAAAAACACCCTGCGGTCTTACGCCGCAAGGTGTGGTGGATGATGAAATCAGAGCTTATCGAGCGTGATTTTGATGACGTAATCCGGTTTCTCTTTTGCCACTTTCTCGTCTTGTTTAATGCTGGCGTACAGCACGTTACCGTCGGAGGAGAGGGCGAGGCTGTTCGGCATCGCATTGGTCGCGATGCTGTTTTTCAGCTGATATGTCTGGCTGTCGATAATGCTGATGAGCTTGGCGTTGCGGTGCGTGACGTAAACTTCGTGACGCTTTTCGTTATAGAGCACCGCCAGCGAGTTGGTGACGTCGATGTGCTGGAGCACCTTGCCGGTAGTGATATCCACCACCAGCACCTTCGGTAAATCCGGGTCGGTGAGGAAAGCGCGGTTGTTTTTGCTGTCGAGGGCGATATTCAGAAAGAAGTGTTTTTTCTCCGGTTCGACGCTGAACCGGCTGACGATGGTATCGCTTTGGGTATCAACAGCGATCAGCTCGTTGCGGCCATTCACCACGTACAGACGGTTTTTCTCCGCGTCCAGCGCCAGCCCGGTCGGGTACTCGCCCATATTGGTCAGCGTGTTGATGAGCTGACGCTTTTTCGTATCGACCACCCAGACGATGCCTTTCTCCACCACGCCGGTAACGTACAGGCGGTGATGCTGTTTATCGAGCACCATTTCGCGGGTGTGGGCGATATCTTTCGGATTGCTGGTGTCGGCGAGCTGAATAACGGCCTGCTCTTTGCCGGTGCGCGTATCGATCAGGGTCACGGAGCCTTCGAGGGTATTGCCCACGTAAAGCGTCTGACTCTCTTCGTCCAGCACAGTTGCAAACGCGCGGCGCGTGGTTTCAATGACGCCCGTGCCGGTCAGATCTTCCAGGTCCAGCTTGTAGATTTTGCCGTTGGTTTTGTCTTTATCAAAAGAGGGGGCGCTGGCGGCAAACAGCACCTTTGCCTCTCCGTCGTAGGCCAGTTCGTAGACACCGTGGCCTACGGGCTGGGTGATAAAGTCTTTCTCTGGCAGGGTGGCCGAGTAACCAGACACGCTGGTCAGCATAAAAGCAGCAGTAACCGCGAGTGCGACGGAGGCTTTGAGGGTCTTCACATTGTGTAGGGTCATTGACGTTTATTCACATTTATTTACGAAGTGAAAATGATAATGATATCTACTCTCATTATCAATTGAGTTATGTGAACAACGGCTACCTTTTCTGGTAGGACAATAACCGGTTAATTGTTAAGGGGATATGGAATGACAGGCACAAAAAAGCCCCGACTCGCGGGGCTTAGCATTGGGCGTAAGAATTACTTCTTAGCAGCGCGCTCGAAGGATGCAACGATTTCAGCTTTCGCTGCTTCTGCGTTGTCCCAGCCGTCAACTTTAACCCATTTGCCTTTTTCTAGATCTTTGTAGTGCTCGAAGAAGTGAGTGATCTGCGCTTTCAGCAGTTCTGGCAGGTCGTTCACATCTTTAATGTGATCGTACTCTTTGCTCAGCTTAGTGTGCGGAACCGCAACCAGTTTCGCATCTTCACCGGCTTCGTCGGTCATTTTCAGAACGCCAACCGGACGGCAGCGAACCACAGAACCTGGGGCCAGTGGGTATGGCGTTGGGACCAGCACGTCTACCGGGTCACCGTCCAGAGACAGGGTGTGGTTGATGTAACCGTAGTTGCACGGGTAGAACATCGCAGTGGACATGAAACGGTCAACGAACAGCGCACCGGTGTCTTTGTCGATTTCGTATTTGATAGGATCTGCGTTGGCCGGGATTTCGATAACAACGTAGATGTCTTCCGGCAGTTCTTTACCCGCAGGGACGTTGAGTAAGCTCATGTGAGTGTCCTATATGTATGCTAAACAAGTGGCGAGTATTATAGCCAACTCGCGCCGAAAGTCTCCGCCTGTTTTCATTCTCATCCGCATCCTGGTGCCATTTTCAGACCCTTTCCATGACAGGAAAATCCATAAACTCAGCCGCATATTTAATGGGCGAATGAAAGCGATTACAAACTTGTGATTAACGTTTTATTCACTTTTCTGAAGTGTGATGTAACGCAATCCGTTACATCGCCCATTGGCTATAGTTTTTTCGCAGAACATCTTTTGACCAACAATAACCTGGGCTACGAGGGCATCATTATGTGGAAGCGCTTACTTCTTGTCACAGCAGTTTCGGCAGCCATGTCGTCTATGGCGATGGCCGCACCATTAACCGTCGGTTTTTCGCAGGTTGGCTCTGAATCAGGCTGGCGAGCGGCGGAAACCAATGTCGCGAAAAGCGAAGCCCAAAAACGCGGCATCACGCTGAAAATCGCCGATGGTCAGCAAAAACAGGAAAACCAGATTAAAGCGGTGCGCTCGTTTATCGCCCAGGGCGTAGACGCCATCTTTATCGCGCCGGTGGTGGCGACGGGCTGGGAACCGGTGCTTAAAGAAGCCAAAGACGCTGAAATCCCCGTATTCCTGCTCGACCGTTCCATTGATGTCAAAGACAAATCTCTCTATATGACCACCGTCACCGCCAACAACGTGCTCGAAGGGCAGCTGATCGGCGACTGGCTGATTAAGCAGGTGGATGGCAAGCCGTGTAACGTCGTCGAACTGCAAGGCACCGTCGCGCGAGCGTGGCGATTGACCGTAAGAAAGGCTTTGCGGAAGCCATCGCCAAAGCGCCAAACATCAAAATCATCCGTTCTCAGTCCGGCGACTTTACCCGCAGTAAAGGTAAAGAGGTTATGGAGAGCTTCATCAAAGCGGAAAACAACGGCAAAAACATCTGCATGGTTTACGCCCATAACGACGACATGGTGATCGGCGCAATTCAGGCGATCAAAGAAGCGGGCCTGAAGCCGGGCAAAGATATCCTCACCGGCTCTATCGACGGCGTACCGGATATCTATAAAGCGATGATCGACGGCGAAGCGAATGCCAGCGTCGAGCTGACGCCAAACATGGCTGGTCCAGCGTTTGATGCCCTTGAGAAATTCAAGAAAGACGGCACCAAACCAGAACAGCTGACCATCACCAAATCGACCCTCTATCTGCCAGATACGGCGAAAGAAGAGTTAGAGAAGAAGAAAAACATGGGCTACTAAGCCTTTAAGCCAGGAAAAAAGCCGGGTGGCGCTGCGCTTGCCCGGCCTACAGTACACGCTTTTGTAGGCCGGATAAGCGCAGCGTCATTCGGCTTGATGCAGGGGGAACCATGACCGTTGAACAACACCAGGAAATCCTCCGAACCGAAGGATTAAGCAAATTCTTCCCCGGCGTGAAAGCGCTGGATAACGTCGATTTCAGCCTGCGACGCGGTGAGATTATGGCGCTGCTCGGGGAAAACGGCGCCGGGAAATCGACGCTGATCAAGGCCTTAACCGGGGTATATCACGCCGATCGCGGCAGCATCTGGCTGGAAGGCAACGCCATTTCACCGAAAAATACCGCTCACGCCCAGCAGCTGGGCATCGGGACCGTATACCAGGAAGTGAACCTGCTGCCGAACATGTCGGTGGCGGATAATCTGTTTATTGGCCGTGAGCCGCGCCGGTTTGGCCTGCTGCGCCGAAAAGAGATGGAGGCGCGTGCCACCCGACTGATGGAATCCTACGGTTTCTCCCTCGACGTGCGCGAGCCGCTGAACCGCTTTTCCGTAGCGATGCAGCAGATTGTCGCCATTTGCCGGGCCATCGATCTCTCTGCCAAAGTGCTGATCCTCGATGAACCCACCGCCAGCCTCGATACTCAGGAAGTGGAAATGCTCTTCACCCTGATGCGCCAGCTGCGCGATCAGGGCGTCAGCCTGATCTTCGTTACCCACTTCCTCGATCAGGTCTATCAGGTCAGCGATCGTATTACGGTTCTGCGCAACGGCAGTTTTGTCGGCTGCCGCGACACCCGCGAGCTGCCGCAGATCGAACTGGTCAAAATGATGCTGGGTCGCGAGCTGGACACCCATGCGCTGCAACGCGCGGGCCGCACACTGCTGAGCGACAAACCCGTCGCCGCCTTCAAAGATTTCGGCAAAAAAGGGACCATCACGCCGTTCAACCTGGAAGTGCGTCCCGGCGAAATTGTCGGTCTGGCGGGCCTGCTGGGGTCCGGTCGCACCGAAACCGCCGAGGTGATCTTCGGCATCAAGCCCGCCGACAGCGGCAGCGCGATGATCAAAGGCAAACCGCAAACCCTGCGATCGCCGCATCAGGCCTCGTGCCTGGGGATCGGTTTTTGCCCGGAAGATCGTAAAACCGACGGCATCATTGCCGCGGCTTCGGTGCGCGAAAATATCGTTCTGGCGCTGCAGGCGCAGCGCGGCTGGCTACGGCCCATTCCGAAGCGCGAGCAGATTGCCATCGCTGAACGCTTTATCCGCCAGCTGGGTATTCGTACTCCCAGCCCTGAACAGCCGATTGAGTTTCTCTCCGGCGGCAATCAGCAAAAAGTGTTGCTCTCCCGCTGGCTGCTGACCAAACCGCAGTTCCTGATCCTTGATGAGCCGACGCGCGGTATCGACGTTGGCGCGCACGCGGAAATTATTCGTCTGATCGAAACGCTCTGCGCCGACGGTCTGGCGCTGCTGGTTATCTCATCCGAGCTTGAGGAGCTGGTGGGGTATGCAGATCGCGTGATTATCATGCGCGATCGCAAGCAGGTGGCAGAGATCCCGCTGGATGAACTCTCCGTTCCGGCGATCATGAATGCCATCGCGGCATAAGGAGTCAATCGTGATGTCCCGTTCTCTTCCAAAGCCTGGCGAGTCCAGGCGCCGCTTCAGCTGGCCTACCGGCACGCCGCAAATTGTGGCGCTGCTGCTGGTGCTGGTGGTGGACAGCCTCGTTGCGCCGCACTTTTTCCAGATCATTTTGCAGGATGGGCGGCTGTTCGGTAGCCCCATCGATATCCTAAACCGCGCGGCACCGGTGGCGTTGCTGGCGATCGGTATGACGCTGGTGATTGCCACCGGCGGCATTGATCTCTCTGTGGGGGCGACCATGGCTATCGCCGGCGCGACTGCCGCCTCGATGACGGTCGCCGGGCACAGTCTGCCTGTGGTGATTTTAGCGGCGCTGGGCACCGGGGTGCTGGCGGGGCTGTGGAACGGGGTCCTCGTTTCGCTTCTCAAAATTCAGCCGTTTGTCGCGACCTTAATTTTGATGGTGGCCGGGCGCGGCGTGGCGCAGCTGATTACCTCTGGGCAGATCGTCACCTTTGACTCACCGTCGCTGGCGTGGATCGGCAGCGGCAAGCTGCTGCTGTTCCCGACGCCGGTGATCATTGCGCTGGTCACGCTAATCGTTTTCTGGCTGTTTACCCGCAAAACGGCGCTGGGGATGTTTATCGAAGCGGTTGGGATCAACATTCGCGCCGCGAAAAATGCGGGCGTCAGCACCCGTATGGTGGTGATGCTGACCTATGTGCTGAGCGGTGTCTGCGCGGCGATTGCCGGGATCATCGTCGCCGCCGATATTCGCGGCGCTGATGCCAACAACGCCGGGCTGTGGCTGGAGCTGGACGCCATTCTGGCGGTGGTGATTGGCGGCGGATCGCTGATGGGTGGGCGCTTTAACCTGCTGCTGTCGGTGATTGGCGCGCTGATTATCCAGGGGATGAACACTGGAATTCTGCTTTCGGGCTTCCAGCCGGAGCTGAATCAGGTGGTGAAAGCGGTGGTTGTGCTCTGCGTGCTGATTGTTCAGTCGTCGCGCTTTATTAGCATCATCAAGGGGATTCGCGGCCATGATAAAACGTAATTTACCGCTCATGATCACGCTGGGGGTCTTCGTACTGGGGTATCTCTACTGCCTGACGCAATTCCCCGGTTTCGCCTCCACGCGCGTGATTTGCAACATTCTGACGGATAACGCCTTTCTCGGGATCATCGCCGTCGGCATGACCTTCGTGATCCTCTCCGGCGGGATCGATCTCTCCGTCGGCTCGGTGATCGCTTTTACCGGCGTATTCCTCGCCAAAGCGATCGGTTTCTGGGGGATCTCGCCGCTGCTGGCCTTCCCGCTGGTGCTGGCGATGGGCTGCGCGTTTGGGGCGTTCATGGGTCTGCTGATCGATGCCCTGAAGATCCCGGCGTTTATCATTACCCTCGCCGGGATGTTCTTCCTGCGCGGCGTGAGCTATCTGGTATCGGAAGAGTCAATTCCGATTAACCACCCGATCTACGACACGCTCTCAAGCCTGGCGTGGAAAATCCCCGGCGGTGGGCGTCTGAGCGCGATGGGCCTGCTGATGTTAGGCGTGGTGGTGATCGGCATTTTCCTCGCCCATCGCACCCGTTTTGGTAACCAGGTGTACGCCATCGGCGGCAGCGCGACCTCGGCGAATCTGATGGGGATCTCCACCCGCAGCACGACCATTCGTATCTATATGCTCTCGACCGGGCTGGCGACGCTGGCGGGGATTGTCTTTTCCATCTACACCCAGGCGGGCTACGCGCTGGCGGGCGTGGGCGTAGAGCTGGATGCGATTGCATCGGTGGTGATTGGCGGCACGCTGTTGAGTGGCGGCGTGGGGACAGTGCTTGGGACACTGTTTGGCGTGGCGATCCAGGGGCTTATTCAGACCTACATCAACTTCGACGGCACGCTGAGCTCCTGGTGGACCAAAATCGCGATTGGCATTTTGTTGTTCATCTTTATCGCGCTGCAGCGAGGCCTGACGGTGCTGTGGGAAAACCGCCTCAGCTCGCCTGTGACGCGCGTTAGCACTACACCGCTCAACAGATAACACCCTGAATTTGCTTAAAGTGTAAACTTTTTCCGGTAGCGGTCGATAACCTTTATTTCTGTCCAGAAATATCTCGCTACCGGAAATAACATCATGCTGAAAACGCTATCGATTCGTACCGGCTTGCTTTCGTTACTGGCCGTTATGACCCTTCTGCTGCTGATTGTCAGCGGCATTGGCATTTATGCCCTCACACAGAGTTCCTCTTCTTTACAGCGCATCAATCACCTTCAGGGTGAACAGATGGTGCAGCTCAACGCGGGTTACACGCTGATTTTGCGTGCGCGCAATGAGGCGGGTCAGGCCGTTCGGCTGATGGAGATCGGCATGCTGGATGATGCCGCCAAATCCGTGCAGAACATCAATCGCGAAGTTGCCCAGGCGCAAAAAACGCTGAAAGGGGTGATCGACGGCGGCATTGATAATCCGAAAGGACAGCAACTGCTGGATAAGGTGGCGGCGAGTTTTGCCACCTATAACGCCGAAGGGATCACCCCGATGGTGGCTGCCCTTAACCAGCAAAGCGCCGATGCCTATTACGATCTGCTGGAGAACAAGCTGATTCCGGTCGCACGCCAGTTTGATAACGATATGCAGGCGTTCCAGTCGTGGAGCGAAAAGCGCGGGAAATCGGAAGTGAAAGCGGTGCAGTCGAGCAAAAACCGGGTGATGCTGCTGATTGTGATTGCCGCGCTGCTGACCGCCGGGATCATCGTGCTGGCGTGGTTGTCCCTGCGCCATATGCTGCTCAAGCCGCTTCTGGCTTCGATCGCCCAGCTTGAACATGTGGCGGCGGGCGATCTGACTCACAGCCTGAACGCGCCGACCAGTCAGGAGTTTAACCGCCTGAATGCGGCCATCGAAGAGATGCGCCAGTCGCTGATGGGCTCCGTCATGCGCGTGCGTGATGCCAGCTCGCAGATTGACACAGGCAGCCGGGAACTGACGGCAGGTAACCTGGATCTGGCCCAGCGCACGGAATCCACGGCAACCTCCCTTGAGCAAACGGCGGCCAGCATGGAAGAGATCACCGCCACCGTGAAGCAAAACGCCGATAACGCCGAGCAGGCGCATCAGCTGGCGAAACGCGTCTCGGATACCGCCGATCACGGCAGCGAAATGGTGTGCTACGTGATTGAAAAAATGCGCGATATCTCAGGCAGCTCTGCGCGCATCGCCGACATTCTGAGTGTGATTGACGGCATCGCCTTCCAGACCAACATCCTGGCGCTTAACGCCTCGGTGGAAGCGGCGCGTGCGGGCGAGCAGGGACGTGGGTTTGCGGTGGTGGCCGGGGAAGTGCGTAATCTCGCCAGCCGGAGCGCCGATGCGGCGAAAGAGATCCGCACTCTCATCAGCGATTCGCAGACTCACGTCAGCGAAGGGAGCGAGCTGGCGCAACAGGCCGGTGAGACGATGGATGAGATTGCAACGGAAGTGCTGCGCATGACCAAACTGATGCGAGAGATCGCCAACGCGTCGCTTGAGCAGAGTCGAGGTATTGAGCAGGTGAATATTGCAGTCAATCAAATGGATGAGACAGCGCAGCAAAATGCCGCGCTGGTACAACAATCTTCCGCCGCGACGCGTTCCCTTGAAGAGCAGTCGCGCGAACTGATTGAAGCGATGTCATCGTTTAAACTGTCGGCGCAAACGGCCTGATAATAATAAACCCTGGCGTATAACGCGTCAGGGTTTACGCTTCCGCAGTATTCACCGCGCCAATATTTTCATGAATATCAGCCATTAAATTTTCCAACGAATTTGTCAATTCTAACGCTTTTGGCGTTGGCTCAAGATATAAGCCTTTACGAATAAATAATGGCTCGTCAAAAAGCTGATTAAAACGCTTCAACGCCAGGCTGACGGCGGGGCGGGACATCTCAAGACGCACAGAGGCTTTCGCCATGCTGCCGCATCGGACAATCTCAATAAAAACGGGAATGAGGTTTAAATCAATACCGGTGTTTGCACGAGAATAATTTTGCATCGCGTCGGGCGCTCCTCTGAATAAATAGTTAACTGTTCAGAATAATGCGCGAGAGGGCGGGAAGATTAAAGCGCCATTTTTATATTCATTTATACGGTAAAATATATAAATGAAAAAAGGGGGAGCAACGCTCCCCATGTTAAAAACGTTATGCGTCCGGGTATTCGCGGATCAGACGCTCAACGTCTTCGACCATATGATCGTTGCCAACAAAGAACGAGCGGCGCTGATGCAGGCTTTCCGGGATGATATCCAGAATGCGCTCTTTACCGTCGCTCGCCTTGCCGCCGGCCTGTTCGGCCAGGAACGCCATTGGGTTGCATTCGTACAGCAGGCGCAGTTTCCCTTCCGGGTGGCTGGCGGTGCTTGGGTAGAGATAGATGCCGCCTTTCAGCAGGTTGCGGTGGAAATCCGCCACCAGAGAGCCGATGTAGCGCGAGGTGTAGGGACGCTGGGTTAACTTATCTTCTTCCTGGCAGAACTTGATGTATTTCTTCACGCCATTCGGGAATTTGATGTAGTTACCTTCGTTGATGGAGTAGGTGCTGCCACTCGCAGGGTAACGCATACGCTCCTGGCACAGGCAGAACACGCCCAGTGACGGATCGTAAGTAAAGGCGTGAACGCCGCAGCCGGTGGTGTAAACCAGCATGGTGGAAGAGCCGTAAACCACATATCCGGCCGCGACCTGCTTGCTGCCCGGCTGGAGGAAATCTTCTTCGGTGACCGGCGTACCGACCGGGGTTACGCGGCGGTAGATAGAGAAAATCGTGCCGACAGAAACGTTAACGTCGATGTTTGAGGAGCCATCCAGCGGGTCCATCAGAACGACATATTTAGCATGCTCGCAGCCTTCGAAAACAACGATTTCATCTTCTTCTTCGGAGGCGATCCCTGCGACGATGTCGCGTGCGCGCAGTGCCGCTTTCAGTTTTTCATTCGCGAACAGATCGAGCTTCTGCTGAACCTCGCCCTGCACGTTTTCGGCACCGCTGGCACCCAGGATATCGACCAGACCGGCCTTGTTGATATCGCGGTGGATGATCTTCGCGCCGAGCTTTATTGCCGACAGCAAAGCAGTGAGCTCACCAGTAGCATGAGAGAACTCGTGCTGCTTTTCGACAATAAATTCACCTAACGTTTTCATAACACTTTCCCTGCATCGTATGTGAGTAAAGCGATCGTATGTTGCGTATAAAGCCTGAAGTCCAACAATCTTAACAAACATTCAAATATTAGCGCAGAGGTGAATCGCGCCAGCAAAATACGGATTTACCTGAAATGCGTTTCTCTGGCGCTGACATGTGAGTAAAATGTGCGCCACACAGAAGAGGGATAGTGACGTATGCGCATTCATATATTGGGGATTTGTGGCACATTCATGGGCGGACTGGCGATGCTGGCGCGCTCTTTAGGCCATGAGGTGACAGGTTCGGACGCCAATGTGTATCCGCCGATGAGCACGTTGCTTGAGAAGCAGGGTATCGACCTGATTTCAGGATATGACGCCAGTCAGCTCGATTCTGAGCCAGACCTGGTGATTATCGGCAACGCCATGACCCGTGGTAATCCGTGTGTGGAAGCGGTGCTGGAACGCAACATTCCATTCATGTCCGGCCCTGAGTGGCTGCATGATTTCGTGCTGCGCGATCGCTGGGTGCTGGCCGTTGCCGGTACGCACGGCAAAACCACCACCGCCGGTATGGCGACCTGGATCTTAGAAGCTTGCGGCTACAAGCCGGGCTTTGTGATCGGCGGCGTACCGGGGAATTTCGACGTCTCCGCGCGTCTGGGCGACAGCCCGTTTTTTGTGATTGAAGCGGACGAATACGACTGCGCGTTCTTTGATAAGCGTTCCAAATTCGTGCATTACTGCCCGCGCACGCTGATCCTTAACAACCTTGAGTTCGATCACGCGGATATCTTTGACGATCTGAAAGCCATTCAGAAACAGTTCCATCACCTGGTGCGTATCGTGCCGGGGCAGGGCCGCATCATCTACCCGGAAAACGACATCAATCTGAAACAGACGATGGCGATGGGCTGCTGGAGCGAGCAGGAGCTGGTGGGCGAGCAGGGCCACTGGCAGGCGAAAAAACTGACCACCGACGCCTCCGAATGGGAAGTGCTGCTGGACGGTGAGAAAGTGGGTGAAGTGAAGTGGGAGCTGGTCGGCGAACACAACATGCATAACGGTTTGATGGCGATTGCCGCCGCGCGTCACGTAGGCGTGCTGCCTGCCGACGCCGCGAATGCGCTCAATTCGTTCATCAACGCCCGTCGTCGTCTCGAACTGCGCGGCGAAGCCAACGGCGTGACCGTGTACGACGATTTCGCCCATCACCCCACGGCGATCCTCGCTACGCTGGCTGCCCTGCGCGGCAAAGTGGGCGGTACGGCGCGTATTCTGGCAGTGCTGG
Organism: Lelliottia nimipressuralis; assembly: GCF_004115925.1. Taxonomy (GTDB): domain Bacteria; phylum Pseudomonadota; class Gammaproteobacteria; order Enterobacterales; family Enterobacteriaceae; genus Enterobacter; species Enterobacter nimipressuralis. Next base: position 108,566 of record NZ_SDDX01000019.1, read on the forward strand.
AACCACGCTCAAACACCATGAAAATGGGGATCTGCAAAGACGATCTCGCACCGTCGTTAGGCCGTGCGGATGAAGTCTTCTTGCTGCAACCGCAGCATATTCCGTGGCAGGTCGCGGAAGTTGCTGAAGCCTGTGTGCAGCCTGCGCACTGGCATGCGGACGTAGACACGCTGGCCGATATGATCGTAAAAACGGCACAGCCGGGCGATCACATTCTGGTGATGAGTAACGGCGGTTTTGGTGGGATACATCAGAAACTGCTGGATGGTCTGGCGAAGAAAGCAGAAGCGGTAGAGCAGTAGAGTAACCGCTGTCCGGCCTACGGGGACGTAGGCCGGATAAGTGCAGCGTTATCCGGCAATAATTTAACCTTCGTTCTCAGCCAGCTCGCGCAGATACTGGAAAATCAGGCGCGCAGATTTCGGCGGCTTATTCCCTTCTTTCTCTTTCTTCGCGTTACGGATAAGCGAACGTAACTGCTGACGGTCGGCGTCCGGCCACAGGTTCAACACTTCTGCGACCGCGTCGTCGCCATTGTCGACCAGGCGGTCGCGGATCTGTTCCAGCTTATGGAACAGCGCAACCTGCTGGTTGTGGCGGTTCTTCAGCTTGTCCAGCGCCTGGCGAATCGGTTCTACATCGCGCTGGCGCAGCATTTTACCGATCAGCTGCAGCTGACGGCGACGGCCTTCTTTTTTGATTCGTTGGGCCAGTTCAATGGCTCCGCGCAGATCCGGGTCGAGCGGGAGTTTATCCAGCGCGTTTTTACCCAGCTCTACCATTTCCGCACCAAGTTGCTTTAACTCTTCGGCGTCGCGTTTAATTTCACTTTTACTGACCCAGATGATTTCATCATCTTCGTCTTCGATGTCATCACCGGGAACGTCGTCGAGCCAGTCTTCGGGCTGCTTAGTCATGTCAGGCTCCTTAAAAAAGAGGCTAATGTTACCAGTTAAGACGCGCACTGAAAAACGGTTCTCTGTTAGACTTCAGATAACTCCCTCTTACAGTATGGCATTTGCGATGAAAGTAACCTCACAAGTTGAAGCGCAGCGTAAGATTCTTGAAGAAGCGGTATCCACCGCACTGATGCTGGCATCAGGCCAATCCGATGGCGCCGAAGTGGCGGTCAGCAAGACCACGGGCATTAGCGTCAGCACCCGCTTTGGCGAAGTGGAAAACGTTGAATTTAACAGTGACGGCGCGCTGGGGATTACGGTTTATCACCAGAATCGCAAAGGCAGCGCCTCTTCGACGGATTTAAGCCCGGATGCGATCGCCCGCACCGTGCAGGCGGCGCTGGATATTGCGCGCTATACCTCGCCGGACCCGTACGCAGGCGTGGCGGATAAAGAGCTGCTGGCGTTTGATGCGCCGGATCTCGACCTGTTCCATCCGGCTGAAGTGACGCCGGACGAAGCCATCGAGTTCGCTGCCCGCGCAGAGCAAGCCTCTCTGAAAGCAGATAAACGCATCACGAATACCGAAGGCGGCAGCTTCAACAGCCACTACGGCATCAAAGTATTCGGCAACAGCCACGGCATGCTGCAGGGCTACTGCTCGACGCGTCATTCGCTCTCCAGCTGCGTGATTGCAGAAGAGAACGGTGACATGGAGCGTGATTACGCCTACACCATTGGCCGCGCGATGGGCGATTTGCAGTCGCCAGAGTGGGTCGGCGAAGAGTGCGCAAAACGCACCCTTTCCCGTTTGTCGCCGCGCAAACTCTCCACCATGAAAGCGCCCGTGATTTTTGCCAATGAAGTGGCAACTGGCCTGTTTGGTCATCTGGTTGGTGCGATTGCAGGTGGCGCGGTGTATCGCAAATCCACCTTCCTGCTCGACGCGCTCGGCACCCAAATCCTGCCGGAATGGCTGACCATCGAAGAGCATCCGCACCTGCTGAAAGGGCTGGCGTCCACGCCGTTCGACAGCGAAGGCGTGCGCACGGAGCGTCGCGATATCATCAAAGACGGCGTGCTGACGCAGTGGCTGCTGACCAACTACTCTGCGCGCAAGCTGGGGCTGAAAAGCACCGGTCACGCGGGCGGTATCCACAACTGGCGCATCGAAGGCCAGGGTCTGAGTTTTGAACAGATGCTGAAGCAGATGGGCACCGGTCTGGTGGTCACTGAGCTGATGGGCCAGGGTGTGAGCGGTATTACCGGGGACTACTCGCGCGGTGCGGCGGGGTTCTGGGTTGAAAACGGTGAAATTCAGTATCCGGTGAGCGAAATTACCATCGCCGGCAACTTAAAAGATATGTGGCGCAATATTGTTACGGTCGGTAACGATATTGAAACGCGCAGCAATATACAGTGTGGTTCAGTGCTGTTGCCGGAGATGAAAATCGCCGGTCAGTAATACCCGTCCTGTTTCGGGCAGCAGGTGCGTTGAGTGCGCGCGTGCCTGCACCCCGAATGCGACAGGTATGACTTTTTTCATAATAAAAAAGGATGTGAGCAATGTATAAGAGCCTGTTAGCCGTCGTCGTCGCTTCAACGCTGGTCATGAGTTCGGCTGCCTTCTCCGCCGATCTTGAAGACAATATGGATACCCTCAGCACCAATCTGAAAGTGGTGCAAAAAACGGATAATGCGACGGAAATGAAAGACGCATTAACCAAAATGCGCGCCGCCGCGCTCGACGCGCAAAAAGCGACGCCGCCGAAGCTGGAAAACGCAGCTCCCGACAGCGCCGAAATGAAAGATTTCCGCCACGGTTTTGACGTGCTGGTCGGCCAGATCGACGGTGCGCTGAAGCTGGCCAACGAAGGTAAAGTCAAAGAGGCACAGGCCGCGGCTGACGGCTTTGTCACCACCCGCAATGAGTACCACAAAAAGTACCGTTAATTGGGTGCCTGAGCTGTACGCCCATCCTCGTGAAGCGGAGGCATAATCCCTGCCTCCGCATTTAGCTCCTTACTTCCAGGAGCGGCAGTCCATCCGCGCAACTAACTCTAGCGAACCCTGACGAAAACGGATTTCGCAAAGCGTTTTGCGGTTTATCAGAGATAAGATGATTATTGTCAAAGCAACAATCATCAGAGCCCTGATAATCGGTTTCTGCTGCTTCATGGATGCCTCCTTGGCAGCGGGTAAGGCATTACTTCACGTGGTAAGACGTGTTGTTCCAGCCCCGACCCTGATTTAAATTCAGATAGGGGCTTTCCACTTTCCGTCCCATGCATGAGACGGTCAGTCTCAAGCACCCACGCGCACTTTACCGAATCCCCATAAGAAAACCTTATCCAGTTCACATTTCTACGAGCCTGCTCGTAAACTTTTTCGTTCTCTTTCCTGCCGTTTGACCACCGAATAGCGTGACATTCATCACGCAAATCCAGCTGATAATTCATATTCACCGCAATTATGTGGCACAGATCACTGGTGCCGCTCTCCTTTCCACTTCGAAGTGGAAAACAACTCGCTACAAACAAATAACCGCCAGCGTTAGTTTTATCCCAGAGCCATTAACGGGGTAAGACGAGTGATTAACGGAGCGGTAATGAACGACGTTGGGGAACAGGCAGCGCAGACGGCACAGCTCGCCGACACCATGCTGGAGCAGGTATTCACTCTGCTTCGCCATCACAACATCATTCCCAATGACGTCCAGGTTCAGATGCTGACGTCCCACGTTCGCGCAATGGCGCACCGGTCCGTGACCGGCGAACCGCTGCCGGACGTAGAAGCTGACCTGTTTGACGAAATTTCTGCAGATTCAATGCGGCTTGCCCGCGAAGTGGTCGCGCAGTTTGGCAACCTTCCTGATGAAGAAGCCTGGCTGCTCTCCGTTCACTTCGAAGTCGCGAAAGACAACCTTTAAGGAGCACTACCATGGAACAAATTACTGTTGTGATTGGCGATCGTCTGGGCAAAGGCCAGAAAGTGGCTATCGGCGTTGAAAAAGCAGGCGGACGTGCGGTTGTCGTGCCAGGCGTGGCGGCAGACATGAAACTGGGCGACGTCATGAAAGCGGAAAACGCCACTTTCGGCATCTCTTTCTGCGGCAGCGGCGGCGCGGGTGCAATTACTGCGCAGACTAAATATGGCTACAAAGCGAAATACGGCATGCGTTCAGTGGAAGAGGGCGTCACTGCTATTAACGAAGGCTGCAACGTGCTGGGCTTCGGCTTTATGGATAAAGAAGAGCTGGGCGAGCGTCTGGTTCAGGCGTGGCAGAAGAAGCACGGCGCCTGAGCATGAAAGAGCAATTCACCACCACGGTGAGAGTGAAAGGCAAAGGCGAGATGAAATCCCGCGCCTTTGCCGACGCGCTAAACCACGTTCAGGCCGCGGTGATGAAAGCATCGCCGCATATCTTACTGCGTATTGAGCCACAGGATGTGCAGGTTGTTCAGGCGCAAGAAGCGGTGCGTAAGGAAGCTTTTCTGTACTTCTTTTTGCGCCGGGAAAGACGCACCTACAGCGTGGAGCTGGATGTGACCGTCAACGTGACCGCCATCAATCTCGACAAGGTGGACTTTGTCACGCAACGCTGATTCTTACTAATAGGGCAGACTAATGTTCCTGATAATTTTAATAAAATCGCTCATCATCGGCGGCCTGGTTGGCGTCGGCGTGGGCGCCGGGGCTGCACGCATGTTTCATGCGCCTACCACACAGGGTATGGGCGCGTTTCGTACGTTGGGGGAACTGAACTCCTGTGAAGGGGACCCAGCGTCTCACTTCTCCTTTGGTCTGGGGTTCTTCTTTAACGCCTGGGCATCGTCAGTGGCTGCGGGGGCATTCACTCAAGACGTTGACCATCGCATCATCCCGAACTGGGGTGCGGCGGCGCTGATGCTGAAAAACCGCAACGTGGGCGAAACACTGCACGACCCACGCAAAATGGCGATTGCCTGCGGCATCATCGGCATGTTCGTGGTCACCTTCCTTAACCTCACCGCCTCGTCCGTTCCGGCAGCCCTGCAGGTCACCGCCGTGAAGGTGCTGGTTCCGGCAGCGAACCTGCTGGTGAACACCGTGATGCCGGTCATTTTCTGGCTGGCGGCTATCGATGCGGGCAAAAAATCGGGCTTCTGGGCGACCGTGTTTGGCGGCGCAGCTCAGCTGATTATGGGGAACGCCGTACCGGGTCTGGTGCTGGGCATTCTGATCGGTAAGGGCGTTGAAGAGAGCGGCTGGAACCACGTCACCAAAGTGATGATGGTCGCCATCGTGCTGCTGTTCGTTCTGAGCGGCTTCTTCCGCGGCTTCGACATGAAGATGATCGAATCCTTCCATCTGACCGTGCCGAACTGGCTCGATCTGATCCACAGCTCGCTCAGTGGCAAATAACAGGAGCCTCGACATGGAACAGAATAAAGGTTTTTGGTATGCCGACTGGTCGTTCCCGATCTTCGTTGGCCTGCTCTCTTCCGGCGTCTTCGCCGGGACGCACATGTACTACCTGTACGGCATCGGCGCGTTTAACGAAGTGGCTTTCGTGGCGATGCTGAAAGCGGGTATCGACACCGGTGTTTACGGTGCGGTCGCCGCGTTCGGCGCAAGCTTCCTGTTCGCCCGTATCATTGAAGGCTCCCTGGTGGGGATCCTGGATATCGGCGGTGCGATTCAGACCGGCGTGGGCCTCGGCGTTCCGGCGCTGCTGCTGGGCGCGGGGATCATGTTCCCGGTGACCAACTTTATTGCCTCGCTGGCGACCGGCCTGGTGATTGGTCTGGCGATTGGCTACGTGATCATTCTGGCGCGTAAATTCACCATCAATCAGAGCAACTCCACCTACGGGGCTGACGTGATGATGGGCGCGGGTAACGCCTCTGGCCGCTTCCTCGGGCCGTTGATTATTCTCAGCGCCATGACCGCCTCTATTCCGATTGGTATCGGTTCGCTGGTCGGCGCGCTGCTGTTTTACCTCTGGCAGAAGCCGATTACCGGCGGCGCGATCCTCGGCGCCATGATTTTAGGTTCGCTGTTCCCGGTGGCCCTTTAACTCCCACGGGCGCTCACGCGCCCGTCCTTTCAGGAGATACGCATGTTTGATTTACTCCTGCGCCGTGCGCGCCTGACCGACGATACCCTGACCGATATCGCCATCCAGGACGGTAAAATCGCAGCGCTGGGCGAGATTTCCACTCCCGCACATAAAACCGTCGAGCTGAACGGCGAAGTCTTTGTCAGCGCCGGCTGGATTGACTCCCACGTTCACTGCTATCCCAATTCCCCGATCTACCACGATGAGCCAGACAGCGTCGGCATCGCCACGGGCGTGACCTCGGTGGTGGACGCGGGCAGTACCGGCGCAGATGACGTGGACGACTTCTACGAAATTACCCGCAAAGCCTCAACGGAGGTTTTTGCCCTGCTGAACATCTCCCGCGTGGGGCTGATTGCCCAGAACGAACTGGCGAACATGGCCAATATCGATGCCGATGCGGTGAAACAGGCCGTTGCACGCCACCCGGATTTCATCGTCGGCCTGAAAGCGCGCATGAGCAGCAGCGTGGTCGGCGAAAACGGCATCACGCCGCTGGAGCGTGCGAAAGCGATTCAGAAAGAGAACGGCGAACTGCCGCTGATGGTCCACATCGGTAACAATCCGCCGAATCTCGACGAGATTGCCGAACTGCTCAGTTCCGGCGACATCATCACCCACTGCTATAACGGCAAACCGAACCGCATTCTGACGCCAGAGGGCGAACTGCGCGCCTCCGTTACCCGTGCGCTCAAGCGTGGCGTGCGACTGGACGTGGGCCACGGTACCGCAAGCTTTAGCTTTGAAGTGGCGAAACGCGCCATCGCGATGGGCATTCTGCCGCACACCATCAGCTCGGACATTTATTGCCGCAACCGTATTAACGGCCCGGTGGGCAGCCTGGCGAGCGTGATGTCGAAATTCCTCGCAATCGGCATGTCGCTTCCGCAGGTGATCGAGTGCGTCACCGCGAACGCCGCCGATGGCCTGCGTCTGGCCCATAAAGGCCGCATTCAGCCGGGTCTGGATGCCGACCTGACGCTGTTCACCGTTAAACGCCAGCCCACGCTGCTGGTGGATGCGGAAAACGACAGCCTGCAGGCTGAACATATTCTGGTGCCGCTTGCCGCGATCCGCGCGGGCAAGGGCTATATGACCGAACAAGGGAGTACGGAAAATGCCTTCGATTTATGAGAAATACAATTTAAAACAGGTGATTAACACCTCAGGCCGCATGACCGCGCTGGGGGTATCGACGCCGCGCCCGGAAGTGGTGCAGGCGGCGATGGACGGCATGAACCACTACTTCGAAATGAAAGATCTGGTGAATAAAACCGGGGAGTACATCGCGAAGCTGCTGGACGTGGAAGGGGCGACGGTGGTCTCGTGCGCGTCAGCAGGGATTGCCCAATCCGTGGCTGCGGTGCTGGTCAAGGACAGCGACTGGCTGCTGGAAAACCTGCACGTTACGCCGATTGAGAACAACGAAATCGTGCTGCCGAAAGGCCACAACGTCAACTTTGGCGCACCGGTCGGCACCATGGTTGCGCTCGGCGGCGGTAAACTGGTGGAAGCCGGTTACGCCAATGAGTGCTCCGCCGATCAGCTGGCGGCGGCGATCACCCCGCGCACAGCGGCGATCCTCTACATCAAATCGCACCACTGCGTGCAGAAAAGCATGCTCAGCGTTGAGCAGGCCGCAGTGGTCGCGCGAAAACACGATCTGCCACTGATCGTCGATGCGGCGGCCGAAGAAGATCTTCATACCTACTATCGTTCCGGCGCGGATCTGGTGATCTACAGCGGCGCGAAAGCGATCGAAGGGCCAACCAGCGGCCTGGTGATTGGCAAAACCCAGTATGTAGAGTGGGTCAAACGTCAGACCGCGGGTATTGGCCGCGCGATGAAAGTGGGCAAAGAGGGGATTCTGGGCCTGACCTGCGCCATCGAACACTATCTGACGGCGACCAAAGAGAGCGGAGCAGAGATGGTGGCGAAGATGACGCCCTTTATCGATGCGCTGAATACGCTTAACGGCGTCACGGCCCGCGTGGTATGGGACAGCGCTGGCCGCGATATCGCTCGTACCGAAATTAAATTCGATGAAGCCACCACCGGCGTGGGCACCGGCGAGCTGGTCAGTCAGCTCAAGCAGGGCGAATACGCGATCTATTTCCGTGGCTACAAGGCCAACGAAGGGATTATCGAAGCGGATGTGCGCAGCGTCAGCGCCGATCAGCTGAATATTGTCTATCGCCGCATCCGCGAAGTCTTAAGCCAGGAGAAACAAGCATGAAACTGACCCCCAATTTTTATCGTGACCGCGTGTGTCTAAACGTGCTGGCCGGTTCCAAAGCCAACGCCAGCGGGATCTATGAAGCCGCAGAAGGCCATGTGCTGGTGGGCGTGCTCTCCAAAAACTATCCTGATGTGGCGAGTGCCGTCGCTGATATGCGCGAGTATGCAGCGCTAATCGACAACGCTCTCTCCGTCGGACTCGGGGCGGGCGATCCGAACCAGTCGGCGATGGTCAGCGAAATCTCTCGCCAGGTGCAGCCGCAGCACGTCAACCAGGTGTTCACCGGTGTGGCGACCAGCCGCGCACTGCTGGGTCAGAATGCGTCGGTGGTTAATGGTCTGGTCTCGCCAACGGGAACCGTCGGAATGGTCAAAATCTCCACCGGCCCGCTGAGCAGCGCGGCACCGGACGGTATCGTCCCGGTTGAGACGGCGATTGCCCTGCTGAAAGATTTCGGCGGCAGCTCCATCAAATACTTCCCGATGGGCGGTCTGAAATGCCGTGACGAATACCAGGCCGTTGCCGAAGCCTGTGCCCGCCACGATTTCTGGCTGGAGCCAACCGGCGGTATCGATCTGGAAAACTTCGAGGAGATCCTGCAGATCGCCCTCGACGCAGGTGTGAGCAAAATCATTCCGCATATTTATAGCTCGATTATCGACAAAGCCAGCGGCGATACCCGTCCTGAGGACGTGCGCACGCTGCTGGAAATGACGAAGACGTTGGTCAAGTAGTTCTCGCCGCGCCTGAACCCTCTCCCTTGGGAGAGGGTCGGGTGAGGGCATCAAACCGCACAACACCAGGAGCCGCAATGCACACCCATCACCTGCTCGTCGCTTCACTCTCCCTGCTTGCCACCGCCGCCGTCGCACAACCCCAGTACGCCTGGGTCGGCACCTACAACCCGAACGGCGAAGGGCTGTACCGTTTTACGGTCGATCCCAACAATGGTTCGCTCGGGGAGAAAACCCTCGTGAGCCAGTTACCCAACGCGGCGCAGCTTACGGTTTCGCACGATGGCAAAACCCTCTATCTGGCGAGCGAAGCGGAGAAAGGGGTGATTCAGGCGTTACGCATCGGGGCAAGCGGTGAACTGACCGAGCTGAATCAGGTGGCGTCCGGCGGGGCGGGACCTGTGTATGTGTCCCTGACGCCAGAGGGGCGTCATCTGCTGGTGGCGAACTATGTCAGCGGCTCGATTGCGGTGCTGCCCGTGAAGGCTGACGGCAGTCTGGGAGAGGCAACGGACACCCATCAGGATCAGGGCGAACCCGGTGCGGCGAAACCGGAAGCGGCTGTCGAAGGCAGTTTTGCCGTAAGCGATCATAACGGCCCTCACGCCCATATGATCGCCGCCGATCCGAGCGGGAAATATGTTTTTTCGACGGATCTCGGTCTGGATCGGATCTATCAGTATCGTTTTGACACTCAACGCGGAAAGCTCACCCCAAACGAGCCGCCGTTTATCAACGCCTCGTCTAAAGGTGCCGGGCCGCGCCATTTTGTCTTTACGCCGAAAGGCGATGGCCTGTGGCTGATCAACGAAGAGTCCTCGACCCTGAGCTGGTATGCTCTGGATCAGGCCACCGGCACGCTGAAAGAGGGCAAAACGATCTCTTCCCTGCCGAAAGAGTATAAAGGCACCAGTTTTGCCGCAGGGCTGGCGTTGAGCGCTGATGGCCAGCAGCTGTACGTCGCGAACCGTTTGCATAACAGCATCGCGCACTTTAGGGTAACGGCCGAGGGCACGCTGGTGCATCAGGAGGATGTCTGGACCCGTGGCGATTACCCACGCTCTCTGACCCTGGATAAGCAGGGCCGCTGGCTGTACGTTATGAATCAGCGCAGCGATAACATCACCCGTTTTCGCGTTGCACCCGATGGCAAGCTAAGCTTCGAACCGGACTACACGCCGGTCGGCAGCCCATCACAGATGGTCATTTCAACCGGGCCATGAGCCGTAAGAGGATAAAGACGTGCGATTTCCGAACCAACGTTTAGCGCAACTGTTCGATCTGTTGCAAAACGAGACGCTGCCGCAGGACGAGCTGGCGCAGCGGCTGTCGGTATCCACACGTACCGTGCGGGCGGACATCACCGCCCTGAACGCGCTGCTGGCAGGCCACGGCGCGCAGTTTATTCTCAGCCGCGGCAACGGCTATCAGCTCAAGATTGACGATGCCGCGCGCTATCAGTCGTTGCAGGATTCTCGCCCGCGCGCGCTGCGGATCCCGCGCACCGGACAGGAGCGCGTGCATTATCTGGTGGTACGTTTTCTCACCTCTGCTTTTTCGTTAAAGCTGGAAGATTTGGCTGATGAATGGTTTGTCAGCCGCGCGACCCTGCAAAACGACATGGTGGAGGTGCGAGAGTGCTTCCACCGCTACAGCCTGACGCTGGAAACGCGCCCGCGCCACGGCATGAAACTGTTCGGCAGTGAGATGTCGATTCGGGCCTGCCTGACGGATTTGCTGTGGGAGCTGGCGCAGCAGGACAGCCTCAATCCGCTGGTGACCGAAGTCGCCCTGAATGCGGGTGTGCCGGAGCAGCTGGTCATGGTGCTGCATGACACCCTCACGCGCCATCACATTCGTCTCACGGATGAAGGCGAGCTGTTTGTACGGCTCTACTGCGCCGTGTCCGTGCGCCGCATCAGCGAAGGCTATCCGCTGCCGGAATTTAACGCCGAGGATGTCGAAGAGAACGTGCGTGACGCCGCGCGGGATATTGCTGCGGCCATTGCCCGGCTGGCGGATAAAGTGCTCTCACCGTCAGAGGAGAACTGGCTTTGTGTCCACATCGCCGCGCGCCAGATTCAGGAGATCGCCCCGAGCGCGATTAACGCTGACGACGACGAAGCGCTGGTGAACTATATCCTGCGCTACATTAACACCCACTATAACTACAACCTGCTGAACGACGCCCAGCTGCATGCGGATTTGCTGACACATATCAAAACCATGATCACCCGCGTGCGCTACCAAATCATGATCCCCAATCCGTTGCTGGATAACATCAAACAGCACTACCCGATGGCGTGGGATATGACCCTGGCAGCGGTCTCCGGCTGGGGGAAATACACGCCGTACGTGATCAGCGAAAACGAGATTGGTTTTCTGGTGCTGCACATCGGCGTCGGGCTGGAGAGGCATTACAACGTCGGCTATCAGCGTCAGCCGCGCGTCCTGCTGGTGTGCGATGCCGGGAATGCGATGGCGCGCATGATTGAAGCGGTGCTGCAGCGCAAATACCCGCAGGTGGAAGTGACGCGCACCGTCACTCTGCGCGAGTACGAGCTGGCGGAAAGCATCAGCGAGGATTTCGTGATCTCCACCGCCCGCATCAGTGAAAAAGCGAAACCGGTGGTACAGATCGCGCCGTTCCCGACCGACTATCAGCTGGAGCAGATCGGCAAGCTGGTGCTGGTGGATCGCACCCGTCCGTGGATGCTGGAAAAATACTTCGACGCCGACCATTTCCGCGTGATTGATTCAAACAGTGATCAGCAAACCTTGTTCCAGGAACTGTGCGGGCAACTGTGTGAGGAAGGGTTTGTCGACGCGGAGTTTCTAGACTCGGTGGTCGAACGTGAAGCCATCGTCAGCACCATGCTCGGCGACGGTATCGCGCTGCCGCACTCCCTCGGTCTGCTGGCGCAAAAAACCGTGGTCTACACCGTACTGGCTCCGCAGGGAATAAAGTGGGGCGACGAAACGGCGCACGTGATTTTCCTGCTGGCGATCAGCAAAAGCGAATACGAAGAGGCGATGGCGATTTACGATATTTTCGTCACCTTCCTGCGCGAGCGGGCGATGACGCGCCTGTGCGGCTGCCGTGATTTTGCAGAATTCAAAACGGTGGCGATGGAGAGTTTGAGTCGTTTTTGAGGCGATGGGCGGAAAACGTCTCCGCCCACGGTTTATCGCAAATGATGTACAACCTGGTTGCTGCTGCCGCGCCAAATCAGCGCCGGGTCTTTCAAATCCTGCACGAACTTACCATCCACCAGCACGTTAATCAGGTCGACGATTTCCATCTGAGCGTCGTTTAGCTCATCCAGCTTATAGCCGGTCCACACCCAGATATCCTTCCCCGCGCACTCTTTTCGAATGCGTTTCACCAGTTTCAGAATGTGCGGCACGTTCTGCGGATGGAGCGGATCGCCGCCGGAGAGGGAGATCCCCTGGCGCGGGATCCGCGTGTCGTTCAGATCCCTGATAATCCGGTTTTCCATCTCGTCGTCAAACGGCAGCCCCGAGTTCAGACGCCAGGTGCTTTTGTTGTAGCAGCCAGGGCATTCGTGAACGCATCCGGACACAAACAGCGTGCAGCGGGTGCCCGGGCCGTTAACGATGTCGACGGGATAATACTGGTGATAATTCATTTTCGCTTCTCAATTATCGCAATGCCCGCGCTGGCTGCTCTTGCTCACCCGGCATCAGCGCGGCAGAGGATTACCCGATCTGGCCATTCCCCAAATGTTTCACGCGGCGCTTCACTTCTTCCTGCTTACCGGCGTTGAACGGACGTGCGTCCGGGCTGCCGAGGTAACCACAGACGCGGCGGGTCACGGAGACACGCGCGGCGTCGTGGTTACCGCATTTCGGACAGGTAAAGCCCTTGCTGGTACATTCGAATTCACCGGTGAAACCGCACTCGTAGCACTCGTCGATCGGCGTGTTGGTGCCGTAATACGGCACATGCTGATAGCTGTAATCCCACACGTCTTCCAGCGCTTTCAGGTTGTGCTGAATGTTCGGGTACTCGCCGTAACAGATAAAGCCACCGTTCGCCACCGGCGGGTAGGCCGCTTCAAAGTCGATCTTGTCGTACGGATTGACCTTTTTCTCCACGTCGAGGTGGAAGCTGTTGGTGTAGTAGCCTTTGTCGGTCACGCCGTTCACCACGCCAAACTCGGCGGTATCCAGACGGCAGAAGCGATCGCACAGGTTTTCGCTCGGCGTGCTGTAGAGGCTAAAGCCGTAGCCCGTTTCGTCTTTCCACTGGTCTACCGCATCGCGCAGGCGCTGAACGATAGCGATGCCTTTCGCGCGCAGGGCTTCGCTGTCATACATGTGCTGATTGCCAAACAGGGCGTTGATGGTTTCGTGGATGCCGATATACCCCAGCGAAATTGACGCGCGGCCGTTCTTGAAGATTTCAGAAACGTCATCGTCCGCTTTCAGGCGCACGCCACAGGCACCTTCCATATAGAGGATCGGCGCCACGCGCGCTTTTACTCCTTCCAGACGCGCAATACGGGTCATCAGCGCTTTACGCGCCAGCTGCAGACGTTCGTCGAGCAGGGTCCAGAACGCGGCTTCGTCACCCTTCGCTTCCAGCGCAATGCGCGGCAGGTTGAGGCTGATCACGCCGATGTTGTTGCGGCCTTCATGTACCTGCTCGCCGTTTTCATTTTCATACACACCGAGGAAGCTGCGGCAGCCCATCGGGGTTTTGAACGAACCCGTGACTTTCACCACCTGGTCGTAGTTCAGAATATCCGGATACATGCGCTTGCTCGCGCATTCCAGCGCCAGCTGTTTGATGTCGTAGTTCGCATCACCAAACTTGTGATTCAGGCCATCGCGAATGGCGAAGACCAGTTTTGGGAACACCGCGGTTTTGCGGTTTTTGCCGAGGCCCGAAATACGATTGCGTAAAATCGACTGCTGAATCAGACGCGACTCCCAGCTGGTCCCCAGACCAAAACCGAAGGTTACAAACGGCGTCTGGCCGTTGGCGGTGTGCAGGGTGTTCACTTCGTATTCCAGAGACTGGAACGCGTCGTAGCACTCTTTCTCGGTGCGGGAGCGGGCATAGCCGTCCGCGTCCGGGATCTGCCACTCTTGCGCCACTTTGCGATGCTTGTTAAAGCTCTCGGTGACAAAGGGTGCCAGCACTTCGTCGATGCGGTTAATGGTGGTGCCGCCGTAAATATGGCTGGCGACCTGGGCGATGATTTGCGCGGTTACCGCCGTGGCAGTAGAGATGGATTTTGGCGGCTCAATCTCGGCGTTGCCCATTTTAAAGCCGTGGGTCAGCATGCCTTTCAGATCGATCAGCATACAGTTGAACATCGGGAAGAACGGGGAGTAGTCGAGATCGTGGTAGTGGATCTCACCGCGTTCATGGGCCTGCACCACGTCGCGCGGCAGCAGATGCTGACGGGCATAGTGCTTGGCGACGATACCGGCCAGCAGGTCGCGCTGGGTCGGGATCACTTTGCTGTCTTTGTTGGCGTTTTCATTCAGTAGCGCAGAGTTGGTCTGCTCGACCAGGCCACGGATCTCCTGATTCAGGCGACCGCGCTTTTCACGCTGGATGTCACGGTCGTGACGGTACTCAATGTAGGCGCGCGCCAGCTGCTTGTACGGGCCGGACATCAGCTGGTTTTCTACCGCAGTCTGGATCTCGTTGATATCCACCTGACTGCGCTCATTCATCTGGCTACTGACGATTTCTGCGACGGTGGCGCAGTAATCTGCGTCATCGACTCCCGCTGCTTTAGCTGCACGCAGAATCGCTTCTTTGATGCGCTCTGATTTAAACGGCACTTTACAGCCATCTCGTTTCATCACATGCGGTGTCATGATCACTCCATTAAAAACAGGTTATCCACAGAGGTGGGGAAGGCTGCATAGGACGCAAGTCCCGATGCCTCAGTCACTTCCCTCGTTCCCGACGCTTGTTATCCACAATTCCGGCCGGCGTCGTCGCCGTTGTCTTGTTGGAATAGTAGACGATAAATACAATATGTTGGGTCGGCGTGCATTTTAAGTTCTATATGTAGTGATTTGCATCAAACATGTTTGCGATTTTTTTGATTCAGAACAAAGTAAAAAGACGAGAGTACAAACGGCGGGCACTACAGCGATTGTAAATCCGGGCAGGAAAAATCTGATTAAATATTCAACAAAAACAGTAAAATATTGCCGGGCAAACGCAGCGCTGCCCGGCATTTTGTACTACGCCTGCAGCCACCACACCGCCTCAAACGGACGCAGTGTCATCGCGGCGGGTTGGCTGGCGACTTCGGCGTAGTTGCTGAGCACCACGCGCCAGTCGCCGCTGAGGGCGTCCGGCTGCCACGCCTGGCATTCATGACTCAGGTTAGCGACCACGATCAGCGTCTGCCCCTGCCACTGGCGGCGGTAACACCACAGGGAAGAATGCGTCGGCAGCAGATCCTGATAGTCGCCCCAGGTCAGCAGCGGCAGCGATTTGCGCAGAGCGATCAGCGACTGATAGGTATAAAACACGGAGTCGGGATCGCTGAGCGCCGCGTCAACGTTGAGGGTTGCGACGTTATCGCACAGATCGATCCACGGCTCGCCGGTGGTAAAACCGCCGTTCGGGGTGGCATCCCACTGCATCGGCGTGCGGCTGTTGTCGCGGGATTTACTCGCCAGAATCGCCAGAAGTTCCTCTGCATCGCGCCCCTTTGCCCGCTGTTCGGCGAACATGTTGTGGCTCTCAACATCGCGATAATCGGTGATACGGACGAAGTGCGGGTTGGTCATGCCGATCTCTTCCCCCTGGTAGATGTACGGCGTGCCCTGCATGCCGTGCAGCACCATTGCCAGCATTTTGGCGGAGGTGGTGCGGTATTCCCCCTCGTCGCCAAAGCGCGAAACGATGCGCGGCTGATCGTGGTTACACCAGAACAGAGCGTTCCACGCAACGCCATGCATCCCTTGCTGCCAGTGGCTGAACAGGGTTTTCAGCGCCACGTAATCGGGCTTCGCGAGTGTCCACTTTTCGCCGTTCGGGTAATCGACTTTCAGGTGATGGAAGTTAAAGGTCATCGACAGTTCGCGCCCGTCGAGCGCGGCGTATTGCTGGCAATTTTCCAGCGAGGTGGAGGACATCTCGCCCACGGTCATCAGGTTGCGCGGGGTGAACACATCCCGGCTCATCTCCTGCAAATATTCATGGGCGCGCGGGCCGTCAGTATAGAAACGGCGGCCATCGCCGAGGTTATCGTCCGGGAAATCCTGGTCCTTGGAGATCAGGTTAATCACGTCGAGACGCAGGCCGTCCACGCCGCGATCGGCCCAGAACTCGCACACTTTTTTCAGCTCGCTGCGGACCTGCGGGTTTTCCCAGTTCAGATCCGCCTGCTCGGGGGCGAAAAGGTGCAGATAATACTGCTCACTCTCGGCGTGCCAGCGCCAGGCGTTGCCACCAAATTTGGAGCGCCAGTTGTTCGGCAGCGCGTCCGGCGTACCGTCACGCCAGATATAGAACTCACGGTACGGGCTCTCTTTATTGAGAGATTCGCGGAACCACGCGTGCTGCGTGGAGGTGTGGTTGAGCACCATGTCGAGCACCAGACGGATGCCGCGCGCATGGGCCTGTTTCACCAGTTCGTCAAAATCATCCAGCGTGCCGTAGGCCGGATCGATGGCGGTATAGTTCGCCACGTCGTAGCCGTTATCGATCTGCGGGGAAATATAGAATGGCGTCAGCCAGAGGGCATCCACGCCGAGGGTTTTCAGGTAGTCCAGACGCTGCGTGACGCCGCGTAAATCACCGGTACCACGTCCGGTGGTGTCCTGAAAACTCTTTGGGTAAATCTGATAGATGACACCGTTTTGCCACCAGTGCGGAAGGGTATTCATAATGCGTTCCTGCAAATGCGAAGGGGCGCAACTGCGCCCCGAAAGAAGACGTTAAACAATCTGCAGCGTGCCCTGACGGAACTTGCGCTGATAGATAACCGTGGTCAGCGCCATCGGGACGATAATCGCCACCGCCATGGCCAGGGCGAACACCTGCCAGTAGGACGGCTGAATAGAGAGGATACCCGGCAGGCCACCGACGCCGATGCCGTTCGCCATCACGCCGTTCAGCCCACACAGCAGCCCCGCCAGGCCTGAGCCGATCATCGCGCACAGCATCGGGAAGCGGTATTTCAGGTTGATACCGTACATCGCCGGTTCGGTCACGCCGAGATAGGCGGAGATGGCTGCCGGCACCGAGATTTCACGCTCGTTGTGTTTACGGCTGACCAGGATAATCCCAGTGACCGCCGACGCCTGAGCAATGTTCGACAGGGCGATAATCGGCCAGACCGGCGTACCGCCGAGGCTTTGAATCATCTGCATGTCGATGGCGAGCGTAGTCTGATGCACACCGGTAATCACCAGCGGCGCATAGAGGAAGCCAAACAGCGCAGCGCCAATCGGGGCGAAGCTGCCGGTCATCAGGTGACGCACCGCGAAGGCCACGCCATCGCCAATCATGCGGCCAAACGGACCGATAAACGCATGGGCGAGGAACACGGCCAGAATCAGCGAGCAGACCGGCACGACCACCAGATAGAGGTAATCCGGGACGATCCGTTTCAGGCGCGTCTCAATAAAGCCGAGTGCGAGACCGGCCAGCAGGGCGGGAATAACCTGCGCCTGATAACCCACTTTAGCGATGGTAAACAGGCCGAAGTTCCACACTTCCGGCACCTGTTGGCCAAGTAAGTAAGCGTTCATTAACTGCGGAGAGACCAGCGTTACGCCGAGCACGATGCCGAGAATCGGCGTGCCGCCCATTTTACGCACCGCCGACCAGCAGATCCCGACCGGCAGATAGAAGAAGATCGCCTCGCCAATCAGCCACAGGAAGTCATAGATGCTCTGCAGCGCGGGGTAAAGCTGCGCCAGGGTTTTGCCGTCGCTCATTGGCACGTCGCCAATCACGTTGCGGAAACCGAGGATCAGACCTCCGCTGATCAGCGCTGGCAGCAGCGGGAAGAAGATTTCCGCGAAGTGGGAGATCAGCTGCTCGTGCCATTTCATATTCTGGCGCGCCGCTTTCTTGGCCTGCTCTTTATCTGCCGACGAATGCCCGGTGGTCGCCAGCAGCGCGTGATAGTAATCACCCACTTCTGTGCCAATCACCACCTGGAATTGCCCGGCGTTGGTAAAGCAGCCTTTGACCATCGACAGCTCTTCGATAGCCTTCGGATTGGCTTTGGCCGGATCGTTCAGCACAAAACGCAGACGGGTAATGCAGTGGCTGACGGTGGCGATATTCTCGCGTCCCCCAACCAGAACGATCAACTGGTCGATATCAGTTTGTTTAACTTTGCTCATCATGAAGCCTCATGACAGATGTGGAGGGTAATGACCTGGACGCAAGCCTACTCTTTGAGCGAGACGCTGAAAATGGGAACGTTCCCGAAATTGGGTGAGGATCACAATAATCCGTTTTCGGAGGGTTAAGAAATATGGGCGGGGATAACGATTTGGCGTGGTTCAGAGCGACCGTTTATCTGCTCAATCAGCTGCATCGCCGCCTGACGGCCCGCTTCGGCGTAGCCCGGATCGACGGTGACAATCTCCGGATGCAGGAACTTCATCAGCGGTGTGCTGCCGACGCTCGCGAGCTGGATAGTGTCGATGCGCTGCTCCTGCAAATACTTGCTGGCGCCCAGCGCGAGGGTATCTGTGGCGCAGATAAGGGCGGTGGTTTGCGGGGTGAGCACGCTTGCCACCTGTTCGTAGCCCTGTTTCATTGCCAGACCAGGTAAAGAGGCCACCGCCGGGAGAGCGTGCTGTTTGCAAAACGCGAGATAGGCTTCGTGTCGGCGCTTGCCGGTGGTGACGTCGCTGTGCGGCACGCCGAGGAAACTGATATGGCGATGGCCCTGCTCGTACAGGCGCTGCATCAGGGTAAGGATCGCCCCTTCGTCGTCGTAGCAGACGGAGGCAAAGCCGCTGGCGTCGCGCGCCAGCAGCACCAGCGAGGCCTGCCAGGGTTTCAGAATTTCATCCTGAATGCCGGTAAACCCAAACAGCACCACGCCGTCGATATTGCGTCGTTGCAGCATCCCAAGATGCTCTTCCACCAGCTGAGGCGAGAACTGGCTCTCCATCATGATCGGATCGTAACCTTGCTCGTAAAAGGCGGGGAGCATGGTTTGCACCGCCAGATTTTCCGACAGGGAATCGAGACGCGAAACAATAATGGCGACCACTTTGTCGCTCTGTCCGCGCATGGCGCGCGCGGAACGGGAAGGAGAAAAACCGTGCTGATTCATCACCGCCTCGACGCGCTCGCGCGTGCGTTCACTGACGCCACTTTCGTTGTTCAGTACGCGCGACACGGTGGATTTCCCCACGCCGCTTAAACGGGCGATGTCTTTAATGGTCAGGCGATTCTGCATCCTTTATTCCCTGTAACAGCATGGTCGTCAATTGAGACTACTGCTTACGATTTAATTCGCAATGAGCAAAGTCTGGTATATGTACGGTTTAAATCTGCGGGCGTATCATACCGCCCGAACCGCCACTAACGGTATGGTTAAAACCCATAACTGCGCGGTGATAACCCCTTTTTTCACTTACCGGAGGCCGTATGGATCCCGATCCCACCCCTCTCCAGTCATGGAGACTGAGTCCTTTCCGGTAAGCCAGCCTTTTCGCTGTCTCACCGGTGATGTGTGAGGCAGTGACGTTACCCGTCCTATTTCAAGCTGCATATGCGTTGGCTATGCGCCGGCATACAGCCTGAAAGAGTGGGGTAAAAAATTCTGCTTTGAAAATTTAAGTGCCCTTCAGGTACCGCCTTGCTGTGCCTGAAGTTAACACTGCGTCCGCCTTTGCGGATGCGGGGGGCTTACTATGCTGAAAAATATCACCCAGCAGCTGCTTGCGCAGCTAAACCGCCACCTGCCGCGCCGTCTGGTTCAGCGCGATCCGCTGCCGAATGCCAAAAACCTGGCAGGCGCTGCCATTCCCTCCACGCTGACGGAGCATTGCCTGAAAGCCGCCGCGATGGACGAAAACGAAGTCTGGCGCGCCTTCGGCGGTCATCCGGAAGGGCTGAACGCAGCTGAAGTAGAAAAAACGCGCGCCGAGCACGGCGACAACAAAATTCCGGCGCAAAAACCGGCCCCGTGGTGGGTCCATCTGTGGCTCTGCTACCGCAACCCGTTTAACCTGCTGCTGACGGTGCTGGCGATCATTTCGTATGCCACGGAAGATCTGTTTGCCGCAGGCGTGATCGCGCTGATGGTGGCGATCTCTACCATGCTCAACTTTATCCAGGAGGCGCGCTCCACCCGCGCGGCGGACGCCCTGAAGGCGATGGTCAGCAACACCGCCACCGTGCAGCGCGTCATTAACACGAAAGGCGAAAGTGCCTGGCTGGAACTGCCGATCGATCAACTGGTGGTGGGCGATATGATCAAACTGGCGGCAGGGGACATGATCCCGGCCGATCTGCGCGTGATTCAGGCCCGCGATCTGTTTGTCGCTCAGGCGTCCCTGACCGGGGAATCTCTGCCGGTCGAGAAAGTGGCGCGCAGCCGCGATCCGCAGCAAACTAATCCGCTCGAAAGCGATACCCTGTGCTTTATGGGCACTACCGTGGTGAGCGGCACCGCGAAGGCTATCGTTATCGCCACGGGCGGCAACACCTGGTTTGGTCAGCTTGCCGGGCGTGTGAGCGAGCAGGAAAGCGAGCCAAACGCGTTCCAGAAAGGTATCGGTCGCGTCAGCATGCTGCTGATCCGCTTTATGATGGTCATGACGCCAATCGTATTGCTGATCAACGGCTACACCAAAGGCGACTGGTGGGAAGCGGCGCTGTTTGCCCTCTCCGTGGCGGTGGGCTTAACGCCGGAAATGCTGCCGATGATTGTCACCTCCACGCTGGCGCGCGGGGCGGTGAAACTCTCCCGTCAGAAAGTGATTGTGAAACACCTCGACGCCATTCAGAACTTTGGCGCGATGGATATCCTCTGCACCGATAAAACCGGCACCCTGACTCAGGATAAAATTGTGCTGGAGAATCATACGGATATCTCCGGTAAAGTCAGCGAGCGCGTGCTGCAAACCGCGTGGCTGAACAGCCATTACCAGACCGGGCTGAAAAACCTGCTGGATGTCGCCGTGCTGGAAGGGGTGGATGAAGATTCTGCGCGCGCGCTCTCAACGCGCTGGCAAAAAGTGGATGAGATCCCGTTCGACTTCGAGCGTCGCCGCATGTCGGTGGTGGTGAGTGAGCAGGCGAATGTGCATCAGCTGATCTGCAAAGGGGCGTTGCAGGAGATCCTGAATGTTTCAACGCAGGTGCGTCATAACGGTGAAATTGTGCCGCTGGACGACACCATGCTGCGCCGCATCAAGCGTGTGACAGATAACCTGAACCGTCAGGGACTGCGCGTCGTGGCGGTGGCCAGCAAATTCCTGCCGGGGCGCGAAGGGGATTACCATCGCCTTGATGAGTCGGATCTGATCCTCGAAGGGTACATCGCCTTCCTCGATCCACCGAAAGAGACGACGGCACCGGCGCTGAAAGCGCTGAAAGCCAGCGGCATTACCGTCAAAATTCTTACCGGCGACAGCGAGCTGGTGGCGGCGAAAGTGTGTCATGAAGTGGGGCTGGATGCGGGTGTGATTGTCACGGGCAGCGATATTGAAACGCTCTCTGACGATGAACTGGCACAGCTTGCCAAAACCACCACGCTGTTTGCGCGCCTGACGCCAATGCACAAAGAGCGCATTGTGACGCTGCTTAAGCGCGAAGGGCACGTAGTTGGCTTTATGGGCGATGGTATCAACGATGCGCCTGCGCTGCGCGCGGCGGATATCGGGATTTCCGTCGACGGCGCGGTGGATATTGCGCGCGAAGCGGCCGATATTATTCTGCTGGAAAAGAGCCTGATGGTGCTGGAGCAGGGCGTGATCGAAGGGCGCCGTACCTTTGCCAACATGCTGAAATACATCAAAATGACCGCCAGCTCTAACTTCGGTAACGTCTTCAGCGTGCTGGTGGCGAGCGCATTTCTGCCGTTCCTGCCGATGCTGCCGCTGCACCTGCTGATTCAGAACCTGATGTACGACGTCTCCCAGGTGGCGATCCCGTTTGATAACGTCGACGACGAGCAGATCCAAAAGCCGCAGCGCTGGAATCCGTCTGATCTGGGCCGCTTCATGCTGTTCTTTGGCCCGATCAGCTCGATCTTCGACATTCTGACCTTCTGCCTGATGTGGTTCGTGTTCCACGCCAACACGCCAGAACATCAGACTTTGTTCCAGTCCGGCTGGTTCGTGGTCGGGCTGCTGTCGCAGACGCTGATTGTGCATATGATCCGCACGCGCCGTATTCCGTTCTTCCAGAGCCGCGCCGCCTGGCCGCTGATCATCATGACCGGCGTGGTGATGGTGCTGGGGATCGCGCTGCCGTTCTCACCGCTGGCAAGCTACCTGAACCTGCAGGCGCTGCCGCTGAGCTATTTCCCATGGCTGGTGGCAATTCTGGCGGGCTACATGGTGCTGACGCAGATGGTGAAAGGGTTCTATAGCCGTCGTTACGGCTGGCAGTAAATCTCATGCCCGGCACCGCCGGGCCTAGGTTCCAAATCTGCCGGGTAAGGTGTCGTCGCCGCCCGGCAAAATAGCCTTCCTCCCAAATTCCACAACCTGTGATCCCCGTCATGCACTTTGCTTGACGACAATTTGTACGCATGTTAACAAAATGTTTTGTCTGTTTTTGGCCCGTCAAATTCTGATAAGGAACATTATGTTACGTCTTAGCCTCATCACCGCCGGGCTTTTGCTCGGTACCTCTGTGCTTGCGGCTCCTGCAGGCGATCTGCCGTTAATGCCCTGGCCCGCCCACGTTGAACGGCCCGCACAGCAGGGCTCATTCGTCCTCAGCGATACTATTTCCGTCAGCATCAGCGGCGACGATCTGGGTGATGCCGCAAACCGTCTTCGCCAGCGCATCGCGCTGCAAACGGGCTGGACGCTTCAGCCCCAGGCCGACAAACCTGAAAAGCCCACTATTTCAGTGACCATTGCCAAAAAAGTGAAGCCGCAGCCGCTGCCGGACAGCGATGAGAGCTACAAACTCACCGTGAATGCGAGCGGTGTGAACATCACCGCTAACACGCGCTTTGGCGCACTGCGGGCGATGGAAACGTTGCTCCAGCTGATTCAAAATGGCGCTGAAAACACCTCGATTCCGTGGGTGTCGATTGACGACTCTCCGCGCTTCCCGTGGCGCGGGCTGCTGCTCGATTCGGCGCGTCATTTCATTCCGCTGGAGGACATTAAACGCCAGATCGACGGCATGGCGGCGGCGAAGCTAAACGTCCTGCACTGGCATCTGACCGACGATCAGGGCTGGCGGTTTACCTCGAAGCGCTATCCTAAACTGACCCAGCTCGCCAGCGACGGGCTGTTCTACACACCGGAGCAGATGCGCGACGTGGTGCGTTACGCCACCGCGCGGGGCATTCGCGTGGTTCCCGAAATTGACATGCCGGGCCACGCGTCGGCGATCGCCGTGGCCTATCCGGAACTGATGAGCGCACCTGGCCCGTATGAAATGGAGCGACACTGGGGCGTGTTGAAACCCGTTCTCGATCCAACAAAAGAAGCGACCTACACCTTTGCCGACGCGATGGTCAGCGAACTGGCTGCGATCTTCCCCGATCCGTATCTGCATATCGGCGGTGATGAAGTTGACGATAGCCAGTGGAAAAACAGCACCGCCATCCAGCAGTTTATGCACGACAACAAACTGGCGGACAGCCATGCGCTGCAGGCCTATTTCAACCGCAAACTGGAAACCATTCTTGAGAAACACCATCGCCAGATGGTCGGCTGGGATGAGATCTATCATCCCGATCTGCCGAAAAGCATTCTGATCCAGTCCTGGCAGGGGCAGGATGCGCTGGGCGAGGTGGTGAAGCAGGGCTATAAAGGCATTCTCTCCACCGGTTTTTACCTCGATCAGCCCCAGTCCACGGCCTATCACTACCGCAATGAGATCGTACCGCAGGGCTTGAACGGTATGGACATCATCGCCGATTCCGACAGCGCGCAGAGCTGGACTTTCACGATGCCGCGTCTGAAAGGCAAACCGGTCGAGGGCAGTTTTACGCTGATTAAAGGCGTTTCCGGCTGGCGCGGATTTATCGATTTCAGCGGCAAATCCCGCCGTGCGATTGATCATATCGAATGGCGCGACGACAACCAGCTGAGCTTCACCGTCGACACCTGGATGGGCGAAACGCGCCCGGTGGTCAATGTGTCGGACGACAAACTCACCGGCTACTTCCTGGTGGGGAACGCCCGCTATCCGATTTCCGGCGCGCGCCTCAATGAGGTGCCGAAAAGGATTCAGCCGACGGTGCCGGATGCCGATCAGCAGGCCAACCTGCTCGGCGGCGAAGCGGCGCTGTGGGCGGAAAACGTGATTGCCCCGGTTCTGGATATCAAACTCTGGCCGCGCGCGTTTGCAGTGGCGGAGCGCCTGTGGTCTGCGCAGGATGTGAATGATATCGACAATATGTACACCCGTTTGCAGGCGATGGACAGCTGGACGACAGTATCGGTCGGGCTGCAACAGCATAGCCAGCAGCAGGCGCAGTTCACTCGTCTGGCGAATAACGCCGACACCCTGCCGCTGCACATTCTCGCCCAGGCCGTGGAGCCTGCGCAGTATTACACCCGTCAGCACCTGAAATTCCAGGCTGGAAATTATCATCAGTTTGAGCCGCTAAACCGCTACGCCGACGCGCTGAACGCCGAAAGCGCCACGGTGCGTCAGATGGATAAATGGACCGAGCGGCTGATAAGCGATGCCGAAGACACGGAAAGCGCCGAAGCGCTGCGTCACGTCTTTACGCGCTGGCAGAACAATACCAGCGATGCGCTGGCGCTGAGTGAAAACAGCTATCAGCTGAAAGCCATCAAACCGGTGATTCAGGAGGTGGACAAACTGGCGTCGATTGGCCTGCGCCTGACGGATCTGGTGGCGCGGCAAGGCACGCTGGACGATAAGGAGATCGCCTCGATTCAGACCGAGCTGGATAACGCGGCGAAGATTCAAGATGAAGTGGTGATTGCAGCGGTTTATCCGCTGGAGAAGTTGCTCAGGGCGACGAGGAATCAGTAGGGTTGTTGGGTTCGTTGGGCACTGAGGGGGTTCCGTTCACCTTATGTTCTGCTGAACATAAGGTGAACGGAATAACCTCTGATGCTTAACGGATCAGTACCGATCAGCGACGAACTGCAATCGCCTCAATCTCAATCTTCACGTCTTTTGGCAGACGCGCGACTTCTACGCAAGAACGCGCCGGGAAGGTTGCGTCGTGTTCGTTGAAGAACGCTTCGTAAGTGGCGTTAACGGTCGCGAAATCGTTCAGATCTTTGACGAATACGGTCGTTTTCACGATATCGCCCACTTTCAGGCCCGCGGATTCAACGATCGCTTTCACGTTTTCCAGTGACTGACGCGCCTGCGCCGCCACATCTTCCGGCACTTCACCGGTTTTTGGGTTCACCGGGATCTGACCGGAAGTAATGATCATGCTGCCGAGATCTACGCCCTGAACGTAAGGACCGATAGCCGCTGGTGCATTTTCCGTCGCAAGTACTTTGCTCATATTTTCTCCAGGATTACAGCGTTAAGAAGGGTCCCGGCCATTATACACATCATCCTTCACGCCGCCTCTTCGTTGGCCGCGTCCTCATACCCCGGTCACAGAGTTTCCTCTGCTTCCGGGGATATTTGGCCTTGATGCGGCGCGAATGATTTCGTGTAACAGAAGGCCGGCGTCTCATTACCAGCCTCAATTAGTTGGCCAGCACCACATAATGAGAAAACTCTTTTTCGCAATATTTGCATTTGAGTGCGATGTCATTCGCCCGCTTTTTCACTGCAAAACTGGACGACACCGGCTCAGCATGACTGATGCAGTTGCTGTTCGGGCAGATCAGCACGTGCTCGATGCGTTCCGGTAAGTTCGGGCGCGATTTGCCCACCACTTCGTAATCGTCGATGCGGTTCACCGTCGCGTCCGGCGCATACAGGGAGAGCTGGTTGACCTGCTCGTCGGTCAGGAAGGTGTTCTCGATTTTGATCAGGTCTTTGCGGCCCATCTCGCCGGACGGCAGGTTCAGGCCGATGGTGATGCGCTGGTCGGTTTCAGTCAGCTTGAACAGCGTCAGCAGTTTAAAGCCCACCTGCGCAGGGATATGGTCAATCACGGTGCCACGTTTGATGGCTTCAACCTGGAGTTTATTATCATGTGTCATTGTCATTTCCCCTTACAGAACGATTTCGCGATTCAGAACCAGTGCCAGTAACGCCTGGCGAGCGAAGATGCCGTTGCCTGCCTGCTGGAAATACCAGGCGTGCGGCGTCTTATCCACGTCGGTGGCAATTTCGTCGATGCGCGGCAGCGGGTGCAGCACTTTCATGTTCGGGCGTGCGCCTTCGAGGTCGCTGGCACGCAGGATGAACTGCGCTTTGACGTTCGCGTACTCGGACGGGTCGAGGCGCTCTTTCTGCACGCGCGTCATGTACAGCACGTCCACTTCACCCATCACCTCTTCAATGCTGGCGTGCTGGCTCCACTGGATGCCTTTTTCATCGAGCATATCGAGAATGTACTGCGGCATCGCCAGCGCCGCCGGGGCGATAAAGTAGAAGCGGTTGCCGTTAAATTTCGCCAGCGCCTGGGCCAGCGAGTGGACGGTGCGACCATATTTCAGATCCCCGACCATGGCGATGTGCAGATTTTCCAGACGCCCTTGCGTTTCCTGGATGGTGAAGAGATCCAGCAAGGTCTGCGTTGGATGCTGGTTCGCACCGTCACCGGCATTCAGCACCGGAATACCGCCGGAGAACTCGGTCGCCAGACGCGCCGCGCCTTCCTGCGGGTGGCGCATAACAATCGCGTCCACGTAGGTGCTGATGACTGAGATGGTATCCGCCAGCGTCTCGCCTTTTTTGCCCAGCGACGTATTGCTGCTGTCAGAGAAGCCGACCACGCTCGCGCCGAGACGGTGCATCGAGGTCTCGAACGACAGACGGGTGCGGGTGGAGGCTTCAAAGAAGCAGCTGGCGATCACTTTGTGCTTCAGCAGCTCGGGCTGTGGGTTGGCCTTCAGTTTTGCCGCGGTATCCAGAACCAGTTCCAGCTCTTCGCGGCTGAGGTCATTGATGGAAATGATGTGTTTTTGATAAAGCGGATTCATGTTTATCTCCTGACGCCGGGCAAAAAAAAGCCCCTCAAATGAGGGGCTCTGGGAATAGGGTTATCAACGGGAAGAAAAACGGCAGGCCAGCGTCTGTTTTCAGACGCGGTATGACTGTATGTCGTACACGCTTGACCATGACTTCCTCCCGGCAAATTGTCGGGCATTATACTCAGCTCGATTTTCGGATCAAGCGATTAATGCACACTTTACTCAGTGCAAACGGTTCTATTTGAATATTAATGCGTTCTGAGTAAATAATTAATTTGCTTATGTACCAGCGCCGTGCGCTTTACTACGCGGGGCGCGACCCAGACAATACTGCTTCCGGCCACCACACCTAAAATTTCCGGTAACTGGTGATAATCCAGAATTCGCGCCACGGCGCGCCCGTATCCGGCGACGGTATGAATAAGGATAAATTCGCTATTGTGCTCCACGCTGACCACCATTTCGGAGATCGAACGGGCTGCATCCGGCGCAGGGCGCAACTGCGGATTCATCGAATAAATCTTTTGTCCTTTGGCATTTCGAATTTTTATGACACCAAGCAATTTCAGCAGCCGGGAGACGCTCGACTGGCTGATGCTGTCAAACCCCCGTTCCTGTAGGTCGCGGCGGATCTCTTCCTGAGAAAGATAGCTGTTTTCGCTGATCAGGCTCTGGCATACCGCGAGCTGAAGCTGTTCTTTTGGGGAGTATTCTCCATATTCCATCATCTGGTTCCCATCTCTGTTGCCAACAAAAAATGCCCGGTGGCGCAACGCTTACCGGGCCTACAAAAAGATTACCGCAGGCCGGATAAGCGCAGCGCCATCCGGCAAATCAGATAAGCGCACCCAGGCTCAACGCCACCATGATCACCACCGTCAAAATACCCAGCAGCGGGGCGACCCACTTGAGATAACGCACGTACGGTACGCGCGCGATCGCAAGACCCCCCATCACCACGGCGGACGTCGGTGTGACCAGATTGACAATCCCGGAGGCTGACTGGTACGCCGTCACGACCAGGTCGCGGTTGACGTTAGCGAAATCGGCAAGCGGTGCCATGATCGGCATCGTCAGAACGGCAAGGCCCGAGGAAGATGGCACCAGAAACGACAGCACCACTTCCAGCCAGTACATCACGTTGATAAACGCCACCGTTGACAGTCCGGTCACCAGGCCTTCGGCACTGTGCAAAATCGTGTGCGTAATCATGCCCTTATCCATGATGACTACGATACCGCGCGCAATACCAATAATCAGCGCGACGCCCAGCAAATCCCGCGCCCCGTTGATAAATGTTGATGTCAGCTCTTCTTCGCTCATGCGGGCGATCAGGCCGACGATAATGGCGCTGGCGAGGAAGACTGCGGAGATCTCTGCCATCCACCAGCCGAGCACCGCCACGCCGTAGATCATCACCGCGAAGGCGAGGGCGAAAATCACCAGAATCACTTTGCGCACCGGGGTAAATTCCAGCGACTGCTGGCCTTTATCGCCGAGGAAATGCGCACGGTTCTCAGCCTCTTTGTCGGCGACAATCGACAGGGACGGGTCCTGGCGCACCTTGCGGGCGTAACGCATTACCCACCACACGCAGATGATCCAGCCGATCGCCAGCAGGGCGACGCGCAGGGCGATCCCGTTGGTGAACGGAATGCCCGCGGCGTTGGCGGCGATGACCGTAGCGAAGGGGTTAATGGTTGAACCGAGCGTGCCGATCCCTGCGCCGAGCAGCACCGTGGAGGCGGCGACCACCGGGTCGAAACGGGCGGCCAGCATCACCGGCACTAACAGCGTGTAGAACGGCAGCGACTCTTCCGCCATGCCGTAAATGGTCCCACCGGCGGCGAACAGCGCCATCAGGATCGGGATCATCCACTCTTCGCGACCGCGCAGCCGGGTGGTGACGCGTTCGATCCCGGCGTCAATCGCCCCGGTTTTGGTGACGATCCCGAGAAAACCGCCGATGATCAGAATAAACAGCGCGACGTCGATCGCCCCCGCCTGGCCGGACTCAGGATCGTACAGCCCGGCGATCGGCGCCATCAGTACCGCAACGATCCCTTGCGGATGCGCGGCGACGTGTGCGTAGGTTCCGGCAATGGGCACTTCTTTGCCGAGGGCGGCATTCATTGCCATCTGGTACTGTCCGGCCGGAACAATCCAGCTCAGGGCGGCGACCACGGCGATCAGGAAAAAGAGAATGGTGTAAGCGGAAGGAAATTTGAACTTGCCCATGATGTTCTCCTTGCCCCGGCGCAGCCTGTGGCCGCGCCGGGCGGTGATTAGTCGCCGAGTGTCGCCACCATGACCGCTTTAATGGTGTGCATGCGGTTCTCTGCTTCGTCGAAGACGATAGAGTTCGGGGATTCGAAGACCTCTTCCGTCACCTCCAGCCCTTTCAGGCCGTACGCCATTTCGATTTCACGGCCCACTTTGGTGTGTTCGTTGTGGAACGCGGGCAGGCAGTGCATGAATTTCACGTTCGGATTGCCGGTGGCTTTCATGACGTCGCCGTTGATCTGATACGGTTTCATCAGGCTTACACGCTCTGCCCAGGCCTCTTTCGGTTCGCCCATCGACACCCACACGTCCGTATAGAGGAAATCGGTGCCGTGAACGCCCTCATTCACATCGTCCGTCAGAGTGATGCGTGCGCCGGTCTCTTTGGCGATGGCGCGGCACTGCTCGACCAGCCCGGCTTCCGGCCAGAAGGATTTCGGCGCCACCAGACGGATATCCATGCCCATCTTCGCCGCGCCGACCATCAGGGAGTTGCCCATGTTGTTCCGCGCGTCGCCCAGATAGGCGAAGCTCAGCTCCGGCAGGGTTTTGCCCGGCGCGTGTTCGAGCATGGTCATCAGATCGGCGAGGATTTGCGTCGGGTGGAATTCATCGGTCAGCCCGTTCCACACCGGCACGCCCGCGTATTCGCCCAGCTCTTCGACGATAGCCTGGCCGTAGCCGCGATACTCGATGCCGTCATACATGCGGCCCAGCACGCGGGCGGTGTCTTTCATCGACTCTTTGTGGCCAATCTGCGATCCGCTTGGGCCGAGGTAGGTGACCTGCGCACCCTGGTCAAAGGCGCCCACTTCAAAGGCGCAGCGCGTGCGGGTGGAGGTTTTTTCGAAGATCAGGGCGATGTTTTTGCCGACTAAGGTCTGCTTTTCGCGCCCGGCTTTTTTGGCGGCTTTCAGGTCGATGGCCAGATCGATCAGGTACTGGATTTCTGCCGGGGTGTAGTCCAGCAGTTTGAGGAAGTTGCGGTTTTTCAGGTTAATGGTCATGTGGCGATCCTTGTTAAATGTTGAGCTGTCTGGTGCCCTTCACCCGCCCCTCTCTTTGCGGGAGAGGGGAAATGCCAGGAGCAGGGTGAAGGGAAAAATAGGAATCAATTGCGAATCAACGTCCCCTTGTCGCCTGCCAGAATCGCGGCACCGTCGGCCAGCGCGCCGATCCCGGCGATACCGTTGCAGGCCTCGACAAATTCACGGCAAGCGGCAACTTTCGGCCCCATCGAACCGGCATCGAACTGCAGGGTTTTGAGCACCTCCGGAGAGACCTGCGCCAGCGGGCGTTGGGTCGGTTTGCCCCAGTCGAGGTACACCGCGTCGGCGTCCGTGAGGATCAGCAGCGCGTCAGCTTCAATCTGGCGGGCCAGCAGAGCGGCGGAGAGATCTTTGTCGATGACCGCTTCAATACCGCGATAGCCGTTGGCGTTCTCCACCACCGGGACGCCGCCGCCGCCGTTGCAAATCACCAGATGATCGCGCGCTATCAGGGCGGTAATGGCGTCGCTCTCAACGATGCGTTTCGGCTGTGGCGAGGGCACCACGCGGCGGAAGTAGCTGCCGTCGGCTTTAAACACCCAGCCTTTTTCTGCCCGCAGAGTGTTGGCCTGCTCTTCGCTGTACACCGGGCCGATGTATTTGGTCGGGTTGCGAAACGCCGGGTCGTTGCCATCGACTTCGACCTGCGTCAGCAGGACGCTCACCTCGCGCTGCGGCAGGTTGTTTTTCAGCGCTTGCTGGAGCATGTAGCCGATCATCCCCTGGCTTTCAGCCCCGAGAATGTCGAGCGGATAGGGCGTGACCTTGTCGTAGGCGCTGTTTTGCAGCGCCAGCAGCCCGACCTGCGGCCCGTTGCCGTGGACCAGCACCACGCGCCACTGGGCGGTGAGTCCGGCGATAGTGCGTGCCGCCAGCTCGATGTTCTGGCGCTGAATGTCCGCTTCCAGCGGTTCGCCGCGTTTGAGCAGCGCGTTACCGCCCAGCGCCACGACCAGAGTGGGTTTTCTTTCCATGATGGCTCCTTTAAATTCCGTCGCGTTCCAGCGGGCAGCTCATGCAGCGCGCACCGCCGCGACCGCGTCCGAGTTCGTCGCCCGGAATCGGCAGCACGGTGATCCCGGCTTTGTCGTATTTCTCGTTGGTCCAGATGTTGCGCTCGTAGCCAATCACCACGCCGGGACGAATGGTCAGCACGTTGTTGGCGTCGTTCCACTGCTCGCGTTCGGCTTCGAAAGCGTCGCCGCCGGTGGTGATCAGTCGTATCTGGTTAACGCCGAGGGCTTTTTCGAGGGCGTGGAGCAGGTCAGTTTCCTGGGTGCGCAGCAGGCCGCCGCGACCGTCCGGGGTGAGCGTCCAGCACTGGGCGTCTTTGCGCACCACTTCCGGGTAGACGGAGAAGGTGTCGACGTCGATGTGGGTCATGACCGTGTCGAGGTGCATACAGGAGCGGTGTTTCGGCAGCTCAACGGCAATCACGCGTTCTGCCTGGCGGTGTTTAAACAGGCTTTGGGCCAGGAATTCGACGCCCTGTGGAGTGGTGCGTTCAGACATGCCAATTAATACGGCGCCGCGACCAATCACTAATACGTCGCCGCCCTCTAATGTGGCGTGATCGTAATTAATATTTTCATCGCCAAAGTATTTAATAAAATCACCGTCGGCAAACGCCGGGTGCCAGCGATATATTGCGCGCAGATTATTGGTTTCACGCTGACGGGCCGGTTTTGCCATCGGGTTAATCGAAACACCGTTATAAATCCAGCACGAGGTGTCGCGCGTAAATAAATGGTTGGGCAGCGGCTTCATAATAAAATCATTGGCCGTATGGGTATCGACCACCATATTTTTAATCGAGGCCGGGATTTCGCCGTAGGTCAAACCCCCGCTCAGACGGCGGGCCAGTTCGCGATGGGACATATCCGCCAGCCAGCCGCGCACGTCGTTGGCGAAGGTGGGGCCGAGGCGATAGTCAGAGATTTGGGTGTCCAGCAGCCAGGCTTTTGCGTCTTTGTTATCAAGCGTTTGAGTGAGTAAATCGGTTAGCAGCAGGACTTCCACTCCCTGCTCGCGTAAGGTATTTGCGAAGATATCATGCTCTTCACCCGCCCGTTCGACGGACAAAACGTCATCGAACAACAGCTCCTGACAATTCGACGGCGTTAAGCGTTTCAGACTTAAATTCGGGCGATGCAACATAACGCTACGCAATTGACCAATTTCAGAACCGACGTAATGCTTTTCCATAATTATTCCTTTAACTGTTTTTTCAGAATAAAAAGGTCTGTGCTATGAATTGTTATTAATTCATAGCCCTTTAAGCTCAATTGATTTCAAGGCCCATAGTAGGCAGTTAAGAATTGTATTTTGTGATGTGGCTCACGTGAGATCGGATATTGTCGGCTTTGTTTTCTATTGCATGATTCGCGTCAGATTATGCTTAATTAAGTTATATTCAGGAATGAATCATTAAGCATAATTGGCTGGGGTTATTTGATATTGTTATTGTTATGTATAATGAAATAATCAGACATAAATAACTAACTGCATGATTTAAAAGGATAAAAATTTTCACTAAGAATGAATATGCACTTATCTCCGTTAACTATTTTTGTCCAAAGGTAAATTAATAAATAACTATCCAGATTATTTGAAATTAAACGGATTGATAAACTGTGACCCAACAAGGCGTTTTTTACTTAGCACCGCGAAATCAGTGGCTTATAAGAATCTACGCAAAGCCTCTGATCGTGGTTATGCATAATCGGTGCATAGTTGCCTGGCAGGGTTTAACAGGCGGATAACACATTTCCCGATAAACATGCGCTGGCGCAAAGAGGGTGTAAAAAGGGGTGGTATGGCAGAGAGAATTCTCGTATAAAAGTTGAAAATGAAACATTGTTTTATATTGAGGGTTTACTCATGATCGTTGGCAACATTCATCACCTCCAGTCCTGGCTGCCGGAAGAGCTGCGCCAGGCTATCGAACACGTCAAAGCGCACGTCACCGACGCTACCTCACTCGGCAAGCACGATATCGACGGTAACAACCTGTTTTATCTGGTCTCAGAAGACATGACGCAGCCGTTCGCCGAGCGCCGCGCGGAGTACCATGCCCGTTATCTGGACATTCAAATCATCATGAAAGGCCAGGAAGGGATGACGTTCAGCACGCTACCCCACGGCACGCCGGACACCGACTGGCTGGCGGATAAAGACATCGCGTTCCTGCCGGAAGGCGATCAGGAAAAAACCGTGGTGTTAAGCGAAGGGGATTTTGTGGTGTTTTACCCGGGCGAAGTGCATAAACCGCTGTGTGCGGTGGGCAGCCCGGCGCCGGTGCGTAAGGTCGTCGTGAAGATGCTGGTGGCTTAATTTCCCTCGCCCGGTGGCGCCTCGCTCACCGGGCTACAACTTTTATCCCTCGTTTCATCATTTCGTGATCCAGTCTAAAAAATCGCCCCTTACTGATTTTTCCCGGTTTACCTCTTTGCGCGTCGCGGCTTAGTATGAGAGTTAAATAAATGAACGCTGTTCTATAATGTAGAACAAACTGTATCAACAGGGAGATCACATGCAGCAGACCGTGCAGTTCTCGGGGATTATTCCTCCTGTCTCCACCCTTTTCACCGCCGAAGGCCAGCTCGATAAATCCAGCACCGCCGCGCTCATCGACGACATGATTCATGCGGGCGTCGACGGACTGTTCTTTTTAGGCAGCGGGGGCGAGTTTTCTCAGCTCAACGCCGACGAGCGTAAAGCGATTGCCGAATTTGCGATTGAGCATGTTAATCGCCGGGTGCCGGTGCTGATTGGCACCGGTGGAACCAATGCCCGGGAAACCATTGAACTCAGCCAGCATGCCCAGCGTGCGGGTGCTGATGGCATTGTGGTGATTAACCCTTATTACTGGAAAGTGTCAGAGCAGAATCTGATCCGCTTTTACCAGCAGGTGGCAGAAAGCGTGACGCTCCCGGTGATCCTCTATAACTTCCCGGCGCTGACCGGCCAGGACTTAACGCCCGCGCTGGTGAAAACGCTGGCCGATACGTGTGCCAATATTGTCGGTATCAAAGACACCATCGACTCTGTGGCCCATTTGCGCAGCATGATCCAGACCGTGAAAGGGGCGCATCCGCACTTCACTGTGCTCTGCGGGTATGACGATCACCTGTTCAATACTCTGCTGCTCGGCGGCGACGGGGCCATTTCGGCCAGCGGCAACTTTGCGCCGCAGGTCTCAGTCAAACTGCTGCAGGCGTTTCGCGACGGCGATCTGGCCCAGGCCGCGCAGTATCACCAGACGATGCTGCAAATCCCGCAGATGTATCAGCTCGATACGCCGTTTGTGAATGTGATCAAAGAGGCGATCTCTTTGTGCGGGCGGCCGGTTTCGACCTATGTGCTGCCGCCAGCCAGCCCGCTGGATGAGTCACGCAAGGCGCAGCTGAAATCGCTGTTGCAACAGCTGAAACTCTGCTGAACCGGAAGGATAAGATGGCGATAGAGACGATTTTTACCCCGCAGGATGATACATTTTATTCCGTTATCACCCATGCGGCCGGGCCGCAGGGCGCACTGCCGCTGACGCCGCAAATGCTGATGGAGTCGCCGAGTGGCAACCTGTTTGGTATGACGCAGAACGCGGGCATGGGCTGGGACGCCAATAAACTCACGGGTAAAGAGGTGCTGATTATCGGCACTCAGGGCGGGATTCGCGCGGGAGATGGCCGCCCGGTGGCGCTTGGGTATCACACCGGCCACTGGGAAATCGGCCTGCAAATGCAGGCGGCGGCAAAAGAGATCACCCGCAACGGGGGAATTCCGTTTGCGGCGTTTGTCAGCGATCCCTGCGACGGGCGCTCGCAAGGGACGCACGGGATGTTCGATTCTCTGCCGTACCGCAACGACGCCGCCATCGTTTTCCGCCGTCTTATTCGTTCGCTCCCCACGCGCAGGGCGGTGATTGGCGTCGCCACCTGTGACAAAGGCCTGCCCGCGACTATGATTGCACTCGCCTCCATGCACCATCTGCCGACCATTCTGGTGCCGGGTGGCGCGACGTTGCCGCCAACGTTCGGCGAAGATGCCGGAAAGGTGCAGACCATCGGCGCGCGCTACGCTAACCATGAACTCTCATTGCAGGAAGCCGCTGAACTGGGCTGCCGCGCCTGTGCTTCACCGGGCGGTGGCTGCCAGTTTTTAGGCACCGCCGGAACATCACAGGTAGTGGCCGAAGCGCTCGGGCTGGCGCTACCACACTCAGCGCTGGCTCCATCCGGGCAGGATGTGTGGCTGGAAATTTCGCGACAGTCGGCCCGCGCTGTGGCGCAGCTCGACGACCGCGGGATCACTACGCGCGATATCCTGACGGACAAAGCCATTGAAAACGCGATGGTGATCCACGCCGCGTTTGGGGGATCGACCAATCTGCTGCTGCATATTCCTGCGATCGCCCATGCGGCGGGTTGCACGATCCCGGATGTCGATCACTGGACGCGGATCAACCGCAGCGTGCCGCGCCTGGTGAGCGTGCTGCCGAACGGACCGGATTATCACCCGACCGTGCGCGCGTTCCTCGCGGGCGGCGTGCCGGAAGTGATGCTCCATCTGCGCGATCTCGGCCTGCTGCATCTGGATGCCATGACGGTGACGGGCCAGACGGTCGGTGAAAACCTCGACTGGTGGCAAGCCTCCGAGCGTCGCGAACGTTTCCGTCAGTGTTTGCGTGAGCAGGACGGTGTTGATCCTGATGATGTGATCCTGCCGCCGGAACGGGCCAAAGCCCGCGGGCTGACCTCCACCGTGGCCTTTCCGGTGGGGAATATCGCGCCGGAAGGATCGGTGATAAAAGCCACGGCGATCGATCCGTCGGTGGTGGGTGAGGACGGTGTGTATCGTCATACTGGCCGGGCGCGGGTATTTGTCTCCGAAGCGAGGGCAATCAAAGCCATCAAAAGCGGGGAGATCGTGCGCGGCGATATCATGGTCGTTATCGGCGGAGGCCCGTCCGGTACCGGAATGGAAGAGACTTACCAGTTAACCTCGGCGCTAAAACACGTCTCCTGGGGCAAGACCGTATCCCTGATCACCGACGCCCGTTTCTCCGGCGTATCGACCGGCGCCTGTTTTGGCCACGTAGCACCCGAAGCACTGGCCGGTGGGCCGATTGGCAAGCTGCGCGATAACGACATCATCGAGATCGAGGTGGACAGGCTTTCGTTAACTGGCCGGGTGAATTTCATCGGCACGGCGCAGCATCCGCTTACGCCGGAAGAGGGCGCTGCGGAGCTGGCGCGTCGGGCGCCGCACCCGGAGTTGCATGCCCACGATTTCTTGCCGGACGATACGCGGCTTTGGGCGGCGTTGCAGTCGGTGAGCGGCGGGACCTGGAAAGGCTGTATATATGATACCGATAAAATTATCGAGGTGATTAACGCCGGTAAAAAAGCACTCGGAATATAAAGCATAAAATAAATTTAACTGCCTGTGATGATAATTTGCGGGCGGTTTTATTGTGCCTGTAATATAGCAAAATTCAATAAATGGCTGTTTTCATAACGTATTAAAAATAAAAGCTAAAACTATTTTTTAATTTGTGGATATATAACGACGATTATCACAAAAGCAAAATATCATAATTCATAAATAAGATATGACCATTGCTGGTTAATCGATCATTTACTTACACTCAATTAACACGAAATAGTCCGATCAGCACACGAAAAAAGGGTGTATTCCTGACGATGCACCAGGTATTGCTTTTGCCTGGAACAGGTCCCTGACGTTTGCACTTTTTCACTTTCTGCGTTGGGGGTCATAATGCAATTAACCATGAAAGATAAAATTGGCTACGGGCTGGGTGATACCGCCTGTGGTTTTGTCTGGCAGGCCACGATGTTTTTGCTGGCCTATTTTTATACGGATGTGTTTGGTTTATCGGCGGGCATTATGGGGACGCTATTTTTAGTGTCGCGCATACTCGACGCCGTCACCGATCCGCTGATGGGGCTGCTGGTGGATCGCACCCGCACGCGTCACGGCCAGTTCCGCCCGTTCCTGCTCTGGGGCGCGATCCCGTTTGGCGTCGTCTGCATGCTGACCTTCTACACGCCGGACTTTTCCGCCAACGGTAAAATCATCTACGCCTGCGTGACCTACATTCTGCTGACGCTGGTCTACACCTTCGTGAACGTCCCTTACTGCGCCATGCCCGGAGTGATCACCGCCGATCCGAAAGAGCGTCATGCGCTCCAGTCGTGGCGTTTTTTCCTCGCCGCCGCGGGATCGCTGGCGATCAGTGGGATTGCGCTGCCGCTGGTGGGGATCATCGGTAAAGGTAACGAACAGCTGGGCTACTTTGGCGCGATGTGCGTGCTCGGCCTGAGCGGTGTGGTGCTGCTGTATGTCTGCTTCTTTACCACCAAAGAGCGTTATACCTTTGAGGTGCAGCCGGGTTCGTCGGTATCAAAAGATTTGAAGCTGCTGTGGGGCAACAGCCAGTGGCGGATTATGTGCGCGTTCAAAATGATGGCGACCTGCTCGAACGTGGTGCGCGGTGGGGCCACGCTCTATTTCGTGAAATACGTGATGGACCATCCGGAGATGGCCACGCAGTTCTTACTCTACGGCAGCATCGCCACCATGTTTGGCTCGCTCTGTTCATCCCGGCTGTTAGGCCGCTTCGACCGCGTGAAATCGTTCAAGTGGATTATCGTGGCGTACTCCCTGATCAGCCTGCTGATTTTCATCACGCCGGTGGCGTATATCGGCCTGATTTTCGCCCTCAATATCCTGTTCCTGTTTGTCTTTAACACCACCACGCCGCTGCAATGGCTGATGGCCTCCGACGTTGTCGATTATGAAGAGAGTCGCAGCGGCCGCCGTCTGGACGGGCTGGTGTTCTCTACCTATCTGTTCAGCCTGAAAATCGGCCTGGCGATTGGCGGCGCGGTGGTCGGCTGGATCCTCGCCTATGTCAATTACTCCGCCAGCAGCAGCGTGCAGCCCATCGAAGTGCTGACCACCATCAAAATCCTGTTCTGCGTGGTTCCGGTGGTGCTCTACGTCGGCATGTTCATCATGCTCTCGCTCTACAAACTCAGCGATGACCGCGTCGAGGCCATCAGCCAGCAACTGCTTAAACACCGTGCGGCGCAGGGCGAGGGTCTTCCCGCTGCGGCGACGGCGGCATCCCATTAAGAAGGAGACGCTATGTACACTATCACTAACCCGATTCTGAGCGGATTCAACCCGGACCCGTCCCTGTGCCGTCAGGGTGAGGATTATTACATTGCCACCTCGACCTTTGAGTGGTTCCCCGGCGTGCGGATTTATCACTCGCGCGATTTGAAAAACTGGTCGCTGGTGAGCACGCCGCTGGATCGTGTGTCGATGCTGGATATGAAAGGCAATCCTGATTCTGGCGGCATCTGGGCGCCGTGTCTGAGCTACGCCGACGGGCAGTTCTGGCTGCTGTACACGGACGTGAAAATCGTCGATTCACCGTGGAAAAATGGCAAAAATTTCCTCGTCACCGCGCCGTCCATCGAAGGGCCGTGGAGCGAGCCGATTCCGATGGGCAACGGTGGCTTTGATCCGTCGCTGTTCCACGATGACGATGGCCGCAAATATTACATTTACCGACCGTGGGGGCCTCGCCACCACAGCAATCCGCATAACACTATCGTGATGCAGGAGTATTTCCCGCAGACGCAGCGGCTTTCGCCGGAGCGCAAAACGCTGTTTACCGGCACACCGCTGTGCTACACGGAAGGGGCGCATCTCTATCGCAAGGAGGGCTGGTACTATCTGATGGTCGCGGAGGGGGGCACCAGCTACGAACATGCCGTGGTCGTGCTGAGATCCAAAAACATCGATGGCCCTTACGAGCTGCACCCCGAGGTGACGATGATGACCAGCTGGCATCTGCCGGAAAATCCGCTGCAAAAGAGCGGGCACGGATCGCTGCTGGAGACGCACACCGGCGAGTGGTATATGGCCTATCTGACCAGCCGACCGCAGCGTTTGCCGGGCGTGCCGCTGCTGGCCTCTGGCGGACGCGGCTACTGTTCGTTAGGGCGTGAAACCGGGATCGCACGCATCACCTGGCGTGACGGCTGGCCCTATGTCGAGGGCGGGAAACACGCGCAGGTCCACGTACCGGGGCCGCAGATGGCGGAGAGTCAAAGCGTGTCGACGGCAAACTGGCGCGATGATTTTGATACATCAGCGCTTAACCCGGAACTGCAAACCCTGCGCATTCCGTTCGACGATTCTCTCGGATCGCTGACGGCACGCCGGGGATTCCTGCGGCTGTATGGCAACGACTCCCTCAACTCGACCTTTACCCAGTCCACCGTGGCGCGGCGCTGGCAGCATTTCGCGTTTCGCGCCGAGACGCGCATGGAGTTTGCCCCGC
This sequence comes from Lelliottia nimipressuralis, assembly GCF_004115925.1. Lineage (GTDB taxonomy): Bacteria > Pseudomonadota > Gammaproteobacteria > Enterobacterales > Enterobacteriaceae > Enterobacter > Enterobacter nimipressuralis. Next base: position 148,508 of record NZ_SDDX01000019.1, read on the forward strand.
GCCATTTCCAGCAAAGTGCTGGGTTAACCTGCTACTACAACAGCAAAAACTGGAGCTACTGCTTTGTCGATTACGAGGAAGGGAAGGGCAGGACGCTCAAGGTGATTCAGCTCGATCAGAACGTGCCGTCGTGGCCGCTGCACGAGCAGCCGATCCCCGTACCGGACGACGCGCAGGGCGTGTGGCTGCACGTTGACGTCGAGCATTTAGTCTATCGCTACAGCTATTCGTTTGACGGCGAGCAGTGGCAGACCGTGCCTGTCACCTATGACGCGTGGAAACTGTCGGATGATTACATCGGCGGCCGTGGGTTCTTTACGGGGGCGTTTGTCGGACTGCACTGTGAAGACATCAGCGGCGATGGCTGTTTTGCCGATTTTGATTACTTCAGCTATACGCCTGCCACCGCGTGACGCTTCAGGCCGGGTAGCCCAGCGCTTTTGAGAGCTGCAGCCCGGCCTCTTCCAGCATTCCCCGGAAGCGGGAGAACGCGTCATCATCGACCCGCGAGGTTAAGGTCGAAAGGCTCAGCGCCGCAATCACGCGGGATTCATGATTCCACACCGGCACCGAGACGCAGCGCACACCCTGTTCGTTCTCTTCGCTATCGAGGGCGTAACCCTGGGCGCGGGTTTGCGCCAGCGCTGCCAGCAGCGCCTCGCGCGAGGTTATCGTCGCCGGGGTGAAAGAGGTGTACTGATAGCCGTCGAGCAGGGCGTTGAGGTCGGTATCGTTGAGCCAGGCGATCAACACTTTCCCGATGGCAGTCGCATGGACAGGAAGACGACGGCCAATGCGTGAATAGGCAATGGCTGCCAGCTTACCTTCGATCTTCTCGATATAGACGCCTTCGCGCCCGTCGAGAATGCCCAGATGGGTGGTCTGCCCGGTGCGCTGCGACAGATCCGTCAGCCAGCCCTTCGCCTTCTGGCGAATATCCATCGAGCTCACCACAAAATGGCCGCGCTCCACCAGTTTCATGCCGAGACAATATTTGCCATTTTCCGGATTCTGATCGATATAGCCGTGCAGCTGGAGCGTTTTGAGCAGCGAGTGAAGCGTGCTTTTGCTCAAACCCATCTGTTTACTGATGTCAGTGATCTTCAGCTCCGTCGCCTGTTCATTAAACAGGTCGAGGATCTGCAAGGCACGTTCAACAGACTGAATAATAGGCATAATTAAGGACCGTCCACGCTGGAGTTCAGGTGAAAAAGTACCTTTTTTTCGCTGAAAAATCAATCGAATGGCGGTAAAAGCAAAACGGCAACCCCAGGTCGCCGTTTTTGCTGTTGATTCTTTCTGCCGTGTGGAGAAAGCGAGAGTGAAGGCTTACTCCGCAAGTGTCGCCACCATGACGGCTTTAATGGTATGCATCCGGTTTTCCGCCTGGTCAAAGACGATGCTCGCCGCGGACTCAAACACTTTGTCGGTCACTTCCATTCCGCCGTGCAGATCGAACTCTTTCGCCATCTGCTTGCCGAGGGTCGTTTGATCGTCATGGAACGCCGGCAGACAGTGCAGGAACTTGACGTTCGGATTGCCCGTCAGGGCCAACATTTCGCAATTCACCTGATAGTTACGCAGCAGTGCGATACGCTCCGCCCACTTCTCTTTTGGCTCGCCCATCGACACCCAGACGTCCGTATAGATGAAGTCCGCGCCTTTCACCCCGGCGATCACATCTTCCGTCAGGGTGATTTTGCCGCCATTCTGCACCGCCAGCGCGCTGCACTCCGCCACCAGGCTCTCATCCGGCCAGCAGGCTTTAGGCGCGACCAGACGCAGATCCAGCCCGACCAGCGCCGCCGCTTCCAGCATTGAGTTGCCCATGTTGTTGCGCGCATCGCCCGCATACACCAGCGTCATCTGGTTAAACGCTTTGCCCGGCAGGTGCTCCTGCATGGTCAGCAAATCCGCCAGCAGCTGGGTAGGATGGAACTCGTTGGTCAGCCCGTTCCATACCGGCACACCGGCATATTCCGCCAGGGTTTCGACCACCTCCTGGCCGTGGCCGCGATACTGAATTCCGTCGTACATCCGCCCGAGTACGCGGGCCGTATCCTTAATTGACTCTTTATGCCCAATCTGGCTGCCGCTCGGGCCGAGATAAGTGACGCGCGCGCCCTGGTCAAATGCGGCAACTTCGAAAGAGCATCGTGTACGGGTTGAGTCTTTTTCGAAGATGAGCGCGATGTTTTTGCCAGTAAGCGACTGAACTTCAGTGTTATTTTTTTTATCCGCTTTAAGCTTTGCCGCGAGCGTCAGCAAAGAGTTGAGCTGTGCAGGCGTAAAATCGAGCAATTTCAGGAAGTGCTTTTTATACAGTTCAGACATGTTATCCTCACATGGCAAAGGCCACTTATTGAATTAAAATTCACTTTATATGTATGAATATTCATTTGCAACCCTGTTTAACAATTCTTTCTTACATTAGGTGGAGGCAAACACGTCCGTGTGTGAAAATAGAAGTATCTGCCGAACTTAAAGAGGAACGAGCCATGGCAAACCCAGAACTGCTGGAAGAGCAACGCGAAGAGACGCGCCTGATCATTGAAGAGCTGCTGGAAGACGGCAGCGATCCGGACGCGCTGTACACCATCGAGCACCATTTCTCTGCAGATGACTTTGAATCGCTGGAGAAACTGGCGGTAGAAGCGTTCAAAATGGGTTACGAAGTGACCGAGCCGGAAGAGCTGGAAGTGGAAGAGGGCGAAACCGTCATCTGCTGCGACATCCTGAGCGAAGGGGCGCTGAAAGCAGAGCTGATCGATGCGCAGGTTGAGCAGTTGATGGATCTGGCCGAGAAGTTTGAAGTGGAATACGACGGCTGGGGAACCTACTACGAAGATCCAAACGGCGAAGACGGCGATGACGAAGACGATGAAGATTTCGTCGACGAAGATGACGACGGCGTGCGCCACTAATTAATAAAATACACAAAATCATTCACGCTGCGTCGAGGCGGCAACCGAGTGAGTCCCAGCGAGCTTACACAGGTAAGTGACCTGGGGGAACGAGGGCAGCCAACGAAGAGGTAGCGTGAAGGATGAAGTGTATTGCGGCAGCTTCGGCTGCCGCTTTGTAAGGTTTCATCATGGACTACCCGCAGATACTCACCCCCGTTCTTAACTTCCTCCACTGCCCGACCCCGCAAGCATGGATTGATAAAGCCCGCGATCCGGCAAACCTGCCGCTCCTGCTCACCGACCACATGGTGTGCGAACTCAAAGCCGCCCAGACTGCGCTTTTGCTGGTGCGTAAATATGTCGCTGACAAAAGTGGGGCCGACGCGCTGCTCGACTGGCTCAAACCCTACGCAGCCTTCACCTTCCGCGAAGGGCCAGAACCGGATTTTATCGCCCTGCACAAGCAGATTAGTAAAAGCGTGATGCCCAAAACCGACGACCCGTGGGGTCAGGCGCTGATCGACAGTATGGTGCTGCTGATAAAAGAAGAGCTGCACCACTTCTGGCAGGTGCGTGAGGCGATGCTGGCGCGCAATATTCCGTACGTCAAAATCACCGCCAGCCGCTACGCCAAAGGGATGCTGAAGGAAGTGCGCACTCACGAACCGCTGACGCTGATAGACAAGCTGATTTGCGGTGCGTACATCGAAGCGCGCTCTTGCGAGCGTTTCGCCGCGCTGGCGCCATTACTCGACGACGACCTGCAGAAGTTCTATCTGTCGCTGCTGCGCTCGGAAGCACGCCATTACCAGGACTATCTGACACTTGCTCAACAGGTAAGCGACAACGATATCTCTTCACGCGTACAGCTTTTTGGTGAAATTGAAGCCACACTTATCCTGACACCGGACAGTGAGTTTCGTTTTCATAGCGGCGTGCCGGTGTAATCCGACAGATCAAAAGGATGCGAGACGATGAAGAGAGCCTGGAAACCGATTGTGATTGTTGCCGTACTGGCCGCTGCCGTGGCGTGCTGGGTCTATTACGATAAACAACGCCTGCAACAAAACCCCGAACAGCAACTCGACACCACGCTCAACAGTATGCCTGCCTGGCAGGTGCTGAAGGAGCAAGAACCCGCATTCCAGCAGCGCATCCGTGAACAGATCCTCGCGATGCAAAAAGAGGGGGATTCCGAGCAACAGATCATCGACGTGATTCAGCCGCAGATCCTGCACCTGCAGATGTCGCGCCTGCAGACCGCGCCGGACGCGAACGTGGTGGATTATATGAAGGCGAATATGGAACAGACCGCCGCCATTCAGAAGGTGAGCGACGACGCCTGTTTCCGCTTTCTCTACCCGGACGTAAAGGGCGGCATTAACCCGATGCGAGTGCTGGATAATCCGATGATGCAGCGCCGCATGCAGGCCGACGCCGACATGATGCGCGCCGCCTACGGCAAAAACCGCCACACCGTGACGGCGCAGGAGCGCGACACCGCCGTCGCCGACGTGCGCCCGATCATGAAAGAGTTGGCCGCGAAGTACGGCGAGGATATTCAGCTGTTGCAGATGCCGGACAAGGCGACGGGGAAAGAGAAGTTGTCGTGCGATATGGTGCAGGAGATGTGGGCTAAAGTGCTGCAACTGCCTGAAAGCCATGCCGCCGGCGTGATTCGGCTGGCCGTTTCCGAGCTGGAGTGACGATGGGCGCTGGTTTTTTGGGCACTTAGCGCGGGTTTAGCGCGTCGTCGCTTGCATGGCGGCGCGCGACAGGTATAATCCACAACGTTTCCGCATCCCCTTCAGTGCCGAAGTGGCGAAATCGGTAGACGCAGTTGATTCAAAATCAACCGTAGAAATACGTGCCGGTTCGAGTCCGGCCTTCGGCACCATCGGAACATTAATAGACGTCAACGGACGTCTTTTTTTGTACCTGAAATTCAGTATTTACCCTTCATTCCAGCTATATTAACTCTCTCAAGGTCAACCGACTTCAACGTACATCTACCAACAGATGTTGGTATAGATGATGGTATTTCCGGTTCGATAATGCTTGTACCAACAGGGAGGGGATAAGCATGGCCCTAACAGATATCAAAGTCAGATCAGCCAAGCCAACGGATAAGCAATACAAACTGACCGATGGCAACGGTATGCATCTTCTCGTCCACCCAAATGGTTCAAAATATTGGCGTTTGCAATATCGCTTTGGCGGAAAGCAAAAGATGCTGGCTCTGGGTGTTTATCCTGATGTGTCACTCGCTGATGCAAGGGCTCGTCGTGATGAGGCTCGTAAGCTTTTGGCAAACAGCATCGATCCGGGAGATAAAAAGAAAAATGATAAGGTTGAGCAGGAAGAAGCACGTACTTTCGAACAACTTGCTATTGAGTGGCATGCCACAAATAAAAAGTGGTCGGAAGAACATAGCCGACGAGTACTGAAAAGTCTGGAGGATAATCTCTTCCCTGCCATCGGTAAGCGAAATATTGCTGATCTTAAAACTAGAGACCTGCTAGTCCCAATCAAAGCGGTAGAGTTGTCGGGGCGACTTGAGGTGGCATCCCGTCTACAGCAGCGCACTACTGCAATTATGAGATATGCCGTTCAGAGTGGTTTACTTGATTACAATCCCGCACAGGAAATGGTTGGTGCTGTTGCTTCAAGTAACAGGCAGCATAGACCTGCATTGGAGTTGAAACGCACCCCCGAACTGCTTCAGCGCATTGACAGCTATACGGGTAGACCTTTGACCCGCCTTGCCGTTGAGCTAACCCTCCTTGTATTTATTCGTTCAAGTGAACTGCGTTTTGCTCGTTGGTCTGAGATCGATTTTGAAACATCGATGTGGACGATCCCAGCAGAGCGAGAAGCTATTGAAGGGGTGAAGCACTCCCAGCGTGGTTCAAAAATGCGTACGCCTCATTTGGTGCCGTTATCTCGTCAGGCGTTAGCAATCCTTAAACAGGTACACAAACTTAGTGGCGATCGCGATTTTGTTTTCATTGGCGATCACGACCATCGCAAACCGATGAGTGAGAACACGGTGAACAAGGCCCTGCGCGTTATGGGTTATGACACCAAGGTAGAGGTTTGTGGGCATGGTTTCAGGACAATGGCCTGTAGTTCATTGATTGAGTCTGGATTGTGGTCGAGGGATGCAGTGGAACGGCAGATGAGTCATATGGAACGTAACTCAGTACGTGCAGCTTACATTCATAAGGCCGAACATCTTGATGAGCGGCGACTGATGCTGCAGTGGTGGGCTGATTTTCTGGATGTTAATCGGGAAGGGGTAGTGAGTCCGTTTGATTTTGCGAAAATTAATTCAGGGAAATAGATAAGCCTTATTGAGTATAGTATTTGCAACATACGACATAGTGTTGCTGGCGATCTATCTCCAAGAGGACCTTTGATAAAAAATGTCAGTAAAGCAGACATCTGAGCATGAGGATGGTTGGATGTCTGCTTTAAGCTTCACTGAATTGATTAACCAATACTCAATTTCATCTATTTACATACTTCAGGAAGCATGCTTTTAATTGGCGTGTTTTTGTGTAACTGTTTCCACGAAAATAATATCATCATCTTAATATATTTTCTCGATGCCATTTTAAATAGTGATGATGCTGTTCCGAGAATGGTGGGATATTTTCAGGTAGGTTTAGTTGTGTTTTAACTTCAAAATCAAGTTCGGTGCTAATTAAGATGTGCCCATTATTATTAAATGACAGCCATCCTTGGTCAAAAAGAGCATCAATATGAGCTGCCAACATTATTCCATTATAAGGATCCAGTCGCTCATGACCATTCTGGCACGCGGCCCAAGGCTTAATATGGCTAGCCCTTAATAGTGGTTGAAAAGAAATACCTGTTATAGGGCAGGCAGGGAACAGTTTAAGGCATTTTTTCCTGAATTCACCTTGTCCAAGCCTTGAAGCGACTAATCGTTCTTTCATCGTTTCATCCAGACTTTTATCTTGTTGAATAGGTAAGATATCAGCCAGTTCTTGTTCTGAAGAGGTTATCGACAGCCAAGATAAAATTTTTTGTTCAATAAGTGACTCTGGTAGTTTGTTCATTTTGTTCATAACAATCTGAGCAGACAACGGGAGCTCGCCAGGAGAACCATCAGCATTCCGCCAGCCTGTGCGAACATCACTTAGCCAAGAATCAAAACGATCACGGTGGTTTTTTAGACTGTTATAAAATTCAATTCTCGTCTTACCTGCACCAAATGTTGAATAAAATAGTGATATTGCTGCTTTCCATGTATCAACACCCAGAGCTTCAGGAGGCTTTTTTTTTCCATACTTAGCGAGATACCAAGCTACTTCTAATAGTCCATTTTCAGATGCATTCAATTTTTTATCCTTAGTACGAAGATTCATTTTTATATCAAGCTGAATAAATTAAATCAGACTAATGATATTTGTGTTTATAAGAGAGTACAGATGATCACTAAGTGCTTCTGGAATCCCTCCGCCTGTAATAAGTACTCCTGCTTCAATGTTTCTCTCCATGGCATACCCAGTTAGATTTGCGCTTGTAATAAAACAAGTGTGACCATCGGCAACAATTACTTTCGCATGCACGCGACCTTCTGAAAATTCATTGTTTTTATTATTCCAGGCGTAAATATGTGCGCCAGGTATAAGCGTCTGCATCTTACCGATGATATCAATATTGATACTGCCACCATGCTCTTGTGAAGATTCCAGCAACATTGTAATGGTAACGCCACGCTTTATAGCCATATTCAATTCATTCACAATACTCGACACATCATAGGCAACAAAGCTGGTAATAAATAAAGACTGTTTTGCCGCATTGATTATTTGTAGCAGCACTTGCTCTGTACGGCGAACAGATACAAAAGGTGTTGTTGGACCAGTCCATACAAGTTCAGTACTTTGCTCAGAGCTAACTTTAAAGTAAACATGGCTTGCAGCAAGAAGCATAGATGCTAGTTCATCTGAACTGACCATGGTGTTTCGCCATGCAATTGCTAGTCTCTCAATAGCTTTACTTGCCTTGGGAGTTCCTACTGCACCTGGCAGTACCAGCAGAGCCTTGCAGGCTTCAGTCCGTCGAATTCGGCCAGCGATCGCTTGTATCTTTTCAGGAGAAACCAGACAAACTAGCTCGGCAACAGCATCTAAGAGTTCATCCATGTTAAAAACCCTTAAAAAATGCAGCGTGAATACGCTCAAGTGTTGGTACTAATAGCGATCGATCCAAATAGCGATTGCCTTGCTCACAAGAGGTTTCTGCTACCAGAGTACATGCATGGCAGGCTGCGGCATGTAATGACCGATCTTTCTCCGGGTTATGTTCAGAACATAGTGGGTCAGAAGAACAGATCTTAGAACGATTTAATGCTTGTACCAGCAGGCGACCAAGATTCTCTGGTTTACCAAGATCTACAAGACCACCCAGTGTGCCATCAGAATCAGCTGCTGCCGTGTAGATCAAGATACCAGCTTGTGGACTGCCGTTTGATGTATCAGCATAGATACGTTCGCGAATACTTGCTGCGTTGTATCCACATTCCAGGGCTAGTTCACGGATCAACAAATGAGATAGGGTATGCAGCATGGCATATCGGATACCTGGGTAATCTTCATTCGGATCGAGATTACGAGAGTTACGCCAACCGGTATGCCCACCACGAAGCATCTTGTCTACTTGCTTGACGGCATCCAGTGATTCCCAATCTACAAGAGCTTTTTCATCGAATTGGATGAAAATACCTTCCCCATGCACCTGGTTAGCTGGCACCCATTCAGGTTTATTGCGTGCCAAGCTAGCCATCTGAGGACGTTCATTTATCTCTCCAGATCCTTCTGGTGCCTCTACTCTAGTAAAACCAAGCAGAGCATTAACCTCTCGTAGTCGTTCAAGTAGTAATACACGGCTGATGTACGGTATGAATTGTGCTGGGGTTCCGATCTTCTTACTCATGAAGTGTGGATAATCCGTGGGAGGGTTGGCCTCTGTCAGCACTTCCCATTCTGGACCTTTGATATCGGCTTCACCGACATATTCGCTATCGCCACCAGAACGATGCATTTCGATGGCTGACCAGATGTCTGACACGCTATATTTGTCGATTCCAGGGAGACCGCCAGTTAACTTGAGTGTCTGCACAACGATGGGAACCATGACTTCAGCTGTAATTGCTTCAAAGAACGGCCATCCATCTTGAATCAACTGACTGAGAGGATTTTTTGTTTGGGGTATGGCCAATGCAGAAAGCGTTATCGGAAACCAGCTGTTTGTGGCTCCTAGCAGTACTGCCCGTGGTTCTTCACCGCAGTCAATGTCGAATTGATCCAAATGTGGGTGGCGACCTCGACAAGCTGGAAGATTTTCTTTACCGGCTTTGCCGAAGGCATGGGCCATGCTTCGTGATGCCTCACAGCTATCACACCGTACCCACAGGTTTTCGGTTTGTAAGGATGCACCGCTCTCAAAGAAGCGCAGTGTCCCTTTGCATGTACTATTGCCACCATGGACAAAGTAGTGCCAAGGAAAGTCATCTAGGTGACCGTCACGACAGGCAAGCAGAAAACGTGCAGGAACAGCATCAGCATCCTTAGCAAGTAAATTCCTTTTAGAACCTGTACAGCCTTTGTGAACAAAGCGAGTTCGTTCGGCCCTGAATCGATCCTCTCTGATCTCAAGCAGACCATCATCAAAGGGCGACAACAAACCACACTTTACACAGCGCATCCAGCGAGGAAATGGACGAACAGGTACACCTATGTTGGCCTCGGCTGACCAGGGGTCAACGAGCTCGCTTTTCTGAAAGGGCGGCATTCTCAAATTTTCGACTTGTGATCCTAATACCTTCCGAACAGCAGCAAGAAGCCGGGCCTCTTGAATTGGCTGGCAGCGATCTCGCTCCCACTGGTCAATACCTAGTGTCACTACAGATAGGCTCGGTAGATCGATTAGCGCGCCAGGCCCATAAGTCCATAGCAACTGGCTTGGGCGTACTTCGCCGACTGGAGTTTTGTTATTGATGATCATATTCAATCCTCGTCATTCGTTGCAGGACGAGGCTTCCAATCGTGATCGTCCTTGATAAATTTGGTGTCCATAATCAGGCGTACTCCAGACTCAACTTCTCGCATTGACATAGGTACAGTCCAGTTGTCCCACGCTTGAAGCCCTGGTGATTTGATCAACGACACAGTCTTGTCTTTTTCGGGTCCTCTCTTTTCATATCCCAAAATTCGTCCGCCTTTACTGGCCTCTTTGGCCCATTCGTCGGCACGCTCTTTCAGTTCATTTTCAGCTAACAACTTACGTGCATTATCTTCTGCTACATTGCCTGCACGAGTCGCTAAAACTTCAATTGCATGAGCGAGTTCACTCTGGTTTGACATATCCAATTTACCCGCACCTTCATTCGGGCTGAACTCGTTATTCTTCAGACGCATAAGACTTAGCAACGCCCCTGTCAAACCACGATCCATTGCACGTGGAGAGAATGGTGTTACCGATTGAGCCTCAACATGCTTGTAGAAGGTGGCGTGGTAATGTTCGAATGTTTCGTAATGAGAGAGGTCACGCGGTCGGGCCCACGTAAGTACGGTGCAAACTAGGCCGGGGAATGAACGTCCAACACGACTGGTAGCCTGAATATACTCGGCCGTTCCCTTAGGTTGTCCATTCACTGCCATCAGGCCGAGTCTATTCACATCGACTCCCACTGACAGCATATTGGTCGCTAGCACTACATCAATAGCGCGAGTATCACCCTCCTGCCATTTCGTTACGTATTTACCTGCAGAGTTATCAAACTCGGCCTTAAACTTGACCTCAAGATTGTCGAGGTACTTTGGGATATCCTGGCTGGATACACGAGAAGTCAATTCGCGGATGTTGTTGACACTACGTTGTGCCAATGCAGGCCGTTCCACCATGCTCATTTGCACGCGATAGGAACGTGTCTGCACATCATCTTCTGCCAATCGCTTCATTCCACCTAGTTCACGCAGAGAGTTGAAGTAGCCGACCATAGTCATATAAGGATCAGCAGGTTCACCGAAGTGGTCAAATAGTTCCTGTGCCGCAGTTAAGAAAGCGGTATAGACACGAATAAGCATTGCTGGGCGCGAGCTACCGGGGGAGCAGACTCCCAAATAACGTCGCCCAAATTTATCCTTAATGTGGCGTTGAACTGAGAAGAAGTTATCTTCCACATCTAGTCCATGTGGCGGGAATACCGAAACTTGACGCATAAATACATTATTTACTTGTTCTTTGGCTTTGCGTACCGTCGCCGTTGAGGCGATGATTTTCGGTTTTACCGTTTTTCCGTTGAGCGTCCAGCTACACAGCTCATCGACGGCAGTTTCATACAAACCTACCATGGTACCCAGTGGCCCACTTATTAGGTGGAACTCATCCTGGATTATTAAATCAGGTGGTCGGATGGGGGGGATGGCCTTCACTTTAGCTGAAGGTTGTCCTTTGAATGCTTGGTGGTTTCCAGTGCAATTGGCCCCAGGCCAGAGTAAACCGTGCCGCTCACATTCTTTTTCAACTCTGCCAAAAAGAGTCCGCACTTGGCCACGCCATGCCATCATGGCGAACTTATCCACTGTGGCAATCATCATTGTCGGAGGACGATGGTAGATTTCTTCATCTACCACCAGTACTGGTATTCCAGGGTGTAGTTGCTTGCTGGACTTTCCCTTGGAAAATTCGCAACGTCCTTTTTTGTCACCACAATAGATAAAGGTTCGGCCGCCAGCTTTATCCTTTTTAACTTCGACATCTTGCCCAGGAATGATTTCGGTACCACACCATGGACAGCTGGTCAGTTGGACGGGTGAGGCTGTTCCTGCATTATAACTACCCGTGTTACGTGTTTTTTCGATAGCATTATGGCTATCTTCAGTAGTTCCCGGAGTCACTTTATTGCCGACCCATAGGCCAATAGTGAATGGCTCCGTTCCGAGGGACTTATCACCCTTATTTAGTGCCTCGCGTCGCAGCACTTCCATTGCACAAATAAGTGCTGTAGCACGCTGGAACTGTTGCAGTGTCAGCAAACGAAGGGTGTAGCGCATGATTACAGTCAAACCACGCGAGCTATCGTACCCGCCCAAATTACCCTGCATACGTCGAATAGCCATGGTGAAGGCGGCTACACCCAGATAGGCTTCAGTCTTACCACCCCCGGTAGGAAACCACAGCAGGTCCGCATAAGCCTCAATAGGTTTGACTCGGTCTGGGTGACACGGATCCGCCAGGGATGGAATCGACAGCAACAGAAAAGCTAACTGGAATGGACGCCAGCTGCGGTTCTTCAGAACATCGAACTTATCTAGGGTAACGCCCTCGCCTCGGCGCATGGCAAGTGCATACAAGCTGCGTATACGTTGCGTGGCCATCGCCTGGTTGGCGAAACGGAAGGCCGCCAGAGCATTCTCATTATACTTAAGTGTATTGATACCTTCTTGCAGGCGGGTATGGATCTCCTGACAACGATTTATGGCCGCTTGGGCTTGGCTATCGAAGCCTTTGGCCTTGCTGCTCACACTCAAGTTCTGTTCATCAATCCAGGTAGCGTAGTCATTAGTTAGCACACTCAAGGCATCAACTAATGGATCAATGTCCAAAGTGGCTAGTCGTTGCATATCAAGCAGACCACTACTTACCATTTCTCGCATAGCTGGACGATCGGATAGCTCAAGCCCAGGAGTCTCAGTTGCCTGAACCTCGTACTGTGGCATCACTGTAGTACGCACTTCTGTAGCTAGTGTGACGTCATCCGCTATTTCTGCATGAACTGCAACTCCATGACCCACGGCGAACTCGACACGATCTCGGTAGATCATCTCAAGTGCTTCGCGCTCTGGGTCCATACCATCTGCATCTAGTACCGGTCTGCGCCTGAAAATGGCAGGCTTGGTAGCATCTTTCGCTGCTCGAACGATCAGCTCTGGTTGAAACACCCATGCTGTATCACGGTTTGTATCCGGTTCTTCCTGCGCATTAACGAGGAAGAGTGTAATCAGCCGATCACCATTGTCATTTTTGGCTCGAATAGAGCCCTGCACTCTAACTTCCGGGGAAGTACTATCCGGAGCATTATGTGAAATCGAGCCTTCGATCAGGGGGAGTACGATCTTGCCGCCACAAGGAATGCGTTTCCACACCTTAGCTTTTTGCCCATTGGACTTAAAGAATTGATGTTCATCATTTGGCACACGCTCATATCGCCCCCAACACGCTTCGATCTCGATCCGATCGACGTCGCCATCCACGCAGAAAGTCATGCCGAGGCTACTGGGCACCAATGACTGATTGCTGGCTGCATCAATCTCTTCTGCCGTATCTGTTTCGCCGCTACCAAGGACTGAGGGAGAGTTCACCTTTGCAGTCTTCGCTTTGACGATCAGGTCTGGCTCCTCATCTTCAATATCTTCAACATCAACAGGAAACTCTTGTCCTCTTTCGGCTGCTTCACGTGGGGCGAGTTTGCCAACTAGGTAGCGGTCGCGTACACCCATATCGACGATGAGCTCATTAGGGCCACCAGCAGGGCCAAGCAAGTCGTCCATCACAGCCAATTGCAGCAGTTCGCGGATATAGGTTTGATCCCCGATTTTTGGTATTTCAGCAATATTCGTATTCAGTGCATTTGGGAGCATTTCAATGAATTCTTTCCATTGAATACGACCAGAACTTCCTTTTGCTGGTAGTGTGAGTGAGGTCATACCAACCGAAATAGATGGCTTGACGTGCAACATGCGATCGAAAAACAGCGTAGTACTTTCAAGATCGGAACGAATACGCAGAATGCGTCCGATTCGCGTGATATGGCCTGAGGTATCTAGAATCACGATCCAATCGTCATTTGAGATGCCTTGATTGAGTTCTCGCTCGCCTTTTAAGCGCTGCGTATAGAGGGCTAAGGTCGGATCTTTCACTTGGGCACGGTCAATCGCGAACCATGCATTAGGTGATCTGGTTGGTTTATCATTTATCATTATTTCCCTCCATACCGCTCTAGACGAAATTTTGAGCCGTGACAACAAGATCAACGGGGGTTGCGTTGATCATTAATGAACTACCTTTCTCAAACTCAAACTTAGTTTGAAATTAATGTTGGGGATTATTTTCGTGGCGTGCTTAATCTCTTAGCTTTAGCCGCTTTTACATGCAAGTCAGCAGCAAGTTCCTCCTGATAGCGAAGGCGATTCAGTTCTGACAACCGCTGCAGTACTTCGACACGGGCAGTCTCCGATATAGTGAAACGGACGCGATCTCTCTCGGGCAGATATGGTACTTCGTGAAAGCCGTGCCCGAGATCGAGATCGTCCCAGCCGTAGGCGTGTGTGACACTAATGTCCATTTCACATTGCAATGCGCGTAATCCCTCAATACGGGGATCGCGTTCGGTGTGTGTATGGAAGCGATTATAAAACTTAGTCAGACCGATGCGATCAGCAAGCATAATTTCAATGCGTGCTTCATGGAACCTATTACCTAAGTCATCAAGCAAACAGTCCTTTACATCATTGAATCCACCCGGGAAAACGAATGGTTCAAGCGCATCTGTAGGGCTGTAACGCAAGTCTGTCTTGAGTCTTGATGCATGCTGCCATGCGAAGACAGCATGTATATTCGATTGTAACAGAGCAAAATTTCTACCACGATTGTGTGAGAACACAACGGTAGCATCTGAAAACACAATGTTGGAATCGACAAATGAGAAAGCTAGTGTCTTACTGACACGCGTGATCGCAATCACTTTTGAAGACAGTGCTCCATTGGGTGACCAGTTATTTGGGTGGCATTCGAAATGATGACCACGACCAATTACATGGTAGAGTTCCGGACGGTGGCGCCAGAACAACCACCACATAGACATGATCTCGCGGTAGGACTTTTCTTTGCTCTTACCCAGCCGCTCAAGGTACACATTTTCTTTGATCCATTCATAAGGTTCTTTGTAAGTAGCTGCTTTTTTTTCCGGCCAATCCCAGAAATTGATTACCCAACGGCTTGGTTTCTGCTCTGGGTCCGAATTGAGATCATCTCCGTTTATGAAGGGGAAGATCACCTCGGCGTTTCTAGGATCTGCATCCAACATCCTGCGAGCTTGAACAGGGGAGAGTAAGAAACCCTTACCTAGTACGATCGAGCCTTGATATGCTAAACCCGCGTTCGCTTTCAGTCGCTTCGGACTCCATTCCTCACGATCAGATAGGAATGCTGAAATGAAAGATTTCTTATTTCCGAGTAAATTGCGTTGACCTTTCCATACGCCCTTGTGGATATGCACACGACTTGTAACGACAGCTGCTTTTCCTGGCCAAGGTTCGTTAGGATAGGCTGCGTAGATGATAGCTCCATCGTTCAGCATCCATTCAAGCCCACCTTTTCTAGTATCGCCCTCCGCAATAGAGTTTGTAGCAATAAATCCGAAACTACCACTGCCTCGAATAATATTCCAAGCACGGCGGAAGAAATGCGCTACCAAATCAGCGTTTTTACCAGCTCCTGGATGTTCAATGGAAAGCCATTCGTTGTAGGCAGCTCCTGTCACAGTGCTGATACGCTTTCCTCCAAGAAAAGGGGGGTTACCTACAATGCCATCAAATCCTCCACAATGCTCAAACACCTCAGGAAATTCTAATGGCCAATGGAAAGGTTTACGAGAAAGCTTACCGGTGGGCAAATCAGTTGAAAAAGCAGTGATTGCCCTATGCTGCATTAACGCTAATTGTTCATTATCACCTTCCATAGCTTGCTCGGCTTGGATGGCAAGAGATGCTAAAGCTGTTTCCAATGCTATGGCATTGCCGCCAGTAGCAAATACTTCCCCAATAAACGCATCTGCAATACATTCCGGCACATTAAGTCTGCCTCGTGCATTGGCATTCAGCTCTGCCATAGATTCCACATCGTGCATATTACGGATAGGTGTTTCACGTAATTGCTGGCGCAGCGCAATGGCTTCGTGTACGGCCTGCTTGATATTTTTACCAAACAGACGCAGCTGTCCTTGAGTTGTAGGACTCATCGAAAGCTGGGTAAGTTGATCCATCCGATGGATGCCTAGCAAACTGTCACCGCAACGTAAATTGTGGTCAAGAAACCCAAATGGTCGGCCCTTAGCTAACGTTACTAGCCAGATGGAAAGCTTGGCGAGTTCGACTGCCAGCGGGTTGAGGTCAACACCGTATAAGCAGCGCTCGGCGATGAGGCGACGGGCAATGACGATGCGTGCATCGGTATCGCGCGGCAGTAGCTCTTTGGTATCCAGAACTTCCAAAACGTCGCCTTTTTCACCTATCGCTTTTCCGTTTGCTTCGGCCAGCGACCAGGCTTCAACGAGGCGATCGGCCAGCCAGCGGCAGACTTGTACCAGAAAGGCACCCGAGCCCATGGCAGGGTCGCAGATCTTGAGTTCAAGTAATTCTGCAGGGGATTTGAGTTTCCACCCTTCACGTTGTATGCCTTCTGCCGGTCCTACATAGGTAACAGGCGTCAGCGTCTCAGCGACAATGGTTTCGGTGAGAGACTTAGGCGTGTAGTGCGTACCTGTCTCGCGCCGGTTGGAGCCATTAGTGACAATAAAAGCCCCTTTGGTATAGACGAGCGGATAACCCCAAGGATCGGTTCGGAGCAGGTAAGCGTAAGGTTTGATCCGATCACGTAGCTGAATATCTCCTTGGCAGGCCGTAAGCAGGCGATCAGCTAAGGTGTCATCAACAGCTTTAGCCAGATCATTACGCACTCGGCTGGCAGAGCTGCCTGAGCGCTCTCGCAACAATTTAACCAATTGTTCGGTGCCATGAATGCTTACTGAATCCAACTCATCTAGTTTGACCCATGGTGATTGGGCTTTCTTGGTTGCGTCCAGTTCTAGCGTGACATCATCAGTGCGTTTGACGGTGCGCTCCAGTAGACCTTCATACACGTACCCGATTTGTTCGACGTCCAGTGCGCGATATGAGAGTGTTCGGCCTTGGAATTGCTGGATAGCCTCAAGCAATAACAGGACTGTGCGATTATCAATTGGAAGTGGTTTGGCAGCATCTGTTTGCCAATTAGATCCTTTAGCCCGTCCCTCCAGGAAAGGAAAATGGTCGGGATCGAATAGTGAACTACCCAGCGCTGGTAGACGAAGATTCTCATGTTCAACACCACAGAACATAGCCCGAAAAATCGCTAATAGGCGCGACCAAGCGTCCCATCTTCGTTCTAGGATTTCTTCGGGAACTTTGCGTAGCTGCATACGCAAAGTGGAAAGTGCGTAGTTGACTTCGTATCGCTCATCACCCATAAGTAGCAGTCCGCGCTCTTCGGCTGAGAGCAGAAACACCAAGCGCATCATCACTGTCAGAGCCGCTTCATAGAGTTCGGATTCTTTTACGTTGTAAAGTAGTTCACGGTTGCGATCCTGATCAGCTTTATCAAGGGACTGGATTAATACTTCTACAGCGCGACGTACTTGTTCTCCCAGTGCATCGGTTACTTCATCCTGATATTTCAGAGAACTGTCGAACAATGCGGGTAGTTGTTCGGATTCATCGACGAAGAAACGGCGGATACCGAGCAGGTGCACGAAGGCCTGCAGTGTTATGGGCTCCTGGTTCCAGATTCGAGCATACCAGCTGGCGAAGCTGGTGACAGCGCCTACAGGGGCATCCACCAGCATCCAGCGTTCGCCATTGGTCACCAAACCAAGGCGACACTCCCTGGAGCGGCACAGCTGAACCATACGTTCCGTGGGTGTAGTGGCCCATCCGTCTATTTTCAAAGTTGCGTCAAGATCGATATCTTGCGCATAGGTATGAATGAGCATCAAAGGCTTGTTCGCACATTGCTCGTCGACAATTGCTAGAGTTGGTGACAGAGCTACGCCATGATCAGGGAGAAAAGTGTTCAAGTTGGTGGCGCACCAATCTGTGCCCTTCAGTACATCGCCTTTCCCATCCTCATCAAACTCAAGGCCACGTGAAAGAACTTCTTCAATCCACGCAAAATGCAATTTGTTGAACTGAGGATCTTCTTGTTCCAGTGCTTCTCGCCACTCATCGTAAGCTTGGCGCAGTCGTTTGCGCTTAGCAGCGTCTAGCTCTTCCAGCCCTTGCGGGAATGCATCTTTTAGTACTGGTACAGCAAGGAAGGGGCCTGAAATGTCGATTAGCGAGAGCCAATCATCGTGTATGCTGGCCATACTCATGCTTCCCCCCTCTGAACAGTAGATTCAGGTACTAGGAAGGTAACAGCAACGGGGAAAGTACGATCGTCGAGTTTAGCGTAGCGAGTTTCGATGGCTTGGATCTCCTGTTCACGCTCTTCAGGAATACGTAAAAGGCGAGCTTTCAGAGCTGCGGTGTCACGTTTGAGCTGGGTTCGCTCATCCTCTGAGAACAGTGAAAATTGCTCAGGTTGTTGATCTTTTTTTAATTCGATACAGATGGTTTTTTCAAGTTCATCAAGCACTGTGCTAATGTCCGTCAATTCTCGATTCTTACTGAGCTGAAGAGTATTACTCAAATCTTTGAGCCGGTCTTTTGACCTAGCGTTCACTGACTGTAGAATAGCGTGTTTTGCACGCTCAAAACGAATACGGATGTCATCAAATAGTGAGTCAGAAGCTGTCATTGGCTTACTATTATCTAGCCATAGCTGAACTTTATTGACCCCTTCTTCACGGCGGAAGGATTTATCCCCAAGATAACCTCCAGCTGTTGTCAACTCTTCGTGAAGGCGATGGTAATTGCCTCCGGTGATAACCAGCCTTGAACTAACTACTACGGCAAGGCCATCAATTAGTGTGTCGGGCACCGAACGTACAGTAACACGATGCAACTTCTTCACGTCATCGCGAGCCCATACTTCTGCTCGTAACAGACGTAGGCACATCTGTACCAGTCGATGATTCAAATGAACGAGTACGACATCGTCACGTCCTCTCGCCACGGTATGGTCAAAGGTGATAGGGCGAGTTTGTAGGGTATAGGGATGGCGTAGCCCCTCCAGGCAACGAGCCCAGGATCCTGACAATGCTGGCATTTTGAATGTTGAACCAGCTGGAGCATCCGGAAGAGCAAACGGCTCCAAATGTGAGCGGCCTGCCAAAGTAAGTCCCGTATTTACAGCCATGAGGATATGTTCTGGCGTGAGATGGAAATCGTTTTGAGTGGATAGTAGCCGGTCATGTAACCGGGCTATCCGTTCTTTCAGTTCACGATCGGCGCTTACGAATCGTTTAGTTTTGGCAATCCGAGCTTCTGCAATACGAGTATCAAAATCCCTGATAGATCCTTCAATCAGCTTCGACATCTGTGGCGCGATAACCGGATTGACACTACCCATGTCTGATCGCATAGATTCGAGCTTACGTAGAGCTCGGATGATGTCCCCACTATGGCCTCCAATGCTAGCTTGGCTATTTTCATCGCCATCGACAGGATGCCAGATCAACACCTCTTTCTGGCGTTGACCATGACGGTCAATACGACCATTGCGCTGCTCCATGACATTGGGATTGTAGGGGATCTCAAGATGGATTAAGCAGTTACAGTGGTTCTGCAGATCGATACCTTCAGATGCTGCATCAGTAGCAAGAAGAATACGAACGGCAGAGTCTTTGGGAGCGGTCTGGAAGGCTGCTTTTACTTTCTCACGTTCATCCTGCGCTATACCACCATGTAGGATCGCAAGGCGCTCCCCACCAAATCCATGGCTGGCTAGGATCTCATGTATCCACTGGAGGGTAGTGCGATATTCAGTGAACAGAATTACCCGATGTTCGTTCCAATGACCGTTTGTTTTCAGATTGGTATCAAGCCAGCTGAGCACGGCTTTAGCTTTGGAATCGACTTGGTTTCTGGCTATCTGTGCCCATTTACGTAGTTCACTCAGCATTTGTTGCTGGTCGGTCGTGAGCGGCTGAGCTCGACATGAAGCTTCTTCAACAGCCTCAGATTGCGCGTTCTCTACCTCTTGGTCGTTAGCGTAATCTTCATCAACACGAAGAATAGCTTTGCGCAAGATGCGGTCGTCCATCGGACTATTATCACTACGCAGGTTTTCATAAGTCAGACTAGCGATGTGTTTTTCGAGTGTTGATGCGAAGGCCGCAGGGGAGGAAAAGAGCCGTTTTTTTAGTAGCTGATTCACGAAAGCAGTTCCGAATGTGCTACCGGTTTTCTCTGCACCTAGTTCTCGGCTCTTGCAGTAGTCATTGAGTTTTGAGTGAATTTCGCGTTCTTTGGCAGTGTAGAAGATCGGTAAGGCTTCAAGCTTACGTTGGGCGTAAAGTAGATTGCCGTCAGCATCGACGAGATCGCTCTTGAGGCGACGAATCATTACTTGATTGAGCTGCTTATCGTCCGGGAGTATATTTCTGGCGAAACGTTGGTCATCCAGAAGTTCGAGCAGTGAGGTGAAGGATTCGGTATAGCCATTATGTGGCGTAGCGGTCAGAAATAACCTGTGCTGGAAGTGAGGACTGATTGAACGGATGAAGCGCGTTCTCTGACTCTCTAATGCGTAGTTTACCCCAGCAGCCGGTGCGATATTATGTGCTTCGTCAATGACCAATAGATCGAACTTGCGTGGGTAGCTGCTATACAAGGGCAACACATCGCGCATAGCTCTCAAGCCTTCGCCACTTTTGGCCCAATCCATGGATGTGATCAGTCGAGAATGCGATGTCCACGGGTTGGCATGGATCCCTCGTTCTCGGCGTAATTGCTTGATATAGCGAGTGTCGACGATTTGAAATTCCAGTCCAAACTTTTCCTGCATCTCCATCCGCCACTTTTCCTGTAGCGACGCAGGGCAGATAATCAGGACTGTACGGGCTCGATGCCGAAGCAGCATTTCCTGAATGATTAATCCCGCCTCAATAGTCTTACCTAAACCGACATCATCGGCTATGAGGAGATTGACACGTGCCATATCAATTGCACGCACCAACGGATCGAGTTGGAAGTCTTCTATACTAACGCCACTGCGAAATGGGGCCTGCAGGAAGCCTCGGTTAGCATTAGTGGCTGCTCCCCAGCGCACTGCGTCAAGGAAAGCATCAAGAGTGCTGGAGTCGTCTTGGCCACTGATTGTGGGCAGCCCAGCTCGTTCAATAATCTGGGCACCTACCTCAATTTCCCAAATAACCTCAAGTTCTTCCCCCAAACCATCTTCATCAATAGATGACAAAGTTACTGCGTGCTGTTGAGATGAGGCAGGTAACAATTGAGATGAAGTAACTTCCACAACAATCCATTGACGCCGACGGACCTCAACCAACTGACCGGGTTCTGGAATAGTTCGCTGTACTCGGATATCAGGTGTATTAGAAATTTCCATATTGTTTCCAGGCTCTAATTCAGCGAAGCTAATGATTAGTAAAGAGTTGTTATTCCACAGTGACCATATTCACATTTTCAAGATGTGAATTAATGCTACGTGCAATTGCTCGGCCAAGTTCAACAGGAACTGCATTCCCGATTAGGCGCCCTAGAATCCTTAAACTTACTGGCCCATCATGGGGAATAAATGCATAGTTACGGGGAAAACTCTGAAGAATTGCCGCTTCTCTCAGGGAGATTGCGCGGTTCTGTTCAGGATGCCCAAATCGACCATTTCCGAAACCATAGCACTGCGTTGTCATGGTTGGTGCTGGTTTGTCCCATTCCATACGGCCATAAACACTAGCGTAAGTTCTGCCACTTTCTGTTCGATGACAATCGGCAACAAGATGTTCTGGCCAGTCACGCCAAGTTCCTCCTGGTTTTGAGGCCTTAATACGCTCCAGATTCTTATCTGACAATGTGGAGGTAACATGCAGCTTATCTCCTGGAGCGGCTTCACCAGCATTTAATGCGCGCAGATGGCCTATAGCTTCTCTTACTGTTTTGGGTTTTGTACACGTTGGAGAAGACATTTTTATCTCGCCATGGAGTGATGCCAATAAAACCATTCTCTTACGTGTTTGTGGGACACCGAAATGAGTGCAATCAACAATGCTAAACCATACGCTGTAGCCAATACACTTCAATGCATCGACGAAGTCGTGGAACACTTGGTGTTTAGCCACAGTAGGAACATTTTCCATCGTGATCACGTCTGGGCGAGTACCTTCTGCTAGGCGTGCAAACTCATACAGGAGCCCCCATTTACCATCCTTACCATCCGATTCATAACGTTGTGTATAGGTAGAAAATGGTTGGCAAGGCGCGCAGCCAGCGAGAATTTTGATGTCAGCATCGCCAAACAATGCATCTAATTCGGTTGTTGTTACTTTGCTTATATCCCGTTCTATAAATTTGGCATTGTTGTTTGATTCATAAGGAAATTTGCAGGCCGGATCCATGTCAATTCCTGCAACTACAGGTAAGCCTTCAAGTACAAGGCCATGCGTTAATCCACCTGCACCACAAAACAAATCGACACAAGATACTTTCTTCATTTAACTCTTCTCATCTTTTCAAGACTTAGAGATACCCATAAATTAATTACTACAAGAGTATCAAGATCTTATTCCCACTTCATTAGTATTTGTACAACGTCCAAGATGCAACCATCTGCGAGCGCCTTTAGCTTACAACTTCCATGATGAAGTATTTTATGTATAAAAATACAGCATTTTGGGGCTGCACATAAATGGTGATTTTGCTGTTACCAGAGTCTTCTATGATTCATTCAACCGATGACCAGCGATCTAGACTGAAAAGCCCCATACCAGAAGTTATTTGCTTGTATGATCTCATGAACAGCTTGTAGGGTAAATGAATACTGGATATCCACGAAACAGCGCAATGCTGTCCAGAATACGCGCGACCTGAATACCTGAAATCCCGAAAGCGGCGGTGATCGTCAGACACTCCTTCGTGAAATCATCCACACAGGTCAGGCACTTAATCCGGCGGCCGCTGGCAAGTGCATCCATGACAAAATCCATCGACCATGTCAGGTTCGGCGCATCCGGGCGAAGAAGCGGAAACCGTTCAGTCGCCAGACCCTTACGGCGGCGCCTGCGTTTTACACCCAGACCGTTAAGGTGATAGATGCGGTAAACGCGCTTGTGGTTGACGTGAAGGCCCTCCCGGCGCAATAACTGCCAGATGCGCCGGTAACCAAACCGGCGGCGTTCAAGTGCCAGCTCTGTGATGCGTAGAGACAGTTGTGCGTCAGCAGCCGGACGCTGAGCCGAATAACGGCAGGTTGAAAGTGACAGACCAGTCAGCCTGCAGGCACGGTGTTGCGACAAACCCGTTGTCTCACACATGACTTCCACGGCTTCCCGCTTCTGGTCTGTCGTCAAAACTTTCGGCCCAGGGCCACCTGAAGCGCCTCCTTATCCAGCATGGCTTCAGCGAGTAGCTTCTTGAGACGAGCGTTCTCCTCTTCAAGTGACTTGAGCCGCTTCACTTCGGGGACTTCCGTGCCACCGAACTTCTTACGCCAGGTGTAGAAGGTGGCGTTTGAAATGGCATGCTTGCGGCAGAGTTCCCGGGCCGAAACCCCGGCTTCTGCCTCGCGGAGAATACTGATGATCTGTTCGTCGGAAAATCGCTTCTTCATGGGGATGTCCTCATGTGGCTTATGAAGACATTACTAACATCGCGGTGTATTAATCAACGGGGAGCAGGTCAAGCGAATGAAGCAAGCTTGCAGAGCATCGTCGCTGCCTCTTTCGATGAGTCTGAAGAAGTGTTCCGTCAGGCAACACAAGGCGTCCAATACACTCTTATCGAATGGGATGGCAAACTTTTACAGCCCCAGTATATGTGATTACCCTTTTTCATCAGTGCCTATCATTCAGCCTTAACACCACATAGAAAACCCAATCTTTTGATTAGATTGGGTTATTCTTATCTTTTTTTTCAGTATGCCGTTTGCTGTTGATTAGAGTATTACCCAACTGAATCATATTGGGTGGGTTAAATGTATTTTTCGTTGCTGACTCTGTTCCACTCGATCACTCGCTTACGCCAATGAATGTCAATGGCTTGGGTGAAATCGGGGCGAACCAGCTTAGCGCGAGCTTCGCACCACTCTGCTGACTCTCGGCGGACCACTATACCTTCCAGTGGTCCTTTTCGATAATGACTTTGCTGCGTGATGACTAATTGCTTAAGTGAATCTAGGGAAGTTTTTGTTTTGAGCAATTGCGGAACAGTAACCAAACCCACGCTAGTGGCTAATGCATTACGGCGAGAGGTACTCCAGAAACGCCCCATAGCACGGTCATACACATCAAAGATCAGGAACCAATCTGGCAGTGATACATAATCCAGAGAATGGCGCGCAGCGCACCATTCTCCGAACAATATTATGTTTGGTTTAAGCATTGAGTATAGTGAGTCAGTATGCTGTATCAACCACGATGGTAAGCGGGCAAACTGTCCAGTATAGGGCCCCGACAGATATTGACCTCTATTTTGGACTACTAAATTACCATTCGCGTCAAGCGAAAAGCCGACATTTGCACCATCCAATTTTTCCTCTACCACAACTTCATCCGAAAGTAAGGATGCCACCTCACCGTGCGAAAGTACCTTATCATCGCGTGGTGAGCTATTACCCAGCCAAGCAAGGTGTGGGGTATGAGGAAAACGAAAGAATTTAGTAGTCATTAAGAAGCAACCTTTGAGCTATACCATTCATCGGGCAATAGTCTATGAAAACAAAGGCCTATTCCTCTTAATTGTTCTTCTGCTATGAACCAGTCAGTTTCTGCCCCATATACAATTGGTGGCACTTGGTCGAAAAGAATCTGTGCAGCCAGTGCACAAGCAGCCCATTTTCTATCCTCTCGGTCTGATACCAGTGCTTCGTGCACAGGATCAAGCACCGCAATGTGCTCACCGTTTGCCTCAATCGAATTGATAGGTACATAAACGACCTGATTTCTATCTAACTTGTATTGCAAAACTTGCATGCCATATTCTTGCTCAAGAGAGTTGTAAGGCATGTTTCGTTCGTATTCGTCTCGTACTAGCCCTTCTTCATCTAGTACAATACTCTGCTCAGATTGTTCAAAAGAAGAAAGCCAGTCGTAAATTATTTCACGCAGCTCAATCTCACTTGGCATGGCTCTCACTGCTTGATTTGACAACTCAGAGACAGCACTTGCTGCGAGCATAACATTGGTATCAACTAGGTACATTACCATCCCTCGCTCTTAATTCCTTTGCACGCTTAATGGCCAAGGCTGTCTGCTCTCTTGTCTCCCCCAGAGCATCTCCGAAGAAACCTTCTGGCCAGTTTTTCACACGACCAAAATCATCCAGCACTAAAGACCGCAGGTGTGCAGCTTTGCCTTCACGCTCAACAAAATACATTGCAGAATCTTTAGGGGTGATAAGTTGCTTA
Organism: Lelliottia nimipressuralis; assembly: GCF_004115925.1. GTDB lineage: Bacteria > Pseudomonadota > Gammaproteobacteria > Enterobacterales > Enterobacteriaceae > Enterobacter > Enterobacter nimipressuralis. Next base: position 173,785 of record NZ_SDDX01000019.1, read on the forward strand.
GCGATCAGTGTTTGCATCCGTCGGAACAGGTGCTCAGAGTGCGTTTCGACGATGAACTGAACATTTCGCTGCTTGCTGATCTCTACAAACAGCTCAGCTAACACAGACTGTGCAAGCGGATGCAGATGTATCTCAGGCTCTTCAAGGATAATTGTGCTGCCACTTGGTGCGAAATAGGCGATTATCAAAACAGGTAAGACTTGTGAAATTCCGATACCCACATCACGCAAATTTGCTTCTACACCATCACGGTGTACCACTAATTCATAACGTGTCGAACGGCCCAATTGTTTAACTTCCAACTTGTCGGCAACTTTCATCCGCACAAGCCACTTCGATACACCTTCAATAATGCGATTTTGGTCATCACCTTTCATTAAGGCGCTGGCTAGGAGCACATCAAGCGCGCGATGACCATCACTACCCACCTCACCCGGATTAGACTTGTTCCAAACATAATCTCGTTCAGGTTTCCGGCGTAATGGGCCAAGATAGACGATATTTTCCAACTCACGGCGAATAGATAAACTCAAATCTTCAAGCAGTGCGCCATCGTGGCCCAATATTGCTATAGCTTCTGCAGACAACGATACCGAGCGCTCAGGACATAGGTGACGACCTTTACCCCGCGGTTGACTCTCTTCATCAACCATAACCGAATAAGCGCCTCTATCGCGACGGATAGATTTAAACTGGCGTTGACCGGTGCTGACGCTCCATTCCTTGATGGTCACTCCACCTGCAGAATTTTGACCATAACTACAGGAAAAACTTCCGTTATTGATTCGGGAAGGTGAATGGGGCTGAAAGGTGAAGTTCAATGAAAATTGGCGAGCACCCGCAAAATTTTTGTGTAACACATCGTCAAAATCGCCAAAATTAAAGATATCGTTGACTTCATCGCCACCAAGGTTGAGATAAATGCTGCGATCGGGTGATTGTACGGTTTGCTTGAGTAGCAACAGACTTTGAATCAAAGTTGATTTGCCGGATGAGTTAGTGCCAAGCAACATTGTGACAGGCTTCAGGTCAATGTCACCTGTGTCTTGCCACGCCTTGAAATTTGTCAATCTTAGTCCGGTAAACATCAGTATAATTCTCCAGTTTCTGATTTATCCCACACTGCATGCAATAGACATTGGATTCGGTATTATTTTACTTTTCTGGTCATATTACTACCTATCAAGAAATGCGTATTCGTGAGCTGGCCCAGCCATCTCCGACAGCTTTTATAGCTTAAGTTAACGATCCGCTGTCGTCGGTATACTTTCGGGGAGTGATAACCTAGCGCACTATGCAGGTGATTTTCTTTGTAATGCGTGAATGTTACTACTGGTTAATTTTCCAACTCCACTCCATTCAGTTTGCACGTTCCGATTAGGCTGTGCAGCAGCGGTCCCCCGCTCACCACCGTGCCACCGTGGTTATAGCTGAAGAACAGGAAGTTTTTACGCCCAGACTGATCGCCTGTCGGGTATTTTCAGCGATGTTGTTATCTGCCTCCGCCCAGCCATCGTCTGCATAGTACATCAATAACAGCCACTGGTTCAGAGCATACACGAACACTTTTACCAGCTCAGAGGGTCGTGATAGGGCTTTCATATTTTCACGCAGCCAGCTTTCCAAGGATTTCAGCAGTGGTTTAGCTATCTGCTGACGTTCGGCAAGGCTCTGCTCTGCCGGTAGTATCCTTATGGGCAGCGTGGCAAGGGATGAATAGCGGGGCCGCTATGCGTTAGCGGAAGATGATTCGTGGTATTCAGTCTCTGTAGACCACCGGAATTAAGGAATATCAGCCCTGACTGGAGCCGAATGAGCGTTCGGTACAACTGTAGCGTTTAGTACGATGTTTTGCCATGTAGCTCAGACGGAAAGTCAGTGCATCCACTTTCTTTCTGAAATCCGGCTTATTGATTTCCAGAAAAGCCAGGGGGTTACCCGGGAAATGGACTAACGTCAGATATTCAGACCAGTCTCGTTTCTTCATCGCACTCAGCCAGGCGTTTTGAATCAGGGATGCCAGACCTTTCCCTTGTTCATCGTAGCTTCCCAGAGCATTGAACGTGTCGGTGTTGACGAGGAGAGCCAAGTGGTAGTGCTTCTTGCCATCCGGTTCAGGCTGCTCCAACACCCATACATAGCGCACTGAAGTGCGATGGCAGCGTTTACCTCCCCGGGCTTTTTGGTGTCGGTAAGCGACTATCTGAGCTTTCAGCGAGTCGATAAAACGGGACAGTAACCCTTGGCTTAAATCTGCATCACTGGTAACGCTGTCGCCCACATCACCGTCTTCCGGTAAGTGCAAATCCACCCTGATAACTGTGGTTTGTGGATGCTCCTTCAGTGCGTGGCAGAGCACTTCAGCGATTCTTTGTAGATAAGCCACATTGAAAGGTGCCTGGCTTGGGTCGAGCTTCATAGGGTTAGTATTATTGAATATGAACACAGTGGTTTCCTCCACCTGTCGAGGAACGGCAGGCATGGTGCTGCTGTCCCGTAAAACAGGCTTGCTAATGGTTTGGTTGGGGGAATAGGGGGGATGATGTTCTTAGTTGATTAACCAGCGACTGTCATAGCTGCACAGCATCATTAACACCAGAAGTGTTAGCAACTGATTATATTGAAGTAATATATTACCTATCCGACATTATCATCATTCAGAGAAACCTTTTGGTATAAGGCTTAACTGATTGTTTTACCGTCAATAATCACTCCGAAGTTAGTTGTCCCCTATAACAGGCATTTGCAATGGAACAACGATGTTTCCTACCAATACTTCAGTAGGTTAAATCAGTGGATCGACAACTGTGCGATACGCGAAAGTAACGTATTCATCCATTACGCTAGTTATCATCAGATTCTCCTCCTGCCGCCCGATGATCCAGTTGCAAAGCTCCTCATAGGAGCTGCGCTTCAGATTGTCGGTCCAGTCATCAAGACCATTTCCCAGCATCAAATCGTACCAGCACAACCAGACCATCTTTAGACGCAGTTCAGTGCCACTGAACTGCCGAAAAAAACTGATGAGCTTATTTGCCAGAGGACGCTGTTTTAACCGCACGCACTCAGACAGCAAAATCCCCTCCAGCATGGGATGGTGAGCCAGCAAGTGTTCCTGGGTAAATAAACTGACTCTCAGGTCATAATTAACAGTCAGTGGGGTTGCTGCTCTGCCATAAATAATCCGATGTAGGCATTGGGGGACGATGGCAATAACCTCTTCCTCTCCTGGAAACTTAAGGCTGCCAACCGTCAGAGTGTGATGGTGATATATATTCTGATGACACATACCCGATCTGACCGTCAGCTTCGTAAAATCTGTCAGCCAGGTCTGGTAGTATTTATACAGCTCCTCGTAGCGTGGTTTGTAGTCTTTCATGATTTATATTCCTTAGGGTTTAAATTACAGGCAGAAGAAAACCGCCGGAGATACCGGAAAGTTATTAGCCTGCTGAGGGATTACTCGGGTTGGAGGTTATTTACGGGACTGGTCGACGCGTTCCTGGAGCCAGGCTTCCACTCCACTTTTCAGCCATCGGGAACTTCGCCCTAGTTTGATAGGTTTAGGAAAGGAACCATCTTTAATGAGCTTATAAATCCACTTGTCTGTCATCTGAAGAAGCGTTGTGATAAATACCATGTCAACGAGCTGGTCTTCGGTAAGTAGGGTAGGGGTATTCATGATTTATCTCTCCGGTTTTGAAAGGTAAGCCGGATTAGTGAGGTTTGATAACGACGACTGCTCCGGGACATATCCATGTGGAGATACGTAAAAAAAACGAGTTATATTTACCTCTGTTTCTGCCTTGGCATCAATGCTGGAGTTTTTCAAAAATAGAAGATAATGAAGTGTTATTTCTTGGGCTGTGATTTTTCACGCCAGATCAAATTAACCGCTATGTATAGTGGAAATGGTTAAAAATATAAATGAAGTAATGTAAGATTATTGTAGGCTGATAAAGGCTGCAATAATTTCTGTATAACTTTGAAGAGAGAATGGCAATCATCATCCTCATTTACATATGTAAGCCACATCACATAATTGTCATTTCCCCCTGGATCTTACACATGAAAGTTATTGATATACAGCATGATGTTATGCTAAAAGTCATTAATTCACTGTAAATCACTTAGTGATATCAAGGAGGGTGCTGGTATGGTTAAGCTAGTGGGAAATGAGAGTAGTAAGATACGGAATCTTGAAAACAAACTCATTGCGCATGGTTATCATTTTCAGTCTAATGGGATAGGTAAAGATTACCGAGCATATCAGGTGAGGGTTTTCAATTATCTTATTTCATTGAATATTCCAGAGCAGGAAATCAATGCTTTCTTTGCTAAAGTAGATAATAGCTATACAAGTGGCTTTCCATCCGAAAATGAACTGGATTGGTACCGTAATGATCCACGAGCAAGCTTGTGGTTGGTCTGTGTATTATATGAAAAATTAAAATCAGAAACTCCTGAATACAATAGCGGTTTTTTATCCCCTGTGTCATTACAACCCAGTCATGATGTAAGAATTGATGCGATACGTCGCTGCATGGATGAATGGCCTATACTTTATATAACACAGTCTGACTTTATGAAGGATCAAAGTATTGAGTGGGCTGGGTTACTTGATCAACATGATTTATTCAGAAGTGTTAGATCCAGTAAAGTTGATGTCTGTTCCTGGTTAAGGGATTACTTAAAGGGGAATACATCAATAGGTCTGAAACGTATTTGTGGTAATTCTCCCGAGGAAATAATGTCCTGGTGCTATGCTAGTTACTTTATGTGGAGAAAAAACAACCTGCATTCTCCGGATTCTGTCGAGTTGTTCATTAGAAAGTTTAAGAGCGCCTGGTCTACACAGAAGAACAGGAATAAAAATAAAGAAGAGAAAAAACTTGTGACAATGAGTGTAAATATCTCTCAGCAAGCTCATGATATGCTGAGAGATATGTCTATAAAAGATACGATGTCAAATAACGCAATTATAGAGAGTGCCATTCTTAGGCTATATAAAAGTAAAAATACAAAAGAACATTCCAAATAATTTCAGACAGATATTATCTCAGTGAATCACCCGCATCCTTTACCGGATTGCGGGGCTTGTTATTTTTCACGCTGAGATCTTCGTATGCAAAAGTTGGACGGCCTTAAGGCCTTTGAGCAACCGCTAGCTTCACTGCCACACTTGCTTCGCAACCTTATCCTTGCACGTCTTCGCAGTCTCACTCAGTACGAGCCGGTAATCGGCATCATGGGTAAAACCGGAGCGGGTAAGTCGTCGCTCTGTAACGCGCTGTTCCAGGGAGAGGTAACACCTGTGAGCAATGTTGAAGCCTGTACCCGCGACGTGCTGCGCTTCCGGCTCAGCAGTGGCTCTCACAGCCTGTTATTGGTCGACTTACCGGGAGTGGGGGAAAGTAAGGAACGTGACGAGGAGTACACCACGTTATACCGCCGGATCTTGCCCGAACTGGATTTAGTGCTTTGGGTTATCAAAACCGATGACCGGGCACTGTCGGTGGATGAACACTTCTATCGCAAGGTGATGCTGGCGTATCAGCAGAGGGTTCTGTTCGTGGTTAATCAGGCTGACAAGGCCGAACCCTGCCATCAGTGGAATACCACCAGCAATACACCCTCTCATAGCCAACTGTCGACAATTGAGGCCAAGCGGAGCGCGGTGCAGAAGCTCTTCCTGCCGCACCATCCAGTCAGTGTTGTATCGGCCCGAACGGGTTGGGGGCTGGATGCGATGGTAGAGATGATGATGCGCAGCCTGCCTGACCGGGCCACCAGCCCACTGACAACACAACTGCACGGAAGGCTCTGCACCGAGCCGGTAAAAAAGCAGGCATGCGAGCGCTTTGGTCATGCCGTGGATGAAATTATTGGCACTGTAGAGTCATCATCTTTTCTGCCAGCGCCTGTAAGGGCTGTGATTCGGACGGTGCGAGAAGCTGTGGTGACCGTTGCCCGTGCCGTCTGGGATTGGATTTTCTTCTGACAAACCGCTTAATGCGGACACTCCCTGTCCTCCCATAGCTCAATTAATGAGCTACAAATCTATCAATCAGGCGCAACGGCGCATCACGCCTGAAATCCACGCTTTGAAAAAATACGCCTTCCCCTGTCCATACCCTGTCCGACCCCTTCGTTACACTAATCACTTAATTTTCAGCCTGTTAACGGGATGGAGAAAATCTAATGTCCCAGACTGAGCGTCGCCATGAACGGCTGGCGGTTCGGCTGTCCCTCATTATCAGCCGCCTGGTTGCTGGCGAAACGCTGGATATGGGCCTTCTTGCTGCAGAGTTTGGCGTGTCGATCCGTACCCTCCGCCGGGACTTTCGTGAGCGACTGATGTATCTGGACCTGGAATATCGCGATGGCACCTGTCGTCTGCTCTCAGGAAGCCATCAACGCGAACTGGCTGTACTGACTTTTGCTCGTCAGTCAGGCGTGGAGGCTTTGTTTCCTGACATGGATAACCACATGGTCAGCTCACTGCTGAGTGGACCCGGTGAGTCTCCTTGTCTCATATGGGCAGAGTCAGAATCATTGTCGCCACCCAGGCCAGGTATATTTACACGCCTTGTCAGGGCCATATCAGATCATCGCCGTGTGACGCTGCTGGCTGAAGGTTGTCGCTGTTCAGGGCTTGCACCATACCGCCTCGTACTCTGCGGCGGGCACTGGTATCTGACTGGAGAGCACCATCATCGCGTGGCGGTGTTTCCGCTGAACGATATCCATGCAGTTACCTTGCACCCGGAACTGTTCGTGCCTGACCTTCAGATTCGCAACGTTCTCACCGAACCGGAATTCCTCAGAGCTCTTCCCCATTTTCACGTTTTTCACTCACTGCTCGCCAGAACCGGCGACGGTCTTTTACCTCATAAGGAATCATGATGAAGAAAATACTGACTACAACGGCGCTGGCCGTCAGTCTCTGCGCAGGCGCTACCTTTCCGGCGTCTGCTGAAACTGTCGTGGGTACCGTCAAATTCTGGCAGTACATGCAGGCGGATGGCTGGAAATCAGCAGATGACATGGACAACGACGCGCTGAACAATACGCTCTATCAGGCCAGTGTGATTGGCAATTATCCCTGGACCAGGCAATTCCTGCTGCGTCAGCGTGGTGGCGGTGTATATTTTCTCGCCGATAAGAAAACGCATACCGTGCGCAAGCTGAATCTGAAACCTGCCAGCGGTTATTACTCCGATCTGACCTCGGTCTATCAGAGTGAAGACCAGGGGAAAGGGTGTTACTTCACTATCATCGACACCCAGTATCAGCTGGGGCTGGCTGATGAACCTCACAGCAACCAGGTGCTTGCCGCATTCCCGGAAAACTGTGTCAACAAACAGCAGCAAGCTGCCCTGGCGGCGAAGCGTTCTGCCTCAGAGCAGAAACTGCAGCAGTGGGTAGCTCAACAGAGTCTGGCAGAGTTGTGCCGGCGCACCGGCAATTGCTGAAGCCAAGGAACGGACGATTAATAAGGAATCTGCACCATGAAGAAATTGTATCGACCTGTTCTCACTGTTTTGATGGTTATCGGTGCCATGGGGGTTTCTGGCTGCGACCGCAAGGAAGATGCGGGTGTGAAAACGATAGCCAGTTTTAAGGACCTGACTCCGCCACCGTTCAGCAAGGTTGTCTCGCATAAATCCGATATTGCCCAGGAATGGGTAAAGAAGGATGCTTTCGGCACACCGCAATATACGGTGATGAAAACCAACCAGTCGCCGGAAGGCTGTGAGTCAGGCAATTATTACTACATTGCGGATATGCAGCAGAAAACGGTGCAGCCTCTGATTGCTGCCCTGTGTCTTGCGGACAATATCACCCTGAGCTTCCGGGTTGAAACCGACAGCTACACGGGTGAAAAATCGGTGGTGTATTCGCACGATGGCAAGGAAATGGGGAAACTCTATCTGCCGGAGAATCAGGAGAAAAATCCATGAAGAAGCTGAAAGGCGTTATCTCAGTTTTCGCTCTGAGCCTTTGTCTGCTTTCACCGGCTCAGGCCGAAGAACAGCGTTACATCAGCATCCGCAACACAGACATGGTCTGGGTGCCGGGCAATGTCTGCGTGTGGCAGTTTCGCCTGGACAACGGCGGCAGTGGTGAGGGGTTTGGGCCTCTGACGCTCTCCCTGCGTCTGAAAGACAAAGGGGGAAACACGCTGGTTAAGGGGAATATGGCGGTGGCTGCATTTGGTGAGAGCGATGCGACTCGCTCTCAGGAAGCCTCGCTGGAGAACGAATGCGTGGAAAACGTCAGCTCTGTCGAAATCATGAAGGCAACGGAAGAGCGTAATGGTTACCAGATTGACCTGCCACTGTCTGTTTTCGACCCGCAGTATTACCAACCGCTGCAAGTCACGGTTGTCGGAGGTAAGGCGTCTTAGCCAATTCTTTACCCGTTTGATTCAGCCCCTGTCGCTTATGCCACAGGGGCTTTTTGTTTTAAGGAGCCTGTATGCCTGAACTCACTGAACTACCAGAGGGACCGTTTTCGCGCCAGCAGGCAGAGGCGGTTGCGGCTCAATATTCCAACATTGCTATAGAGGACGACCAGGGTACGCATTTCCGTCTGGTTATCCGTCATGAGCGTTGCATGGTCTGGCGAGCCTGGAACTTTGAGCCGGATGCCGGTTACTGGCTGAACCGGTATATCACTCGTTATGGCATCCGCAAATTTCCTGCATAACCACCACCAGCACATCACCGATACAAACAAAGTCAGGCCACACCTCTTTCGGGAAGTGTGGCCTTTTGTCTTTTTACCCACTGCATAAGGAGTTACCCATGCGATTAGTCAGCCGCTTTGGCCGTATAAACCAGATACGCCGTGACCGGCCTCTGACCCATGAAGAGCTGATGAGTCATGTACCCAGCGTGTTCGGGAGTGACAAGCATGAATCTCGTTCAGACCGTTATACCTACATCCCGACCATCACCATCCTCGAAAGCCTGCAGCGTGAAGGCTTTGAGCCGTTCTTTGCCTGCCAGACAAAGGTCCGTGACCAGAGCAAGCGGGAACACACCAAACACATGCTTCGCCTGCGTCGTGCCGGTCAACTTACCGGGCATCAGGTACCGGAAATCATTCTGCTTAACAGCCACGACGGCTCATCAAGCTACCAGATGCTGCCGGGGCTGTTTCGTGGCGTCTGTACCAACGGTCTGGTCTGCGGCCAGTCATTCGGAGAAGTGCGGGTACCGCATAAAGGCAATGTCGTCGAGAAGGTGATTGAAGGGGCTTACGAAGTGCTCGGGGTCTTTGACCGGGTGGAGGAGAAGCGCGATGCGATGCAGTCACTGGCGCTGCCAGCCCCGGCCCGTCACGCGCTGGCGAATGCCGCGCTGAAATATCGCTTTGGCGAAGACCACCAGCCGGTCACGGTATCGCAGTTGCTTACCCCGCGTCGCCAGGAGGATTACAGCGACGACCTGTGGACCGTCTATCAGAGGGTACAGGAGAACCTGATGAAAGGAGGTCTGTCAGGGCGAACCGCACAGGGGAAAAGCAGCCGCACCCGTGCCGTTACCGGCATTGACGGCGATGTGAAGCTCAATCGCGCCCTGTGGGTTATGGCAGAAAACATGCTCGAATTTTTCGGGCGTTAAACAACAGTTCCTGCATAAGGAGATAGTTTAATGAATACACAAAATCATCAGTTCGCGGAGCATACCGCAATTACTGCCTCAGTGGTCCCGGACGAGTTACGCATCGGTTTCTGGCCGCAGCACTTTGGCTCCATCCCACAATGGATAACCCTTGAACCTCGCATTTTCGCCTGGATGGACCGCCTGTGTACCGATTATCACGGCGGTATCTGGCGCTTTTCGACGCTCAGCAACGGCGGCGCTTTTATGGCTCCCGAGCCAGAGCACGATGAGAAGTGGACATTGTTCAACAGCATGAATGGCAATGGCGCAGAGCTTACCAGTGAAGCTGCAGGGATGGTCGCCTGTCTGATGGCATTCAGCCACCACGCCTGTCGCACCGAATGTGACGCGATGACTGAGCACTATTATCTCTTACGCGACTACGCGCTAATCCATCCGGAATGCAGCGCCATTATGCATCTCATCGACTGAGGAATACCTGACATGAATACCGCATTATCCCCGGTGTCAACGCAGCCTGAACTCTTTCCACTGATTATGGCCCCGCATGGTTATTTGCTCCCTGTGACCGCCGGATTAACCCCCTATGCCCAACGCACCATTCGCCGCGCTATCAATCTACTGGATAAATATCTGCGTCAGCCCGGCAAATCCGTTACCTCCAGTACTGCTGCTCGTGACTGGCTTCGGCTACAGTTGGCCGGACAGGAGCGGGAAGTGTTTATGGTGCTCTATCTCGATAACCAGCACCGTTTACTGGAGAGCGAAACGCTATTTGCCGGTTCGATTAACCATGTCCAGGTCCATCCTCGAGAGGTAGTGAAGTCAGCGCTTCGCTTCAATGCTGCAGCTGTCGTGCTGGCGCATAACCATCCATCCGGCGACCCGGAGCCCAGCCAATGCGATCGCAACATTACCGGTAGACTTAAAGAAGCCCTGGCACTGGTTGATGTAAACACGCTTGATCATTTGGTCGTCGGTTCAGATGGCATTGTGTCGTTTGCGGAGCGAGGGTGGATATGAAAATCATCAGTAAACGTCAGGCAATGGCTTTGTAATAACAGCATCCAGGCTCCCGGCTGTTTCGCTTCTGTACCGGCAAATATAAATGGTCTGGCAGTATCTGCCATTATGCTGGCCGGGAAGTTCAGGACATACGCGGCGTTCTGGCTGTATTTGCTGAACGTCGTCAAGACCGCAATGGTCCCTATGTCATTCTTCGAAGCGTTACTCTTAATTAATCCTTCCCTTTTATCAGGAACAATAATGAACCATCACTCAGAATCCGGTACAAAGCCGGAGAATCCCGCCTGCCAGCAGTGGGGGCTTAAACGTGCTATTACCCCCTGTTTTGGTGCCCGTCTGGTACAGGAGGGCAACCGATTGCATTTTCTCTCTGACCGCGCAGGATTTAGCGGGGTATTTGCCGTCGATGTTGCAATGCGCCTTGACCAGGCATTTCCGTTAATGATGAAGCAACTTGAGCTGATGCTGACCAGTGGAGAGCTTAACCCTCGCCACCCACACTGCGTCACGCTTTACCACAATGGACTCACCTGCGAAGCCGATACACTAGGCTCCTGTGGTTATGTCTACATTGCTATCTATCCTGAGCAAACTGAGCCGCAGTAAATCCCCGCTTATCCTCTTAAACTCACAGAGCAAACATCATGCAAACTATATCATCACACCCGACACGGGCGACTCAGCCCTGCCTGTCACCCGTTGAAATCTGGCAGCGGTTACTGACTTGTCTGTTGTCGCAGCACTATGGTCTGACGTTGAATGACACACCGTTCAGTAATGAAACCACCATACTGGAACACATTGATGCTGGAGTATCGCTCTGCGATGCGGTGAACTTTCTTGTCGAAAAATATGAACTGGTAAGAATTGACTGTAATGATTGCTCTGTCATGGAGAAGTCACCGTTCATCACCAGTATCGATATTCTACGTGCCCGGAAAGCCTCCGGTCTGATGAAACGCAACAGTCACAAAACTGTTACCAGGGTAACGGCAGGTCAACTTCAGGAGCTATAAGCTATGGGAAGTCAATTAATGTTGATATCGACAACATTGATACAATGCTGTCCAATGTAGGGAAAGCTAACAGTAACCAGATGATGAGGAGTTCGCGAAGGCTAAAGCCAGCTTCTCATCTTTATCTGTATCATCTACTCATAGGGGAATTTTGTTCACTTGGCTTTGCCCTGATTCGAGTCCCGAATCCAATGAATTAATGTGTTGGTATCTGCGTTGGTACGTATAAAATTAGTTTGTTTTTATTGATTTTAATTCAAGGGGTTAAGTGTAATGTGCGAGTCCGGCCTTCGCTGCTTGCCATCTTTTTTCAATGAACCCATTTGCTATATCGTCGTCCGCATCAAGGAATATAACCCATTCTCCCTGGTGCAAGGCTAGAGCAGCATTTCGGGCAGCATAGACACCTTGATTGGCCTGCTCGATCAGAATGAGCCGGTCATCATAGATTTGATGAAGAGCGTGGTCTGTTCCATCAGTAGAACCGTCATTGATAACGATAAGTTCAATAGCCACGCGGGTTTCACTGAGGATATTATTAACCAGACTATCAATGGTCTTTGCGGCGTTGTAAGCCGGAATAATTACGCTGACGTCGATTTTATTCTTCATCACGAGTAACTATTTCCCTTCGTTGTCATCTTTGAGGCGCCTGATCGGAATAACCAGTCTTTCCCTGATTTCCTCGTCCATGTCGAATAAGTACTCGTCACAAAATCCTTTATCGAGAGAGAGCCACTGATCAAGGACGCTTCTTTTTTTGTTGCAACGTGCACATCTCTTCATCTTTTTGCGCCCTAGTGAACTCATTGTGTGGATTACATGGAAAATGGACGCAACAAGTCTCAGCTAGATAACTAACCGTAATAAAAGGCATTTCTGCGAGTAATGTAAGTCAAGGATAACCAGGCAGGGCGCAAGAAAGATAATCGTTTTGATAGATCAGTTTTCGATATTGATCGTTAGAGCCGATCGATATGAAATGCGGTTGCGCGACTTATATTACCGGGAGGTTCATGGCTTCAGGCAAAATGGCGACTGGGTTTTTGAATGTGAGAATGACTTTTAGAATGCGCGGCTGTGTGGTCTGGAACGGGTTTGATAGGATATACGAGCGGCAGGTAGGGGCGCTGAGGCCCCGGTTTAACGTTCTCAGTAATGTGCGGTGTAATACACGAAAGCCAGTTTGTTGCCATCAGGGTCTCTGACACAAGCGCTGTAGAACCCTTCGCCGTAATGCGGACGCAGGCCAGGCGCTCCCTCGTCCGTGCCGCCGTGGTTTAAAGCGAGCGCGTGAAGCTGCTGAATGCGTTCGGCAGAACGCGCAATCAGGGCGACCATCACACCATTTCCGGTCGTGGCATACTGTTTATCAAAAGGTCTGCCGATACCCAGTGCCGTCGTATTATTACCGTTGAATACGCCCCACCATGCGACGTTCTCATTCCTGCCGCCACGGGGATACCCCAGCAACTCCATCAGCGGATCGTAGAATGTAATGGCGCGTGGCAAGTCGTTGGTTCCAAGCATCATGTAAGAATACATTGGCTCTCCTTATTGGATTCAGGGGAGTGAAAATAATCAGCTCAAATCACTCGTCCGCTTTATGAGCCCAGGCTGGCATTGCCGTCAGATAACGTTTTGCACGCTTTTGTGCTTCTTCCGGGCCGACTTTTTGCCAGGAATCAAGGAAGCTGGCTAAGCCTGATACCGCTTCTTCCCAGGGTTTAAGATTGCCGTTGCTGTCGCTGCAGTACGCGCAATATTGATCGCTGGCACTGTGTGCATCGGGTGCCGACATTGGCATTCCGCAAGCCTGACAGAACTGTTCATGTTGTGACATATGATGCTCCTTATGGTGACGTCATGATTAATAAATATACTGAATGGGTATTGTGCAGGTGATGCATCAGATCAAAGCAAAGACGAAGCTCCCGGTATCTCCAGTCAGAAATACCGGGAACCTGTTGTTACCTGGCGATGAGCGCGAACACGCCCCAGCCAAAGTATTCCCGCGCGTACGTTACGTGGCGTTTTGGCGAGATGTTTAGCTCGGCCCTGACTTCGGCGGCGAAGTCGTCGTCAGGATTGGCTTCCAGCCAGCGGCGCATGGTCAGCCATTTCGCGGCCTCATAACGGTCCCAGCCTTCCTGGTCCGCCAGTACCATTTCCACCACGTCGTAGCCGAGTTCATCGAATGCACTCACAAGCCCCGGCAGCGTCAGGAAATCGGTCGTCGAACTGACGCCACAGGCCTGCGCTATCTCGTCCGTTGCCGGAAGCTGACGCCAGTAAGGTTCACCGATAAGCATGATCCCGCCCGGTTTTAGGCTTTGCGCCAGCAGTTCGACCGTCCCGACAAACCCACCGGCAATCCATGTCGCGCCGACGCAGGCGGCCACATCGCACTTCTCTTCTGCCACATATCCGGCGGCGTCGTTATGAATGAAATGAACCCGGCTGCTGACGCCGAGTTCTTCCGCGCGGCGTCTGGCCTGCTCGCTGAACAACTGGCTCATGTCGATACCAACACCGGTAATGGCGTGATCCCGGGCCCAGGTACAGAGCATTTCCCCCGACCCGCTGCCGAGGTCAAGGATGCGGGTCTCCGGTTTCATGCGCAGCACGCGGCCAAGCGTGGCGTATTTCTCTTCGGTGAACGGGTTATGAATGCGGTGTTCGCTTTCACTGATGGTAAAAATACGTGGGATATCCAATGTGGAATTCCTTTTATTGCGTTGAGTATTAAGAGGAAGTTCCTCTGAGGTATTTGCTTTTTCGGCCAGCAGAGCAAACAGCTTCCCTTCAAATGTTTCACTGACTGGCCAGTCGTGGCTTTCAGGAGGAGGAAGCAGGGTAAAACCGACATTACCGAGCAGGCTGACGTACTCATCATTGCGCCAGGCCGTCATCTGGCTGCCGAAACGGGTGGTTTGACCGTTTGCTTCTATGGCCCAGAACTGCGTTGAGCTGGTCTGTGCTTCTTCATCCCAGCCATGTTCTGTCAGCAGCAGATGAGGGACGCCCAGAAACAGCCCGTCCGGGCAGCGTTGCCAGCTCGGTTCAGCCATTCCCTGACGCTTAACTTCGTCGAAAGCATGGACTTCAGTGAGCAGCCTGCCACCCGGCTCCAGCCACAGCGCGCAGCGGCTGACGAGTGAGCGCGCATCTGCCGCGCTGAAAACATTCAGTTCCCCGAACATCATCATGATGAAATCGAAAGATTTATCCGGCCAGTATGCGCGGATATCCTGCTGGACATAGTCGATATTCAATCCGGCACTCTGCGCCTGCTGACGGGCCCAGCTCACGGATGCCGGTGAGAAATCCACGCCGGTGCAGTAAAATCCGCGCTCTGCTAAGCGGTGGGTATAAAAGCCGGGACCGCAGCCGAGATCGAGAATACGTGCGCCTGGGGGTAATAGGTTGGCGATCCAATTCACCTGCCGCTCAATGACCTCCTGCCTGCGGCTAGCCCAGTCGTGGTCCTGCGACAAATGGTTCGCCAGCATGCGCTGGCTGAAGGCCGGTTCGTCCCAGGGGATTTTACTTTCCTCCGCTGACAGCTGGATGTGTCGGGATGAGGAAATAAGGGTGCTGATATCCATCATGCTCTCCTTAGCGGTTATCAAGCTGCGCGCGAACGTTATTCAGCCCGGTGGTGTTGATGCGGTAGGGCTGACCGTTGACGGACTTGATCAGTTTTTTGGTTTTGAGTTTTTTGAAGGTGGCAAGGGTGCAGTCGGTCAGCAACAGCCCTTCGCGGGTGTAGCATTCAACGGCGGTGACGCGGCCAGACGCATCGCGGACGTGCGCAATACGGCCACCTTTGGCGAGAACGTGTAAGGTACGTTGTTCCTGACGGGATAAATTCATACTGGAAAACCTGTTTAATCATCATGTGCAAAACGTGCAAACACACAGCGGTGTCCGCATTCGATTTCGGCGCATTGATAATCAGTCCTGCCTAAAAAGGTAGGTAAGCTGATTATCGGATGATTACATTCTCCAGCATCAAAGCCTCGGGTAGAGTTGAAAGGTATTTACGGGGTGAATAATAACACCTGGTTTTTGTAAGTGAATATCCTGAGTTGAAAAGTGTGATCCAGACAGGGGCAGTCCACGTTAGTTTGCCAACACATACAAGAGCAATAACGGTTTATGTGGCGCACGTTCACCGCCTTTGCGCCAGATAATGATATTGGCAATTGCCTGTTCGAGGGTTTTACTGGATGTCATCGCGTTACGAAATAAGAAAAATAATTGCGATGATGCTCGCAAAACCTTTTTCAATCAACCCACGTGCTTTTCACTACCCACAAAAAAAGGCGCCACCGACACCTTTCCCACTCAACTGATTTTTCAGCCTTTTATAATTTCCGTCGATAAAGCCCAGAGAAATATAAAAACGCAATAAGCACAATTAGAGCTGTCTTGAATATAGTTTTTATTCAACTACGCTCACTCGATCTCCTCACCCGCAGTCTCCCCGCCAGCGTCACATGCGTCGCCGCATCTTCCTGATTGCACAAATACTCCACCGCCAGTCGTCCCAGTTCGCTGTACGGGAGCTGAATACTGGTCAGCGCCGGGGTGAGCTGCTCGGAAATCTTCTGATCGTCGTAGCCCGCCAGCAGCATATCCTGCGGGATCTTCACGTGGTTCACGGCCAGCGCCTGATAGCAGCCGATCGCCAGCCAGTCGCTGGCGCAAAAGATCGCATCCGGGCGGGTAGGGAGTTGCAGCAGGGACTCGGTGGCCGTGTAAGACTCACTGAACTGCCAGTTGGTCGGGCGAACCAGGCTCTCGTCGTACGACAGCCCGGCCTGTTCGAGGGCGGCCTGGTAACCCGCTTGACGCTGGCGGGTGGCTTCCATCCAGCTCTCGCCGGTGATGTGCGCTATGCGTGTTGCCCCCTGGGCAATCAGATGACGCGTCACCTGGAAGGCGTTGGCGTAGTCGTCGGGAATGAACGATGGCAGCAGCGGTGAGCCGGGATCGCGCTGATTCAGCAGCACCAGCGGGAGCTGGGTGCAGTCCTGGAAATCGGTCATATCCACCAGCGTGGTGACGGGGGAGGCGAGGATAATCCCCACGCAGTTGCGCTTCTCCAGCTGGCGAATGATGTTCAGGGCAAGCTCCACGTCGTCGCCGTAATCGTACACGGTCAGCAGCGTCTCGTTGCGCCAGGCCGCATCCCGTGCCTGGCTGATGGCGTCGATAAAGGGATCGTAACTTTGCAGGGAGCTGACCAGCAGCGCCACCTCTTCCTGGTTGCGCGGCGTGTGAATGGCGGGCAGGCGATCGTAGCCCAGCTCTGCGGCCACGCCGATCACCCGCTGGCGCGTCTCGTCGCTGAGTTTGATGTTGCGGGACTGGTTGAGCACCAGCGATACCGTCGCCTGCGACACCCCCGCCGCCCGCGCAATATCGTTCATCGTGATTTTGTTTTTCCGCTTCATCCGTCCGCTCCCCCTTCAGAAACAGCATCATACCTCACGGCTTTAATATCGGTCAGGCGAAAGCGCGGTCGATCACGTTTCTTACGCGCTCAAGCCTGAACTTTGTGATTGCTGTCGCTTTTCTGAATGCGCCTGTTTGCTCATTTATAACGCAGCTAATATTTATTAGCTAAACATTATCAGCAAGTGAGGCGACGATGAAACAGCAGTGGAGCAAGGAACAGGCGCAGGCGTGGTATCAGCAAAAAGGGTGGCTGTGCGGATTTAACTATCTGCCGTCGACGGCGGTGAACTGGACCGATATCTGGCAGCAGGAGACGTTCGATGCCCAAACCATCGACCGCGAGCTGGGCTGGGCGGCGGAGGCGGGCTACAACACCCTGCGCATAAATCTGCCGTTTATCGTCTGGGAGCACGATCGCGACGGGCTACTGGCGCGCATTGAGCACTTTCTGGCGCTGGCTGACCGCCACGGGTTCAGCACCATGCTGACGCTGATGGACGACTGCGGGTTCTCGGGTGACGAGCCGTATCTCGGCCCGCAAAAGCCACCGGTGCCGGGCAAACACAACAGCCAGGCGGCGGCAAGCCCAGGGCGCGATAAAGTATGCGATCGCGACTGCTGGCCGCAAATAGAGCGCTATATCCGCGACGTTATCCGCCAGTTCCGCGATGATAAGCGCGTTCTGCTCTGGGATCTCTATAACGAACCGGGCAACCGGGGTATTTTTGCGACGGGCACCGTGGAAGTGCTCTATGACGAAAAACTGGAAACCTATGCGCATGAATTAATGAAACTGGCGTTCCAGTGGGCGCGGGAAGAAGATCCTGAGCAACCCCTGACGGTCTGCGCATGGCGCGTGCCGCCGGAAGAGGAAGGGGAGACGTTCTTCCAGCATCCGCTCGATCAAACCGCGCTGGATCTGTCGGACGTGGTGAGTTACCACGCTTACACCAACACCGGGCGTATGACGGCGATTATTCAGCAATTACAGGAGCTTGGCCGTCCCCTGTTTTGCACCGAATGGCTGGCGCGTCACGTCGGCAGCACCATCGAAGAGCAGCTTCCGCTGATGTACACCGCGAAGGTCGCGCCCTATCAGTGGGGCCTGGTTCGCGGCAAAACCCAGACCTGGCTGCCGTGGCCGGTGATCATGACCGGCGCCACCGACTACTGCCGCCTGTGGTTTCACGACGTCTTTGAAGAGAACGGCATCCCCTTCTTGCGCAGTGAAATCGCCCTGATGCGCAAGCTCCGCCAAATCGCCCCGCAGCCGCAGGCATAACAATAACGATCCGGCGGTACGCCGCCGGACAACAAGGTACGCACTATGGCAACGACAATGAAAATACCGTCTCGCGAGTTGTGGTCCTATTTTGGCTATGGTTTAGGTCAGTGTTTTAGTTTTGGTTTAGTGGGTTCATTTATTAACTATTTTTACACCGACGTGCTGGGGATCTCGGCCCTGGCGGCAAGCTCGATCTTTCTGATTGCCCGCGTCTGGGATGCGGTTCACGATCCGCTGTTCGCCAGTTTTATGGACACCATTAACAGTCGTTTCGGTAAGTTCAGGCATTTTTTACTTATCGCTCCGCTGCTGATTACCGGCGTCACGCTGCTCTCGTTCTATAAAATCGAAGCGGACATGACCACCAAAATCCTCTACGCCGGGGTGACATACATCCTGTGGGGGACGCTGTACGCCATCTCCGATATCCCGTTCTGGTCCATGTCATCGGTGATGACTAATGACTCCGGCCAGCGCACCCGCGCGGTGACGGCGGCCATGCTCGGGGTTAACGCCGGTATTGCCTGCGCGAATATCTTCTTCCCGAAACTGGCGGCGTTTTTCGCTCAGTACAGCAACGACAAAGGCTATTTTATGGCGGCGCTGGTGATGATGCTGTTCGGCCTGCCGCTGATGCTGAACGGGTTTATGCAGATTAAAGAGCGCGTGCCGCCGAGCACCGAGAAGGTGACGATGCGAGACACCTTCCACAATCTGCGCCAGAACAAGCCGCTGTTTATCATCCTGCTGTCGTTCTTTTTCTGCGTATTCCACAACGTCGCCAACGGGATTTACATCTACTTCTTTATCTACAATCTGGGCGACGGCAGCCTGCAGATGGCGATTGGCGTGATGGGGATCGTGGCGGCGGTGGTGTGTTTGATCGCGCCGATGCTGACGCGCAAAATGCAGAAACGAAAACTGTTTATGATCCTCTGCGGGCTGGATATCGCCGTGCGCGCGGTAATGTGGTTCGCGGGCTATCAGCACACGGCGCTGCTGTTCTTGCTGCTCGGCCTGAGCACGTTGTTCGTGATGATGAGCAATATCCTCACCTCGTCGATGATCGCCGACACCATCGAATACGCCGAGTACCACACCCATAAACGCTGTGCGGCGATCACCTTCTCCGGGCAGACCTTTACCGGCAAGATGTCGGTGGCCGTGGGGGGGGGCTTAATCGGCGTGTTCCTGACGATGATCGGCTACGTGCCGCAGGCGCAAACTCAGAGCGACGGCGTGCTCACCGGGCTATTCTTCGGCATCTGCCTGCTTCCGGCCATTGGCTCGCTGATCCGCCTGGGCTGCATGTCGCGCTTCACCTTTACCGAAGAGAAACACGCTGAGATTTGCCGTCTGCTGGCGGAGCGGCGTCATGCGACGACGCAGGAAAATCAAGGCGACGAGCGTCTGGATCGCCCGGTATCAGTCAACTAACCGATATTGACGCCTGCTCGCCAGGCGTCAATGCACTTTCAGAACACCGGTACGCCCAGCCCCCGTTTTACCTCTTTTAAGGTCGCCTGCGTGACTTCATGGGCGCGTTCGCTGCCTTTTTTCAGTATCTCCATCAGCTGGCTTTTGTCCTGGATGTAGGTCGCCCGCCGCTCGCGCATTGGCGCGATCAGCTCCTGCAGGCACGCTTCCAGCTCGTTTTTACAGATCCTATCGCCCAGCCCGCCTTGCTGATAGTGGTCTTTCATCGCCGCGACTTTGGCTTTATCCGCGTGAAACGCATCCAGCCAGGTGAACACCACGTTGCCCTCGATCTGGCCCGGATCGCTCACTTTCAAATGGTGAGGGTCCGTATACATGGCGCTGACGGCGCGGTGTATGGTCTCTTCGCTGGCCGAAAGGTGCAGCGTGTTGCCGAGGGATTTCGACATTTTGGCGTTACCGTCGACGCCCGGCAGACGGCTGGTGTCACTCAGCATCGCTTTGCAGTGGCGCAGCACCGGGGCGGGCAGCAGGCTATTCATCTTGTGTACGATTTCGTTGGTTTGTTCGATCATCGGCAACTGGTCATCGCCGACGGGCACCACTTCGGCTTTAAACGCGGTAATGTCCGCCGCCTGGCTGATGGGATACACCAGGAAACCGGCGGGCAGCGAGCGGGCAAACCCTTTCTGCGCGATCTCATTTTTCACCGTCGGATTACGCTCCACGCGCGCCACGGTGACGATGTTCATATACAGCATCGTCAGCTCGGCAAGCGCCGGGAGAGCAGATTGCAGGCAGAGGGTGGTGAGGTCGGGGTCGATACCTGCGGCCAGATAATCGGCCAGTACTTCGGGGATGTTGTCGCGTATTTTTTGCGGGTTACTGCCGTTATCCGTCAGGCCCTGTAGGTCTGCGACCAGCACAAACTGTTGATAGTCGTGCTGCAACGCAACACGCTGGCGTAGCGATCCAACATAGTGGCCGAGATGCAGAGGGCCAGTCGGACGGTCGCCGGTGAGAATAGTCGTTTTAGGGTTCATGAAAGACTCCTTAAGGTTTTAAAAGCCGAAAGACGTCTCTGAAATGCAATAGCCGCCTTTCGGCGGCTATCTGAAAAGAGGGAAAACACTTCCGGGCCGCCTTTAAGAAGGCAGCCACCACAGGGTGTGATGTAAAGCGGGGAGGTGTTTTCTGTTCATCGAATTACCGTATCATGTTCTGAGCGAAACACAACAGGGGATCGTATGCTGCAATCACTCAACCACCTCACGCTGGCCGTCAGCAACCTGCAAACCAGCGTGGCGTTCTGGCGCGATCTGCTGGGTTTGTCACTGCATGCGCAGTGGGACACCGGCGCGTATCTTACCTGCGGCGATCTCTGGCTGTGCCTGTCGTTTGACGAGACTCGCGACTATGTTCCGCCCAACGAAAGCGACTATACCCACTATGCGTTCAGCGTCGCACCGGCAGATTTTGACTCGTTTTCACACAGGCTTGAGCAGGCGGGCGTCACCGTCTGGAAGAGCAATAAAAGCGAAGGGGCGTCGTTCTATTTTCTCGATCCAGACGGGCATAAGCTGGAACTGCATGTGGGCGATCTCGCCGCGCGACTGGCGGCGTGTCGGGAAAAGCCCTATGCCGGGATGCAGTTTTATTCACCGGCGTGATCGCAAACCATCTCACGCTGCGAAATGTCCATCTGCGCGTAGCCTGCCGCCAAAAACAGCCGCGCAAAACGCTCCGGCACCGCGACCGGGGTGCTGATTGCTGGATACTGCTCGCTCAGTGTTTGCAACAGGCGCAGCGCCTCTCCCTTACGCCGCGATGCCGGTTCCACAAACAGATAGCGCAGCTGCGGCGCCGGGCCGTGAGTCATGATGGCCGCCCATGCACCTCCGGTGGTTAACACCTTGCAGGGTAACGAGCGCAGCGCCAGCGGATCGAGCTGCCAGGGCGTGGTCTCCCGTGGCGCAGAAAAGAGCGCACGGTAAAGTGCATCCAGCGTGGTAGTGTGCAGTTCTGCGCCCGGCGGATTCTCCGTCGTGATGGCTTTAAAGCCGTACAGCGCCTGTGAATCGCGAAACCCCAGCGATCGGTACAGCGCAATCCCGGCGTGATTCTCGGCGATCACTTCCAGATAAAAACGCGCTACGTCTTTGGTTTTCAACGTGGCGAACAGCGGTGCGAGCATCGTGCGGGCCAGCCCTTTCCCACGAAGTGGCGGAACGATAGCAAACGCCGCGAGACGGGCGAGAGCGTCACGTCGGGCGATAATGGCGATTGCCACCGGCTCACCATTCTGCAGCCAGACGCAGGAGTCTTCCATGCTCATCCCCTCTGCGGCAAAACGCAGGGCAAAAGCCTCGGGCGTGAGCGAAAACGGGACGAAATAGTGCTGAAAACAGCGCTCCAGAATGCGAGTAAGTTCCGTCACGCTGAAGTGAAGGGCGCTGACTGCGGTCAGTTCCATGAGGGTCATCCTCAGTAAGGGAGAGGACATCAGTGTAGCGGATGAATCCTCTCCTGTATTTCTGAATGCCACGCGTTTTCAGCTTACTGGGAACGGCAGAAATTACTCCCCCACCAGTTCAATTCTGTTCCCGTCGGGATCGGCGATCACCGCTTCGTAAAATCCATCGCCTGTCATGCGCGGTGCGCTGAGCAGGGTACTGTTCTGCCGCGCCTGTTCCGCCATACGATCCACATTCGCTTTGCTGCCGACATCGAGGGCGATATGCGCCCAGCCAACAAATTCCGGGTAAGCGGGCGCGTCGGCCAGCTCCGGGACCGTCATCAGCTCAATCGTCGGGCCGTCGGTGAGCGTAATAAAGTGCGACGCAAAGCCGGGGCGGTTTTTGCTGATGTAAATCTCGTTGCTGCGACCCCCGAAAACCGTTTCCCAGAACTGAACCTGCGCGGACAGGTTGCGGGTCCAGAGGGCGACATGTGCAATTTTCATATTAAGCCTCGTTGTTTGCTGCGCGTTGTTGGGTGATATTCCTGGAACCGGGCGGGCAACTCTTCCCGCTGCACTTTTTGCTGCGATCGCTCAGTGTGGCTGACGGGCTGAAACCAGAATCCGTCGTAAGGCTGAGTAGCCACAAGCGGGTGAGATGGCTTGCTGCGTTTTATCATCACGCTCCCTTCCAGGCTGCATTGTTGACAGGGTGAGCGTCATGCAACATTATGCGCATTGATGCTCGATTTGGATTATTACAGGACTCTTTATGCTCGATTATGCTGCTTTTCCGGAACAACGACAAGACCTGATCCGCAAGATCCTTCAGGAGAAGGGCCGGGTGGTCTGCACGGAGTTAGCCACCCAAATGAAGGTGTCGGAGCACACGATTCGCCGTGATTTACATGAGCTTAGCAAAGAGGGTTTATGCAAAAAGGTCTACGGTGGCGCGGTGCTTCAGCTGCCGGATGCGGGAAACTTCCTTAGCCGCGAGCAAAAAAAATCCTGCAAAAAAAGACATGATCGCGCAGAAAGCGGCAACCTTTATCAAACACGGCAGCTGCATTTTTATGGATACCGGCACAACCAATCTGGCCCTGGCGAAAGCGTTGCCTGCCGATCTGAAGGTGACTATCGTGACCAATTCGCCGGCAATTGCGGCGGAGCTGCTGCGCCATCCGCTGTGTGAGGTGATCATGACCGGCGGGCAGATTCAGCGCGCCTCCGGCGGCGCGGTTGGGGCGACGGCGGCCAGCCAGATCCAGGGGATTATCTTCGATCAGGCTTTTATCGGCGGCTGCGCAATGGACCCAGAAATGGGGCTGACCGGCTTTGATTTTGCCGACTGCGAGTTCAAGAAAACGGTGATTGCCCAAAGCAATCAGACCATCGTGGCGCTGACCACCGACAAGATCCCCGGCGTCGCGCGCTTCGTGGTCGCCAAAACCGGTGATATCGATGTGCTGGTGGTTGAAGCGAATATGAACCAGGACGTTCTTAACGCGTTCGCGACTCAGGATGTTCGCATTGTGTGCGCCTGACGACTTTGCCAGGCAAAACAGGCTACACTCTCACTTTGAGCGCTAAAAGCCGAGGATAATAACAATGCACTTCACACAGAAAGATCGCGACAACACAGAAAAATCAGAAGGGAAAAACGGCGCGGGCGCGCTTCAGCAAAAACTACTCGAGTCTCGCTCGATCATTATCTCCGGTGAAATTGATCAGGCGCTGGCCGAGAAAGTGATCACCCAACTGATCCTGCTGCAAAGCGTGAGCAACGATCCGATCAAGCTGTACATCAACAGCCAGGGCGGCCACGTGGAAGCGGGTGATACCATTCACGACTTTATCAAGTTTATCCGCCCGGATGTGCACGTGATCGGGACCGGCTGGGTGGCGAGCGCCGGGATCACCATCTTCCTGGCGGCGAAAAAAGAGCACCGTTATGCGCTGCCGAATACCCGTTTCATGATCCATCAGCCGCTGGGCGGCGTGCGTGGTCAGGCAACGGATATTGAAATCGAAGCGCGTGAAATCATCCGCATGCTGGACCGCGTAAACAAGCTGATCGCCGATGCGACCGGCCAGCCGCTGGAAAAAGTGAAAAAAGACACCGACCGTAACTTCTGGATGTCTCCTGCCGAGGCGCTGGATTACGGCGTCGTGGGCAAAATCATCACCCAGTATGATGAACTGAAACTGGATTAAGTGTTCCTGTTAGCGCCCGGTTTCGGGCGCTAACGTTCATGTAAAATAATCGCTGTCCAGTTGGGTCTTATGACCTCCGGAAATTCCGGATACGGCTCCAGCCGTGTACAAGCCCCGGCCCAGATAAAGGTATCCTCGCCCACCCGATACCAGTGCGCATTGCCTTCCACCGCATCTCCCACCACCGCCCCCTGAACCGTCACGCGACTCCCGGCAGGTAGCGCATTCGCAACGGGCGAAAAAACCGACGGATTTTCCCTGCGTGTGAAAACGCCCATCGTGGTGCTAACCGTTCCTGAAACAGGAAGTTCAGTGTAATGGCTCATATCAGGCCTCGTAACAGCGCGCTCATAGTCATTAACGATATAAGTCGCCAGGGATCGGGCGATAACCTTAAAGGCTGAAACTGTCACGGTGTGTCATGCGAACGGCTGAAGGGGAGGGATTTGGCGGCCAATTGACCCACGACAAAGCAGCCTCACGGCTCGTCTCTCATAATCGGACCTGTTTCCCTTCTCACTGGTGCTTTCCATGGCGTATCAACTGAATCTCAACTGGCCGGAATTTCTTGAAAAATACTGGCAAAAACAACCCGTTGTGCTGAAAAATGCCTTCCCGAATTTTGTCGATCCGATCACGCCTGATGAACTCGCGGGCCTGGCAATGGAGCCAGAAGTCGACAGCCGTCTGGTCAGCCATTTCAACGGTGAGTGGCAGGCGAGCAACGGTCCTTTCGAGCATTTTGACGGACTGGGTGAAAACGGCTGGTCGCTGCTGGCGCAGGCGGTGAACCACTGGCACATGCCGTCCGCAGAGCTGGTACGCCCGTTCCGCGTGCTGCCAGACTGGCGTCTGGACGATCTGATGATCTCCTACTCCGTGCCTGGCGGTGGCGTTGGCCCGCATATCGATCAGTACGATGTGTTTATCATTCAGGGGATGGGCAGCCGCCGCTGGCGCGTGGGTGACAAGCTGCCGATGCGTCAGTTCTGCCCGCATCCGGCGCTGCTGCACGTCGATCCCTTTACGCCGATTATCGACGAAGATCTGGAGCCGGGCGATATCCTCTACATTCCGCCTGGATTCCCGCACGACGGTTTTACCCACGAAACGGCGCTGAATTATTCCGTGGGCTTCCGTGGGCCTAACGGTCGTGATCTGATCAGCAGCTTTGCCGACTACGCGCTGGAAAACGATCTGGGCGGCGAGCACTACAGCGATCCGGATCTGACCTGTCGCGAACACCCTGGCCGCGTAGAGCAGTACGAACTTGATCGTCTGCGCAACATGATGATCGAGATGATCAGCCAGCCGGAAGATTTCAAAAAATGGTTCGGCAGCTTTGTCAGCACTCCGCGTCACGAGCTGGATATCGCCGCGGCAGAACCGGCTTACGAACCCGAGGAGGTGCTGGATGCCCTGCAGGGCGGCGAAACGCTCTCCCGCCTGAGCGGTCTACGCGTGCTGAACGTGGGCGGCGGTTTCTTTATCAACAGCGAACTGCTCGAAACGGTGGATGCGAAAGCGGCCGATGTGCTTTGCCGTTACACCGAGTTTGGCCAAAACGAACTCGGCGACGCGCTGCAAAACCCGGCGTTTATCGCGGAACTGACCGATCTGATTAACCAGGGTTACTGGTACTTCGAAGAGTAATCCGAACGATGAACCTGCGGCGACGTAGCCTTTGCGCCGCCGCAGTGTTAATGTTCGTGTGTCATCCGCCCACGCATACGCCATCATGAATCTTGCCGCACAGCCTGATAGCTCAACCAAACGCCTGTTCTGCGTTGAGGATTTTATTGGCTTCGGCGAGCGCTACGGTATTGATTATCGCTTTCCGCATCTGGCAGATAACGCCTGGGACAGCCCCGTTCTGCACGGCGATGTCGAAGAGATGACTCTCTCCTCCGGTATTTCCCTGACGCACTCTGACGTGCGCGTGCTCCAGCCCTACGAAACTACCTCCCGCCACAGCAGCCCGCTTTATATGCTGGTGGTGCTGGAAGGTTGCGTCACGCTAACGCTGAACGGCCAGGAATATCAGGTGCTGCCGGGGATGGCCTTTAGCTCGCAGCTTAGCGAACAGCAGGCGATGAGCGCCCGTCACGACGCAGATTGCACCCTGAAAACCCTCTCCTTTGGCGTCTATCCGAATAATGCCGATCGCCAGAGCTTACTGGAAACGCTGCTCCAGGAATGGCAGCGTCTGAATGCGCCAACGTTCGTCTGGCCGGTGCCCGGATTTGTATTGATCGGCATTCAGCATGCGCAGCAGAAGGGGCTGAGCGCCGTGGCGCGCACGCTGTTGCTCGAAGGGCTGATGTACCAGTTGCTCGGCCACGGTCTGAACCAGTGCCAGCCGCAAACAGGACGCAGTGCTTTGCCGCCGAGCGGGGAACATGCCCGCCTGGAACGCATCCGGCGCATGCTGGAACAGTCGCCGGAACAGGAGTACACCCTCGCACAGCTGGCGACGCAGGCGGCGATGAGCTCTGGCAGCCTGCGGACGAAGTTCCGCCACGCCTATGGCAAAACGGTGTTTGATTACCTGCGCGACTGCCGTCTGGAGCTGGCACGCCGCTATCTGCTGGAAGGGCACAGCGTGCAGCAGGCTGCGTGGATGTCCGGATATCAGCACGCGACCAATTTCGCCACTGCGTTTCGCCGTCGATACGGTATCTCCCCCGGCGATCTGCGCCGACACGGCTAACTCACTTTTCGCCATCGCGCGAATCTCCCGCATACGATTTGTCATTTCGCATACGTCACCTGGCGTCGCGCATAGCTGTTTGCGATCTCAAAAAGGTAATAATTCTTATTAACAATTAGAAATACCTTTGGAGACTTTCATGTTCGCTAAATCACGGCTGGCACTGCTGGTGGGATGGGTGACCGGCAGCGTTGCGTTCCCTTTGCTGGCGCAGGATACGCCGAAAACCGAAACCGTCGTTGTCACCTCGCAAATGCAGAGTGGCGCCACCAAACTCGAGACGCCGGATATCGAAACCCCGCAGTCGGTGTCGATCGTGACGCGCGAGCAGTTCGAAGAGCAGGGCGCGACCAGCGTGCGCCAGGCGGTGAGCTATACGCCTGGCGTCTACAGCAACCAGATTGGTGCGTCGAACCGCTTTGATTACATCGTGCTGCGCGGCTTCTCCGACGGCAGCCTGGATAACGTCTATCTCGACGGCCTGAAAATGATGGGGGACACCAACTCCCACAGCTCGCTGGTCGTCGATCCCTGGTTCCTGGAAAATATCGAAGTGGTGCGTGGCCCGGCATCCGTGCTGTACGGGCGCTCCTCGCCGGGCGGTATTGTGGCGCTGACCTCGCGCAAACCCTCATTTGATGCGGGCGGTGAGATCAAACTCTTCGCCGGGAATAACGATCAGCGCGGGGCGATGTTCGACGTCACCGGGCCGCTGGACGATAACGACCGCGTGGCCGCACGTCTGAGCGGGATGACCCGCTACGCCGATTCGCAGTTTGGCCCGCTGAAGGAAGAGCGCTACGCGCTGATGCCGAGCCTCACCTGGCGTATCACCGACAATACGCGTCTCGATCTGATGGCCTATCTGCATCGCGATCCGGAAGGCGG
Organism: Lelliottia nimipressuralis; assembly: GCF_004115925.1. GTDB lineage: Bacteria > Pseudomonadota > Gammaproteobacteria > Enterobacterales > Enterobacteriaceae > Enterobacter > Enterobacter nimipressuralis. The sequence goes on from NZ_SDDX01000019.1 coordinate 201,920, forward strand.
GAGCCACTCTGGCCTGCCGTACGAAGGCACCGTGGTTCCCCACGACGGCAAGAAGATTTCCAATACTTTCTTTGAAGGCGAAGACGATTACGACAAATATGACCGCCGCGAGAACATGGTCGGCTACAACATCGAACATATGTTTGATAGCGGCTGGTCGGTGCGCCAGAAGCTGCGCTACCTGCATACCAAAGTCGAGCTGAATCAGGTCTATGCCGCAGGATGGCTGAACGAAACGGATCTAAATCGCGGCTACTCCGGTTCCGACGAGAAGATGAACGCGATCACGCTGGATAACCAGGTGGACGGCAGCTTCGATACCTGGGCGGTGAACCACCGTGTGCTGATCGGTCTGGACTATCAGGATCGCAGCAACAACACCACCGGCTACTACGGCGGTTTCCCGCCGATTAACGCCTTCCATCCGGTGTACGGCGCGAAGCCGGATTACATCACCATGTACAGCAAAGAGAAGCACAAGCTGCGCCAGACGGGCTACTACCTGCAGGATCAGATGTCCATCGACCGCTGGCGTCTGACGCTGGGCGGGCGTTACGACCAGGTGAGCGTCTCCAATATCGACAAGCTCAACAGCAGCCGCAGCGATCTGGATAAGAACAACTTCAGCAGCCGTGCGGCGCTGCTGTACCTGTTCGATAACGGCATTGCGCCGTACATCAGCTACTCCACGGCCTTCACGCCGACCAGCTTTGCCGATGAGAACGGCCAGATCCTGGACCCGATGAAAGGCAAGCAGTGGGAAGCAGGCGTGAAGGTGGAGCCGGAGGGGATGAACAGCCAGTTCAGCGCGTCGGTGTTCCGCATTAACCAGAAAAACATCGCCACCAAAGAGGAGCCGACAGATCCGTACCGCTCCATCGGGGAGATCGAATCGGAAGGCGTGGAGCTGGAAGCTATCGGCCAGCTCACCGACAGCCTGCGCGTGCAGGCGGCCTATACCTACACGGACATTCGCTATAAGAAGAGCAGCCCGGAAGAGGAGGGCAAACGCGCCGTCTACGCCCCGCGCAATATGGCCAGCACCTGGCTGAGCTACGATGTCAAAACCGGTCCGTTTGACGGCCTGACGCTCGGTTCCGGCGTGCGTTACGTGAACGGTGTGACGAGCGATCGCCAGAACACGCACACGCTGCCGTCCTATACGCTGGTGGATGTGGCGGTGGGATACGATCTGTCGAAGCTGGGTGTGAAGGGGTTGAGCGCGCAGCTTAACGTGAACAACCTGACAGACGAAAACTACGTGGCGGCCTGTAACTCGCTCTCTTACTGCTACTTCGGCGCAGAGCGCAGTATTGTCGGCAGCGTGTCCTGGAAGTTCTGATGTGAGGCTCATGGAGAGTGTTGCCGCCCGGCGGCAACACTACTCCTCCATGGCGATATAAGTCGCCTCGCCCATTTTCTTCAGCGCCTCACGATTTCTCTCGTTGGGCGGCAACGCGACGTTAATCCGCAGACAGTTGCGATATTTCCCGGATGCGGAAAACAGCGATCCCGCCGCAGCCTGAATCTTCAGCGCACACAGCTGCTTACTGACGCACACCATATCCACCTGCTCCGGTAATTCCACCCACAGCAAAAAACTCCCCTGCGGGCGCGTCACGCAAATCTCAGCCGGGAAGTATTGCCGCACCCAGCAGGTGTAACGCTCCATATTTTGCTGATAAATCTGACGCATACGCCGCACATGCCGGTGGTAATGCCCGTCGCGGATAAACGCCGCCACCGCCATCTGCGTAGCGGGAACGTTAAACCCGCCCGCCGCGTATTTCATGTGCATCACCCGATCGTAATAACGGCCTGGCACAATCCAGCCGACGCGCAGCCCAGGGGCGACAGTTTTGGTAAACGAACTGCACAGCAACACGCGCCCGTCGATATCGAAAGAGTGAATGGTGCGCGGGCGTGGGTATTCCGCCGCCAGCTCGCCGTAAATATCATCTTCGACGATCACAATATCGTGTCGCTGGGCCAGCGCCAGAACCTGCCGTTTGCGCGCTTCCGGCATGATAAAGCCGAGCGGGTTATTACAGTTCGGCACCAGGATCACCGCTTTGATCGGCCACTGCTCCAGCGCCAGTTCCAGCGCTTCGATGCTGATCCCAGTTTCAGGATCCGTTGGGATCTCAATGGCTTTGATATCAAACCCGCGCAGCATCTGCATGGTGCCGTGAAACGACGGCGACTCTACCGCCACAATATCTCCCGGCTTACACACGGAGAGCAGCGCCAGAGAGAGCGCGCCGTGGCAGCCGTTGGTGATGACAATCTCGTCTGCCGCGACGGTCGATCCGCCATCGAGCATCAGGCGCGCGATCTGCTCACGCAGCTCTTTACGCCCCTCCAGCACGTCATAGCTCAGCATTTCCGCCGGATTGTGCTGCGCGATGCGGCTCATCTCGCGCCACAGGGGTTTCAGGCTCGGCTGGGTTAGATCCGGCGAGCCGCCGCCAAAGGAGACCATCTCGCGATCGCCGCGCGCATCGAGCAGCATCATCACTTCATCCCACTGGGTGACGTCCACCGGGCGCTGCACCGGGCGGGTCATCGCCGGAACGGGCGGCAGGGCTTTTTTCTGCGAGACAAAATAGCCTGAGCGCGGCTGGGGGGTAATCAGCTGAAGATTTTCGAGGATCTGATAGGCCTGCTGAATGGTGCTGATGCTGACGCCATGCTCCTGGCTAAGGGCACGCACCGACGGCAACCGCTCGCCGCTGCGATACAGCCCCTGTTCAATGCGTTGCGCCAGGAGATTGGCCAGATGTTGGTAGCGCGTCATGCTGTATCCTCAAATGTGACCATACAGATGGTTAAACCAGTACAGATTAGGGCGATAATCGCCATGCAGATTCATTTTTAGCGGATCTGTATGTTAAAGAAAAGTTGTTTTTGAATCTGTATTGTAAAGCCGGTTTCCGACGATGATAGAGCCTCAAACAGCGTGAGGAGAACATCATGGAATTCAACGAAAACCGCCCAAACAGACCTTTTATCGGCTTCGTTTTTATCTGGCAGGCGTTTATTAAATGGCGTCGCCGTCAGCAGACGCGACGTGTGTTGCAGGGCATGAGCGACGAGCAGCTGAAGGATGTTGGATTAACGCGAAATGATGCATGCAATATCTGAATGGCAGGGCATTTATCTGCGGGGGAGCAGATAAATGCCTGAAGATTACTCTGCGGTGGTTTTGCTGGTGTTTTCCGCGATGCGGCGCAGGTATTCGTTATTTTTAAACGCCACCATAATCAGCTCGAACATCACGCGACAGCCGATCAGGCTGAAAATCATGCCGATAAAACCGGTGAACAGATGCTCGGTGAACATGGAATACACACCGCCGATCAGAATCAGCACCATGGCGATCCAGTAGAAAAAGACCAGCACGCGCGGCGTTAACAGATAATCAAATCCTAAAATTGACTTCATTTTCTTGTCCTTAGAAAAATGTCGGAATCCGACGAAATAAGCCCGCAGAGTATAAAGAGATGTTCTGTCACGCACACCTACGAAATTTATCGGGTCCGATACTGGCTACTCCAGCAGGCGCAGGGTCTCGGCCTGCGGGCGTCGCAGCAGTTCCAGCGCCTCGTCATAGCTGCGCACGTTGTTATAGCCCATCACCAGCCCGTAGCGTTTACCGGAACCGCGATACCACTCTGAAAGCGCATTGACCTGCAGCTGCTGCGCCTGCCAGCAGCGGGCGATCTCGCGGTCGCAACTGCCTGCGCTCAGGAATGCCACGATATGCATTCCGCCATCGTTTTGCTCAGTGAAAAACCGCTCGCCATACACCTCCTGTAGTGCGGCGATCATCCAGTCGCGACGCTGCTGGTAGAGTGTGCGCATCTTTTTCAGATGGCGGAAAAAGTGGCCATCGTTAAGAAAGGTGGTGAGAATTTTTTGCGTCAGTACCGGCTGGCCGCTGGCAACAATATCCGCGCAGTCGGTAAAGGCCTCCACGGTGCTGGCGGGCATCACCAGATAGCCCATGCGCAGGGAGGGCATCACGGTTTTGCTGAATGTGCCCATAAAGATCACCCGGTCGTGACGATCGAGGCTTTTCAACGACGGCAGCACTTTGCGGGTGTAGTGAAACTCGCCGTCGTAGTCGTCCTCGATGATCCACGCCTCGTTATGTGTTGCCCAGTCGAGCAACTGCTGTTTGCGCGGCAGGGAAAGCGTTACCGCCAGCGGGCTTTGATGTGAAGGGGTAACGATGGCAAAACGGGCGTCGCGGTGGTGGCGCAGAAGATACTCCGTGTCCATCCCGGCGCGATCCACGGGCACCGTGTGCAGGCGCGGGACGATCCGCTTTAACAGCTGCTGCCCCATAAAATAGCCCGGATCTTCGAACACCACTTTATCGCTGCGGCTTGCCAGCGTATCAAGGATCAGCCGCAGGCTGCCGCTGTACCCGCTGGTGATCAGCACCTGTTCTGCCGTGCAGGACAATCCGCGCGAAATGTTCAGGTAACTGGCAATCGCCTGGCGCAGGGGATACCAGCCCATGACCGGCGGGTTCAGCATCTCTTCCTGGCGCATCGATCGTGTCGCCAGGCCTGCCAGCAGCAGCCACTTTTTATAGGGAAAACTGTCCAGCGCCGGAATACCCGGACGCAGGAAACCGGCGCGCTCGCGCTGGCTGATGAGCGATTCCGGCAGCGTGCCGGTGGCCTGCTCAGCGGGAGCCGGTTGTTTCGCCGGGAGGGTTAAATCGGGATTCACCCGCGTCCCGCGCGCCCCCTCGCTCACCAGATAGCCCTCTCCGATCAAGATAGCGTAAGCCGTTTCGACGGTTTTGCGCGCCACTTTTAGCTCTTCGGCCAGCACGCGGATGGCAGGCACTTTGTCGCCGGGCTTCAGCACGCCGCGCGTGATGTTGTCGCGATAGCGGGTGTAGATATCGTGATAGCCCGATTTCATGTCCTACCTCGTTTCCTGAATTTTGTATCTTTTTACTATGTCATGATCGGCGTAGATTTGCCCCATCGCATTTGATATGCCGCACAAAAAGAGGAAAGACAATGAGCACTCGCGTTAACCACCATAAAGCCACACCTGCACTTGCCAAAGCCCTGTCCGACCTGAGCATGGCGATCGGCAAAACCTCCATCGACCCGGCCCTGAAGCACTTGATCGATATCCGCGTCTCTCAGCTGAACGGCTGCACGTTCTGTCTGGATATGCACTCGAAAGAGGCGAAAATTGCCGGTGAGCGCGAGCTGCGCCTGTATCATCTGGCGGCCTGGCGCGAGTCGCCGCTGTTCAGCGCTCGCGAAAAAGCGGCGCTGGCCTTCGCCGAAGCGCTGACCCAAATCAGCGTCCACGGCATCAGCGACGAACTGTACTGCAGCGTGGCTGAGCACTTCTCCGACACCGAGATTTCAGAGCTTAACTTCGCCATCGTGGCGATCAACGCCTGGAACCGTCTGGGCATTACCTCGCGCATGGAGCCGGGTGCAATGGATGCGGCTTACGGCCTGAACAAAGCTAACCTGGAATAATCCCGCGTTCGCGAACCAGTGCCACTAGCGCCCGCAACCCCGGCGGGACGTGCCGGTGGCCGGGATAGTAGAGGCGCAGTCCGGCAAAGGGCTGCGTCCAGTCATTTAACACGCTTACCAGTTCCCCCGATGCCAGCTCTTGCTGGATATAAAGTTCCGGTAAAAAACCGACTCCCAGCCCCGCTTTCACCGCCCGTATCGAGGCAAACAGATCCGACGTCGCAAAACGCGGCGGGACGGCCAGGGCATAGCGCTCGCCGCGCCGTTCCAGCTCCCAGCGATAAATCCCGCCGTGCGACATGCGCATTCCAATCCCCTGATGATTGCGCAAATCATCCGGCGTTTGCGGAATACCGTGGCGGGCAAAATAGTCCGGTGTGGCAGTGACAAGCTGGCGGATATCGGCGGTGAGCGGGATGGCGATCATGTCCTGTGGGACAGACTCTTCCAGGCGGATCCCGGCGTCAAACCCCTCGGCGACAATGTCGATCAGGCGCGCTTCACTGACGGTCTCCACGCGCATTTTGGGGTAGCGGATCATGTAGTCGATCAGCAGATCGTCCAGAAAAAGGGGGCCGATATTGTTCGGCACATTCAGGCGCAGCGTTCCGGCAGGTTCGTCCGTCTCGCTGTGGATCTCTTCGCTGGCCTGGCGGATCGCCTGCAATGCCGGGCCGATACGCGCCACATAGCGCTGCCCGGCGTCCGTCAGCGCAACGCTGCGGGTGGTGCGGTTAAACAGCCGCGTCTGCAGGCGGCTTTCCAGCCCGGCGATGGCATTGCTCACTGCTGTTGCCGACATGTTGAGTTCCTGCGCTGCGCCGCGAAAACTGCCGCGCCGCACCACGGCCATCACCACTTCCAGCTCTGTCAGTCCTGAACGGTGCATAGATTATCCTGAAAATCGCAATAACCTTTGCAGGATAGCGTGGATTATCGAAACGTAAAAGGCGTGCCAGACTGGGCTCTTCCAGCCTGAGGAGGTGTTATGCGTCATATCGATCGGATTTTTATCAACGGTGAATTTGTCACACCGCACGGCACAGAGCGTTTTGATCTCTACAACCCGGCGACCGCGCAGGTGTTCGGGCAGGTTCGGCTTGCGGATGAACTCGACGCGGAACGCGCCATCAGCGCGGCCAAGGCTGCGTTTCCTGCGTGGGCGAGGACCACACGCGAGGCGCGCATTGCTGCCCTCAAACGGATGCATGCGGCGGTCGCGGCGCGTCATGACGATTTGCTGGAGGCGATTATCGAAGAGTACGGTGCTCCTGCGTCGCGATCGGCGTGGATGGCGAGTTATCCGGCAGAGGTGATAGCCCAGGCCATCGACGCGCTGACGGCGTTTGAATTCACGACCGAGGTCGGCGCCGCCACGGTACAGATGGTGCCGCTTGGCGTGGCGGGGCTTATCACGCCGTGGAACAGCGATGCAGGGTTTATCTGCGGCAAGCTGGCGGCATCGCTGGCGGCGGGCTGTTCGGCAGTGATTAAACCGAGCGAAATGAGCGCATGGCAGACGCAGATTATCACCGAAGCCCTGAGCGAAGCCGGATTACCGCCGGGGGTGTTTAACATCGTCACCGGGCGCGGCGAGACGGTGGGGGAGACTATCAGCCGTCATCCGGACGTGGCAAAAATATCGTTTACCGGTTCAACCGCTACCGGCAAAGCGATTCTGCGCAACGCCGCTGAGAGCTTTAAGCGCGTAACGCTGGAGTTAGGCGGTAAATCGCCGACGATTGTGCTGGAAGACGCCGATTTAAGCCAGGCGGTTCCGCTGGCAATCCAGGCTGGCCTGATGAACAGCGGCCAGGCGTGCGTGGCCGGGACGCGCATTCTGGTGCCACGCTCACGCAAAGCGGAATGCGAAGCGGCGCTGGCGCAGGCGATGGCGGCAGTGAAATCGGGCGATCCGCGTGACCCGGCGACGGAAGTGGGGCCGATGGTCAGCGAAAAACAGTGGCGGCGCGTGCAGGGTTACATCCGCAAAGGTACAGAAGAGGGGGCGCGTCTGCTGGCAGGGGGTGAAGGGCGTCCGGAGGGCACACAAAACGGCTGGTTTGTCCGTCCGACGCTGTTTACGGATGTCGATAACCAGATGACCATCGCCCGCGAGGAGATTTTTGGCCCGGTGCTGTCGATTATCGCCTATCGCGATGAGGCCGAAGCTATCGCCATTGCCAACGATACGGATTATGGCCTGAGCGCGCTGGTGCTGGGCGGCGAGCGTGCGCGTGGCGTTGCACAACAAATTGAGTCTGGCCGGGTACTGGTTAATACGCTCGCCCACGAACCGAAAGCACCTTTCGGCGGATTCAAACACTCGGGCGTAGGCCGCGAGATGGGCGCGTGGGGGATCAGCGCATTTATGGAGCCTAAAACGATGATTGAATAAAACCCCGCCCGGTGGGCGCAGTGCCCACCGGCTTATGAATTCGCAATTCCTGCTCTTTTCCCTCTCGTTTCTTGATAGTTACCCTGATAACTATTATCTTGCTTACGGTGATGAGAGGGGGGTTCCCGTGAGCGAAGATGATCTGTTTTGCCGCAGGCCGATGGGCATGCGGATGGCGATGATTGTGCGTCAATGGCGCGCGGTCATTGATGATGCCATTCTCGATACGGGACTCACCCAGTCGAGCTGGACGGTGATGATGCAGCTCAAATCGCTTGGCGATAACGTCTCGGTCAGCGAACTGGCGGAAGTGCAGGGTATCGAACTGCCGCCGCTGATGCGCACCCTGACTCAGCTGGAAAAGCAGGGTTATCTGCTGCGCACGGTATCACCTTATGACAAGCGCATCCGCTTGCTCACCCTCACGCCGGAAGGTCACGCGGTCCTGAAAACGCTCACCCAGGTGGTCGAAAATTTTCAGCAACGTGTGTCATATAATATCGCGCCAGAACATCTTGAGATTTTCTGCGCAACATTAAATCAAATCGCCTGCAATTTGCGATCAATCCGCGAAGAAGACAACAAGATCTAAAAATAATGACTCCTGAACAAAAGTTTGCCCGCTGGGTTAGGGTGAGTATTGCCTCTTTCCTGCTGATGTTTGTCTATTTTATCGTCGCGGATATCTGGATCCCGCTGACGCCGGACTCCACCGTGATGCGTGTGGTGACGCCGGTATCCGCGCGCGTTTCCGGCAACGTCGCGGCGGTGTACGTCCACAACAACAGCCAGGTTAAAAAGGGCGATGTGCTGTTCGAACTCGACCCGACGCCGTTTCGCAATAAGGTCGAAGCCGCCCAGATCGCTCTGGAACAGGCCCGGCTCTCGAACCAGCAGTTGGACGCGCAGATTGTCGCCGCGCAGGCCAATCTGAAAACGGCGCAGCTGACCGCCCGCAACGATAAAGTCACTTTTGACCGCTATCAGCGCCTGAGCACCCTGCAGAACGTCTCGCAATCGGATCTGGATAAGGTGCGCACCATCTGGCAGAGCAGCGAACAGTCGGTGGCGAATCTGGAAGCTAATATCCATAACCTGCGCATCGAGCGCGGTGAGCGGGATGAGAAGCGCAACGTAACGCTGCAAAAATATCGTAACGCACTGGAAGAGGCGGAGCTAAACCTGAGCTGGACGAAGGTCTACGCGCTGGCCGACGGCACCGTGAGCAACGTGCAGCTTAGCCCCGGTTTTTACGCCTCGTCAGGCTCTGCCGCGCTGGCGTTGGTGAATAACCAGACTGATATCGTCGCCGATTTCCGCGAGAAAAGCCTGCGCCATACCCATCAGGGCACCGACGCTGCGGTGGTGTTTGACGCCTTCCCGGGCCGTGTTTTCCGCGCGCACGTCACCAGCAGTGACGCCGGGATTTTGGCGGGACAGGAGGCGGTAAACGGTGAATTATCTCAGCCTGAAACCTCCAACCGCTGGGTGCGAGACGCGCAGCGCATGCGCATTCACATTGCGCTGGACGAAACGCTGCCGAAACACCTGCCAACCGGCGCTCGCGCCACAGTGCAGCTGTACAATAGCGAAGGGCCGTTCGCCCGCTTCTTCTCCGGGCTGCAAATTCACCTCGTGAGCCTGCTGCATTATGTCTATTAATACGCTCGCGCGGGTCTTTACCCCGCACGGCAACATCGTCTACACGGCGAACGACTTTCGCCAGACCCTGCGCATCGTCTTTGCCGGGATGATCGCGCTGAGCATTTCGACGTTTTACAACACCAGCTACGGCGTCTTTTACGTGGTCTACCCGATCATGCTTCTGTCGCTGGTGCCGGTGTTTAACCGCCACGTGGCGAAGCAGTTTATTTTTAGCGCGTCGCTGAACTGCATCGAAATGGTAATTATCATCGGCTATCTCTCACAATGGCCGCTGATCATGACGCTGGTGGTGTTTGCCCTCTACGTGATGCGTTTTCGGTTTATGAGCAAGGGGCCGCTGTTCCTGTTTGGCTCGATGGGGGTGGTGTGTCAGAGCGTGATGCTCAATTTCATGAGTTACCCGACCACGAACTGGCACACGCTGCTGTTCTCAAACGTCGAGGCCAGCATCATGGCGGTCTGTTTAAGCGCGCTGATGAACTACCTGCTGCCGGACGTCGAACCGCGCAAGCCGCCGCCGCTGATTGAGAAAAACGCTGCCCGCGTGCGCCACGAATCCCTGCTCTCCGGTACCGTGGCGACGCTGATATTTGTCGTCTTTCAGATAAGCGATCTCAGCGATTCCCTCTCGGCGCTGATGGCGGGCGTGCTGATCCTCTTTCCGATGAACTATCGCGGCGCGGTGATAAGCTCCCTGTGGCGCGTGGTCGGGGTGATCCTCGGCTGTCTGTACATCCTGGTAATGCAGCTGGTGCTTTACGATCACAGCAGCCATATGTTGCTGATGATGCCGCTGATTGGCCTCGGGCTGGCGTTTGGCGCACGTCTGCACGTCATGGAAAAAGTCGGCGCGGGCGTCGGGTTTGCCAGCATCACCACCATCGGCATTATGTTTGGTCAGAACATGCATCCTGACGGCGATCTGGTGTTCAGCGATCTCTACCGCATCGTCTCGGTGACGGTGGCGCTGGTCTCCACGCTGACGCTGGTGTTCCTGGTGCATCTGTTCCTGAACCTTTTTGAGCCGACCCGCTACGTCATTCGAGAACCGTGACACACCTATTTTCTGCGTTCTGTGCTATGACTGTCGGCCGGTCAATTGGGCGACAAAAGGAGCAGGGAGATGTGGCAGACAAGGGCGCTGGAGCTAAATAATCAGGCTTACTGGAACTGGGATAAGGCCTGCGAGCTGGTGGAATACGCCGTCGCGCATGATTTCAATACCGTGATTGTCGGGCAGGTGGACCTGTTCGACATGCTGGTTTCGCCCAAGGGTTACACCCCGCTTCAGTACAACGATCGCCTCTCCAGCCAGCAGCGCGCCCGCTGCGTCCATCTCAATCGTCTCGGTAAACTGTGTCAGCAAAAAGGGCTGCGTTTTTATCTGCAGGCCAAAGAGTTCAACTTCCCGACCGACCTGCTGCTGGCGCATCCGCATCTGTTCGAGCCGGGCCACGGCGTGCGCTTTGACATCGATTTCTGGTGCGCGTATCTGAGCGAGAAAGTGTCGCTGATTTGCCAGCGCATTCCGGCACTGAGCGGCCTGCTGGTGGCGATTTCCAATACTGACGGGCTGCTGCCCATTTCGCGCCCGAACTGGGAGCTACAGGGGCAAGACAACGCCCGGCTTCCCGAGCGTGACGAGCGCAGTTTTTCCCTCTACAGCCGCTGTTTCAGCGCGCTTTCCCGGACGATGCAGAAAGAGAATAAGCATCTGGTGCTGCGGGTGTTCCCGGCGAGCAATCACGATCTCGGCAACGTGCTGGAGGCGATCCGCCCGCTGCCCGAAAGCGTCAGCGTCTCCATCAAACTGACTCCTGAGCGCTTCTGGCCATCGTTTCCGAATAACCCGGCGCTGCTGGCAGTCCGCGAGCGCGAAGTGTGGGCGGATATCGATCTGGTGGGCGAAGAGGTGGGCTGGGGGATTTTCCCGTTTCCGCGCATCGACGAGCTGCAGGGCCGTCTGCTGTGGTGTCGCAGCAATCCGGCGATCCGCGGCGCGGTGTGCAAAACCAGCTGGGAAGGGGTCGATAACCACTGGATCATGGGCACCCTGAGCGAATGTAATCTGCTGGCATGCAGCCGGATGCTGGCGAATGATGGCGCCCATTTGTCGCGCGATCAGCTGCTGACGTACTGGCTCGACGAAAGCTACGGCTGGCGCCCTGAACCGCCGGTGTTTCACCAGTTCACCGCCCTGCTGGAGCAGGCCGGACAGGTGCTCTATAACGCGATTTACGTCCGCGACCACGTGTTTCACCGCCACAGTCAGGTGCCGGAAAGCTACGGCCAGGCGGTGTGGAGCCTCTACGGACAGCTCAATCGCAACCACTGGCTGCCAGGCTCCGAGCGCGATATCTCCTTTGACGCCAGCGATGTGGAGACATCCGCCGCCTGCCTGACGCGCATCGCCAAAGAGAAAGATGACGCCCGCGACGCCTCTGTGAGCTTACGTGAACGCGCGCTGCGTTTCACGGAGATCGCCGCGTTCCCGTATGCCCTGAAAAACCGCTGGCTGGAGGAGTGGCAAGGCTTTGCGCTCTACTGCCACCTGTTCTTGCATGCTCAGAAAGCCTTCTTCACTCTGCGCTTTGCCCGTGAGGTGGAAAACAGCTGGAGCATGCGCGAGATCTGCCAGATCAACATTCAGGAGCTGTATCGCAGCGCCTCAGAAATGGAAGACTACTGCGCGAAACACGCGGACGCCTCGCCGGGATTGCACGTGCTGTTTGATGCCTCACGCGTACGGGCATTGGCCGATAGCCTGGGCGAGGAGCTTAAGGCGCTGAAGGGCTAAAACCTGCCAAAAATGTGACGAACGTCGCGCAAGACACGCGCACGGCGCGATGGCTATGCGCCCATCGTCACATTCTCTTTTTTCATTTCACGTAAGGCGTGATCGTCGTCACGTCGTCTCCCCGGTGGTGGCTCGCTTTGTGAGTTGCCAGGCAGTTCCGGCCAATCTCCACTATTGGCTGCTCGCCGAAAAGTACATTCCCGCTGATGATTGGTCCGCAATCGATAAGTCGTATGAAGGCGAGGAAAATATGTCACAGGGTGACTGGCAACTTAAACAGGGCGAAGCGCTGACGCGTTTTCTCTTTTCCGCGGCAAAGGAAGAGCGCTTTGCTGAATTCTATACCGGCGAAGCCATCGACCCGGAAATAGACTATCACTTTCGCAACGGCTCCGGCCCGAAAGCTGAGGCGTTCTGCCGCCGCGTCTTTCGCCAGACGCACGCCCGGCGCGCGGTCGATCCCGCCCAGGCGCTGCCGTGCCGAGAAGTGACCTTTAGCGGTGAGAATGACAGCGTTTCATTTTCTGATTTTCGCCATTTGCCTTTCCACTTTCAGCGCTGGCTAACGGTTGATCTTTTCGCGCCACACACCGGGGAATTTTCGTTTCGTGTGGGCACCTGCGGCGGCGTGCGGATATGGATTGAGGGAGCAGAAACCCTCTGCCATACGCCGTTTACGCGCAATACCCTGCAGCATGTCGAGGTGCGCCTGCCGCTGAATGCGGGCAAAAATAGCCTGCAGATCCATCTCGACGAGCTGTTTGAGCGCGACACCCTTTTTGCTCTGCAGATGGTCTATCTGGATGACGCGCCCCTGGGCGTGGCACTGCCCGGCATGTCGGGGGAGGCGGTCGATTGTCTGAGTGAGTTTGCGTGCGGGCTGCGACCGGAACTGGCGGCCATTGACCACAGCGTGCGGCTGCACGGCAGTGTGCCAGTCCCTGCGGGGGTTGTGCTTTGCGGTGAACTGCGCGGCATGGGCAACGACAACTTTACGCCGAGAATACTCGATTTTGGCGCGCTAAACGTCGGGGAAATGACGATCACCCTGCCGTTACCGGCGGATATCGGTGAGGCGCACTATCAGCTACGTCTGACGCTCCAGCGCGGTGAAGTGACACTCACGCGTCACATCGGCGTCAACGTCATGCCCGATGCGCCGGTGCTTGCCCGCGCCACCACTCTTGTAGGGCGCAAACAGGAAGCGCTGCGCTATATCGCCGCGCATGGGATGGATCGCACCTGCCGCCTGCTGGCGATGATGCACCTGCACGAATACGGCCCTGAGTGTGAAACCCTGCTGAACAGCACTCTCAAGCGCATCAGCGCGCGCGAAGACTGCTCTGATTTTTCGCTGGTGCCGCTGCTGTGGATCTGGCGCTATCACCAGGGGGAGCATTTCCCGCCAGCCCTCTGGCGACGGGTGAAATCGACTCTGCTGGGCTATCGCTACTGGCTCGACGAACAGGGCTGCGACGTGATGTGGTTCTGGAGCGAAAACCACGCGCTCTGTTTCCATACCGCCCAGTATCTGGCGGGGCAGTTTTTCCCGGACGAACAGTTTATCGCCTCGGGCCGCCTTGGGCGCGAACAGCAGGCGATTGCCGAAGCGCGTCTGGTGCAGTGGTTCGACGCCATCGATGCGCATGGTTTCGTCGAGTGGAACTCCGCGCCCTATTATCCCGTTGATTATATTGGCCTGTTCGCGCTGTATCAGCTTGCCGAGAGCCAGGTGATTCGCACCCGCGCAGGTCAGCTCATTGACCGCTTAATGCTATTAAGCTCGCTGCATTACCAGAACGGCGTCGCCGCCGGAACCATGGGCCGCGTCTACGAAAAAGAGCTGCTGGCAGGGAGGCTCACCGAGCTGTCGGCTTACGGCGCGGTGGCCTGGGATGGCGGCAGCTATAACCGCAAATGCGCCTCGCTGCCGTTGTTCTGCGCCAGCGACTACGTGCCGCCTGCCGAGTCAGAGAAGTACGCCACGCTCTGCGAAGGCGAACTGGCCGCCTGGTACACCTGCGGCGGCGGGAATATTTGCCTTTGGAAAGCGCCGGGCGTCAGTTTGTCCTCCTGCGTCGATCACCACACGGGTGAGCCAGGCCATCAGCAGCATCTGCTCGATCTGCAATTTGCTTCCCGTCCTGACGCCAAAATCTGGATTAATCATCCGGGTGAAGCGGAGCCAGGCGGCGAAAAGCGGCCTTCATTCTGGGCGGGAAACGGTGTAATGCCGCATGTCATGCAGCAGGAAAACGGCGCTGCGATGCGCTGGCACATCGCTGACGAAGAGGCCCTGCCGTGGACGCATCTTCACCTGCCGGTACAGGCTTTTGATCGTGTCATCGCCTCGACGCACGCCCGTATCGTTCGCGCCGGTCAGGCTTTTGCGGCGGTGATCTGCTCTGCTCCCCTGCACACCATCGACCACGGGCTCACGGCCGGAACAGAGTGTCGCGCGGCGGGACGCGACGTGGCGTGGTACGTGGAAGCGGGCTATGGCGACGACGTGGCTTTTGCGACGTTCAGCGCCCGGATGGGCGCAATGACGATCGAGAAAGATCACGATCTCGCCGCGACATTTCCCGCTCTGCACAGCACTGCCCCACGCATTATTTTCAAGGACGTAAACGCATGAACAAGGATGAACGGATGAGCACGCTGGACCGCGTGGTGCGCGGATTTTGCCGTCTGAAGAATTTGAATGAAGTGGGCGTTGGCGACGGTTTTGCGATCCACTTTGAGGAGTGGGAGTGGGAAATCGGCGTCGGGCTTTACGGATTCTGGCGTTACGCCGCGCACCAGCAGGACGCGGCGCTGCAGCAGTCGATCCTCGCATGGTATGAGGCGCAGATCGCCAAAGGGTTGCCGGAGATACAGATCAACACCACCGCACCGATGATCGTGCTGGCGCTGGTGGCGGGGCAACATCAGCGTGAGGATCTGCTGAAAACGGTCAACGACTGGGCCGACGCCCTGCTGCGTGATCTGCCCAAAACCGAAGAGGGCGGCTTCCAGCACGTGGTGAAAGAGCAGCCCAACACCGGCCAGCTCTGGGACGACACGCTGTTTATGACCTGCCTTTTCCTTGGCGTGGCGGGGATTGTGCTCAAACGTCGGGACCTGATTGACGAGGCGGGATACCAGTTTCTGCTGCACACCCGCTATCTGAGCGATCCGGCCAGTGGGCTGTGGTATCACGGCTGGACGTTTGTCGATAAACACCACTTTGCCGGGGCGTTTTGGGCGCGCGGCAACGCGTGGATCACCGTGGCAATCCCCGAATTTATCGAACTGATGGGCGAGCATCTGGATACCGGCGTGCGTCGCTATCTGTCGCAGGTGGTGGCGCGCCAGGTGCGCTCCCTATGCACGCTCCAGGCTGACAACGGCATGTGGCACACGGTGCTCGACGATCCGCTCTCACCTCAGGAATCTTCCGCCACGGCGGGGATTGCCTACGGCATGCTGCGCGGCGTTCGGATGGGCATTCTGGATGATTCCGTCAGCGTTAACGCGCTGCGGGCGTTTGACGCCGTAATGGCGCGCATTGACGAGGACGGCATCGTCCTCGAAGCCTCACGCGGCACCATGTTGGGCTGGGATATCCAGTATTACTGCGATATCGCGATGGCCCCCGTTCCCTACGCTCAGGCGTTAACGATGCTGCTCCTGCTGGAGAGGGAGCAGGGTGACTGGCCTGGCAAAACCTCTGTGACCTGACCCGCGAGAGCGGATAGCTGGAGATAATAATAAATGAAAAAACTCAACATCATGGGCGCCTTCCAGACGTTTGGCGGCGCGATGGCGGTCCCGATAGCTTTCCTGCCGTTCACAGGGTTGCTGCTGGCCGTCACCAACATCCTCACCATGCCCGATATCATGGGCGATCTGGCCCATCCGGACGCGACTTTTTACAAGGTAATGACGATTCTGAAGTCCGGCGGCTGGACGATTTTCCGCAACTTCCCGCTGCTGTTCTGTATGGCACTGCCGATTGGCCTGGCGAAGTCCGCCCAGGCGCGCGCGGCGCTGGTGGCCTTTTTCTCCTACATGGCGTTTAACTATTTTACCAACGGGATGCTCACCTTCTGGGGCGCTGATTTCGGCGTCAACTTCAGCCAGGAAGTGGGTGGGCAGAGCGGGCTGGCGCTGGTGGGCGGCATCAAAACGCTGGATACCAGTATCGTCTTCTCCCTGATCGTCGGCGGGATCGTCACCTGGATCCACAACCGCTTTTTCGAGAAAAAACTCCACGACTACTTTTCGATTTTCCAGGGGATGGCGCTGGTGTTTATTATCGCCTTCTTCCTGATGATCCCTCTGGCGTGGCTGACCTGTCTGGTGTGGCCAAAAGTGCAATTGGGCATCAACGCCATGCAAACGTTCTACATCGAAGCCGACGTGCTGGGAATGGGGCTGTTTGCGTTTGTGGAGCGTATTCTGGTGCCGACGGGCCTACACCGCTTCGTCTATTTCCCGTTCTTCTTCGGCCCGGCGGTGGTGGACGGCGGTCTCTACACCCACTGGATCGAGAACGTCTCGACCTACGCGGCCTCTGCCGTGCCGCTGCGTGAGCAGTTCCCGGCGGCGGGCTACTCCCTTTACGGCAATATCAGCGTCTTTTGCTCGTTGGGTGCGGGGCTGGCGATTTACGCCACGGCGAAGAAAAGCCAGAAGAAAAAAGTGGCGGCCCTGGTGATCCCGGCGATCATCACCGCGATGAGCGTGGGTATTACCGAACCGATCGAATTCACCTATCTGTTTATTTCGCCGGTGCTTTATCTGCTCAACGCGCTGATCGGTGCGGTGCTGTGCATGGCGCTGTACATGGCCGGGGTGGTGGGCTTTATGGGCGGCGGGATGAACGACATGATCCTGTTCAACTGGATCTTCTACGCGCAAAACCACGCGCACCTGATTTGGATCCATCTGGCCATCGGCTTTGGATTTGCGGCGATCAACTTTATGGTCTTCCGCTACGTGATCCTCAAATACAACATCCTGACGCCGGGGCGTAACGAGGATGAAGACGAGGTGCGTCTCTATTCGAAACAGGATTACCGCGATAAAAAGGCGGCGGGCAAACAACCCGATCGCGAGAAGGCGATTGCGATCCTGCAGTGCGTCGGCGGCGCGGAAAACGTTGAAACCATCAGCAACTGCCAGACCCGCCTGCGGCTGGTGATCCACGATCCCTCGTGCGTGATGGATGACAACGCGTTGAAAGCTGCGGGTGCATTAGGGACGATTCGTAATGGCAGGAACCTGCAAATCGTGATCGGCCTGTCGGTCACCGTGGTCCGGGAATTCTTTGAGGCAGAAGTGATTCGCGCGCGCGAGGCGGGGAGAGATTCGCCTGCGCCGCAGCCGGTAAACTCATAACAAAATGGGGCGCTCTGCCCCCTTTTTTAGTGGGGGAGCAGCACCGGAATTTGCGACAGCAGAAACAGAATCAACCCGATAGTTCCGCCGACCAGCGTGCCGTTAACGCGGATAAACTGCAGGTCCTTGCCGATATTCAGCTCGATCTGTCGTGACATGTCTTTTGCATCCCAGCCCTTCACCGTATCGCTGATATGGCGCGTCAGGAAGGCCGCGAAATCCGGTGCCACGCGATGCGCCGCCTGCTCCAGATGTTCGTTCAGCGAGGCGCGCAGGCTGGCGTCGGCCACCAGCGTTTCGCCAAACCACTGCCCGGCGTTGGCGATGCGCTGCTTCACGCGGGAGTCGTCGCTCTGCATATCGGCTTTCAGCCATGCGCGCAGATCGGCCCACATCTCGCCAAGATAGCGGTTAAACGCTTCGTCATTCTTCAGGTAGTGTTTGATGTTCTCCGCTTTGTTCGCCATCTCCGGATCGGTTTTCAGGTTGTCGATAAGCTTCAGCGTGGCGCGATCAAACGCCTGGCGGATCTGGTGCGTGCGGTCGTGGCTGATATCGTCGAGGATCGCGTTCACCGCATCGGAGACCAGCTCGGCGCTTTGATCGCCCAGCCACTCGGTCGGCAGCATCATCGCTTTGCGCGGATGTTCGGTTTTAAGCCAGTGAACGATCTGCGCGGCGATAAAGTCCCGCGTACTGTCGCGCTGTATCAGGGTGATCAAGCGGTTGATCACCGCGTCCAGCAGCACCTGATGACGGTTGTTTTTGGTCATGCTCTCCAGCATCGCCGCGCTGGTTTGCGTAAAATCGACCTTATCGATGGCCTTGTGTACGGCGCGTTTCAGTAAGCGCTGAATGCGCCCGTCGTCCGTCAGTTCCAGGAACCCGCCCATCACCTGAATCAGATGCTGCCCGACACGCTGGGCGTTATCCGGTTGGCTGAACCAGTTGCCGATCATCTGTGCGGGTTCGTAGCGGCGGATCAGCGCAACTAAAGACTGGGTATCGAGAAATTTTTCCTGCACGAACAGGCCGAGATTATCGGCGATCCGATCTTTATTGCGCGGGATAATCGCCGTATGGCGCGAGATAAACGGGATCGGCACCCGGCGGAACAGGGCCACCACGGCGAACCAGTCCGCCAGCGCGCCGACCATCGCCGCCTCGGCAATCGCCTTCGCGCCGCGTACCCAGATCGTCTGCGGCAGAAACAGCGTGGCAATGAAAATCGCGGCGGCAACCAGCAGCAGCGACAGCGCCAACAGCTTGGCGCGTTTGAGTTCAGCTAATTTTTCCATAGGGTTAAGGATAGAGCGGAACGTGGGAGGAGTGCAAAAAAGTGTGATCAGTCGCGCAGGGCTGCCAGAAAACGGCTGAACAGATCCGGCAGCGGCTCGTCGTACCACAGCGCGTAGAGATCGGCGGGGATAGTCTCGGTAAGTTTCAGGAACACCACACCCGGCCAGTGGATCAGCGCGCAGGATTCGGGTAACAGCGATACGCCATTCCCGGTGCTGACCAGCGCCAGCGCGGTCTGCGGTTCAAAGACCTGATGCGTCACCAGCGGCGAGACGCCCAGCGCGAGGCAGCTGTCATACACCTGACGGGCAAAGTCGCTGTGGGTGAAAGAGAGGGAGATAAACGCCCGATCAACCAGATCTTTCAGGGATATTTGGGCGCGGCGGCACAGCGGATCGCTCTCATGCACCGCCACGCACACCGCCTCACGGGCAATCATCTGGCAGCGGATTTTGGCTTCGACGTGAGGGATCACATTGCGGTTGATGGCGATGTCCACGGTGCGGGCGCGCAGGGCCTCGGTCTGTTCCTGCTGGCCCAGCTCGTGCAGCGTCCAGTTGACGTCCGGATTGGCCTCGCGGAACGCTTTCATGCGCGTCAGCAACGGCCCCCACATCGCGCTGCCAATCACCCCGATATTAATGTGCTGCTTTTCACTGCGGCCAATCTGGCGCACATAGTTCAGGGACTGTTCGGTAGCGCTGAGCAGACGGTCGACTTCCGCTTTCAGCACTTTTCCGGCGTGAGTCAGCACCACTTTTCGGCTGGTTCGCTCAAACAACTCCACGCCAAGCAGCTCTTCCAGCTCTTTGATTTGCATGCTCAGCGGTGGCTGGGAGATATTCAGCCTGGCGGCAGCGCGCCCAAAATGCAGCTCATCGGCGAGGGTCTGGAAATAGCGCAGCATCCGGAAGCGAATGCGGCTGTTGGCCTGTGAATCGAGCATACCGGGCACCGAGAAAAAGGAGGGTGGCGATATCATGCAACCCTCCCTGGAGCCTGTCAAACCGCGACCGCCTCGCCCCGGTGCAGGCGTTCAGCCTTGCTGCAGGCGATGGCCGCAAGCAGCGTCACCATCAGCAGCGCGTAGGCGCAGGTGGAGGCATTCACTGCGCCGTGCAGGCCGTAGCGGCTGTTAACCAGCGACGAGACAGTGGCGAACAGCAGCGTGCCGACGGTGCCGCAGGTGAGCAACGCGGAGATAAGCGTCGGGGAGCTGCGGCTGACCTGCAGCGAACCGTAGCTCATCAGCCCGGAGAACAGGCCAGAGTTGAAGAAACCGAACGCGCCGCAGGCAATCAGAATCAGCATGGTATTGGCGCTGTTGCTGATAAGCGCAATCGCCACCAGACCGACGGCGGTGCAGATCAGCAGGAAGGTGCGCAGTTTCATCCACTTCACGGTGAACTGATTGAGGAACAGCCCGGTCGCTTTCGCCACCCAGTAGACGGTGGTGTACAGCGCCGCCTGTTCTGGCAGCATCTGGAAACGCCACTGCAGATAGCCTGGCGTCCACATGGTGAAAATCGGCTCCGCCAGCAGGAACAGGAACAGCGCGCCGCACAGCAGCCAGACGGAACGACCCCACGGCTCTTTGCGGGTGGTGTCCTGATGCGCCGGTTCTGGCGCAACGGTGCTTGGGTAACGGCTGCGCAGGGTGAGGATCAGCATCAGCACGCCCAGCCCGCCCATGATGCCGTACATGGCAATCCAGCTCGCACCCATTTTAAACAGCCACGCCAGCAGGAAGGAGAGCGTCGCGCCCGCCAGACTGAAGAAGAAATCGGTGAAGATCAGGCTCGATGAACGGCTTTTTTCGTCCGGATTGATGCGCACCACCAGGTAGCTGCCGATGGTCATAAAAATACCGCCGCAGGCACCGATAATGGCGACCGCCACGCTGAACATGGTCAGCGTCGGGGTGGCGAACAGCAGGGCGCTGATGATGATCGTCAGCGCGGCGGCGATCACCAGCGGCTTTTGCAGACCCCATTTTTTCATCAGGATGCCGCCGAGCATGATCGGCACGAACATGCCGATATTCATCAGGGTAAACACCTGGCCGATGAAACTCGGATCCTTATTGAACGCGGCGCAGAGCGGGCCGAGGACAATCCCCAGCGTCGAGACCAGCGCGCCGACGAAGTAGTAGCTCAGATACGAAATCGCATTCAGACTGCCGCGAGAGTAATTTTCTGACATCTGCATTTCTCCTGGCGGGCGCGTGCCCGCCGCTGGACGGGAAGTTAGCGGCAGTTCTTCACGAACTGGCTAATCAGGCGAATGAAATCGTCGGTGACCATCGCCGCACATTTCAGGGTTTGTTCGTGGGAGAGTTCCACGTCGCTCAGCCCTTCCGCCATGTTGGTGATGGCCGAGACCGCCAGCACTTTCAGGCCGCAGTGGCGGGCAACAATCACTTCCGGCACCACCGACATGCCGACCACATCGCCGCCCATGTTCTGCATCATGCGGATTTCTGCCGCCGTTTCGAAGTTTGGCCCTGGGTAGGAGACGAACACGCCTTCGTGCAAAGTGATGTTGAGATCACCCGCTGTGTGGTGCAGTTTTGCGCGCAGATCGTTGTCGTAGGCGTTGGCGAGGCTAAAGAAGCGCGGCCCAAAACGGTCGTCGTTCGGCCCAACCAGCGGCGTGGACGGCATGGTGTTGATGTGGTCATTGAGCACCACCAGGCTGCCCGCCGGGATGTTTGGGTTGAGTGAACCGGCGGCGTTGGTGCAGAACATAAATTCGCAGCCGAGCAGCTTAAAGGTGCGCACCGCGTGGGTCATGATGCCCATCCCGACGCCCTCATAGAAATGCCCGCGTCCTTTCATGCAGATGAGATCCACGCCGTGCAGCGAACCCATCACTATTTCACCCGCGTGACCAATCACGGTGCTGACCGGGAAGCCCGGCAGTTTTTCGTAAGAGATAACGGTTTTGTTATCAAGCTTATCCGCCAGCGCGCCAAGGCCGGAGCCGAGGATAAACGCGATGCGCGGTTTAAAGCCGGGTTTGGCAGCCTGAATGATTTCAACGGCTTCATACGGGGTGTTGTTAATCACGGAAATAGACATGGGAACTCCTGAATGCGTAGGTTTATACACATTCTGTGGAGAGCGTGATTGCAGATCCAATTGGATAAAATGGGTTATCGATAGTATTTTTCGAATGGATGGTTGTTGGGTATGTGGATTTTCAACGGGTTAGGATGAGCAGCCCAGAGGTAGTGGGGGAAATGACGCAGAGGAACTGTGATGGGAGTCAATGGTGAGCGTTGTGGCTCTGCGGTTTTGCCGCTGCCATTCTGAACGGGTGAATGCCTCTTTCTTAAAAATTTATCGCGCAGCACGATCGTTAATCTATTTGCGACATCCGTTAATTAATAACCCTATTCACCGGTAGTATAATTTCCCTTCCCGTTTGTTTACGCGGGGAAATATAAATAGGAATTATTAATTTCGCGGATGGAATACATGAAAAAGATTATTGTAGCAATGTTTTTGGCTTTATTTACGATGACTTCATTTACAGCACTGGCCTGCCCAAAAGGGCAGCACCCTCACGGCGGGACCGGCTCGCATCATAAAGGCGGTTACTGCTCTTTTGACGAATAAACAGGTAAGGCACATCGGGTGATGTGCCTTTTTTACAACATGTTTCTAAGAAACGTCCGTATATACCCAACTTTACGCCCACCCCCGGCCATTTTGACTACCCTTAATACCCTAAGCGGTAATTAAGGAGACCTACATGGCTTACCAGACAGTGAATCCTGCTAACAACAAGCTCATTAAAGAGTACAAATCCCATACCGACGCTGATATCGAGGCGGCGCTAAAAACGGCGGATGCCCTTTACCATTCCGACTGGGCGAAAGGCGCTATCGAACAGCGTCTGCCGGTGCTGCATAAGCTGGCGGATCTGATCGATAGCCGGAGCGAAGAGCTGGCAAAAATCGCCAGTCAGGAGATGGGGAAACTCATCGGGCAAAGCCGCGGGGAAGTGAAGCTTTGCGCGCAAATCGCCCGCTATTACGCGGATAATGCGAAGCAGTTTCTCGCCCCTGTGAAGTACAAATCGGAACTGGGTGACGCCTGGGTGGAGCACCATCCTATCGGCGTGGTGATGGCCGTTGAGCCGTGGAATTTCCCGTTCTACCAGCTGATGCGTGTGCTGGCGCCGAACCTGGCGGCGGGCAACCCTGTGGTGGCGAAACACGCCAGCATCGTGCCGCACTGCGCAGAGGCGTTCGCCCATCTGGTGCGTGAAGCCGGTGCGCCGGACGGTGCCTGGACGAACCTCTTTATCTCGCAGGATCAGGTCGCGAAGATCATTGCCGATCCGCGCGTGCAGGGTGCAGCCCTGACCGGGTCTGAGAAGGCCGGGAGCGTGGTCGCAGCGCAGGCGGCGAAGCACATCAAAAAATCGACCCTCGAACTGGGCGGTAACGACGTGTTTATCGTGCTCGACGATGCGGATCTCAAGAAAGCGGTGAAGATCGGCGTCAATGCCCGACTCAACAACGCCGGGCAGGTGTGTACCGCCGCGAAACGTTTTATCGTCCATGAAAAAGTGGCCGATCAGTTCCTGACGGCTTTCACCGAGGCGTTCCGCGAGGTCAAAATCGGCGATCCGCTGGATGAGAGCACCACTTTGGGGCCGCTGTCGTCGAAAGATGCGCTGGAGACGTTAACCAAACAGGTTAACGAGGCGGTGAAAAACGGCGCGAAAGTGCACGTGGGCGGCAAGCCGGTGCAGCGTGACGGCAACTTCTTTGAGCCGACAATCCTGACCCATATCTCCCGTGAGAATCCGGCCTATTTTGAAGAGTTCTTCGGGCCAGTGGCGCAGTTCTATGTCGTCAAAAACGACGACGAAGCGGTGAGCCTGGCGAACGACTCGAACTACGGGCTGGGCGGGGCGGTGTTCAGTCAGGACATTGAGCGTGCGAAGAAAATGGCCTCGCGAATCGAAACCGGGATGGTCTACATCAACTGGCTGACCGACACGGCGGCAGAACTGCCGTTCGGCGGCGTGAAGCGCTCCGGCTACGGTCGCGAGCTGTCGGATCTGGGCATTAAAGAGTTTGTGAATCAGAAGCTGGTGGTCGTCCGCCGCTAACCGATTTCACAGCAGTAAACAGGGTGGCTTACGAGCCGCCCTTTTTTTGCAATCAACAAATGATTGTGATTCGCCTGATATCACATAATGAATATATTCGTATCATGAATTAGTTACCAGACTCACAGTTCGCAGTGAAACAAACTGGCTGTTCTGGATAACAATTCGCCTCTTGCTAGTATCAAATCGAAAATCATACACCTGCAAGAGGATACAATGAAAAATACAAATCGTATGATCGTGAACTGTGTTGTGGCTTCCCTGACGCTAAGCTGGAGCCTCGCGGCGCTGGCGAATACCGCCCCGACAGAGGTCAAGATCGTTCGCGATAGCTACGGCATGCCGCATATCTACGCCGATGATACCTATCGTCTTTTTTACGGTTACGGCTATGTGGTGGCGCAGGATCGCCTGTTCCAGATGGAGATGGCCCGTCGCAGCACCCAGGGCACGGTGTCTGAAGTGCTCGGAAAATCTTTTGTGAGTTTTGATAAGGATATCCGCCAGAACTACTGGCCGGCGTCGATTCACGCGCAGATCGCCGCGCTCTCTGCCGATGACAAAGCGATCCTTCAGGGCTATGCCGACGGCATGAACGCCTGGATTGATAAAGTGAACGCCGAGCCGGGTAAGCGTCTGCCTGCGCAATTTACCGAGTTTGGTTTTAAGCCTGGGCACTGGCAGCCCTTTGATGTGGCGATGGTTTTTGTTGGCACGATGGCCAACCGTTTCTCCGACAGCACCAGTGAAATCGACAACCTGGCGCTTCTCACGGCGTTAAAAGATAGATACGGCGCGCAAAAAGGGATGGGGGTGTTTAACCAGCTGAAATGGCTGGTGAATCCGGCGGCGCCGACCACCATCGCCGCGCAGGAGAGTCGCTATCCGATCACTGTCGATCTGAAAAACAGCCAAACCGCCGCGCTGCTCCCGCGCTACGATCTCCCCGCACCGATGCTCGACCGACCGGCGAAAGGCAGGGATGGCGCACTGCTGGCGCTCACTGCCGGGCAAAACCGCGAAACGATCGCCGCCCAGTTTGCCCGTAGCGGGGCCAACGGACTGGCGGGTTACCCGACCACCAGCAATATGTGGGTGATTGGCAAGAAAAAGGCGCAGGACGCGAAAGCGATTATGGTCAACGGCCCGCAGTTTGGCTGGTACGCCCCGGCGTATACCTATGGCATTGGGCTGCACGGCGCGGGTTATGACGTGACCGGCAACACGCCGTTTGCCTACCCGGGGCTGGTATTCGGCCACAACGGGACCATTTCATGGGGCGCGACGGCGGGGTTCGGTGACGATGTGGATATCTTTGCGGAGCAGACCTCCGAGAGCAAACCGGGTGAATATCTGCATAACGGCGAGTGGATCAAAATGCAGCGTCGCGAAGAGACGATCGCCGTGAAAGACGGGCAGCCTGAGACGTTTACCGTCTGGCGAACCGTTCACGGCAATGTGATCAACGTCGATCCGGCGACACACACCGCCTACGCCAAAGCGCGCGCATGGGAGGGAAAAGAGGTGGCCTCCCTGCTGGCGTGGACGCACCAGATGAAGGCTAAAGACTGGCCGAGCTGGACGGCGCAGGCGGCGAAGCAGGCGCTCACTATCAACTGGTATTACGCGGATATCGACGGCAACATCGGTTACGTTCATGGGGGCGCATATCCGAAACGCCAGCCGGGTCACGATCCGCGCCTGCCGGTGCCCGGCACCGGAAAGTGGGACTGGCAGGGGCTGCTGTCGTTTGATCTCAATCCGAAGGTGTATAACCCGCAGTCGGGGTATATCGCTAACTGGAACAATGCTCCGCAGAAAGATTATCCGGCCTCGGATCTGTTTGCGTTCTTATGGGGCGGGGCGGATCGCGTCACTGAAATCACGCAGCTTATCGATAAACAGCCCACGCTGACCTACGAACAAGCCTGGGGATTGATCCAAAAAACCAGCCGTCAGGATCTGAACCTACGTCTGTTCCTGCCTGCGCTGCAAAAAGCGGCGGCCAGTTTGCCGCAAAGCGATCCCCGCCAGCTGCTGGTGCAAAAGCTGACGAACTGGGACGGTCAAAATCGCTTACGCGACGACGGGAAAACCTATGATCAACCCGGTTCCGCCATTCTCAATGCCTGGCTGACCAGTATGCTGAAGCGCACGGTGGTTGCCGCCGTACCGGCACCCTTTAACACCTGGTACAGCGCCAGCGGCTATGAAACGACGCAGGACGGGCCGACCGGCTCGCTGAATATCAGCGTCGGGGCCAAGATCCTCTTCGAAGCACTGGAGGGGGAGAAATCGGCGATCCCGCAGGAGGTCGATCTCTTTGCCGGACAGTCGCAGGAGACGGTCGTCCTCGCGGCCCTGCAGGATGCGTGGCAGACGCTTTCGGCGCGTTACGGTACGGATATCAACGCCTGGGAAACACCTGCCATGGCGCTGACCTTCCGCGCGAACAACTTCTTTGGCGTGCCGCAGGCGGCGACGAAAGAGGCGCGTCATCAGGCCGAATATCAGAACCGGGGAACGGAAAACGACATGATTGTCTTCTCCCCTCAATCGGGAGCAAGCCCGGTTCTGGCGTGGGACGTGGTTGCGCCCGGTCAAAGCGGGTTTGTGGCCCCGGATGGGACGCCGGATAAGCATTATGACGATCAGCTGAAAATGTACGAAACCTTTGGCCGGAAGCCGCTGTGGTTAACGCCGCAGGAGGTGAGTGCCAATCAGGAATCGCAGGAGATTTTGCAGGTTCAGCGCTAGCGAATCTCTCATATAAAAAAACCTGCCCTGGGGCAGGTTTTTTGTTTTGTTCGCAAGCCTTAGAAGCTCACGCCGCCGCCGACGTAGGCACCGTCAATCAGGGTGTGGTTTGGACGACCGTCTTTGCCGTCAACGCTTACGTGGCGATAGCCCACTTTCAGCGTAACCGGTTTAACCGGCGTCCAGCTCACGCCGCCATTGGCTTCGACGTAGTTTTTCACGCTGTTGTTCAGGCCGTTAGGCGCTACGTAACCTTCGCCGAAGACGTTAATGCTGTCGGTCAGAGCCACGTTTACACCACCGCCGACCGGGAATGCGACACCGTTATCGCCTTTTTTCGGGCCGAGGTAGAGGGCTTTCGCACCTGCATTCAGCATTACCGGACCCACTTCCAGGTTATAACCTGCACCCACACCACCCGTCTGAGTACCGTCATCGGTATTTTTGAGCCAGTTACTTTCAGCATAAATACCGGAGGTGGATTTGCCCATTTCGATATTTAAGTTGGTGAAGTTTTTACCCTGCTCAATAGATGCGCCCATCGCCAGTGCGGAGCCAGATGTTACGGTCAGGACAGAAAGCAGAATGAAGTTAATCTTTTTCATGGTGTATTTCCTCGTCATCAAATTAATCTGAGGACACCTTAACAAGCGATGTTTATGACTGCAAATGTGACGTGACTCGCGGTTTTATGCTGGTTTTGTTACTTTTCGGTATGATTGTTGTTGAGCTAAAGTGGGTTTGTCACGGCGTCAATCATTTATCTTTTCGTGTTTAGACTTCGTTTTATTTATTAGCTAAACAAAGCCTGAATATCGCGGAAATAATGATGAGAAGTGAATTAATGAGGATTATCATTATTTCAAAAAAACTTTGTAAATGACGAAAAATTACATTTCTCTAATCGACATTACGCGATATTTGCCATAACCGCCCGATAAGGGCGGTTATGTTTCCTGCGATCAGGACTTGAGTGAGGCAAACGCCGCCCGGATTTCCTCTTCGGGCAGCTGAATCCCGATAAAGACCATGGTGCTGTGCGGCGTTTCATCACCCCACGGACGGTCCCAGTCGGCGCTGTAGAGGCGCTGAACGCCCTGGAACAGCAGGCGGTTTGGCTCGCCGTCAATCCACAGCATCCCTTTGTAGCGCAGCAGTTTGTCGGCAAACGATAGCAGCAGATTTTCCATCACGCGGGACACGGCGCTGATATCGACCGGATAATCCAGCTCGACCACGATAGAGGTGACATCGTTCTGCTTATCGCCGATAAAGTGGAAGCGTGGTTTTGAGGTGACGTTCTCCTCCAGCATAAAGCCGTTGGTGTTGAACAGCTGCGCCAGGTCGATATCACCGTGGACCACCGTATAAATCGGCGCGCGGGCGTTGATGCGCGTGAGGCGTTCACGCAGTTTTTCGGCGTCGCCAGCCACGTCGGTTTTGGTCAGCAGAATGCGGTCCGCGTAACCTACCTGCGACTGGGCGATGGTGAACTGGTTCATCTGCTCGTCGGCATGGACCGCATCCACTAGCGCAATCACGCCGTCCAGCTGGTAACGCTGGCAGAGGATCTCATGGGAGAAAAAGGTCTGGATAATCGGGCCGGGGTCGGCCATACCGGTGCATTCGATCACCAGGCGGTCCAAGGCGATATCGCCGCGATCGCGGCTGTCGAGCAGATCGAGCAGAGCGTCTTCCAGCTCGTTTGAGCGAGTGCAGCAGATACAGCCGTTGGTCAGGGTTGTGATCTGGGTGGCGCGATCGCCTATCAGCTGGTCGTCAACAGAGACTTCGCCGAATTCGTTTTCGATCACCGCGATTTTAAAGCCGTGCTGTTCGTTGAGGATGTGGCGCAGCAGGGTGGTTTTGCCCGCGCCGAGAAAGCCGGTTAACAGGGTGACTGCAATGGGGGTCATGTTCTCTCCTTTAGCAACAGCGTACGCCGCCTTTGCCATCGCCGCCGTAGCGCGCTTGCTGGCGCTCGCGGAAGAATTCTGTGTAGGTCATGTACGGTTTATCCGGATGGTTGGTCTGCATATGTTCAACGTAGTTGTCATAGTCCGGAATGCCAATCAGCATTTTCGCCGCCTGACCGAGGTATTTTTTTGCTTCGCCTAAGTTACCAAACATTGTGCCATCCAGATAGAAAAAGCCCGGCGACGCTACGCTTGCCGGGCTTACAGGTATTGCGTAGGGCGGGTTAGCGTAGCCGCCACCCGCCAGGGTTTTAGTGGTGTGAAGAGGTCTTCACGCCGCCTTCCGGTACAGGCACATACGGGGTTTCTTTATCCGTACGCCCTTCGGCGTTGCGCACTTTCATCCAGGTTTTGATGCCGTAGAAGATGATGCTGTAGACCACGACCAGGAACAGAATGCTTAAACCGGCGTTGGTGTAGTTGTTCACAACGATATGGTTCATGTTGGCAATCTGCTGTGCCGTCAGGTCACCGCCGCCTGCGGCAATTTTCGCTTTGTACTGGTTAGCCATAAACAGGAAGCCTTCCAGCTGCGGGTTGGTGCTGAACAGTTTCAGACCCAGCGCCCAGGTGGTGCACAGAAGCAGCCACAGCGCCGGAACGACCGTCACCCAGATGTATTTGGTGCGTTTCATCTTCACCAGCACCACGGTACCCAGGACCAGCGCCACGGCAGCCAGCATCTGGTTAGAGATACCGAACAGCGGCCACAAGCTCTTCACGCCGCCCAGCGGGTCAACGACGCCCTGATACAGCAGGTAACCCCACAGGCCCACACAGCCCGCGGTGCCCAGAACGCCCGCCACCAGAGAGTCGGTTTTCTTCAGGAATGGCACGAAGTTACCGAGCAAGTCCTGGAGCATGAAGCGGCCCGCACGGGTACCGGCGTCCAGCGCGGTCAGGATGAACAGCGCTTCGAACAGGATGCCGAAGTGGTACCAGAAGCCCATGTCAGCCCATGGCAGCACTTTGTGGAACACGTGTGCGATACCGACGGCCAGGGTTGGTGCGCCACCGGCACGGTTCAGAATCGATGGCTCACCGATGTCTTTTGCGGTCTGCATGATTTGCTCAGGCGAGATCACAAAGCCCCAGGAGCTGACGGTCGCCGCCGCGTGTGCGCTGGCGTCTTTCAGCTGTGCCATAATCAGCGCTGCGTTGTCGCCACCCATCTCATGCAGGTTTGGCATGGTGATGCCAAGGCCCGCAGGTGGGGTGTTCATCGCGAAGTACAGACCTGGCTCGATGATGGACGCTGCAACCAGTGCCATGATCGCCACGAAGGATTCCATCAGCATTGCACCGTAACCGATAAAGCGCGCGTCGGTTTCGTTGGCCATCAGCTTCGGCGTGGTGCCGGAGGCAATCAGGGCGTGGAAGCCAGATACGGCGCCACAGGCGATGGTGATAAACAGGAACGGGAACAGCGCGCCTTTCCACAGTGGACCGGTACCGTCAATGTACTGGGTCACGGCTGGCATTTTCAGTTCCGGGTTGATGATCACGATACCAATCGCCAGACCGACGATGACACCGATTTTCAGGAACGTCGCCAGGTAGTCACGCGGGGCCAGAATCAGCCAGACCGGCAGCAGGGCGGAGATAAACGCGTAGCCGATCAAGGCGAAGGTAATGGTGGTGTCTTTGAAGGTCAGCGCCGGGCCCCAGTACGGGTCGTGAGCGATGATACCGCCGAAGTAAATGGACGCCACCAGCAGCACGATACCAATCACGGACACTTCACCGACACGGCCCGGACGGATAAAGCGCATGTAGATACCCATGAACAGCGCAATCGGTACGGTCGAGCAGACGGTGAACACACCCCATGGACTTTCTGCCAGGGCTTTCACCACGATCAGAGCCAGCACCGCAAGGATGATGATCATGATCAGGAAGCAGCCAAACAGGGCAATGGTGCCCGGCACGCGGCCCATCTCTTCTTTGATCATCTCACCCAGAGAAGCCCCGTTACGACGGGTCGAAATGAACAGCACCATGAAGTCCTGCACCGCACCTGCCAGAACCACGCCGGCGAGCAGCCACAGAGTACCCGGCAGGTAACCCATCTGCGCGGCAAGCACCGGCCCAACCAGCGGGCCTGCACCAGCAATCGCGGCAAAGTGGTGACCAAACAGCACATAGCGGTTGGTAGGAACGTAGTTCAGGCCGTCATTGTTAATGACCGCCGGAGTGGAACGCGTCGGGTCGAGTTTCATGACCTTCTGCGCGATGTAAAGACTGTAGTAGCGGTACGCTACCAGATAGACGGAAACCGACGCGACCACGATCCACAGGGCGCTTACGTGTTCGCCCCGGCGTAATGCGACAACCGCCAGACAGAAAGCACCGAGGATCCCGAGGAGCGCCCAGGGTACGTGCTTAAGTAGTTTTTTCGTATCCATAGTTAGACCTGGTTTTTTAGCTGGAAAAAGGGCCTGAGTTTGTTTTGAGGAGGTATTGATTAATGCTGAGGCGATCTTGCCAGATCGTCGCGCGTGTAAAGGAAGGTAAATAGGTGAGTGGTTGATTGCGGTGGTTAAGCGGTCAAAGACCGGGGCGAGTGGTTAAGGCTCGCCGCCAGCGGTCTGGTTTATGTGATTGAGATCACATCGTTTATTCGAGGGCGTCGGCGGTAGCAGCTGTCATGTAACCTTCGAGCGTGTCGAAGAGTTTGTCCCGCAGCCACTGAGGCTCCAGCACCTGAATGTTCGGCAGCCAGTAGAAGATGAGCGGCAGGATCTGATTTTCATGTGCCGCCTGACAGCGGATCGTCACCCCATCGTCGCTTTCTGCGACCACCTCCTGCTCTGGCAACAGGTCCCGGCGCGTGAAGTAGTGCGAGATACTGTGGTTGGTAAACACTTTTACCTCGAAGGTCTCTTCACTCACCCACGGGTCGAGATTTTTTTCCAGTAATTCAGCCGTATCGCTATCCAGCGAAAAGGTCTCTTTTTGAATATCCAGCCAACTGATCTGGCTTAATGAAAAGGATTTCAGCCTGCCATTTTCCGTAGCTTGTAAATACCATATATTTTTTTTGTTAATTAATTTGTATGGATTAATGAGCCGGGTTTTGTCTTTATAAACTATCTGGCAAACGTGACGCTCTTTTATCGATTTTTCAATTGTAGTGAGATGGCGACGAATATCATTCTGAACCGAGTGCTCAGCGTCGTTGTTGAGGATCAGAATATGATTCTCTTCCACGCGCGCTTCCAGACTCTGCCAGAACGCGGTGCCTCTGTCAGGGAAATAACTGTCAGCATTCAAAAAGTTAGCGACAGCGTTGTGCAGCCCTTGCCCGCTGGGATTTTGCTGGGCGTGAATCAGGCGATACAGACCATTTCCCGTGTGCTGAACAATTGGCGACAGCGCATTCAGATCCCGATATACCGTACGTTCGGTTATTTTATATTTTTGCATCAGATCGCTGCGGTTAACGACGCCGTTTAAATGCAGCTCCATAAGAATATCGACGAGTCGTTCAGCAGAGCGGCTGCGGGCTGGAGTTGTCATATTATATTCCCGTTTAGTGCGGTGAGGATCTCTGAAGAATAAGGATGCCACTGACAGAATATGTCAGTGCGACAGAGATAAAATTTATCTTATGGAATATATAACGGCGCGATTTAGGATAAACATTAATAGTTTTTTGCGAAATCATCCGTAAATGTTCAAATCATCAACACGATTTTCGTAAAGTTTTCCCTAACCAGGCCGAAAATTCTGTTATCTGTCTGATGGAAAGAGAAAACATGTTAAATCGTATCAAGATTGTCACCAGCTTGTTGCTGGTTTTGGCTATTTTTGGCCTGTTACAACTGACATCCGGTGGTCTTTTCTTTAATGCCCTGAAGCATGACAAAGAAAACTTCACTGTCCTACAAACTATTCGCCAGCAACAATCCACGCTGAACGGCAGCTGGGTCGCGTTGCTGCAAACCCGTAATACCCTGAACCGCGCGGGTATTCGCTACATGATGGATCAGAGCAATATCGGCAGCGGCGCAACCGTTGCAGAGCTGATGCAGATTGCGTCCGCTTCCCTGAAGCAGGCGGAGAAAAACTGGGCCGACTACGAAGCACTGCCGCGCGATCCGCGTCAGAGCGACGCTGCCGCCATGGAGATCAAGCGTAACTATGATATCTATCACGGTGCGCTGGCCGAGCTGATTCAGCTGCTGGGCGCAGGTAAGATCAATGACTTCTTCGATCAGCCGACCCAGAGCTATCAGGATGGTTTTGAGAAGCAGTATGTGAACTACCTGCAGCAGAACGATCATCTGTATCAGACCGCCGTGGATGACAGCAACAGCTCTTACACTCAGGCGATCTGGGTGCTGATCAGCGTGCTGATCGCGGTGCTGGTGGTGATCGTCGGCGTCTGGCTGGGCATCAAGCAATCCTTGATCTCGCCTTTGAATCGTCTGATCGACAGCATCCGTCATATCGCCAGCGGCGATCTGGTGAAGCGCATTGACGTCGAAGGCACCAACGAGATGGGACAGCTGGCCGATACCCTGCGTCATATGCAGAGCGAGCTGGTGAGCACCGTGGGTGACGTGCGTAACGGCGCGAACGCGATTTACAGCGGCGCGAGCGAAATCTCTGTCGGCAACAACGACCTCTCTTCTCGTACCGAGCAGCAGGCCGCGTCTCTCGAAGAGACCGCTGCCAGCATGGAACAGCTGACCGCTACCGTGAAGCAGAACGCCGAAAACGCCCGTCAGGCGAGTAATCTGGCGCTGAGTGCATCCGAGACCGCGCAGAAAGGCGGGAAAGTGGTGGATAACGTGGTGCAAACCATGCGTGACATCGCCGGCAGTTCGCAGAAAATCGCTGACATCATCAGCGTGATCGACGGTATTGCCTTCCAGACCAACATCCTGGCGCTGAACGCCGCCGTCGAAGCTGCGCGCGCAGGTGAGCAGGGCCGTGGATTTGCGGTGGTGGCAGGCGAAGTGCGTAACCTGGCACAGCGTAGCGCCCAGGCGGCACGCGAAATCAAGAGCCTGATCGAGGACTCCGTAGGCCGCGTTGAGCTGGGTTCTACTCTGGTGGAAAGCGCCGGTGAAACGATGGGTGAAATCGTGAATGCGGTGACCCGCGTGACCGACATTATGGGCGAAATCGCCTCTGCGTCTGATGAGCAGAGCCGCGGTATCGACCAGGTCGGCCTGGCTGTGGCGGAGATGGACCGTGTGACGCAGCAGAACGCCTCGCTGGTGGAAGAGTCCGCAGCGGCAGCCGCCGCGCTGGAAGAGCAGGCGAGCCGTCTGACGCAGGCTGTGGCGGTCTTCCGCATTCAGCAAGAGCAGCAGAAATCACGCGATAACGCCGGTCTGAAAACGCCAGTAATCTCGGCGAAGGGGCGTAAAGCAGCTGCCGCGACGACCGCGTCCAGTGAAAACTGGGAAACCTTCTGATGTAAAAAAGCGCCCTGTTCAGGCGGGGCGCTTTAGGCATTTGTGATGTTGTCGGGTGGCGCTGTGCTTACCCGACATACACGCAGATGTGCCGTTAACCGGCGTTCTGTACCACTTTCATTTCGACCATCCCAATCCCCAGTTTGCGCGGCGAATGCCCGAGAATATTGCCCTCGTTCGTTGATTGCGGATCGGGCGGAACGATCACGACCGTATTGCTGCGAGACGGGTTCTCGAAATGCAGCGTGGTGGTACTCACTTCGTTGCCAAGGGTTATCGTCTGCTCTTTGTCGCCGATACGCACCGGGATCGGTTTGTTGGCATTCGGGCCGAAGGCTTTCGCGGTGATCACCAGATCAAATTTCTCCGGCAGCGGTTGGGCGTATTCGATTTTCACCTCATCGCCGAGCTGTGCGTTGGACCAGCGTCCCCAGGATTCCGGGCGCGAAATACCGCTAAACTGCTTCACCTCTTCCGGCGCTCCCGCCACGTTAAACACGAAGCTGTCAGCTTTATAGCGAATATCGTTATCGACCACTTTCAGCATATCCACGTTGCGCTGATAGCGGTCGGTGTTAATCACCGTATCCTTGAACGCGGTTTTGCCTTTCCACTGATCTTTATCGACGCGCTGCACGATTTGTTCGCCGCCGAGCTGGCCTTGCGACACGCACCAGTCCGTTGAAATCGACAGCGGCTGGGACCACAGCTGGCCCATTTTGTAGCAGCGATCGATCCAGACGAAGTTATCGCGCGGGGCGAAGTCGGCCAGCTGGAAGCGCAGCGGCGCGGAGTATTCGCTCTCCGGCAGCGGTTCGACGCGGTTATCGGAGACGCGCAGCAGCAGCGGCAGGCGGAAATGGCTGCCCGAGAAGGCAATCATGTTTTTCTGCTGGTCGATGGTGAAATCTTTCATCTCTTTCGGGAAATTCCACAGGCGGATCACGTCCGGTTTCCACGCCAGAATCTTCTCTTTCATATTGAGGAAGACTTCAGAGAGCGACTGGCCGGAGAGCGTGCTGCGCCCCAGCCCGATGAAGTTATCGCCGCCCAGAATATCCAGCACCGTTGCGCCGTTATCCATGGTGTTACGTTTCGTGGCGATGACCTCCTGCTGAGGCTGGTCGCCGCGCATCACAAAGAACAGGTTGCTTCGATCCTGCTTGTTCAGCTCATCCCACGCGGTGTTTTTCATCGCCAGATGGTCGGAAGAGACCACGATCACCGTGTTTTTGAAATACGGCGAGGTTTTGATTTTATTGATAAACGCGGCGATGTGTTCCTGGCTGCAGGTCACGGCGCTGAACGACTGATTGTCCTTGCCGTTGATCGCGTATTTTTTGCGCTCGCAGGTGCGCGAGATAAAGCCGTCCGGGTGGTGTGTATCCACGGTTAAGGCAAACAGTGAGAAGCGTTTGCCGGATTTAGACAGCTCCTCGAATTTCTTCCAGGTTTCGTCCAGCACCGTGTCGTCGTAGAAGCCCCAGTCATTGCGATAAGACGGGTCGGCGACGGTGGTTTTTAACTCTTCAGCACCGTAAAGGTGATCGAAACCGTGGGATTTCAGGAACACGTCTTTCCCGGCGAAGCGCAGGTTGGCCCCCTGCATGAAGTAGTTTTCGTAGCCGGAGTTTTTGAGGATATCGCCGAGGCAAATATTCTGCGGGAAGAAGCTCGACATCGACGCGGAGGCGTTACCCTCGAACGGCGCGAACAGCGGAATGCCGCACTGAGAGGCGACCATCCCGGCGATGGTGTAATCGGTGCCCGGCAACTGCGCCGTGTGGCTGAAGTCCAGCCCTTCGTCTTTCAGCGGACCGAGATCTGGGGTCAGGTTCGGGAAGGCGTCGTTATCGAAATAGGTGCGCTCAAGGCTCTCGCCGTAGATATAAACCAGATTCAGTTTCGGGTGGGCGATGGTTTTTGACGGCTCTTTGTAATACGCGGTGAAATCGGTATCGCCGTCGCGGGACTGGGATTTCACCAGCTCCGTAATCTGATGGAAGGCCGGGCTGGCATCAACGGAACCGAGCGCCAGCACCAGGGCCAACAGGCTATAACCCATATGATGCGGAAGATGGCGGCGGCGACGCAGCACCCAGCCGAGGGTACCAAACACCGCCACTAGCGCCAGAACCAGCCCTGCGCCAGGAAGTATGTACTTACTAACTCCTGCGCCCGTCAGACTATTGGTGAGTGTGTACAGCACGGCGTCGTTGATGCCGTCACCGGTAAAGTAATCGCTGGCGTACAGGGTAATGTTTAAAACAATAAAAATACCCAACACCAGTAATGTGGCAATAAACCACCAGGTGTTGCGGCCGGCCTTCCAGGCATAGATGCCAACGGAAGCCAGGAACAGGGCAAGGGAAATAAACTCTGACAACAGCTTATCCTCAATAGCGCCAGTCGCTTAGCTGGCTAACTGATTATTTTTTGGTTGATACAATTTAATGGCGAAGTCACATAGCTGCAATTCTAGTGTCACTAAAATGTGCTGTTGTTAGGATTTGGTTTAGAAAGTGGAAATTTTGATCGCCGTCGCATCGCGTTATACGCGGGCTGAGACGTAAAAGAATGAGCAAAATACGAGTCTAGCGCCGCGTTGTCAGAGTAACGGAACAATCGCGGCGTGTTGTGGCAGAAAATGGGATGAATCAGGAGAGGAAATTAACGCCTTGTTTCAGCACCAGATCGCAGGCTTTGGTCTTCACCTGTTTCGCCAGCGCGGAGTCACCGAGGGTGCTCAGGTTCAGCTGTTGGCCGTCTTTAGCATTTAGCAGGCCCTGGATCCCATCCATATAGTTGGTGTCCTGCTTCTGCTCTTGCGTATCCAGCCCCAGTTTATCTAATACCTGGTTTTTAATGTTCTGCGTGTCAGTGACTGACGCCAGCTTCTGCTTGGCGCAGTAGCCCAGAATACCCGCCGCGTTGTTCATGGTGCCAGCGCTCAGACTCTGATTGCTGCCGCCCAGCAGGCTGGTGAGGGACGAAGCAGACAGCCCGCCGCTCTGGGCGCTACCGCTGCTTTTGCTCAGTTCGTTCGCTGCGCTGGAGAGTGACTCCTGCCAGGAGGCCGCGTGGGCGGCACCGGTGAGCAGAACGACGCTAAATGCTGTGCTGAGAAGAAGATTTTTTTTCATAAAATGCACTCTAAAAGGCCCTTATCGGGCTGGAAGTGGCTTCAGTATATACCTGTGAAAGGCGCGCCATTCCTGGAAATATCCTAATACTCTTTGCCGGTAACGCGATCGCGGTAGCTATCCCAGGTGAAGTTCACCCATAAGCTGTTGCCGAGGCGCATGCGGTCCATGACGCGCTCACCCAGCAGCTTGGTCATCTCTTCCGCTTTATGGTTGGTGAGCATGCCGGTCGGGCGCTTCGACGAGGAGCGACGGTCAACGATCTGATTGATAATTACTTTTTCGTAGCGGGATTCGGTCTGGACGCCGATTTCGTCAATAACCAGCAGGTCGACGTTGCTCAGATCGTTCAGCAGTTGCTCTTCCGTGGTTTCGCGGTTGCTGAAGGTGTCTTTCATCGCCGACATGATGTCTGCGACGGTAATGATCAGAACCGATTTTCCGCGCAGCAGCAGCTCATTACAGATGGCCGCCGCAAGGTGGTTTTTGCCGGTGCCCGGTTTGCCGCTGAAGATAAAGCTGGCGATGCTGCCGTCGAACTCTTCGACATACTGGCGTGCTTTGGCGAGGGCCATCATCTGACCGTCGTTTTCCACGCGATAGTTATCGAAGGAACAGTTCTGATGCAGGGGACGAATGCCGGAGCGGTTGAAGGTACGCTGCATTTTCATGGCGCGGTTTTCCCGCGTCAGGGCTTCTGAGCGCATCTTTCCCTGCTCTTTTTGCCAGGCCAGCAGCTCTTCACCCGAGGTGAAGGCTGGCTTCACGTTGGCAGGCATCATTTTTTGCAGACGTTTCATCAGGTCGCCGACGTTTTTCATATCATCCTCTGAATCCTGGTGGGATCTGATTATCGGGTTCGGAAATGGTGTTGATATCGCGCTTAGGCTGGCCGCCGTTGCTGGCGCGGTTGATCTGAATACTGCGCGCGAGCTTTTGCTGCCACTGCACGTGGTGGAACACTTTGCCTTCGGCCTGCCAGTACGCGACAAACGCGGCCAGCTCTTCCGGCGTGGCGGTCTGCGTCAGGGCGATACCCCACAGGGCGGCCTGGCGCTGGAAATCCGCATCCGGCTGCCAGCCAGAGTACATCGCAAATTTGCCCATCGGGACGGCAACCGGCGCACTGGTCCGTTCTTCAAAGAATTGTGTATCTAACGCGACGTCACTGACCGGGCGCGACAGACGCGCTTCAATATCCAAAAGCTGTGCCAGGCGTTCAGGCGTGATGGCGTAAAACGCGGGCGCGTTATCGGCAAACACAGCGAGTGTACCGCCATCGGCTTTGGTTAAGATGCCACGGGGATCGCGCACAAAGGCATCGATTCCGGCGACGCTGGTGGTCAGGAGTCTGGATGACATAACACTTTCTCTACTGGGATACGACGTCGTGATATGGGGTCATAGTAGCACAGAGAGAAGGGGGGACGGAGGGGGATTTCCCCGGTGGCACTGCGCGCACCGGGGCTGCATACGACGGGGCTTATCAGGCGATGATATTCAGCGTCACATCAATATTGCCGCGGGTTGCGTTAGAGTACGGGCAAACGATATGCGCCGCGTCGACCAGCTTTTTGGCTTCAGCTTCGTCCATACCTGGCACGTGGATATTCAGTTTGGCTTCGATACCAAAACCGGTTGGCAGTGGACCAATGCCAACTTCACCTTCGATAAACGCATCTTTCGGCAGCGCGATTTTGTCACGGGCAGAGACAAATTTCATCGCGCCCAGGAAGCAGGCAGAGTAGCCCGCCGCAAACAGCTGCTCTGGGTTGGTGACTTCGCCACCCATACCGCCCATCTCTTTCGGTACGCCCAGTTTGACATCCAGAACGCCATCGGAAGAGGTCGCACGGCCATCACGGCCTCCGGTGGCTTTGGCTTTGGCGGTATAAACAACTTTTTCTAAAGACATGGCAGGTTCCTCATCTTACGGTTATGCGCGCTATTAAATAGTGCGCGATATATATGGGTAAACAAAATCTTATTAACTATAGCCTCAGGCGCGATGAAGCTGCTGGCGCAGTTGCTCAAGCTGCTGCTTGAGAGCGAGCATGGAATCCGCATCGCATTGTGCGGCACAGCCCACGGCCTGGGGAATACTTTTCGCCTGCTGCTGGAGGGCGCGGCCTTCATCACTTAAGGTGACGGCGACCTGGCGTTCGTCCTGGCGCGAGCGCTGACGGACAAGCAGACCAGCGCTTTCCAGACGCTTCAGCAGCGGGGTGAGGGTGGCGGAATCCAGGAACAGACGTTCGCCAATCTCCGACACCGTAATGTCATCCTGCTCCCACAAAATCAGCATCACCAGATACTGCGGGTAGGTCAGGTTAAGCGGTGCCAGCAGTTGCCGGTACAGCTTATTGAGCGCCAGATTTGCCGAGTAGAGGGCAAAACAGAGCTGGTTATCCAGCATCAGCGCAGCGGTGGTGTCGTTCGTTTTCGCGTTCATGAAATGAATATAGGTAGTGCGCGATTTAATTGCAAGCAATTTTATGGACAGGTATAGCGAAGGGCCACCTGAACGGCCATTTTGCGATAGTGCTGGCGCTGGGCCTGCTCATCGGCGCCGTCTTCAAACAGCAGCGTGAAGGTATAGCTGTTGGCGACGTAATGAAAACTGAAGCTGCTGATCAAACGGTGCAGGTCGCGCGCATCAACGGTCTGATTAAACAGCTGCTTCTCTTTGCCACGCTGCAGGATCGCTTCCAGCAGTTCGAGCGCGCTGCGATTAACCTGACGCAGATAGCTGGACTGCTGCATAAAGCGGCCACGCTGCATGTTCTCCATGCAGATAATGCGAATGTAATCCGGGTGATCGGCGTGGTAGTCAAAGGTTGCTTCCACCAGATGGACCAGCGCTTCAACGGGCGGCAGTCCTGACAGACTAAGCTGTTTTTCGCTGGCGCGGATCTCGGTGTAAACGTACTCCAGCGCCTGAAGATAGAGGTTCTCTTTGTTTTTATAGTGATAAACCACCATGCGCTTGGTGGTGCCGGCTTTTTCGGCAATCTGCTCCATTCGCGCGCCGTTCAGACCGTATTCGGCAAACAGGGTAATCGCGCTCTGAAAAATTTTGTCCTTCAGGCTGGAATCATCATGGTGGTCGGGGAATTCGCTGCCAGGGTTAGCCACTTCCACTCCTTACATCGCCAAACAGAATGCAGGGATTATCGCCATGGCAGCGGGAGAACACAAATTCAAACGCGTGGGCGCTTTCTGTAGAGCCACAAACCGGGAATCGACAGACCGATGGAGAGCGCGCCGACGATGGACGAGGCTTTGAGGAAATTGCTCAACAGCAGGATCATTTGCGGCTCGCTGTAGCCGAAGTGGCTGATCTTCACCGCCGAGATCATTGCTGTGTAGGCGGATATGCCGGGGAACATCGGGATCACCGCCGCCACGGTGAACACTTTCGGGTGCGCCAGATACCAGCGCGACCACTGAATGCCGATACAGCCGACCAGCATCGAGGCCATAAATGTTGACCATTCGATGTTAAACCCGGCGGTCATCATTACCATTCGCGAACCATGACCGATAGCGCCCAGCAGGGCGCACCAGGGTAGCGCGCGCTGCGGCACGTTAAAGACCATCGCAAAGCCCACGGCAGGAATGGCAGCCAGCGCCATGTCTTGTGCCAGAGCGAATAAAAAGTCGATTATGCCCATCCGCGCAGCCCCCAGAGTGTCATGGCCATGACCACACCGATGCAGGTCGCGAGGGTTAACAGGCTCGCAATCGCCCAGCGTGCCAGACCCGTATTGATGTGCCCTTTAAACATATCAGCGACGGCGTTGATCAGCGGAAAACCCGGTACCAGCAGCAGGACGCTGGCCGCCATGGCGACGCTCGGTGTGCTGACAAACACAGGCAGGCGCAGCAGCAGACCGGAGACGGTTGTTGCGACAAAGGCAGTGAGACAAAAGTTTATCTGCGGATGCATATGGCGCTGCGTCAGGAGCTGGCGCACGTACATGGCGATGGCGCTGGCGAAAAAGGTCACCACCGCGCCGTCCCATCCGCCATTATTCAGTTTGCAAAAACAGGCGCAGGACAGCCCCACCATCAGCACGACTAACCAGCGCGGGTAGCGCAGCGGCTTAATCTGGTTGAACCGTTTTTCAACGCCGGGCAAGTCCAGAAGCTTGTGTTCAGCCATGATGACGATGTGCTGCACTTCGGTGACCACGTGCATATTGATGCCGCGATCCTGGTTTTTGCGCGTCGACGTCAGACACTGGCCCTCTTTTATGGTGGTCAGCACGATGGCGTTAGACGAGATTGAGCTTTCTACGCTGTCCATCCCCAGCGCCAGACCCAGGCGGGTCGACAGCTCTTCGACCAATGCGCTCTCTGCGCCATGTTGTAATAAGAAAAGACCGCACTGTATGCATAGTCGCGTGGCGGCGCGTTGTGACGACTGATCTGCCTGCATTGGTTGCCCTGAAAATGAGAACTGCCAGAGTGTCTGGAATGTTTACTTTTAGCACAAACGGCAGCCTGTCTGGCTCGGGGTCAGATCAACATTTGTGCAATCAGTGGCAGGATGCAACGGCAGGCGCAGAGCGGTCTGGGGTGTTTTTTATTTATTTCGTGAATACTAATTGATGATATATATAATTTATTAATTTAGTTTGATGCGTTTAATATTTTGTGCAAGGACTATTATGTTATTCTGATTTTTGTATTATATTATCCTCGGATTTAACAATGTCAGGATTATAGTTGTTATCGTTAATATAACCTGTACTAATAACTTAGGGTCAGGATAATGCCCATGTCTGAGCCGTGATTTTAATATCATTAATTAGATGAAGAAAGGATTCGGAGAATCTATGTCACCAGTGAAGGGAAAATCAGTAATCGTTATCAGTAAAATCCCGGTGATGCAAACCGGTCTGGGCGGCATCATGGCCAGCCATTTTCCAGAATA
The DNA here is from genome assembly GCF_004115925.1 of Lelliottia nimipressuralis. Lineage (GTDB taxonomy): Bacteria > Pseudomonadota > Gammaproteobacteria > Enterobacterales > Enterobacteriaceae > Enterobacter > Enterobacter nimipressuralis. The sequence goes on from NZ_SDDX01000019.1 coordinate 244,357, forward strand.
TGACGTGTCTTTTTGCCGCACACATGACGATCTGACTTTACAGAATTTAAATCGTGCATCTGTCGTGGTTGCTGATATTTCAGGTGATTACGTCAACCCTCGCGGCGCGCTTGAACACTATTATCTGTTATTAAGTCAGTACCGGGATATCCACTGGATTTTTCTGGTCTCACGTCCTCTTTACCCTCTTGCTGTTGAGTTGCTCATACGCCCTGAAAGCACGCTGCTTTCGGATATGGAACCTATCGAAGGCGTCATCAACGCGATCCGCGCGGGGAGCGAGTATTCCGACCGAATAAGTCAGACGCTGTTATCACCTGAGCCGCGAGTTGATGATAATGAGTATAAAGTCCCTGTAATACTGACCCTCTCGGAACGTAAAGTATTACGTCTGCTTGGAAAAGGCTGGGGAATAAACCAAATCGCCACGTTACTGAAAAAAAGCAATAAAACCGTCAGTGCGCAAAAAAATAGTGCGATGCGTCGTTTATCTCTGCACGGAAATGCAGAAATGTACGCATGGATCAATAGTACACAGGGAATGAGAGAGCTGAACTTAATCTCAGCCTATGGAGAGCAAAAGGAATGGAAACAAATGCCTCAGGAAGAGATATTGCTGTCATAGACCAATGCACGATGAGTGCCGTGGGGCTTGAACATCTCTTTGCCATCGCGCCATTTAGCGAATATCGCCTTCATCTGTTTAAAAACTTTAGCAGTTTCAAGGCTGCGCTTTCACAGACTCCTTTTTTCTCAGTGATCTATTCGCTTTCAGATGTGCGAGAAGAACGAAGAAATTGTCTGGTGTCACTGCGAGAACTGGCCCTGACACACAGTGGTATACAGCGCATTATTCTGGCAGCAGACGACGTTGAGGCAAGATTGATCGGTCAACTGACGCCTTCCCGTCTTCACGGAATAATCAGTAAGTCGGCCTCACTGGCGGAGCTGCAAAAACTGCTGATCATTCTGTTAAGCGAAACAGAGCGAGTCAATAACAACGCGTTTGCCCACTGGCAAGGAAGCTTGTCCAGAATGTTAAGCCCAATGGAGCGGGCGATTATGCGCCATCTTTCGGCGGGCCTTTCCATCCCCGAAATTGCGGAGCAGCTTAAACGCAATATCAAAACCGTTCGCGCACACAAATATAATGTGATGGTGAAGCTGGGGGTGAGTTCCGATGTGGGGCTGCTGCATGCGGCAGATATTCTGGGGCAGTTGCCCATGCGTGAGCTGAAACTGACTGTTAAGGCGGCGTAGTGCTTTTCATTGTGCATCATTGCGCCAGAGGAACCTGGCGCAGCGATCAGATGCAGACATCAATCCATTTAGCCGATGTAAGCTCAGCCATTCGCTCAGGCGCGATACGCACTGCGCTGTGAATTGACCCGGCCGCAGGAAGCACTTCCTCATAGTGTTTAAGGGAAACGTCGCAGTAAACGGCCAGCGGAGTCTCCAGACCGAAAGGGCAAACTCCACCAACGGGATGCCCGGTTAGCGTCACCACTTCATCACTGCACAGCATCCGCGCTTTCGCGCCAAAAGCATTTTTCAGTTTTTTGTTATCCAGGCGTGCATCGCCTTTTGCGACCACCAGAATCACCTCGTTTTTAACCTTCAGTGATAAGGTTTTCGCTATCTGTCCCGGCTCGACATGATGGGCGGCTGCGGCCAGTGCAACCGTTGCGGTGCTTTGGCTAAGCTCGATGACATCAATATCCGGGGCATTGTCAGCAAAAAATTGCCGTACGGACTGCAAACTCATTGTTATCTCCTGACAAATATCCTGCGTAATCTGTCATAAGAAATTATGCTCTGTAAATATCTCTTAGGTAACAAATATTCTGTTCACTCGTTTTCTGGATCGCCTTCACATTCACGGAAACCGGTTACAGTAACCGGTTGCAGAGTGTGATGGAGAGATTAATACTGACGGTGTAACTTCCCCTGTATCCAATAATAAGAGTCGAATATGAAACCAATTTGTCCGAGCGGTACCGCTGGTACACGAACCAGCAAGGTGGTGACAATGATGTATGGATCACCGTGTGGCGCGTCTGCGTCCAAACTGAACGTCTGACAGGAGCCCCACTATGTCTGCCAACCATGCTGCGTTTAATCTTATTTTCCGGTTCGTTGAAAACTATGTCAGTCCCGTCGCCGGGCGTATCTCCTCCCAGCGCCACGTGATGGCGATTCGTGACGGATTTATTTCCGCGATGCCCTTTATGATTGTCGGCTCCTTCTTGCTGGTATTTGCTTACCCGCCTTTCTCACCGGACACCACATGGGGCTTTGCCCGTGCGTGGCTGGATATGGCGAAACAGTTCGAAGGGCAGATCCTGACCCCGTTCGATATGACCATGGGAATCATGTCGATCTATATCTGTGCGGCTATCGCCTACAACCTGGGTAAGCACTACGTTAAGTCACATCAGCTCGACCCGTTCATGTGCGCGATGCTGTCGCTGATGGCATTTTTACTGGTTGCTGCACCGAAAACCAAAGGGGCGATGCCAGTCGATAGCCTGGGCGGGACCGGCATATTTACTGCGATTCTGGTGGCCGTGTACTGCGTGGAGATGATGCGTTTCCTGAAGGCACACAATATTGGCATTCGTCTGCCGGACCAGGTGCCACCGATGATCAAAAACTCATTTGATCTGCTGATCCCGGTGCTGGTTGTGGTGCTTACGCTTTATCCGCTGAGCCTGTTTATTCAGTCTCAGTTCGACATGCTAATCCCTCAGGCGATTATGTCGATCTTTAAACCGCTGGTGTCAGCGGCGGATTCTCTGCCTGCAATTCTGCTGGCTGTGTTGATTGGTCACCTGCTGTGGTTTGCCGGGATCCACGGCGCTGCGATTGTGTCAGGCATGCTGCAGATGTTCTGGCTGACTAATCTGGGCATGAACCAGACCGCGCTGGCTCAGGGTGCGCCACTGCCGCATATCTTTATGGAAGCGTTCTGGACCTTCTTTATCGTCATCGGTGGCTCGGGCGCCACGATGGGGCTGGTGATCTGCTATCTGCGCAGCCGTTCCGCACACCTGCGCTCCATTGGCCGTTTAAGCGTTGTACCAAGCTTCTTTAACATTAACGAACCAGTAATTTTCGGTACGCCAATCGTGATGAACCCTGTGTTCTTCATTCCATTCCTGCTGGCACCGATGGTTAACGCGGTGCTCGCATGGGCCGCCATGAAGCTGGATCTGATTGGACGCGTGATTTCTGTGGTGCCGTGGACCGCTCCGGCCCCTGTGGGTGCTGCGTGGGCGTTGGGCTGGGACTTCCGTGCGGCGGTGCTGGTCATCCTGCTGGCGCTGGTCTCTGCCATCATCTACTACCCGTTCTTTAAAGTGTACGAGAAGCAGTTGCTGGAGCAGGAAGCCGAAGAAGCACAGCGTGCTGAAGAGGATAGCCAGCAAGTGGCTTAATCAAAAAGCAAAACGGCAACTTCGGTTGCCGTTTTTGTATTTGCATTTTCCCCCGCTGAAAGAGGGCTGTCTGTAAAGTTATTACTTCAGCGTACAGTCACCACACTGCTGAACATCCGGCAGGCGATAGCGCTGGCAGCAGGTCCGACGAACCAGTAATCCGTCGCGCGGCACCACGGTGCGGAACAACGGATTATCCTGGCCATCTGAAAGCTGTTTGGCAAAGAAACAGGACTGACGCAGCGCCTCGACGGTCTCATCGCCCAGCACCACTTTCATCTCAGTCAGATACCAGTGAATGAGATACCCGGTATTACTCCAGATAAGCTTCCCGTTGATATCGCCAGTCTCTTCCAGCGCATTTACCACTGGAATGAGCGCCTGTTTCACCAGCGTTTCCATACGCTCCTGCGCGGACAACACCGTCGTATTCCGATCCTCATGGACGTCAATCCAGAAGCAGGCCGCGCGGCCGGTCTCATGAAACTCGACGAAGAAATGCTCCGGGGAAAGGTCCAGCGCGGCGTCCTGCGTTAACAGGGCTATCATCAGCGGAGGCACCATCAGCCCGATGTACCATTGCGCCCACAGGGAGAGTAACGGTTTATTTTCTCGCGCAAGATTAGGCTGGTTTCGATAGATATGATCGGAGTAGACCGCGAGCAAAGAGTGCATTTCTGCCGGGCGAGACCACTGCGCCAGCGTCATGGCCTGGTGCGGATGGGGTTCATCCAGCTTGATGAAATCGAGCAGGTAAGCGCGATGTTCGGCGATGGTTTCCCGTACGGAATCCGCAAGCGTTGAACGCCCGGCGCCAGGAGGGGCTAGCCAGATGACAGGATCAACGATTTGTGCGGAACGAGTAGCCATAGGAGAATAGGATACAAATCTAAATGATAATGATTGCCAATCCTAGCTATAGAGCAAACCGATCGCAAGCCTTTTGTCGGTAAAGCGGGAGGTGGGGCTTATCCTGCCTGGAGTTCAGGGCTTAAGAGGATATTGTTGCGGCCCATGTGCTTGGCTTCGTAGAGCGCTTTATCCGCTTTTTCGAGCGCCGCTTCGATATCCTCTGACTCATAAATCGCAATGCCAATACTGATGGTGACGTTGGTCGCCACGCTCTCATTAAACATATGCGGGATCTTCAGGTCGTAGACCTTCTGGCGAATACGCTCGGCGGTCTGGCGCGCCTGATCGAGCGTGACGCTGGTCAGTAGCACCATAAACTCTTCCCCGCCAAAACGGGCGACAATATCGCGTGAGCGCACGGCGTCGCGGATCGCAGCCGAAACCCGAATCAGCGCCTGATCGCCCATCATATGGCCGTAGTGGTCGTTATAGGCCTTGAAATGATCGATATCCAGCAGCAGAACGAAATGTTCTCCCTGCTCAAGCGTAGGCAGATTCTCCAGGCGGCTTTGCAGGCCACGGCGGTTATACAGGCCGGTCAGCGGATCCATCATGCTCAGATCGTTAAGCGTTTCCCGCTCCTCAAGCAGTCGGTACAGCAAGTCCTGAGCAAAACGGTCGTTACGTCTTTGAATTACGTGATGGATTGCAATCCCAATCATCGGCAGCGCGAGGGAGTAAACGATGCGTGGCCAGTACTCGGGAGTGCAAAACCACAGACAGACCAGAAATGTCGGCAGCGAGTGGATAGTAAACGCTTTGATATCACTGGCAAACGCCAGCGAGCCGATAAACAGGACGCTTAGCAGGGCCAGCAGCAGGAAGGTATAAGGGTCCTGCGTGACCAGCATAAATTTCCAGGCAATGTGCCAGGCCCAGATTCCACCAAAGATGAATGAAATCAGCGGAATATTGATCTGCCGGGTTTTATTCTTCCAGTGCCAGACCAGCAGCGACAGGCTGAGTGTGAAAATGAGCGCGACAGGCAGGGTCAGCGTATGCACGCTGTATAAGGGATTGAACACAGTAAAAAGTGCTGACACGGCGTTCAGGAATAAAAATAAACGTAAAGATAACTGATATTTCTTGTGACGTAATGAACGCCAGGATTGTGCTGTCATGTCGGTATGTTTTTAGTAATTCTGAATTAAATCAAACTAATGGCTGCCGATGTGAATGAAATACTGCGCAATAATCAGGGACTAAAATATCAGAAATTTATTATAAATAGTTAACAGGTGTGCAATTTATCACCTTACTCATTTCCTGTCATTACGGGAAAGGTAAAGGTTGCCGGAATGTATCGGCCAGTGCTGACAAATGAGAAAACCTATCATATGATATTGGTTATCATTATCGCATTGAGAGAGAAAAACATGTTGAGCAAGGCGCTGGGAAGTGGATGGGGTGTGTTGCTGCCGGGGATCGTCATCGCTGGGCTGACATTTGCCGATCTCTCATTGGACGTCTGGAAAGCGATTATCGTGTCGGGTCTGCTGGTCACATCAGGAATGATTTGGCATAAGCAGTTGCGTCATTTCGTTCTGCTGCCGTCTTGCGTCGCGCTGATCAGTGGAATGCTGGTAATAATGATGAGTTTGAAATAATAGGGAAATGACAGGGAGTTAATCAGGGAGGAGATAAGATAAGTGGTGCGAAGAGGGGGACTTGAACCCCCACGTCCGTAAGAACACTAACACCTGAAGCTAGCGCGTCTACCAATTCCGCCACCTTCGCACTGTTATCTTATTCTTTTTGATATTGCCTCGTTGGTGCGAGGGGGGGACTT